>JBMOOM010000106.1:0-41095 GCA_049323275.1 Pseudomonadota bacterium
ACGAGCCGGATTACTACGAGCCGGAATACGTCCCGCCGCGCAAGCGCCGGACCTATGCGAAGCCGCAGATCCAGGAAAAACCGCAGACGCAGCGCAAGCAGCAGGCCGCGACCAAGAAGAAGCCGACCTCGATCAGCTGCGCCAAGGCCGGCCAGATCCTCACCGGCTACGGCTTCAAGAGCGTGAAGCAGGTGACCTGCAAGGGCCAGGTCTACGCCTTCAACGCGACGCGCGACGGCAAGCCGTTCACGGTCAAGCTCAATTCATCCTCCGGCCAGCTGGCCGAGGTCAAGATGCAGAAATAATGATACCAGGCGCGGCGGAAGCAGGGTCAGAACTCTGTTTCTTGCCGGCCGGACCGGGCTCCTGTAAGCGCTAAGCCCCGTGGATCTGCAACCGCCCCTGATTCCGCTGACTCCCCTGCCTGGCAACGGCTTGCCGGAAGGCCTCGTCGCCACCATGGTGACCGCCAAGGACGGCCGCAAGCTCAGGGCCGCTTTCGCCGTTCCGACTTCGCCGAAAGGCACGGTCGTTCTGGTCTGCGGCCGTGGTGACTTCATCGAGCGCTGGTTCGAGACGATCGCCGATTTTCTCCGCCGCGGATTTGCCGTCGCCACCTTCGATTTCCGCGGCCAGGGCGGATCGGAGCGCGCTTATGAGGATCGCTATCGCGACGGGCTCAGGAGCTTCTCCGAATATGACGACGACTTCACGTCCTTCATGATGCAGGTCGTCCTGCCGGATTGTCCGCCGCCTTTCTATGCGATCGGCCATTCGACCGGCGGCCTCGTCCTGCTCAGGGCATTGACGAAACGGACCTGGTTCGAGCGCGCCGTGCTGTCGGCGCCGCTGATCGGCGTCGATCCCGGCCTCTGGCCGATGCCGGTCGTGCGCCTCCTCTGCTCCGTCGCGCCAAGGATCGGGCTCGGCCGGCTCTTCCTGCCCGGCCAGAACAAGCGGCCGATCGCGCCGCAGAATTTTCCCGGCAATTACCTGACCAGCGACCAGCGCCGCTTCAACCAGGCGACCACCACGCTGGCGGAGCAGCCCGGCCTCGGCGTCGGCGGCCCGACCATCTCCTGGCTCAACGCCGCGCTGCATGCGCTGCGCCAGATGAATGCCTTCGGCAAGTCCATGGTGTTCCGCGCGCCCATCCTCATCGTCGCGGCGGGACGCGACCGCATTGTCGACAATGAAGCGACGCGGCGCTTCTGTGCGGCCGCCACCGGCGTGTCGCTCGCCGTCATCCCCGAGGCGCGCCACGAGATCCTGTTCGAGCGCGACAGCATCCGCGAGCAGTTCTTCGCCGCTTTCGACGCCTTTACGCGCGCGTGATCAGATCGAGCGCCTCTTCGTGAAGGGCGGCCGAGCTGGCGGCGATCACATTGCCGCCCGGCGCCGCATCGCCTCTCTCCCAGGTCGTGACGATGCCGCCGGCGCCCTCGACGATCGGGATCAGCGGCGCGATGTCATAGGGCTCCATGCGCGCGTCGAAAGCGAGATCTGTCTGGCCTGCCGCCAGCACGCAGAAGAAATAGGCATCGCCGCCGTAACGTGTGAGCCGCGCCGCCTGGGTTAGCCGCCGGAGCACTTCCTTCTCGGCGTCGCTACGGTAGAGCTCGGGCGCGGTGGTGGTGAAGGTGGCTTGCGCCAGCGGCCGGGCCGGGCGGGTAGCGAGCTTGCGTTCGGCGCCGCGATGGCGCGCCCAGGCGCCGTCGGGATTGCCGTAGAAGGTTTCTCCGACAAAGGGCTGGTTCATCACCCCGACCTTGGGCTTGCCCTCGAAATTGAGACCGATGAGCGTCGCCCAGGTCGGCATGCCCGAAATGAAGGCCCGGGTACCGTCGACCGGGTCGAGCACCCAGGTGAGGCCCGACCGGCTCGGCTTCTTGCCATATTCCTCGCCATGGATGCCGTGGTCGGGATAGCGCTCCTCGATCATCGCCCGCATGATCCGCTCTCCGGCGCGGTCGCCTTCGGTGACCGGATCCCAGACCGCGCCGGCTTTCACGTCGACCGGGATGTCCTTCCGGAAATGCGGCATGATCTCCCGGGCCGAGGCCTCGGCGAGATCCAGCGCGAATCGGGTGAGTTCGGTCCAGTTCGGGATGGGCATGGAGACAGCCTTCTGACTCTTTTCTGAGGAACGTTTCTAGTTTGGCGCGAGACGCGGGGGAATGAGGGATATCGCTTTTCCGATTCGATTCCCACAAAAGCAAAAACTCGACCAGTTTTATGGAGTTTCTATTCAAAACCGGCGAAATCTTGCTGCATCGCAGCAGAGTTATCCAGCTCGGAGACATGCATAAAGCGCATGCCTTTTATCGAAAGATGTATGGATATTTTCTCCGAATTTCCATTTTTAGAAATAAAAACAAATAGATAACCACGAAATCGGCGATCTGCGTTTTATTAAAGTTGCTCGAAATTATTCACTTCGAATGACTCTTTAACTTGAAATTTCGCTGCTGCACTGCCAAATAGGTCCCGTGAGTGAGGACGACGTCCTCCCTCGCATGCCCTTCCTGGGCGTTTCCTCCCTAGACTTGGGCCGGTTCACGAAAGTGATACCGGCCTTTTTTCTTACTCGGCCGCCTCGCGCCGGGGTTGCATGATATCGGGGAGACTCGCGAGCAGACCAGCGAATATCCGGTGCAAGGCAAGATTCACGGCGGCATAGCCGCGGTTGCGCTCGAGACTGCGCTCATCGAGATAGAGCGCCCGGTTGATCTCGATCTGCAGCGCGTGCCGGTGATGCTTGGGCGAGCCGTAATTCTGGGTGATGAAGCCGCCCGAATAGGGCTTGTTGCGCAGGACCCGGAGGCCCTGGCTGCGGGTCAGTTCTTCCAGCGTCGACACGATCTCGTCGGCGCAGGCCACCCCATGGCGGTCGCCCAGCACGATATCCACCCGCCCCATCGGATGCGGCGTCACATGCGAGCAGGCGGTGGAGGGCATGGAATGGCAGTCGATCAGGAGCGAATAGCCGAAAGCTTCGCGCGCCCGGTTGATCAGGTCGGCCAAAGTGCGGTGATAGGGCCGGTAGATCGTCTCGATGCGCGCCAGGGCGTCGACGAGCTTCAAGGGGCCGCGGTAGATCTCGTCGCCCTCGCTGACGATGCGCGGAATGGTGCCGAGCCCGCCGGCCACGCGCATCGAGGAGCTGTTGGCGAAGCCCGGCAGGTCCTCGCGGAACATGCGCGGATCGAGCTCATAGGGTTCGCGGTTCACATCGAGATAGGCGCGCGGGAAATGCGCATGGAGCAAGGGGGCGCCCAGATCGGCGACGAAGGAGAAGAGCTCGTCGATATAGCAGTCTTCCGATTTGCGCAGCGCATGCGGGTTGAGCCGCGAAGCGGCCAGGAACTCTGCCGGATAGACGCGTCCGCTGTGAGGCGAGTTGAAGATCACCGGCCGTGTCCACTGGCGGGGGCTGAGAATGGCGAAGGCTTCCAGCTCGGCGGGTTTGCCCAATTCGCGCGGCTCCTTGGTGGCTTAACAGCCGGAGTATCGCGGTCAAAAGCGCCGTTGTCCACAGGATAGACGCGCTTTATAGGACATTTACCTGTCCGGCCTAGTGTGCTGGATTATAACACCCGTCAGCTCAACGATGGCGAACGATCAGGGATATGATGGCCAAGATCATTTTGGCTGAGGATGACGAGGATATGCGGCGGTTCCTGGTGCGGGCGCTGGAGCGCGCCGGTCATGCCGTAGTGTCATTCGGCGAAGGCGCCAGCGCGTTCGAGGAAATCAAGCAGAGCACCTACGACCTTCTCCTGACCGACATCGTCATGCCGGAAATGGACGGCATCGAGCTCGCCCGCCGGGCCGCCGAGCTCGATCCGAGCCTCAAGATCATGTTCATCACCGGCTTCGCCGCGGTGGCGCTGCACCCCGATTCGCGCGCGCCCAAGGAAGCCAAGGTGCTGTCCAAGCCCTTCCACCTGCGCGAGCTCGTGGCCGAGGTCGACCGCATGATGGCCGCCTAGGGCGCACCTGTCCCCAAGCTCGGCGCAACCTCAGACCGACCGCTGGGAAATGCCGGCCAAGCCCTTGGCGACCCCGGCAAATTGCGGATTTCCGCAGCGGCGGCGCCCGCCGCGGGCGGCTCCCGGCAATTCCGTCAAAATCCGGTCATAAGCCTTGCGCTCAGGCCCGCTTCCCGATATACGCAGGCCCGCTTCAAGCAATGGCGTGGGCGGTTAGCTCAGCGGTAGAGCACTACGTTGACATCGTAGGGGTCACAAGTTCGATCCTTGTACCGCCCACCATTCTTTTCTCCATAGATTGAGTAGAGTGCGAAAGGGCGGCGCTTGGGTGCCGACCCCGTCTTCCGGGCGACATCGCAACTCATGGCCTCCTCGGCATGTAACCTTTGGCTGCGTGCGCGGTCTCGGCCAAAAGCTTGCGAGAAGCGGCAATCCGGACCAGACTTTCCTGTTCGGCGCGGATGCCGGCTCTGCGGATCGCGCGCATGTGTGTCGAGCGCTCATCCAACCAATGTGCCATTTCGTCCAAGGGACGCGCGGTTTCACGTTTGAGGGGCATATCGTGCTCCAGGGGTTGAGGCGGGAGCACGAGGAAACTCTCAGCCGCCAGCGCCCGGTTGCAGTGAATGCACGTGCTGACGATAGAACGATGATAGCACATGGCCAATGAAGGCCCTAACGCCAAGGCCGGGCTTCCGCCTCGTCGGCAGATCATCATCGTCGCGAACCGACCTTCGGCACCAAGATCACGATCACTTTAGGCCGAGTCGACCTGAAGTGATAAACGTGTTCGTAATCATATATTCGCGCGTGATCGGACGGAGAACCGATATCCACTTTTCCTGATCACGCGCTAGGAAATGCCGGCCGATAGGGCGGAAGGTTAACCTAGGTGAAGGTACGCCTTTCTTCACCGGCCCAAAGCTTCAGCCATGACAACCAAATTGCGACTGCTCAAGCAGCTCAACGAAACCAGACGCTTGGTCGACCGCGGCAATGAAACCATTGCCGAGCAGCGGAAAATCGTTTCTTCGCTGTCAGGTGCCGGCCACGACACCACGCAGGCGGAGCAACTACTCGACACATTCGAGCTTACCCAGGATGTCAGGCTCAGCGAAATGAACACTTTGCTGAACGATCTGGATGAGCCGCTGGGCAGGACGAAGCCGCATAAAAAAGCTCATGAAGGCGTGTGACCGCTTCTCTCGTCAGGCGAATTCTCCAGCATCTCGGCCTCCGCGATCAGGCGCTGAGCCACCAGCAGCAGATAGGCACTGACCTCTTCGTTCGCGGAGGATTGAGCCACCGCTGACGCCTGGCGAGCGGCGGCGCGCAGTTCCCTTGCGGAGAGGTGGCGCTCCATGGCCGATGCTGAACGCGCACGCGGTCGCAGGTTTGCAAATATATCCTATGTGAAGGCGGCCATCGCCGCGTTGGGCTACGAGCGCAGCGGCTCGTCGGCGATTGTCGCCGTCCCTCGCCGCCGAGAGGGGGGCCCTGAGCACGTCTCAGGGCCTCTACTTCTCCTCATGCGGGCGGCACCTCCATTCGATCTTGAATCATCCGCCGGCGAGGTCGCCCGATTAGGAACTGCGCTGCCTTTAGGTGAGTTTCTCGCCCGAAAGGAGAAGCGCGATGTCCAGCATTCTCACAACCGCATTTTTGGGCTCGGCTGTTGTCGCGGGATCGGTGCTTGGTATCACCCTCGCCCAGGATTCATCGAGAACGAAGCCCTGCCTGGGCGAATTATGCCCCCCGAAATCTCAGCTGCAAGATGTGCCGGATCAGGGAAAAAGCCAAAAGAAGATGAACGGCGGCAGTCAAGGCGAGCAGATGCCAGGGCAAGATCAGCCTACGTCCGCCCAAGGGATGCCGCAGAAGAAGAAGCGGCTCGGCGCTCCGCAGACCGATGCCGATGGCGGCAGACCTGCCGGGGTTCAGGCCGGTGGCAGCCGATGGCGCTTCGATCCCGACAGACACCAGCGCCGCCGCAGCCGAAGCGCCGCTTTCAGATTCTATTTCGATGGCTACTGGTATCCGCAACCTTATTGGCAGATCGCCGTCGCGAGCCGTTACCGCATCGGTTGCGGTGAAGGCCGCGCCATTGTCGCCCAGCGCTTCAACCGTGTGCGGGTGATCGAATGCAGGGGCCGGACCTATACCTATCTGGGCCGCCGCCATGGCGAGGCCTTCCGGATCCGGCTCGATGCCCGCAGTGGGCGGATTGTCGGACGCCTGCCGATCTGACTGCGGCAGGCCGCCGATCACCGGTGCGATGCCCGCCAGCCCGCGTCGATCGCTTCGGCCTCGGTGCAGAACCAGCGCTCGCCCTTCGCCTGGTCGATCCTCGCCCCCGCATAATGGCGCGACCAGGGGGCATGATAGATCTTCTGGCCCTTGACGGTGATATTGCCCTTGATCGGGCAGCCTTCGGGAGCGATCTGCTTGGCCGCCGCCCAGCGCGCCGCGCGATACTCCCATGGGGGTTGCGTCTTCGACTGCCAGATACCTGTCTTGTGACGCCGTGGGGCCATTTCGAGGTCGATGTAGTCGGCCGAGTATTTCACGAAGGCCCAGGCCAGGCCCGAGGCGACGAGCCTGGCGCCGATGTCGGGCACCTCCCTGGTGGAGCATCGAGCGACGAGCTGGCCATATTCGTCGCGCTGCCTCACCTCGCAATGGACCGTCTCGCCGGAGGTCATCGCCGCGAGGGCGCCGGCCGCGGCCTTGGCGCAATCCCACGTGCCTCGCGGAAGCCGGCAGGCCTGCCCCGCTTCGGGCGCGTCGATGCCATAGATGCGCATCTCACTTCCTCCGATCCGCAGGACGTCGCCGCCGACGACGACGGCCTCCCCGGAGATGACCACCGCATTGGCGCTCCGGACGAGAAGCGCATCGGCGGCGAGGATATGAAGGCCGATCATCAGTGCAATCGAGCAACAAAGGCGGGTGAGCATGGTCCGCATTATGCCAAAGCGACCTGAAAACGCCAAGCCTGCACCTGCCCCGGCCATTGACTGAGCGTCACGTTTCAGTGATGCCACGCAGATCGTCATCCTGATCGAGCGGGTTGTGGACATCATTCCGGCATGCGCCGAGGCCGTGGCCTCCGGGAGCATCGCTGTTGCTCCGGACGTGATGGCAGAACAGGAACTTTCACGCCGGCTGACCATTGTCACGCCGCCTATCGCAAATAGGCGTCCCCGGGGCCCGCCGGGCGCGCCCCACCATCACCCGGCGGGCCACCCGCATCCAACAAAGCGCCGGGACCGATCGAGATGGCGGATATCGAGCCGAAGGAATATGTGCTTGCCGGGGTCGTCATGAAGCGGCTGGTATCCGGCCGGGAGACGGGCGGTTCATTCTGTCTCTTCGAGAATAGCAGCGACGGGCCGACGGCGACGCCGATCCATGTTCATACGCAGGACGATGAGACGGTCTATGTCCTCGAGGGGCACCTGACCGTCATTGTGGACGGCGCGGCCCGCATTCTGTCGCCCGGCGACAGCGCCTTCCTGCGGCGCGGCATCCCGCATCAGCTCCTGAATCCCGCCGACCGGCCGGCGTGCTACCTCCTCATCGGCACGCCGAGCGTGTTCGAGCATTTTCTCGCCGAAGCCGGCCGCGAGTTGCGGCCAGGAGAGATGGCGGGGCCGCCGACCGGCGCCGATATCGCGCGTCTCAAGGCGGCCGCGCCAAAATACGGATTAACCCTGTTGCCCGACTGGCCGGCAGGCGACTCTTGCAGCTAGCGCGCTCGGTCCCGCACCGACGGCATTCACGCCTGTTCGGCGGCACCACGAAAAGTCCGGCAACCATGAAGATCTTCGGCCCGCGACTTTCCGATAAGATTCCCCCACTGGCGCATAAATGACACGCGAAGCGGATTCCACCGATTGAAACCACCATAAATTTGCCGTAAGGTAATAATTTATGGCAACTCGTTGGGCCACGCTGCGATCCGTCTGGTGGGCGCTCTGCCAGTGCCGCGCGATGCTATTGGTCCCGCTTCTCCTTAATGCTCTGTTCCTCACCGGGCAGGGCTCCGAACTCGTCGGCTCCCTGTATGATGAGACCCGCAGCGCCAGCGCCTGGTTCACCTTCGCGGCGATGCTGCTGCTTTGCTTTCAAGTGTGGTACTGGAGCCGGCTCAGGCTTGAACTCGGCATAGTCGACGCGATCGCCGCCCGGACGATCACCGATCTTCGGGCCAAGCGGATTGCGGCGAACCTGGTGCCTATTGCTCTGTCGATCAGCGTTGCCGCTTCACAATTATGGCATCTCTGGAGAGCCGAGCGCTTCGGGCTCGTCGTCCTCATCAGCGTCGTCAGTGTGCTCGTGATGACGGCGGCCGTCATCGCATATTCCCGCGTCGCCTTACGGCACAATGCCAGCAGAGTCAGGAAGTACATTCCAGAACGGTATACGCGCAGGGTGGCGGCCGTGGTGAGCCGGCTTCTGCAACTCCCCCGCGCGACAACCAAGCTCGCCATCCCCTTCTGGCGGCGCTGCATGCTTTTCAGCATTTGTGCCAGCATCGGATGCCTCCTCTTCGCTTTGTCGCTGGGGCGGACCTTCGCGCTGGCGGTCGGTACCATCGGCATAGTCATCCTCGCCATGGCGATATATGTCCCTCTGCTCGCGGCGCCGCGCCTAATCTTCAGGAACACGAGCTGGCCGATCACGCTGATCTTCCTGCTCGTGCCGCTCCTGCTCCCCCTGGCAATAAACTTCACATCACTGAACGACAGCGGAACATGGCCACAACTCCTATGCATCATCGCGATTCTCCTAGGTCTGGGCTTGCTGTGGAAGGGAAGGACGACCGTCGCCTTCGCCCTCGCCCTGCTGGGACTTCTGTCCTTTGTCTCATTGCAAAACTACAGCAAAGTGGCCTACCGGATCTCATCGATACAGGCGGGTGAACCGGCGCGCCTACAGACACCACTGCGAGATGAGGTTTCCCGCTGGATCGGCACGCCAAGACGCGACACACGAGCGCCGCCTTACATCTTCTTTGTAAACGCTGCCGGAGGCGGCATTCGGGCAGCATACTGGACGACCAGCGTCCTCGGACGGATAACCGATTGCTCACCGCAATTTCCCGATCGCCTCTTTGCCATCAGCGGTGTCTCAGGAGGAAGCTTCGGAGCCGTTCTCTACTCGGCACAATTGCGCAATGCCCTCAACAGATATGGGGATCGAAGCGCAGCCGCGGCGCCGCCGCTTTGCGCGCGCCATCCCCTATCCGCACCCGACGTCCCCCTCCCCGCCGGAGCATATCAGACCCAGGCAAAGCAGATTCTCTCTTATGACTTCCTGACGCCTGTGCTGAACAACTATCTCTTCAGAGATGTCGCCTCCGCCTTTCTCCCCCTTCCTCCCGGCCCCGACCGCGCCATCGTGTTCGAACACGAGATATCCAATGCGTGGCAATCCCACTGCGGTCCGACCATGAAGGAGGGCAAACTCACCTGCACACCGGCGAACCTCGACCAGACGTCGTTCTTCTCTTTACGCACCAGCCTGCGAGCATTCCGCGCCAAATTCGCGACCGGAGTGGCCTGGCAACCCATCCTGCTGCTGAACGGCACGCATCAGGAGTCAGGGAAGCGAATCATCACCTCCCATCTCAAGATCAGCCAAAACACATTCAGCGACGCGTATGATTTCACATCAGGCATGACTCATGCCGACATCCCCATCGCCGCGGCGATATTGAACTCCGCCCGGTTCCCGATCGTCTCTCCTTCGGGCGTCGTCGTTGACAAGCGCAATTCCGACAACAGCACATTGGGACATGTCATCGACGGCGGCTATTTCGAGAACAACGGTGCGGCGACACTCCAGGAACTCATCCTGAAGACGATGAACATCTGGCCTAAGGACCGTAAGCGTCCGACACCGGTGGTAATCGAGATCCTCAATAACCCCGACTATGTCGAGCAGGACTACGCGGTCTGGAACGAGGTTCAGGAAGCTCTTGGCATCACCGTCGACGACACCGCTCCGCCGGCCGACAAGCGGGCCCCGACTTTGCTGGCCCAAATGGCCGGAGCGCTTCAGGGTCTCTACAATACAGCCGGCGGTCGCGAAGTTATGGCGTCGAAATCGCTGATCCGGACCATGCACGACCTGCCGGAGGGAATATTCATTCAGTTCCGCCTGTGCCCCGATATGAACCCCTCGCCTCCGCTGGGGTGGCTGCTGACCGAGCGGAGCCAGCGGGCGATGGATGAGATTCTTCTGGGTATCGGGCAGCGCAGATCAAGCAGCCGATCGGGAGGTGCAACTATGGCATATCTGAATTGCTTCAACGCCAATCAGCGCAGCCTCGCACAGGTGCTTGCCCTTCTGAACGAGCAATAGATGCACATAATCTCCAATCGCCAGACAGATCCAGAGAACCGATGAGTAGCGGAAATATCATTCAACTGGCGACAGGCACGGCGAACAGACTCCGTGAGAGCTGGATCGGGCCCTCGATAGTGGCGATCCTGATCATCGCATGCCTTCCCATGGCGCTCCTTTGGCCGCAACGCGAGGATGCGCGCAGGCTACCGGCGACCATCGGCCTCGTGCCACAGGACGCGGACTGGTTTCTGTTGAGCGATACGCTCGCGGACATGACATCATTGGTGCGCCGACACCTCGATCATATCCGGGCGGAAATGGGCGGCAAGAACGGCTGGCCAACACAAGACGGAGCAGACAATCAGGAGAAGATTGACGAAAAGATCGACAATGCGCTGGGCGGACGCGACTTCGATTACAGAGCGCTGCTCTGCTTGCTGAACCAGAGCGAAGCCACGCTAAAGATCAATGGCCTGACCGGAGACTCCGCCGCTGCGATTTATCAGAAAGACGACAGAATTCACCTTCTTGTCCCCGCGACGGATCAGGCCAAGGCGTTAAACTACATTTTCGCCGGTCTCACTCATCCGGCGCTGAACATCACTTTCAGCTATGAAGCAAGCGCCCTCGCCTCAGCCGGCCCCCATCATGTCTCCCTGAGGGTCTCAGGTAACGGTTACCGCCCATGCGGCACGTTCACATCGGCATCCGGCACCGACGGCGGAAGTCGGCTAAGCATCGAAGGAACCTTCCTGCCATCAAAATCGGCCGATGATTTCAAGATCAGGCTCGTCCGCGTCATCGGCGGCAATAGCGCTCGCAACTCGGTCGATTCGATATGCGAAATCTCCGGGAATGCGGCAGCCTGCCGCTGCAAGCTGAGCATGATTGCGCCAGACCGGAAGGAGATTGAGCTGCAATCCTGTACCGGCTCCGATGACTTGGCGTTGCCCATTACCCTCCCCTCCGAGACTGATATCACCCAATTCGAAAGCGGATTGCCGATCCGCGCCGGCGCCTATCTCATAGAGAAATACGACCGCTATCTGGCCATCTCGCCACGTCGGGGCCAATCTCCGCTTCTGGAAAAACTGGAGGAGCCCACGATCACCCTTGGCGGCGACAGGGCCTTCCAGACGGCGATATTGTCTCTCGGCAGCCGCGGCGGGAAGCAAGCTCGCATATTCGGTGGCATCAGACCTACATCGGGCATGCATATGCAGAGCAGCCTGGGCCTTCCCGCGATTCCCCTCTATCTCACCACGCCGGTCGCGATCTTCGCCGATGACAACGAGATTTCAGCCTCTCTCAACCTAAATCTCGCACCTCAGGACATGGAGCTTCTGAAATTGCTCGCTTTAAAACCGGCCAGCAACCCGCAGAAGGGCGAATGGGGCAACGATGCGGGTTCAGGCGTGCGCCTGTCCTTCAATGATCCATCCCTGCGTTCATATCCAAAGCTCCTGAATCTCGTACTTCCGGAGCTAGCGGAAATCATTCAATCGGAAGGCCGGATCTATCCGATTTTCTTCGATCTGCTAGATAGCGGCGTTTCAACCGTCAGCTTCTTCTCGCTGAAGCGCGGAGCGACTCAGGCCACTCCGATGGCAGTCGTGACTTCCTACTCTAAGAATGATCTGGCGGATGCCTTACGGCTGATCGGGGAGCTTTCGCGCATGGAGGGCGTTCGACGAAACAGTGCGATCATATCCACGATCAAGCAGTATCTGGATGTTGTCTGCGTGCTGGGTGAACTGAGCGCAACCGAGCAATGCGACAGCACCATCCCTTCATTCGCATCTCGCATGGCCAATGGAAGCATGGTCCAGGAGTCCAACAATGAGACCGTCTCGAAACTAGCTTGCCTTCAGACCGGGATAGAAGCTGGAGAGAACAGCCTTGCCACCGCCGTCATACGACGCGACACTGCGCCATTCGGAAGCATGCTCCTCGGCAAAGCCGCGTCATTCGAGACGGAACCCGGAGTTGTGTTCGCGAAGTCGATGGACGCGGATACATCCCCGGCCGAGCAACTCTGGGGTGGCCTGTATGCCGGCGGTTCCCCGATGTCGGCGTCCAATCTCCAGGAGAGGAAACAGCTCGATTTCCAACGCCTGCTGTCATCATCGGTGACGGAGGACGGGTCCCCGGTGGAGAAGGATGAGGCGCGATTGGAAGAAGATCTGGTGCAGGCGACCAGAGTTCTGAACGAGA
The DNA here is from genome assembly GCA_049323275.1 of Pseudomonadota bacterium. Classification (GTDB taxonomy): domain Bacteria; phylum Pseudomonadota; class Alphaproteobacteria; order Rhizobiales; family Aestuariivirgaceae; genus Taklimakanibacter. The sequence continues at coordinate 12,561 of JBMOOM010000106.1, forward strand.
GCCGCAGATACTGGAACTACGCGCTTACCGGCCAGGATCCCAATATGGAGCCCGAGCTCACCTTCACGCGGCTAGACGATCTCATCCGGCTTTGGCGTTCCGTCATGGCGGACAAGGATGCCTCCTGGTCCGCGAAGCGGGACATGCTCGAGGGGCTCACCGCGCAAGGGTCGGAACTCTTGCCGGCCTGGAACAAGACGCCGCAGAGACTGGGATTGCTGGCATGGCTGGTGTCACTGCCGACCATCGAGGAGATCGAGGGGCTATGCGCTCAAGCCAGAAACGGAGGCGTCGAGAAGCAGGCGAACGACCAGCAGCTTCAAGTAGCCAGTACAGAAACGAGCGATACGGGCTTCGCACTCATTTTCTACGAACAAGCCAACGCTCCTCTCATCGGCGACTTGAAGAAGGCGCTCGCCCAACCGAAGCGGGCGAACGGGACGCCCGAATTGAAGCTGTCGTCGAAACTTAGCGCCGCCATGGATGGAACCTCCCTGCTCTCGAGTGAAGACGACCTGCGTGCCGACCTCGAGGACGCCGATATGGTCCTTCCCTACCGGCTGTTGACCATCGATCTCGATGGCCTCGAATCAGGAACCGGGCTGGTGGCCAGCATTTCGCTGCAACAGCGGGCGGACAGCAGATGACAGCACCCACCATCATTCACCTCGGCAACATTGCAAAATCCTATCGCGGTAGCAGGGTACTCGAGTTGAGGAACTTCGACCTGCGGGAGGGCGACCGTCTGCTGGTGCGCGGAGCGAATGGCTGCGGCAAGTCGACTTTGCTGAGGATTATCGCCGGATTGACCGAGCCCGATCAGGGCAAGGTCGTCTGGCCGTCACAGCACCGTCCGTCAGTCACTTATCTCCCACAAGGGGTCATCGGCTTCCCCGATCTTTCAATTCGCTTCAACAAGCTGCTCCTGAACCTCATCTTCGCCCGTGGACGCTCGGACGGCTTCGGTTCGCTTTCCTCCTATTTCGCAGATCGTTCCCAGGCGCAGCTCGGCACATTGTCGGGCGGCTACCGACGACTGTTCGCCCTACAACAAGTATGTTCCGCAGCATCAGACGTCATCATCCTGGATGAGCCCATCTCCCAGCTCGATGATCAGCGTCTCGAAGCGGCGATAACGTTGATCGGGCAGGCTGCGCGCTCTGCAAAAGTCATGATCGCCTCGCAGCCGACAAGCAGGACGCTTCCGCTCGATTTTGAAGCCTTGTGGAACAAAAAGATCGATCTTTGAATGAAACTGTCACTCCTACTGTTTGAAGCGTTGGAAGTCGTCATCAGGCCGGCCTTGCTGATTGCGCTTTTCCTGGGCCTCGCGCTTGCCGTCGACGGCGTCGCCAATCTCGATATCGGGGAAAACAAGGTTAAAGTCGCTCTTTACCAGCGGGCCGACACCTCTCTCGAATGTCAGCAGTTTCTCGTCGAGGCGCACGAACTGCTGCGCGAGACTGTCGATCTCGACATCAGCAGACGGACTCAGAATCTCCCGCAACTGAGCGCTCAGATGATCCAGGATGAAACCGATATCGGCATCCTGTGCAATGGCAATAGCTGGCAGATCGCCGTGGTAGGCCGCTCTGATCTCGAGCATCAGAGCCTGGTTCGGGGCGCTCAACTCGCCGCCATCACTCTGATCCGGCACGAGCCCTGGTTCATCAAGATTTATCGCGAGCTCTTTGGGGGCGCAGATGCGCGCAACCCCACCCCCAGCAATTGGCCAACCGCGATCAGCATCGCCAATTCAGCCACCAGCCCCGGTAGTCATGCCCGGGTATTCCTGCCGAAGATCATCGCCATGCTCGCGCATTTTGTCGCCTTTGGCTTTGCCTGCCGCAGTGTCGCCAGGGACGTCGCCGCCAATACACTGCAAACCATCATCGCTTCCTCGAACGGCCGCTGGGCCCCCACGATACTTGCGCGTGCAAGTGTTGCCGGCATACTCGGCTTATCAGCACTAGGCTTTCTGCTCGCGCTATCGAGTTTTCGCTATGGATTTTCCATTGCCGCACCGGACTTCACCACCAGCGCCTTGCAGGTACTTTCGATCACTGCGGCGGCAATGCTTGGCCTCGCAGCGTCCCTGCTGGTCGTAAATGAGATACGCATCACGATGATCGCGCTGTCATATTTTGTGGTTACATTTCTATTCTCCGGATTGATATCGAATATCAGTGCAGATCATATTGCCCTCTACTCGTTCTCCAAGGTGCTTCCAGCGAACTATGCGATGGACTCCCTGACCAACTTCATGTTTCACGGGACCTCCTCGATCATCGACGCGAGTGCCCTCCAGAATCTGGTCGCCACAAATATCGCCGCGGGGACATTTCTGCTTCTTGTCGCCTTCAGATTGCGGCGGACGTTCTGACGGGCGCGGACGGAACCCTTTCCAGCCCGTCGCGGTTCGCGCGGAGCTCCACGTCAATTTGCGTTGTTATCCGGCTTGGTTGCGATCTTCCGCTCAAGCGCTTCGGCCTCCTTCTCGAGCCTTCGCGCAAGCTCCAGAGACTCCTGCTCCACCTTGGGATCGGTCAGATCCACGGAGAGCGCCCGCGCCTGTTCAGCAGGCGTCGCGGAGCTCGGCTATTTTGGCGCGCAGGGCTTTCCGGTCCATTTGACGATAAGCGACAGGAACCTGGAATGTTCCGCCCTCCATCCTGGGAACTTTCCATCCGCCACGCACATTATAGGGAGGCCAACTGGCGTAAGGCCCGCCAGGCGCTCATTTACCAATCCCTCTCGACAACCCTGGCGGGCCGACGGCGCATTTCCCCTTGGTCCAACTTGCTCTCAAGTCAGTTTTGGCACAGCCTGCAGCTGCTCCCTGCCCTCAGGGGCGCTCGGCACACGCCGAAGCAGCGGCTCGTTGCGGTGATATGCCCTCCCGCCACGAGCCGCTCTTCTTCCGGACGGTTAAATCCCGACCATCACGACGAGAGCCTCGGGCATTCCGTTGGAATCCCCGAGGTGTATCTCTTGTCTTTTACGCATCGGCTTGCCCGAAACCACGTCTTCCGGGCCGATGCCCTAGACTCTCCCGGTCAGCACCAGGATGAGCAGGATGATGAAGATGATCCCCAGCGTGCCGCTCGGATAATAGCCCCAGCCGCGGCTATAGCCCCAGTTCGGCAATGCGCCGATAAGCAGCAGAATCAGAATAACCAGAAGAATGGTGGTCATCCCTAGCCTCGCTTTGTTGTTTATCCGCGAGACAACGCCGCCGGATGGATAATAGTTCCTATTCGACCCATGCAGCGGCACCGGCCGCAATCCGTCTTCATTGCGGATGATGGGCGCATTTGCACAATGGCAAATTCTGAGCGCGCCGGTTGGGGCATGGATCGCTATGGAGCCGGCCTCGTTTCCGAATTAACGCGGGAGCGGCCGGTTTTCAGCACGTCACCTGACGATCGTGCACCTGCCCGGGCCGAACCACACGACGTCCTCCTTCTTCACGCCGTAGAGATGATTGCCGATGAAGGGCTCGATCGCCCAGGCGCCCTTCATCGGGGTTTCGTTCCACGCATCGATATAGCCGGCGTCATAGGACGAGTTGGCGTCGAGCGAATGGCCGATATTCGACAGCCGGTCGAGCAGCAGGAACGGCGTCTTCTTCACCTCGGCATCGAAGACGGCGAAGAGATCGCAGGCGCGCATGCCGGGCCGCACCGAGGCGAGCACCGCCGCATGGATCGCGTCGATCGTCTCCAGCGCCCTGCGCTGGGCGACATTGTCGCCCCTGAGGAAGCTGCGCGTGCAATCGCCCCACCAGCCGTCCTTGGTGACCGGATGGACATCGACCATGCCGAGGTCGAGATTCCACAATTGCCGCGTGCTCGGCTTGTCGGTCGGGAAACAGCTCAGCGTGCCGATGCCGAAACCCATCGTGGTCGGCGTCCACAGGCCGGTGCCGCCGAAGTCGCGCACATAGCGGTCGGCGCGGTCGCGCACCTCGATCTCCGTCTCGCCGGGCCTGGCGTCGGCGCAGATCGCCTCGGCGACCCTGATCGCCAGGCGCTGGGCCTCGACCAGGCCGGCCGGCGGCGTGTCGGTGATGTTCTCGTGAGCCATGGTCATTCCCTCAATTCACTTCACTTAGCCCAGGGCCCGGATCGCCCGGACGAATTCAACGGTGTGCTGCTTGTCGACATTGCCGGTGTCGACATGCGTATCCTTGAGATAGCTGCCGACGATGACCGCATTGGCCTGGGCGAGATCGCGCGCCGCACTTGCCGGCGTCACGCCGGCGCCGATCACGATCGGAAACTCGGGCCCGACAATGGCGCGGAACTCGGCCGTCTTGTCGACCGGCGTCTGAAGCCCGGTGCCCTCGCCGGTGACGACGACCGCGTCGCAGCGCGACCGGCCGATGAGCAGGTCCTCGGTCAGGGGCCGGCCCGACAAATAGGGCTGGTACTTGAAGCGCACGCCGCCCAGCACGAAGGCCTGCGACGCCGCCCTCTGCCCGTTGAGCCAGTCGCCGAAGGCGCCGTCCTCGGCCACCGGCAGATGGCCCGCGACGGAATCGAGCTGGATGAACCGCGCCCCGAATTCATTGGCGACCTCGAAGGCACGTTTGTCGTCCTTCAGGATATTGACGCCGAACACCACCTCCGGCGCCTCCTCCTTGAGCCAGCGGCAGACGGCGAGCACATCGTCGATCGAGCCGAAATAGTTCTCGACGATCACCGCATCGACGCCGCTCTTCCACAGGATCTGCGTCTCGCGCCGGGCGATGTCGAATTTCTCCGCCGGTGTGTCACCCTTGAGATGCAGCATGGCGAAAACGGGAATGGGATTCTTGAAGGTCGAAAGGAACCTGTTCACGGTCATGAGGCTGCCATTTGTTGTATCGGTTAGCGATTATCGGGGATGAGGGCGGCGATCTCGTCGAGGCGATAGGCGCTGTCGCTTAAGCCCAGATCCCTCACCAGCTGCGCCAGCTCGGGCCGGCGGATGCTGGCCTTCCGCAGCAGCTCGTCGCTGGCGAAGAGGCTGGCGCAGTCGCCATCGGCGATGATGCGGCGGTTCGCCATGGCGATCACGCGCGTGAATGTCTGGGCGACGAAACGCATGTCATGGGTGATGGTGACGACCGACACGCCTTCCGATTCCAGCTGATCGATGAGGCCGACGAGGCGGCGCTGGCCCGGCCGGTCGAGCCCGGCGGTGGGCTCGTCGAGCACGATATACTTGCATTCCCCGACCAGGACGGCAGCGATCGCCACGAACTTGCGGATGACCAGCGGCAGGTCGTTGGGATTGCTGTCGAAATAGCGCTCGATGCCGGCGAGCCGCGCGGCGCGCGCCACCCGCTCGTCGCGCTTGGTTTCGTCCCACTTGCGGTAGCGCGGCATATATTCGAGCTCGTCGCGCACCGTGCTGGCGAAGATCTGGTCGTCCGGATTCTGGAACACATAGCCGACCGTCGCGGCGATGCTGGCGGTGGTGCGCTCCGCCGTCGCCACGCCATCGACCGTCACCGTGCCGCCGGTCGGCTTGAGCAGGCCGTTCATCAGCTTGACGGTCGTCGTCTTGCCGGCGCCGTTCTGGCCGACAATGGCGAGCCGCTCGCCTTCCTTGACGGTGAAGCTGACATCGTCCACGGCGCGCCAGCCGCTGGGATAGGCAAAGGAGACATTGGCGAAGGTGATCGACATGGCCTATCTCCCACGCCTGGAGGACAGGGCCGCGAAAGCCTCCGCCCGCGTGATCGGCAAGGAGGAAAACGCCTTGGCGGTGCCCTCGAGGGCGAGCGCCAGATCGGTCACTTCCGGTCGCGGCACATCCGCCTCGTCCATGACGGCCGAGGTGAGGATATCCGCCGCCGGTCCCTCGGCGATCACCCGTCCGTCCTTCATGACGATGATGCGGTCGGCATGCTGCGCCAACAGGTCGATCTTGTGCTCGACCAGCACGATGGATTTGCCGCGCTTGCGCAAGCTCCCGATGATCTCGAACACCGCATCGGACGCCTCGGGATCGAGCTGCGAGGTCGGCTCGTCGATGACGATGAAATCGGCATCCATGGCGACGATCGCGGCGAAGGCGACCTTCTGGCGCTGGCCGCCCGACAGCTCGTTGGGGTTTTTCTTGATGAGCTCCTCGAGGCCCAGCCGCTCGACCACGCCGAGCACGCGCTCGATCATCTCGTCGCGCGGCACGCCGATATTCTCGAGACCGAAAGCGATCTCCTCGAAGACCGTGTCCTTGATGCCGCTGATCTGTGTGAAGGGATTCTCGAACACGCAGCCGATGGCGCGCGACAGCTCGGCCGGATCCCATTCGAGCAGGTTGCGGCCGCGAATCTCGACCTTGCCCGTCAGGGTGCCCGGATGGAACAGCGGGATGAGGCCGCGCATGAGGCTGCAGAGGGTCGTCTTGCCGCTGGCATTGACGCCGACCACGCCATAGAGCAGCCCCTCCTGGAGCTCGAGCGACACGTCGCTGAGCGCCGGCGCCTCCGAATAGGCGTAGGTGAAGCTCACCCCCTGCATCGAGATCAGAGCCATGACAGCGAGGCTCCCGCGATCGACAGAATGACGCCGGCGAGAGCGGCGGCCAGGAGGCCGTATTCCCACAGACGCGGCGGCCGGAAGTAGGCGAGACGCGTATGCGCCGTCTTCGAATTGAAGGCGCGGGCATCGAGCGCCACCGCTCTTTCCTCCGTCTGGGTCATGGCGGTGAGGAAAGCCGGCGCGATGATCGGGAAGAAGGCCTTGCTGCGGGTGAAGACGGAGCCTTCCGTCTCGATGCCGCGCGATTTCTGCGCATCCATGACAGCGCGCACATTGCGGCCGAGATCGGTGATCGCCTGGAGCGAGGAGAGCAGCACATAGGTGGCGCGCGGCGTGAGGCCCCGCTCCTCGAGCGCCAGCATCAGATATCTGGCCGGCATCAAAGCCGCGTAGAGCGTGAGCGCGCCGCACAGCACCATGACGACGAGCGCGAAGCGGGCGCCGCCCATGGTCCCTTCCCAGGTCGGCGACAAGGGACCGAAGGTGAACAGCACATGGCTGCCGGGCTCGAAGGCCGCCCGGAGGATGAAGAGAATGAAGCCGACCGCCAGGAACAGCTTGAGATAGCCGGGGATGAATTTGCGTCCAACCCCGGCCAGAAGCGAGACCGCCACGAAAACCGCGCACATGATGGCGGGCGCGATCAGCCCTTCGATCCAGATCGGAATGATCGCGAGGCAGCCGAGCACCAGGAAAGCCACGATCGGGTTGATGTCCCTGATCCAGTTTCCCTGGGTGACCGGGCGTCGAAAGCTTTCGACGAAATCCCGGTCGATCCCGGCCCGCCCTTTCGCGGCGTCGTTGTGCATGTCTCAGGCCGCCTGACGCTTGCCGAGATAGATATGGCCGAGCGGCAGCTTGGCGAAGATGCGCTTCGGCATGCCCTTGAGGATGGCATAGACGACGAGCACCGTCGGCACCTTGTCGAGAATGTCCATCGGCACCTGCGCCAGGAAATTGGCGGTGTTGATGTCGAAGCCGGCCGCGGTGAGAGCGCCCACCACCAGGGCGCCGCCGCCGACGGCGAGGCCGCCGAAGATCCAGATGGTGAGGATGGCGCCGAGCACGCCGCCGATGAGCGCGAAGGGAATGGCGCTGAGCAGCGTCTTGGTGAGGCTCAGGAACACGCCCCTCTTGGCGAGCCAGCCGGCGAGCAGGCCGAACATGATGCTGAGGATGCCGAAGGCCATGGTCGGCGGCGAGGTGATCGAATTGAGGACATTCGAGATGGCGCCGACGATGGCGCCCGGGATGCCGCCGCAGGTGGCGCCGACGAGGATCGTCCCGATGCTGTCGAGATAGACCGGCAGCTTCAGCAGAAGGGCGAACTGGCCGCCGACGAAGTTGATGGCGATGCCGATCGGAATCATGAAGATCGTCAGGCGTCCATAGCCTTGGACCGCGTTATCAAAAGACATAGTTACTCCTCCCTGTTGGGTGCTTGCTTGTGATGCTCATGCGAATGCCGCGCGCTCCTTCATGAAGGCCCGCACGGCCGTGTCGGTCGTCATGCCCCCGCGTGCGCCGACCTTGCCGACCGACAGCGCCGCCGCCGCATTGGCGAATTCGGCGGCCGCCGTCAGATCGGCAAATTTTGAATAGGCATAAAGGAACGAGCTCGAGAACGTATCGCCCGCGCCGGTGACGTCGACGACCTCGACCTTGTAGCCGGGAATGCTCTTGACGCCCTTGGCGGTGTAGAGATCGCAGCCTTCGCTGTCCTTGGTGACGACGATCGCGGTGGCGCCCGCCGCGATCAGCGCCGCGATGTCGTTGCCCGATTCGGTGAAGCGCTTCTTGCCGAGCGAATTCATGAACAGGATGTCGCAATATTCGATGAGGCCGGACGGATGGTTCTCGAGATTGTAGACATCGACATCCATCACGATCTTGGTGCCGCGCCGGCGCAGAGCGGCGAGCACTTGCGGGGCGGTGAGATCGCCCATGCGGAAGGGCCGCGCGTCGGTCAGCGAGGTGAACAGGAATTCGGCGCCCGCAATATGCTCGAACATCCCGGGCGTGATCTCCGAATGCGTGATGCCGAGCTTCGGGATGATGACGATATGCTGGTCGCCGGAGATCAGGATGATGCACTTCGAATCCGGCACCGCCTCGTCGAAGATGACATAATCGGTATTGAGGCCGGCCTCGCGCAGCTGCCGGAGAAGCTTCTGGGTCAGCGGTCCTGAATTAAGCTGGGAGATGAAGGTCGTCTTCATCCCGTAATGGGCGAAGATCGACGCCGCATTGGCGATCATGCCGCCATATTGCGGCGGGAGCGCCTTGACGATGAGCTTGTCGCCCGCCGACGGAAAGAAGGGGGCGGCGTAATATTCGTCTTCCGCCACATCGCCGAAGAAGACGGAGTATTTCTGCTGGGTCATGATCAAATGCACCTGGGCCCGGTCGATTCGCGCACGATCAGCTCGACCGGCAGCACCACCTGCTCGCCGGTGAGCGGCTTGCGGCCTTCGAGCGAATCGATGAGGGCCGAAGTCCCCGCCGCCCCGAGGCCCAGGACATTCTGCCGGACGGTGGTGAGGGTCGGATAGCTGTAGACGCCGGCCGAAACGTCGTCGAACCCGACCACGGAGACGCGGCGCGGAACGTCTATGCCTTCCTTGCGCAGCTGATTGATGGCGCCGATGGCCATGAAGTCGTTGAGCGCGAAGATCGCCGTGATCTCGCCGGCGCGCATCGCCTCGATATGGGGACCGACCGCGATCCGGCCCCCCTGTTCGGTGAGATCCGACTTGACGATCGGAAAATCGGCGCCGCCGCCCGCGCGCCATGCCTCGCGAAAGCCGCCGACGCGGCGAATGCTCGTGGCGCCCTCGCCCTGCAGGTCGAGCAGGAGAACGGAGCGGTGGCCGAGATCGAGCAGATGACGGGCGACCAGCCTGGCGCCGCTGTCGCTGTCCGAGACGACCGACATGAAGTCGGTTCCGAAGATTTCCTCGTCGACGAAGACGAGCGGAACGTCGCCGAGCAGACGATGCAGCTCGCTGTTGGTCGGCGGCGATCCCGCCGAATAGATGACGCCATCCACCGCGCGCGACTTGATCATCTGGAGATATTGCTTCTCTCTCTCGTGATCGAAGCCGGTGGTGCACAGGATGACATTGTAGCCGCGCTCGACGGCGGCGGCCTCGACGCCCTTGGCGAGCTCGGCGAAATAGCTGTTGCCGATATCCGGCACCACGACGGCGAGGATCCGGGTGGTCCCGCGCGCCAGATTCTGCGCCGTGCGGCTGGGCTGATAGCCGAGACGGTCCATCGCTTCGCGCACACGGGCAACGATATCCGGGCTGACCTTCCGCTTCCCGCTCAGAGCGTGGGAAACGGTGGTCGGGCTGACCCCTGCCGCCTGAGCTACGTCCGCAATTGAAACCACGGAGATTTTCTCAACCTTAAATCACCAAAGCGCTTTGGCAAAGCGCTTTGCAATCTAGGCTCAACTTTCAGATGAACACAAGCGTAAATTTTTACCTGTTGATTTCGCTGCGGGATTCAGAGGATGACGGGGCCGGCACGCCGAATGCCGGCCCGTGTCCTCAAACCTTATGCGCCATGCGCAGACGGCCGGCCGCCGCCACCATGTTGACCAGCGCCGGCCTCACCTCTTCCCATCGGCGCGTCTTGAGCCCGCAATCCGGATTGACCCAGACCTGGTCGGGGGACAAATGCGCCGTCGCCTTGCCGAGAAGCGCCGCCATCTCTTCCGCATCGGGCACCCGCGGCGAGTGGATGTCATAGACGCCTGGGCCGATCTCGTTGGGGTAGCGATAGGAGACGAAAGCGTCGAGCAGCTCCATCTTCGAGCGCGACGTCTCGATCGAGATGACATCGGCATCCATGGCGCCGATCGCGGCGATGATGTCGTTGAACTCCGAATAGCACATATGGGTGTGGATCTGCGTCTCGTCCGCGACACCGGCGGCGGCGAGGCGGAAGCACTCGACGGCCCAGTCGAGATAGGCCTTCCACTCGGTGCGCCGCAAGGGCAGACCCTCGCGGATCGCCGGTTCGTCGATCTGGATGATGCCGATGCCGGCCTTTTCGAGATCGACCACCTCGTCGCGGATGGCGAGCGCCAACTGCCGGCACACATCGGCGCGCGCAAGATCGTCGCGCACGAAGGACCATTGCAGGATCGTCACCGGGCCGGTCAGCATGCCTTTCATCGGCCGCGGGGTGAGCGACTGGGCATAGGACGACCATTCGACCGTCATCGGCTTCGGTCGCGACACGTCGCCGAAGATCACCGGCGGGCGCACGCAGCGCGAACCATAGCTCTGCACCCAGCCGTGTTTGGTGAAGACATGACCCGCCAGCCGCTCGCCGAAATACTGCACCATGTCGTTGCGCTCGAACTCGCCATGGACGAGCACGTCGATGCCGATCTCTTCCTGCCAGCGTACCGCTTTTTCGGTCTCGCGGCGGAGAAACGCGTCATAGTCCGCTTGCGACAGCATGCCTTTGCCGAAATCGGAACGGGCTTTACGCACGTCCGACGTCTGCGGGAAGGAGCCGATGGTCGTCGTCGGGAAGGCCGGCAGGCCGAGGCGCTTGCCTTGCGCCCTGCGCCGCGCCGCGAAAGGGCTGCGGCGCAAGGTCATCTCATGCTTCACGCCGCGGGCGCGCAGCTGCACGGCTCTGTCGTGGATCTTGGGCGATTCCTTGCGGTCCCGCACCGCCTCGTCGGAACGCGCGAGCTCGGCGGCGACCGCTATCGCACCATGCGCGAGGCCGCGCGCCAGCAGCGCCACTTCCTCGATCTTCTGAGTGGCGAAAGCGAACCAGCTCCTGATCTCGGGATCGAGACCGGTCTCGAGATCGAGATCGACCGGCACATGCAGAAGCGAGCAGGACGGCGCGATCACGATGCCGCCGGCATGGCCGGCGTAGCGCCCGACCCAGCCAAGCGTCGCCGCAAGATCATTGCGCCAGATATTGCGGCCATTCACGACGCCGAGCGACAACTTGAGATCGGGACGGGCCTTGCTCAGCACGGCTTCCGCCTGTTCCGGCGCGGCGCAGAGATCGACATGGAGACCCGCGACCGGAAGCTTGAGCGCGAGATCCGCATTGTCACCCATACCGCCGAAATAAGTCGTGAGCATGAGTTTGAGCTCCGGCACCTCACGCGCCAGCGTCTCGTAAGCGGCCGTGAAGGCCGCCTTGGCATCAGGCGTCAGGTCGAGAACCAGCACGGGCTCATCGATCTGCACCCATTGGGCGCCCGCGGCCGCGAGCTTGCGCAACAGCTCCACATAGACCGGGAGCAGGCTCGGCAGAAGCGGGAGCGGTTCGGCGCCCCCGTCCTTGATCTTGGCGAGCAGAAGATAGGTCACCGGCCCGACGACCACCGGACGCGTATGGATGCCAAGCGCCTTTGCCTCCAGGAACTCGTCGACCGGCTTGGTCGACGTGAGAGCGAAGGCCTGATCGCCCGTGAGCTCCGGCACCATGTAATGATAGTTGGTGTCGAACCATTTGGTCATTTCGAGCGCCGGCACACCGCTTGTCTGATGCTGGTGGCCATGCGCGCAGATTTTTGCTTCGCCGCCGCGCGCCATGGCAAAATAGAGATCGGGCGAGACGCCCGAGCCGGGGCGCTCATAGATCTTGGGGATCGCCCCCACCACGGCGCTCATGTCGAGCATCTGGTCATAGAGCGAAAAGTCGTTGCTCGGAATGAAGTCGATGCCGCACTTCTGCTGAAGAAGCCAGTTCGTCTTGCGCAGCTCTTTGGCGATGGTGAGAAGCTCCTCGACCGGGCTTTTTCCAGCCCAGTAATTCTCCAGCGCGAATTTCAGCTCGCGCCGGCGGCCGATGCGGGGAAAGCCGAGACTGGCGGTTTCGATGGGCATGAGTTCTCCTGTTCCGGAAGCGAGTGGCCCCAGATTTCTTTCGATGATGGATGAGGATGAAGAGCGTGCGGGATCAAGGCGGTCCGCGATTGCGGCCGCGTCGATCGGACGTGAAGGAGATCTTCGCGATCATCATGGCGCACCTCGGCTTAAGCGGCGGCCAATGGAAGATGCATGCGAGGCGGCCCTAAAACCGGCGCGAACCTGCAACACGCGCTCCTCCGGGACACCCCGCCCTAGAACGTCTTCATCACGGCAGGTCTCCTGGCTCGCGGGTCGTAGCCTCGATCCCCCTTCCCGGCTTGCGGCCAGTGGATTCCGGATCGGGCTCGCCGCTTACAGTTGCGGGGGCAGCCGCGGCTTTGGTCCTTTTGGACCGCACCGCATTCCCTTTTTCGCCTCAGGCTTGAGACCTGAGGACCATGACGAAGCGATCATGCCCCGCTAAGGGCATGATGTCAATAACACATAAAGATATTCTTATATCTGCATGTCTTAGGGAAATCAGCTCGCCCCCGGCAGCCACAGATAGGGCGGCGCCGTCTGGTTGACGGCGTAATCGCCGACCACCCGCTCCTTGTAGATCGCCGGATTGTGCGAGGAGATGGTGCGGGCATTGCGCCAATGGCGGTCGAGGCTGACAGAGGTACTGGTCGCCGACGCGGCCAGCGCATTGAAGATGCCGGCGGTGGCGTCGAGGACGAGCTTCGAGACGACGATCTGTCCTTCCGCCGCCTCGATCTCGGCGGCAAGATTCGCCTCTTCCACGTCCTTCTCGCCGCCATCGATCGCCGTCTCATAGGCATGCTGGAGGGCGGCGGCGACGCGCTGGGTGACGGCGCCCGCCGCATAAGCGGCAGCGTGCGCCTGACCGACGACCTGCAGCACTTGCGGATCCTGGCGCGGCACGCGTGCCGTCGCATGCGTGAACGTGCGCGTGCGGCGCGCCACCTGCTCCGACACCTCGTCGGCCGCCGCCCGGGCTATGCCGGTCAGGGTGGCGAGATGGACGGTCTGATAGAAGGCGGCCTGATATTTGAAACGATCATCGCCCGTCTGCACATTCTCGAAAGGCAGCTCGATATTCTCATAGATGGAGGTGCCGCTGCCGGTGAGCTTCTGGCCGAAGCCGTTCCAGTCGTCGCGCTGGGTGAGGCCCGGCGCCGAGGTCGGCACCGCGGCGACGATGACCTTGTCCTCAGGACCGGTGCCGACGAGCTCGATCCAGTCGGCGAAGAGCGAGCCGGTGCTGTAATATTTCTCGCCATTGACGACCCAGCCGCCATTCAGCCGCTTGATGGTCGTGGCAAAGGTGCCGGCCTTGGCGCCGCCTCTTTCGGTGAAGCCGCCGCCGAATATGTCGCCCGCCGCGAACCGGTCGAACCATAGAGCGCGCCGCGCCTGATCGCGCGAGGCCAGCACATCCTCGACCGCGCCGAAATGCGCCCGCAGAATCTGGGTGAAATTGGAATCGGCGCGCGCCAGCTCGGCCAGCAATTCGAACAGCTCCGGCAAGGTCGCGCCGTAGCCGCCGTCGGTCACCGGCACGCGCAAGGCCCCGAAGCGCGCGTCCTTGAGCCAGCCGATCTCCTCGAAGGGAAGCCTGCGCTCGATCTCGCGGGCGACGGCGCCCTCGGCGATCCGCGCGAAAATGGGACGGAATTTCTGCGCCAGCTTCTCATAGCGCTTTGAAGGGCCCCTGCCCCAGGCATTGACGGTCGTCATGGTTCTGCTGCACTCCGATGATGGGCTGGATCAGTGCCGCACCGGCTTGAACGCCGCCGCGGATCCGCCACCCAGATAGATGTTCTTGATGTCGTCGCGCCGGGCGAGCTCGGCGGCGGCGCCCGAGGCCACCACGCGTCCGGTCTCCAGCACGTAAGCGTGATCGGCATAACGCAGCGCGAGATTGGCGTTCTGCTCGGCGAGAAGGAAGCTGACGCCGCTGTCGCGATTGAGCTGGCGGACGATCTCGAAGATTTCCTCGACGATGAGCGGCGCCAGGCCCATGGACGGCTCATCGAGCAGCACCAGGGTCGGGCGCGTCATCAGCGCCCGGCCGATCGCCACCATCTGCTGCTCGCCGCCCGAAGTGAGGCCGGCGCGCGATTGCCGCCGTGTCTTCAGCCGTGGGAACCAGGCATAGATGCGCTCGAGATCATCGGCGATGCGAAGTCTGGAGGGACGGCGCACATAGGCGCCGGTAACGAGATTCTGCTCGACGGTGAGCTGCGGGAAGACATGCCGGCCCTCCAGCACCTGAACGAGCCCGTCCGAGACGAGCGCCGAGGGATCGCGTCCGAGAATGTCCTGCCCGCGCCATCGTATGGCGCCCTGGCTGACCGCGCCGCGCTCGGCGCGGATCAGATTGGAAATGGCCTTGAGCGTCGTCGACTTGCCGGCGCCATTGGCGCCAAGCAGGGCGACGACCGCGCCTTCGCCGAGGGCGAGCGAGACGCCGCGCAAAGCCAGGATCGCCTGGCCATAGACGGCCTCGACATTCTCGAGCGCGAGATAGGGCTGAGACGCGCTCATGCGGCCTTCTCGGCGACCGTGTCGCTCAGAAGCGGAATGACCTCGCGCCCGAAGGCCGGCAGCTCGTCGGTGAAATGCAGGAAGGCGGTCAGGATCATGTCGACGCCGACCGCCTCATATTCGCGGATACGCCGGGCGATCTGCTCGGGCGGACCGAAGAGACGCGTCTTGAAGCCGTCATTGGGCTGGACGAGATTGGCATAGTCGGAATCGACCCACATGCCGATGCGGTCCCTGGTCGATGTGCCGGCCTCCTTGACCTGCTCGCCGAAGGCCTTGACGATCTCGGGATCGGCATTGGCGACGATCGCCTCGAGCTGTTCGAGCGCCTCCTTCTCGGTGTCGCGCTGGATGACGAAGCCATTGAGGCCGAATTTCACCGAGCGCCCGGCCTTCGCCGCCAAAGCGCGCACCTCCTCGATCTGCGCCCGGACATTCTCGACGCTGTTGCCATTGAGGAAATACCAGTCGGAATGATGCGCCGCCATGCGCCGCGCCGCCTTCGAATTGCCGCCCTGGAAGATCTCCGGGTAAGGCGCCGACACCGGCGGCGGCCTGAGCCAGCCGCCATTGATGCGGTAGAAGTCGCCGCCGAAGGTGAAGGGATCCTGCGTCCACAGGCCCTTGAGCACCTGGATGAATTCTTCCGAGCGGCGATAGCGCTCGTCATGCTCGAGCCAGGGCTCGCCGAAGATGCGGAACTCGTCGCGGAACCAGCCGCTCAATATGTTGATGGCGAAGCGGCCCTTCGAATAGACGTCGATCGTGGCGCCCATCTTGGCGACCATCGCCGGATGCCAAAAGCCGGTATGAATGGCCGAGATCAGCTTCAGCTTCTTGGTATGGGCCGCAAGGATGGCGGTGCAGGTGATCGCCTCCTGCTGCAGCTCCCAGCCATGACTGGCGATGAATCGCGCCGGCGCCAGGCCATATTCGAAGCCGAGCTCCTCCGCCTGCTGGGCGAGCCTGGCATTGTAGTCGAGGCTCCAGTCGGTGCGCTGCGGCAGGTTGCTGATAACGAAACCGCCGCTGCCGAGCGGCATCCAATATCCGAATCTCACGGGCTTGCTCCGATTCAAAAGGTGGCTGGCCGCCCCGATGCGGGCGGCCAGCCTCAGGTTCAGTTGCTGACATCCGGACGCGGCGTGATGCCCTTTTCCTTGGCATAGGCGGCGGCGCGCTCATAAATGAGCGGCAGCAGCAATTCGCGGTCGGACCTCACCCAGCCATTGCTGACGATGTTCCACTTCTCGCCGTCCCATTGCAGGATCTTGCCGGCGCCGCCGCCTTCATGATCCTTGATCGACAACTCGAGCGGCTGCACCAGCCCGTCGGCGCCGATCTCCTTCAGACGCGCGTCGTCGAGCTTCAGATTCTCGAGGCCCCATTGCGCTTCCTCGCCGGTGACCGGACGATTGCCGAATTTCGACTGCGCCTTGCGGATCGCCTCGACCGAGATGATCGCTTCGATGACGCCCGAATTATAGTAGACCGAGCCGAAGCTCTTCGGGTCCTTGAGGTCGCTCAGCCCCTTGTCGACGATATTGGCTTTCAGCTTCTTGAGGATCTCGAAATCGGCGCCGGCCGGGAACGGCGTCACCGCCTTGTAGCCCTTGCCGACCGCGCCCGCCGGACGGACGTCCTCCTCGGAGCCCGACCAGATGCCGCCGATGATGTGATCGACCGGGAAACCGGTCTTGGCCGCCGTCTTGATGGCGACCGGCGTCATCACGCCCCAGCCGCGCAGGAAGACATAATCGGGCTTGAGCTGGCGGATCTTCGCCCATTGCGCCGACTGCTCGTTGCCCGGATGCGGCACCGGGATCTGGATATTCTCGAAGCCATAGGTCTTGGCGAGGAAGTCCAGCGGCACCTGGGTCTCCTTGCCATAGGGACTGTCATGATAGACGGTCGCGATCTTGAGGCCCTTGAGCTTCTCCTTGCCGCCTTCGATCTCGGCGATGTGATTGATCACCGAGGAGGCTTCCGACCAGAAGCTGAACAGGACCGGGAAGGAATAGGGGAAGACGCGCCCGTCGATCGATTCGGTGCGGCCATAGGCGATGGTGATCTGCGGGATCTTGTCGGCCACCGTCTTTTCGGTGAGCGCCTTGGAGATCGGATCGCCATGCGGCAGGAAGATCGGCACCGGCGAGCCGTCCTTGCCGGCCTTCACGCGCTCATAGCATTCGACGCCCTTCTCGACTTCCCATTCGGTCTCGCATTCGTCCCAGAACAGCTTGACGCCGTTGATGCCGCCTTCGACCTCATTGATATAGCGGAAATAGTCGATCTCGCCGGCCCATACCGGAATGCCGCTCGACGCATAGGCGCCGACCCGGAAAGTGGCGAGCGGGAAATACTGCTGCTTGGCTTCTTCGCCGGCCGCCGGGACGGCGGCCAGGGCGAGCGCCGCGAAGGCGAGGCCGCGCAGGGCTTTCTTCAATCTACTGGGCATTTGAGTTCTCCATGGTGAATAGGTCATGAGGTGAGCGGCCATTGCGCCAGGCGCCGGCGCAAGCTGATGAAAAGCGCATAAAGCCCGTTCGGCTCCCTGATCAGGAAGTAGACGATCAGCGCGCCGAACAGGATCTTCTGCAGGTTCTCCGACTGGCCCGCATCGATGGCGCCGGCGAAGAAGCTTGCCGAGATATTGCTGATGAGGATCGGGACGAGGATGACGAAGGCCGAGCCGATGAAGGCGCCGGCGATCGAGCCCATGCCGCCGATGATGATGATGAACAGCACGGTGAAGGAGCGGTCGAGATCGAAGGAGCGGGCATCGACGGTGCCGAGATAGGCGAAGGCCCAGAGCGCGCCGGCAATGCCGATGATGAAGGACGAGATGGCGAAAGAGGCCAGCTTGTTGAAGGCGATGGGAATGCCGGCGACCGCCGCCGCCGTGTCCATATCGCGGATCGCCATCCAGTTGCGCCCGACCTGGCTGGTCACCAGGTTCCAGGCGAGCCATGTCAGGATGACGACGCTGGTCAAGGTGAGAAGATAGCGCCCGAGCGGTGTCGAGAGATCGGCCCCGAGAAAGACGAGCTTCGGCGCCGAGATCGAGCCGGACGTCGTGTAGTTGGAGAACCAGCCATACTGGTTGAAGAGCCAGGGCAGGAAGAACTGCGCGGCGAGCGTCGAGGCCGTCAGATAGAAGCCTTTGATCCTGAGGCTCGGCAGGCCGAAGACGATGCCGGCCAGGGCGGCGAAAAGCCCGCCGACGACAAGGCTCACCGGCAGCGGAAGGTCCGGGGCCCGCAGCAGCATATTATAGGTGGCGAAGGCGCCGACCGACATGAAGGCGCCGGTGCCGAGCGACGCCTGGCCGGCATAGCCGGTCAGGAGATTGAGGCCCAGGCCGGCCAGCGCCATGATCAGGAAGGGGATCAGGATGGCGTTGAACCAGTAGTCGTTCACCAGGAAGCCCAGCACATAGAAGGCGGCGATCAGGAGAACGATGCCGACCGGTCCCGAGCGCCATAGGCGCAGCGTTTCGGAGCTTTCGGCGGCTTCGGTCACGGCGGGTGTGGCGATCACGGTCATGACGTCACACCCTTTCGATGGCGCGGTCGCCGAACAGCCCCGCCGGCCGGATCAGCAGGAAGACCAGCGCCACGACATAAGCGAACCATGTCGACACCGAGCCGCCGAGGAGATCGCCGAGATAGATCTCGGCAAGGCTTTCGCTGGCGCCGATCAGCAGGCCGCCGATGATGGCGCCGCCGATCGAAGTGAAGCCGCCGATGATGAGGACGGGCAGAGCTTTCAGCACCACCAGGGTCAATGAGAACTGAACGCCCTGCCGCGCTCCCCACAACAGGCCCGCCACGAGGGCGACGAGCCCGGCCACACCCCAAACGATCCGCCACAAAGCGGGCAACCGGATTCCGATCGACTGCGCCGCCAGCGGATCATCCGCGATCGCCCGGAGCGAGATGCCGATGCGGGTGAAATTGAAGAACAGCGACAAGGACACCACGAGCGCCCCGGCGGTCGCCGCCGCCAGGAGGTCGAACTGGCTGACCAGGATCGGCCCCACTTCGATCGGAATGTCGTCGATGCCGAGATTGAGCTCATGGACGCTGGCGCCCATGAAGAGCTGCGCCAGGCCTTCGATCACGAAAGAGAGCCCGAGCGTCGCCATGAACAAGGTGAGGTCAGACTGACCGATCAGGGCGCGCAGCACAAACCGTTCGATGGCGATGGCGCCCGCCACCATGCCGAGCAAGGTGACCAGCATCGCCGGCACGAAGCCCCATCCCGCCTCGCGCAGGGTCACGAAAGCGAGCGCCGCGAACAGGACCATCGAGCCCTGCGCGAAATTGAAGATGCCGGAGGCCTTGTAGATGAGGACGAAGCCGATCGCGACGAGCGAGTACATGACACCCGCCAGAAGGCCGCCGATCAGGGTTTCGAGGAAGAAGCTCATATGCCGGCCCTCAATGAACGGTGCCGAGATAGGCGGCGACGACATCGGGATTGTCGCGCACCTCTTGCGGGCTGCCGTCGCCGATCTTGCGCCCGTAGTCGAGCACGACGACGTGATCCGACAGGCCCATCACCACGCCGATATCATGCTCGATCAGCACGATCGTGGTCTTGAGGTCGCGATTGACATCGATGATGAAGCGGCTGATTTCCTGCTTCTCGTCGTGATTCATGCCCGCCATCGGCTCATCGAGCAGCAGAAGCCGCGGCCGCGAGACGAGCGCGCGCGCCAGCTCGACGCGCTTCTGCAGGCCATAGGGCAGCTGGCCGACGATCCAGTCGCGATAGGCCTCGATTTCCAGAAAGGCGATCGTGTCCTCGGCGAGGTTGCGGAAATGCCGGCTTTCGGAAGCCGAGCGGCCGACCCGGAACGTGTGCTCGATGAGCGTTGCGCGCGCCTTGCGGGTCAGGCCGGCGAGCACATTGTCGAGGACCGTGAGCCGCTTGAACAACGCATTGTTCTGGAAGGTGCGGCCGATGCCGAGGCGCGCGGCGAGCCGCGGACGCGGCCGGCGCAGGACCCGCCCGGCAAAGGCGAGCTCCCCCGCATCGCTGCGATAAACGCCGTTGATGACATTGAGCAGCGAGCTCTTGCCGGCGCCATTGGGCCCGATCAGCGCGCAGATCTCGCCATCGGCGACATCGAAGGAGATCGCCGCCAGTGCCTTGATGCCCTTGAACGACAGGGACACGTCGCGGATCGAAAGCAGGGCTTCGCTCATCGCGCCGCCACCGCGACGAGCCGCTCGCGCGGATAGGCTTTGGGCGGCGTCGACACCACGGCGCGCGCCGGCCGGTGCGATTGCCCGAGATTGTCGAAGGCGAGGCCGAGCCCACCGAACAATTGAGGTGAGCCGGTCTCCGCAGGCGCGGTGATGGCGATGAGACGCCGGAAGCCCAGGCGGTTGCGCAGGAGAGCGCGTGTGAGGGCGAACCAGGGCGCAGCCGCACCCTTGAGCGCGCCGCCGACCAGCCATCCCGCCAGGGATTTGCGGGCCGGCAGACGCTCGCGGATCGTGGCCTCGTTCTGTTGCAGGCGCGCCGCGGAGGCGATCCATCTTTGCGGCGCGATCTCCCGCCGGTCGCGCGCGGCGGCGGCGAGGAGCTCAGGCAGCGCGAGCGGCTCGCCGGAGGAGACCCAGTGATCGAGCACGATATCGAGACCGTCGGCCCACTCGGTCGATTCCTCCACCCAGGTCACCGGCAATGTCGTGTCGGTTGGTTTCCTGTCGACGGACTTCGCCCAGCCGAAGGGTTTGCCCAGCATTTTCAGGAGCGGCAAGGTCACGATGCCTTGACGCGGCGGCTTGCTGTCGGGCGTCGCATGATCGAAGACGATCGGCACCTCGCGGCGGTTGCGCGTCGCCTCGCTCCATTCCTCGACCGTTTCCCGGCCCTGTCCGATCACCAGGCTGATGGCGGGATCCGCCACGACGCGGTCGAGCTCCTCGGGCGATGCCGAAAGCGGTACCGACCGGATCTCGGCGCCCACCGCACGTATGGCGGCGCCGGAGAGCAGCAGGCGCGCGGTGATCTCGCCGTCGATGGCGACACGGCTGCCTTCGCCGACGCCCAGATGGCGGAGCCCGGCGGCCAGGCGGTCGATCTCTTCCAGCACGTCGGCCCAGCGCCGCACCACCCACACGCCGCGCCTCTTATGCAGCAGAGCGGGCTGCCCGGCATGGCGACGGGCGGTGGCGATCAGACGGTCGAGGAAGGAAATATCTTGCGAGTGCACATGGGAAGTTGGCATGGCTTGCCTCAAACGGTTTCAGGAATACGGGAGGGGGCGGTTTTGGGCGCTGCCTGCGCGGCGGCCTGACGACGCTTGATGGCCTCGATGTCGCGATATTGTGCGGCGGGATGCGGCGCCTGAAGATAAGGCCCTTCACCGAAGAGCTTGTCGCGCAGCGTGCCGGGCCTGTAGCTCTTCGGATAGACGCCGCGCCGCTGCAATTCGGGGACGACGAACTCGACGACGTCCTCGAAGCTCTCGGGCGTCACCGCATAAGCGAGGTTGAAGCCGTCGACATCGGTATCGTCGACCCATTCCTGCAATATGTCGGCGATCGTCGCCGGCGAGCCGACAAAGACCGGCCCCAGGCCGCCGATGCCGCCGAACTGCGCCAGCTCGTCGATCGACCAGGCCTTGTCGCCTTGCGCCAGATGTTCGACCATCGAAATGATCGCATTCGTCTCGACCTTCTTGACGAGATCGGTCGGCGCATACTGGCCGAAATCGATGCCGCTCCAGCCCGACATGAAGACCAGCGAGCCGTCATAGGAGACATATTTCTTGTACTCCTCGAACTTCGCCTGCGCCTGCGCATCGGTCTCGGCGGTGATGATGGTGGCGAGCGTATAGACATAGAGCTTGCGCGGATCGCGGCCGGCCTTGATGGCGCGCTGGCGGATGTCGGAGACATAGGCCTTGAGCACCGGCCTCGTCGGCGCCGCGACGAAAACGCATTCGGCGTGGCTGGCGGCGAAATCCTTACCGGGTCCCGATGCACCGGCCTGATAGATCACCGGCGTGCGCTGCGGCGACGGCTCGGTCAGCTGATAACCGGGAACGTCGAAGAATTTTCCCTTATGGCCGATCTCATGGACCTTCTCCGGGTTGGTGAAGATGCGTTTCGCGCCGTCGCGCACGACCGCCCCCTCCTCCCAGCTGCCCTCGAGCAGCTTGTAGAGAACCTCCACATATTCCGAGGCGACCTCGTAACGGTTGTCGTGGCGGCGAAGGCCGCCCTCGCCGATATTCTTGGCGCCGCTTTCGAGATAGGAGGTCACGATGTTCCAGCCGACCCGCCCTTTCGTGTGATGATCGGCGGTCGCGATGCGGCGCGCGAATGTATAGGGATGCTCGAACGAGGTCGATGCGGTGATGCCGATGCCGAGATGCTCGGTCGCGAGCGCGATGGGGGCGGCAAGTTGCAGCGGATCATTGACGGGAATCTGCGCCGCCTGCTGGATCGCATGGTAGTTCGATCCCTTATAGACGTCGTAATAGCCGATCACATCGGCGATGAAGATGCCGTCGAACACGCCCTTCTCCAGCGTGCGCGCCAGATCCTGCCAGTAGTCGAGATCCTTGTATTTCCACGAGCGGTCGCGCGGATGCGCCCACAGGCCTGGCGATTGGTGGCCGACGCAGTTCATGTCGAAGGCGTTGAAGCGGATCTGGCGGGTCATGGGCAAAACTCCGATGGGAGCACATTTGCTAGACCGCTCCCGCAGCGCACAACAATTGAGAATTGCTAAAGCTGCGGACAAACAAAACTGAGACCCGGGATCGACGGCGATGAACTAGTCTTACGGCATCGAAACGCGTCGACCGCGTGATCGCGCGTGCAGGGACCAGAGCAGATCATGACCATTGCCGTGAAGTCGCCCCAGGATTTCACCCATCATCCGGCTACGCTGCGCGACGCGATGCGCCATCTCGCCGGCAGCGTCAGCGTCATCACCGCCGGCACCGGCGCGGATCGCACCGGCCTGACCGTCACCTCGGCGATTTCGCTCTCGGTCGAGCCGCCGACCATGATCGTCTGCGTCAACCGCGGCGCGTCCTCCTGGCCGGTCATCCAGAAATACCGGCATTTCTGCGTCAATATCCTGGGCAGCGCGCATCGCGACGTCGCGGAACGTTTTTCCGGCCGCGGCGGCATCAAGGGGCCTGCCCGCTATGCCGGCGCCACGTGGAATACGCTCGTCACCGAAGCCTCCGCTCTCGAGGGCGCCGTCGCGTCGATCGACTGCGCGGTGGAAGAGTTCATCGAGCGGCACAGCCACGCGATCGTCATCGGCGCGGTCAAGGCCATCACCGTCAAGGGTGGCGCGCCGCTGGTCTATGGCGGCGGCCGTTACGGCGGATTCATTTGAGGAGCTTCGACACATGACCGTGCAGCCCGCCAAGGCCACCGCCGCTTTTCCCGTTCCCAAGCCGCGCGACAAGCCTGCTCATGTCGTCCGCACCGACAGCGAGGCGATCGAGATCGCCCATGACGTGGCGGCCATCCTCGCCGAAGGTGCTGCCGAACGCGACCGCGAACGCAGGCTTCCCTATGCCGAGATGGACCTGCTCTCGGATCGCGGTCTCCTCGCCATCACGGTGCCGAAGGAGTTCGGCGGCGCCGGCGTCGCCATCGGCACGCTCGCCGAGGTGATCGCCATCATTTCCGCCGCCGACGGATCGATCGGCCAGATACCGCAGAATCACTTCTTCATGCTGGAGGGCCTCCGGCTCCAGGGCACGCCCGAGCAGAAGCAGTTCTTCTACAAGGCTGTCCTGGCCGGCGAGCGGCTCGGCAACGCCCTGTCCGAGGCCGGCACCAGGACGGCGCAGGATCATGCCACCCGCATCACCCGCGACGGCGACGGCTTTCGCCTCAACGGCCGCAAATTCTACTCGACCGGCGCCCTCTTCGCCCATTGGATCGCCGTGGTGGCGAACAACGACGACGGCAAAAGCACGCTCGCCATCGTGCCGCGCGAGACGGAAGGCATCACCATCGTCGATGACTGGTCGGGCTTCGGCCAGCGCACCACCGGCTCCGGCACCACCATTCTGGACAATGTCGCCGTCCACTCCTTCTCTGTCGTTCCCTTCCATCTTCTTTTCGAGGCGCCGTCACCGATGGGCCCGCATGCCCAGATCATGCATGCCGCCGTCGACCAGGGCATTGCGCGCGGGGCCTTCGCCGAGGCGGTGCGCTTCGTGCGTCAATATACGCGGCCCTGGAAGGAAAGCGGGGTCGAGCACGGCTATGAGGATCCGCATATCATCGCCGATATCGGCGAGGTGAAGATCAGGCTCGATGCCGCCGATGCGCTTCTGGAGCGCGCCGCCCGTTTCGTCCATGACGCCACCGTCCGTCCGACCGCCGAGACCGTCGCCGCCGCCTCGATCGCCGTGGCATCGGCCAAGGTCGCCGCCACTGAAGTGTCGCTCCTCGCCGGCAGCAAGCTCATCGAGCTCGGCGGCGCGCGCTCGACGCTCGCCGAATTCAATCTCGATCGCTACTGGCGCAACGCCCGCACCCATACGGTGCACGATCCGGTGCGCTGGAAATACCGTGTCATCGGCAATTACTGGCTGAATGGCATCAATCCGCCGCGTCACGGCGCCATCTGAAAGCAAGCATCATGACAGCCAAGCTCGACCTTCCGCCTTCGGCGCAAGCCGCCGATATCCTCTGGTTCCTGCCCACCCATGGCGACGGCCGCTATCTCGGCAGCGAGGTCGGCGCCCGCCATGTGTCGCTTTCCTATCTGAGCCAGATCGCGCGCGCCGCCGACGAGCTCGGCTATTATGGCGTGCTTCTGCCGACGGGACGCTCCTGCGAGGATTCCTGGGTCATCGCCTCCGCCATGGTGCCGCTGACCCAGCGACTGCGGTATCTCGTGGCGGTGCGGCCCGGCATGACCGAGCCCGCTTTCGCCGCGCGCATGGCGGCGACGCTCGACCGCCTGTCCAACGGACGCCTGCTCATCAATGTGGTGACCGGCGGCGATCCCCTGGAGCTCAAGGGCGACGGCGTCTTCCTCGATCACGACGAACGCTATGAGGTGACGGACGAGTTTCTCACCGTGTGGCGGCGCCTGCTGCAAGGCGAGGATGTCACCTTCGCCGGCAAGCATCTGAAGATCGAGAACGGCAAGCTCCTCTACCCGCCCGAGCAGAAGCCTTACCCGCCCCTCTATTTCGGCGGATCCTCTGACGCGGGCAACCAGGTGGCCGCCAATCACGTCGATGTCTATCTGACCTGGGGCGAGCCGCCCCAGGACGTGGCCAAGAAGCTCGCCAAGGCCAAGGCCCATGCGGCAGCCAGGGGGCGCTCCTTCTCCTATGGCATCAGGCTGCATGTCATCGTGCGCGAGACCTCGGCCGAGGCCTGGAAAGCCGCCGATGATCTGATCTCCAAGCTCGACGACGAGACGATCGCCACGGCGCAGAAGGCCTTCGCGCACTTCGACTCGGTCGGCCAGCAGCGCATGTCGCAGCTCCATGGCGGCCGGCGCGACAAACTGGAAGTCAGCCCCAATCTCTGGGCCGGCGTCGGCCTGGTGCGCGGCGGCGCCGGCACGGCGCTGGTCGGCAATCCGGACGAGGTCGCGGCGCGGATAAAAGGCTATATGGCGCTCGGCATCGACCGCTTCATCCTGTCTGGCTATCCGCATCTCGAGGAATGCTATCGCTTCGCCGAACTCGTTTTCCCCAAGCTGCCGCTGAAGGCGACCACCGGCAATGAGCTGGGCCCGGCCCGCAATGCCGGACCGTTCGGCGAGGTGATCGCCAATGTGGTGGCCCCGTCGCAGCGCAGGAGCGCCGCCGGCTAGATCCAGGGAATGCAGCGGCGGCTTGACGCCGTTCAGATAGAACTGGCCGATGGCGTGGTACTTCCAGCGCACCGGATCGTGCAGCGTGTGGGTGCGGGCGTCACGCCAGATGCGGTCGAGATTATGCCGGCCGAGCGTCGAGCGGGTACCGGCCAGCTCGAACAACTTGTTGGCGGCGAGGATGGCGATGTCGGTGCTCAGCACCTTGGCCTCGGCGACCGCGATCTTGGCCAGCGCGATCGTATCCTCGCTGGTCTCGGCGATGGTGACGTCGAGCTGCCGGCCGGCCTGCTCGAGCAGAGCCTCCGCCGCATGGAGTCTGATTTTCAGATCACCGATGGCGGCGATCGTATAAGGATCCTCATGCGCATGCTCCCGGCCGCTGTCGATCCAGGGCCTGGCTTTCGTGCGCACGAAGTCGATGGCGAGCGCGATGGCGCCCCGGGCGATGCCTGCGTCGATGGCGGCATGGATGAGCTGGCTCTGCGGCCCGACGGCGCTCTGCCGCTCATAGACGATATGCGCCGGCAGCACCCGCTCGGCCGGAACATGGACATTGTCGAGCGTGACCGTGCCGCTCGCCGTGGTGCGCTGGCCGAAGGCCGACCAGTCATTGACGACGGTGAGGCCCTTGCTCTCGCGATCGGCAATGGCGACCACGACGTGATTATCCTCATCGAGCGCCACGATCGGCACCAGATGCGCGAAGAGCGCCCCCGTCGCGTAGAATTTCCGGCCGGTCACGCTGTAGCCGGCGCCGCTCTTGACGATGCGCGTCTCGAAGGTCTCGACATTCTTGCCGTGGAACTCCGAGAAGGCATTGCCGAGCCGCAGGCCCGACAGGATGGCGACGAACAGCTCGCGCTTCTGCGCTTCGCTGCCGGTCGAGCGGATGACGTCGACGATCTCGAAATGGTTCTGCGGGATCTGGGCGATCGAAGCGTCGGCTGCCGCCAGGATGGCGAAGACCTTCGCCACCGTCGCCTGCGAAACCTGGGCGCCGCCATAGGCTTTGGGCACGGTGATGCCCCACAGGCCGCTCTGCGAGAAGAGGTCCAGCTCGTCGATCGGCAGCCGGCGCTCGCGATCGCGCTCGCCCGCTTCCTCGGCGAGGTGCACCGCAAGCTTGGCGGCGACGTCGATCGCCTCTTCATCGCTTCTGATGCGATGCGCCGGCACAGCCGGGCGGGGCGCCGCGGCCGCCGCCTCCCCGGCGAAGACCGGAGCTGCGGTGGCGAGCGGTTCGGAGTGGACGAGTTTCATGTGAGGATACCTCAGAACGCCGGATAGATCTGACCCTGGTAGCGCGTCTTGATGAAGTCGCGCGTCGCGTCGCTGTTGAGCGCCTTGGCGAGGATGGCGATCTCCGGCCGGTCCTTGTCCTCGGGCCGCGTGACCAGATATTCGCCCCAGATATTCTTGCCGTCCTGGCCGCGATCGATGAACAGCGACTTGTTCACGTCGAGCTTGGCCTCGAGCACGTAGTTGCCGTTGAGGGCAGCAAGCTCCACCTGCGACAGCGCCCGCGGCAGCATCGCCGATTCGAGCTCGATGATCTTGAGATGTTTGGGGTTGTCGATGATGTCCTTCTGCGTCGGCAGCGGATCCTCCGGCGTCTCGAGATCGGGCTTGCCGTTGAGCTTGATGAGGCCGACCTTCTGCAGCAGCAGAAGCCCGCGCCCGCCATTGACCGGATCGTTGGGGATCGCCACGGTCGCCCCTTCGGCGATCTGGTCGACAGCGCTGATCTTGGTCGAATAGGCGACGAAAGGCTCGACATGCACCGGCACGATCGGCACGAGATGGGTGCCACGCTCGCGGTTGTAGTCGTTGAGGAAGGGCCGGTACTGGAAGTAATTGGCGTCGAGCTCCTTGGAGACGAGCTGGACATTGGGCTGGATGTAATCCGAAAACACCTTGATCTCGAGATCGAGACCTTCCTTGGCGACGATCGGCTTCACGAACTCCAGGATCTCAGCATGGGGAACGGCGGTGGCGCCGACGACGAGCTTCTCGGCAGCCTGCACCTGCACGGCGCCGAAGAGAAGGGCCACGCCGACGGCGGTGGTTATGATCTTGAGCAGTTTCATTTTGTCCTCTCAGGGTGGAGTTTTCATTTGCGGGAGAAATGCGTGACGAGCCGGTTGCCGGACGCCTGCAGGAGCTGGACGAGCAGAATGAGGATGACGACCGTCACCACCATCACTTCGGTCTGGAATCTCTGATAGCCATAGCGGATGGCGAGATCGCCGATGCCGCCGCCGCCGATGGCGCCCGACATGGCGGTATAGTCGACGAGCACGATGGATGTGACGGTCACCGCGGCGATGAGGCCCGGCAAGGCCTCCGGCAGGAGCGCGCGGAAGACGATCTGGAAGGTCGATCCGCCCATCGCCTGCGAGGCCTCGATGATGCCGCGGTCGACCTCGCGCAGCGCCGCCTCGACGAGGCGCGCGAAGAAGGGCGCGGTGCCGAAGACAAGCGGCGGGATGACGCCGCGGACGCCGAGCGAGGTGCCGGTCAGGACCACCGTCACCGGCATCAGCACGATCAGGAGGATGATGAACGGCACCGAGCGCAGGATATTGAGGACGAAGGACAGGATCCCGTAGAACACCGGCTGCTGCAGCATCTGCTGGCTGCCGGTGAGAAAGAGCAGGATGCCGAGCGGCAGGCCGAACAGGATGGTGAAGCCGAGCGCGCCGCCCAGCATCGACAGCGTGTCGATGGCGGCGATCCCGATATCTCCCCAGTCGATCGA
>JBMOOM010000107.1:0-37043 GCA_049323275.1 Pseudomonadota bacterium
GAGAGAGACACCCTCATCCGGCCTTCGGCCACCTTCTCCCGCACGCGGGAGAAGGGGAAAACCAGGCTGGGCCTGTGTATTCCGCGAGTTTCCCCGGACAGCCCTGCGCACGCGGGAGAAGGGGAAAACAGGCAAGCTCTGCTGACGTCTTATGGGTTTTCCCGGACAGTCCTGCGTGGCGCCGCTGAAACGTCACCCCGGATACCACACGCGGCGCGGGTCAGCCGGTGAGCGCTGATAGTCGAAGGCGGCGTCGATGAGCCGGCGCGCGTCATAGGTTGGGCGCCAGCCGAGCTCGGCCTTGGCGCGGCTGTTGTCCATCCAGGTACTGAAGAAGGGCGAGCGGATCGGCTTGGCCGGCAGGCCACGAGTGCGCGCCAGATGATCGGCGACGAGCTGATAGTCGACCGGCTCGTCCATGCAGATATTGTAGAGGCGCTGGCGGGCCGCCTTGGCGTCGAGCGCCAGCACGATCGCCTCGACCAGATCGTCGACATGGACGAAGTTGCGCTTGACCGGCGCGCCGTCGGCGTCCTGGAGCAGCGGCACGGCGCTTGTGGCGCGGCAGGCCTCCGCCTCCTCCGGCGTCACCATCGTCTTCCAGTCGGGACCGCCGAAGATATCGTCGCCGAAGGAGAGCGTGTGGCGGAAGTCGTCCTTCTCCATGATCCACGGCGCCCGGAGGCAGCACCAGTCGATGTCGTACTGGATGCCATATTGCTGGACCATCACCTCCTCCAGCACCTTCGACAGCGCGTAGCAGCCGGGATAGGCCATATGGGGCGTGGTCTCGGTGACCGGGCCGTCATGACGGTAGACGAAATGCCCGACCGCCGCGTCGCCGCCGATCAGCACGAAGCGCCGGGCCGTCGGGCTCTCGCGGAATTCCTCGAGCAGCCAGAACAGGCCTTTCACCGTCACGTCCATCACGTCCTCGGGGATCTCCTTGCAGGTGGCGAGATGGACGACATGGGTGACGCCCTCGAGCGCCGCGCGGCAGACGTCGCGGTCGGCGATCGATCCCCTGATCACCGACAGGGTCTCCGTCTCCGGCAGCGTGCGGCTGTGACACAAAGCGCGGATCTTCACCGGTCCGCTGGCGCCTGCGCGCGACAGCCGGGCGATCAGCGCCTGGCCGACCTTGCCGGTGGCGCCCGTGATCAGGATCTGCATTGCCCGCTCCCCTCTGCTTCCCGCCCGGGTCATGATCCCACGTCCGGGCGTGCAGGCGCAACCTTTTCGGGTATTTGCGCCGACCGCCCTCAGGGCGCGATCATGATATAAGGGATGCAGCCCACGACAGCGGCGAACTGCGCCGCGTTGCACAGCATGCCGGTCACATGCAGCCGGCGCAACCGGCGCGCCATGCCGCCGTCGCCGGCCAGCGGCGGGGCAAGCTGGGCGTCGATGCGGCGCAGGAACCAGCGGCGCGCCAGGACCGCGAAGGCCACGACGCCGATGCCGATGAGGAACGCCGCCCGTCCTCCCGCGGCGAGGCCTGCCGTTCCGACCACGCCGCCAATGGCCAAAGCGATGAAATAGCCATGGAACATGCCGCGCAGCAGCCGGGCCACCGGCGGGATGTCGAGCTTGACGAACAGGAAGCTCGGCGACGCCAGCAGGAAATAGGCCATCGGCGCCATCATGATGACCAGGCCAAAGGAAGCGGCGACGTCCGGCGACATGCGAGCACCTTTCAATTATGCCCGGCAGTATCCGCCCGGATGCGCCGCCGTCACCATTGGGCTTTAGTTGGACGCAAGCGGCAAAGCGCGCGCGGGTTCCCGCCAGGCTTGTTACTCCCCGGTCCGCGGCGGCGTGACTAGATTATCGACGGAAGCAAGGATCGCCTTGCCGATATCAGGCTTGGAACCGGCAAGCGAGACAACCGGTTCCTTTACCATCAGGAAGGCCGGGTGCCGGCGAGTGCCGAGAACTCACATCAGACCGGAGGTATTCATATCATGTGTCCGAAATCGAAATCAGACGCCACCTACAAGAGCGGCAAATTGCCCGAAACCCTGCCGCCGATCGTACCGCAAGCCGAATGGGAGCGCGCCTGGAAGAAGATGCTGGCCAAGGAGAAGGCGCAGATGAAGGCGCGCGACGCGCTGGTCGCCGAGCGCCGGCGGATGCCCTGGATGGAAGTCACGAAGCCCTACAGGTTCGACGGGCCGGAGGGGCGCGTCGGCCTGCTCGATCTGTTCGCCGGACGGCGGCAGCTGATCGTCTATCGCGCCTTCTTCGAGCCGGGCGTGCATGGCTGGCCCGATCATGCCTGCGTCGGCTGCTCGATGGTCGCCGACCAGGTCTCGAACCTGGCGCATCTCCATGCGCGCGACACCACGCTCGTCTATGTCTCGCGCGCGCCGCAGGCCGACATCGCCCGGATCAAGGCGAAGATGGGGTGGGAGCACATTCCCTGGTACACGCTGACCGACAGCTTCGATGCCGATTTCGAGGTCGGCGAATGGCACGGCCACAACGCCTTCATCCATGACGGCGAGAAGGTCTACCGCACCTATCTGATCAATGGCCGCGGCGATGAGGTGATGGGCACCGTGTGGAGCTATCTCGACATGACCCCGCTCGGCCGCCAGGAAGCCTGGGAGGACTCGCCCGCCGGCTGGCCGCAGGGCCGTCCCTATACATGGTGGAACTGGAACGACAGCTACGTGCCGAACGCGACGCCGGATCCGGAATGGGTCGCGGCGTCGGATGCGGGCGACGCCGCGATGCATGAGCAGCACAAGAACTATAAAACGTAGGCCGGAACCGCCGGATACCTCCGGCTTCCCGAAAGGACCCTGCTGTCCTACAGTGCGGCGAGACAGGCCAGCGCAGGACTCCACCGATGAGCGAACAGACGATCCGCTTCGATGACGGCGCCGCTTATGAGCAGATGATGGGCGTCTGGAGCCGGTCCGCCGGCGCGATCTTCCTCGATTGGCTGGCGCCGCCCGAGGCCTTGCGCTGGATCGACGTGGGCTGCGGCAATGGCGCCTTCACCGAGCTCCTAGTCGAGCGTTGCGCGCCGGCGGAAGTTCACGGCATCGATCCCTCCGAAGGGCAGCTCGCCTTCGCCCGCACGCGGCCCGGAGCGCGCCAGGCGGAATTCCGCCTGGGCGATGCGATGGCGCTTCCCTTCCCGGCCGGCAGATTCGACGCCGCCACCATGGCGCTCGTCCTCGTCTTCGTGCCGGAACCCGCCAAAGGTGTGGCGGAAATGGTGCGCGTGGTGCGGCCGGGCGGCATTGTCGCCGCTTATATGTGGGACATGCCGGGCGGCGGCTTTCCCCTCGAGCCGCTCCTCCTCCAGATGCGCGCCATGGATCTGAACGCGCCGCGCCCACCACAAAGGGAGGCGTCGCGCCGGGACGCCATGCTCGATCTGTGGCGAGGCGCCGGACTGGCGGATATCGAGACGCGCGAGATCACCGTGCGGCGGAGCTTTGCCGATTTCGACGACTGGTGGCGGACGAGCATGAAGTCGCCTTCGCTCGGGCCCACGATCTCGGCGCTCTCCGCCGCCGACGCCGAGACACTCAAGCGTGGCGTGCAGGCGCGCCTGCCGGCGGACAGCGACGGGCGGATCACCTATGAAGCCCGCGCCAATGCCATCAAGGGGCGCCTACCGGCTTGATAAAACCATCATGTGCGCAGCGTCTTCCACGGCGCATCACCGGCGACATCGACCAGCTCATAGCCGGCCGGCCCGACGCAGGGGCCGAGGATGGCGACGATCTTCGCATCGCTCCGGCCGACATTGAACGAGGCATGCACG
Organism: Pseudomonadota bacterium; assembly: GCA_049323275.1. Lineage (GTDB taxonomy): Bacteria > Pseudomonadota > Alphaproteobacteria > Rhizobiales > Aestuariivirgaceae > Taklimakanibacter. The sequence continues at coordinate 3,785 of JBMOOM010000107.1, forward strand.
ACGTCGGCCGGTATGAAGGCGGAATCGCCGGGGCCGAGGATGCGTTTCTCGCGATCGACCCACTGCTCGACCGTTCCGGCGACGACCAGGATGACCTCCTCCTGATCGGGGTGCTTGTGGAAATCGTGGCCCTTGCCGGGCGCGAGGCCGACATCGATGACGGTGAGCTGGCGGGCGCCGGTGCCGGGCGGGTTGCTGAGCCAGCGGAGCGTGCCCCACTCCTCGCGCTGAGCCTCGACGTCCCTGGCGATGACGAATTTTCCCGACATGGGTCTCCCTCCCTGACAAGCGATTCCGGAATTCGATTTCCACGCACGGAGTGTAGCCGATCCCGTCGGTCCGTCGAGAGCCATACCCGGGCGCGCCGGCGTACCTCCCAAGCGGGTGGCGACAGGGCGGCACAACGGTGCCAGCATGAGAAGATTCCGATCGCGGCCCGGAGGATCAGCACCGATGAGAATACTGGCGGCAGCGCTCTTGCTTGCGCTCGGATCAACACCGGCGCTGGCGCAATCCCGGTTCGTCGATACGAAGCTCTGGGGCGTGAATGTCCAGCTCGCTTTGGCCGTCATGAAGAACGTCAAGGACACAAAAAAGTGCGCCGAGGCCGACTGGAAGAAATTTACCGCCAAGGCGCGTGAAATGGCGGCGACGATGGAGCCGACCGCGGCCGACTGGGAGAAAATGCGCAAGGCGGGTGCCGACCCGTCGAAGCCCGGAGAATTCCTGCGATTTGAATTCGGTGTTGCCTGCTTCAAAGACCGCAAGCTGGGGATAAAGTTCCCGCTCAACGGAAAGGGAAAGCAGGTCTTTCTCTATAGCGCGGAGCGCGGGTGGTATAATTGACACTCAACCGGGAGTGCAATGCTGGAGAATTCGCTGGTGCGGCTGGCAAAACATGGAACGTCATTTGTCAACTCGGTTGATGCCGTGGCGTAGGTCAGAGGAGACTATCGAGAAACGGTTCAAACGCCTCACTAACGTCCTCATATTCCTCCGCCCGAAGCAATCGTCGCTTATCAACGAGTTCAATGCGCTTACCCTCATACGACGCACCGTGAAGCCGAACCGACCCAAGAATTAACTGCATTCCATCAGGAACGTTGCCGAGAGCAAACTCAATAATCCGTTTAGCGTTTGCCGGATCTTGATCTTGCTGAACTGGGCTGTCGATCACCAGAGGAGCTATTAGCGCAGACGAGAAGCGACGAACTGTGTGGGCGTAAGCATAATAATAGGCCAGTAGTGCCCTCGGTTGATCGCTGCCTGTTTCGGGAGGGTTGGCATAAAGGGACTTGAAGAAGCTGTCAGGGAGAGTCGGCACCTGGAGATGCAGAGCAAAACGCTGCAAGGAATCCGCGAAAAAATTCTTTATCTCCTTTTCGCGCTTTCGATCAGAGTAACTCTTCATAACTGTGGCGGCGGCCTGGGATGCACTTTCCTTCTCTCCAATTGAAATATCTAGCTCCTGACGCTCCCTATTGAATGCCTCGTCGACTAAACGCTCACTTTCACTTTCTAGGATGTCTCGGAGCCGGACATCGTCCCTCGTTTCTCTAAGGATCGCGTCGATTGCGCCTATCTCTTTCTCAAATGAGTTGAGTTTTTGTCTTTCAGTGGTGATCTCCCGCTCGACACGATCAAGGTCCTGCCGAGCTTCCAGCACAAACGCGCGACAAGTATCAACGTCGCCAATTAGGGAGAATTTGTTGACAAAATCATTCTGATGGACCGTGCCACAAGTTGGGCACACGATCTCAGCATCGACTGAGGTTCGCAAGTATGCGAAATCCGCTTCCAATTCCGCAAGCGATGCGCTCGCAATTCCGATTTCCTCTATGAGAATTGCGCGGGAGGAGTGCAAGTCTGCCAATTTGACTCTTACCTCCTCCTGAGCAGTCTGAAGCAATGAGGCTCGATGAGTTAACTGGTCAATACGATCACCGAATACCTCCGGCCGAAGATCCAATGCAAGAATCTGCCTACCGCTCTGGAGCCGCTTGGCAGCTCGCTCAAGAGCCTCACGCTCCTTGATCAACTCAGCTTTTTCGCGATCAGCATCAATCTTGTCAGCCTGGGCGGCGTAGTACTCGTTTGGTCGAACACCCGCGTGGAAAAGCGCGAGGCTCTGTCGTGGGTTCTCAAACTGCTGCATGTTTGCGAAGGAAAGCCAATTACGCTGCCATCCACTATCTTGATCGACATAAAAAGGTGCGAAGAAGTAAGCTGGTGGCGGTGTCACAAACTCATCCTCGCGCGACTGCATTTGGAGCTTAATCCCCAGTATCTCTGCGAGTCGCGGCGCCAGCCCAGAGGTGACCCCCGACGTACTCCAAAGCTTTTCATCAGCGGCATCGAAAAGTGCGAAGATTCTTGACGACCGAAGAAGTCGATAACGAGTCGAGTCGACATCGAACTCGACCATTGTATTGACGCCTAAACCTTTCCAATTTGGATGAGTTACCGACGGATCAGCGCCAAAAGAAGCGTAGATTGATTTTATTAGCGACGATTTACCGGTATCATTTTCGCCTAACACGACCGTCGTTCTTGGGTCGAACTCTATGCTCCGAGCTGCCCTCTCTCTTTTGGACAGCAAACTCAGACGATGCAATTTTAAGTTTTTCATGACGCTTCGTCCGCAGACTCCTTATGAGCGCCTTGAAATTGTCCTGTCGCTCCATACTGAATTACCTCGTACAAGATCATTACCCGTAGCCTGTTGTCTGAGTAGGGTGAAAGGTGCTTCGAAGCGGAGTTCTTGATCAACGGAAAGACCGCTTCTATGAACTGGTCGAGTGAGAGACCGCTATCGATGATTGGCAATAGCCCGTTTCGGATCTCGCGGCGGACAGAGCGGATCGCCTCATCACCAGCGTCAAGCACTTTCGCTCGATATATTAGCCACTCCTCTCGCATCCGCATCTTTTGGATGATGTTCGCCGAGAGCTCCGCGGCAATCTCTACCCAATCTGGCATCGTCGAATGCGTACTTAGCTCCGATAGCCATTTTTCGACATCTGACCGAGTTATCGCCTTGAACCGAATGAGATCGTCAAAAGAGGAGATCTCGCCAGTGTACTTCGATCGCGTGCGGCAATCCTCGACAACAGCGCGATATAGACTGTCCAGACTATACGAGATGTCTCCGAGTGAATTCACAATGAAGTTGTGCAGTTTGCCCTTTGCGTGAGTCGACGCGTCTTGAAGACTTAAATCCGCTTTGACAAACTGTATGAGAGAAGCTTGCTCCAGAGAGGCGGTCTCGTGTTCTCTCTTCAATCGCTCGACAAATTTTGAGAATGTTGTGGAATCGCAATCTTTAAACGCGATAGTCGCATTTGCGAAATCAAGGGATACATTGGAGACAAAGCTCATTTCAGCTGTTTCATCCGGGAATGCGAGATAGCCGGAGAACAATTTCCCCATAAATGAGAGCGGTCGATCTGCGGTTTTCTGCCCCTTCTTCGGTGCCGGGCGACGAAATAGATCTGTTAGCGTCCAGTGCCCTCTTTCCTTTGTTTTGATTTGATAAAAACGGACGCTGGCCGGCTCGGTAGCGCTATCAAGCAACAGAACGTCATCATGAAATTCAAAGGCGACCGCATAATCTTCCCCTCGCTCGTGATTGGAAAAGATAAGCGCCAGTCCCCAAAGGGCCTGGTAGTCGAACCGCTCTTGAGCAAGGCTACCGCCCTTCTCGCGCTGAGGTTGAGTAATTAGCTTGCGCGCCAACGACATAAATAACTTCCCAAGCGTTAGACTATTGAGGAATTCAAGTCTTTGCGCAAGAATTATGCGGTATATTCTTATCAATGACGATGAAGTTCGCGGGGATATTAGAATTCGGGCCTAAAATGGTAGTATTCGGCAGTTATGCCCTGACTTAGAGGGGCGCCGGATTGGGCATGGATAATAGGGGCAGCATTAAACCAAGTGTAGAATCTACGCTACTACCCGTCGGCCTCCTCTTATAGAGCCCCTTACCCACCCGGATGCAGCCCCGGCGCCTCCTGGCCGGTCCGGGCCACATATTCCGTATACCCTCCGCCATACTGGTGAACACCCTCGGGCGTCAGCTCGAGCACTCGGTTGGAGAGTTTCGCCAGGAAGTGGCGGTCATGCGACACGAACAGCATGGTGCCTTCGAAGTCGGCCAGGGCCTCGACCAGCATCTCCTTGGTCGCCATGTCGAGATGGTTGGTGGGCTCGTCGAGGACCAGGAAGTTGGGCGGGTCGAACAGCATCTTGGCCATCACCAGGCGCGCCTTCTCGCCGCCGGACAGTACCCGGCAGGGTTTTTCGACATCGTCGCCCGAAAAGCCGAAGCAGCCGGCGAGGGTGCGCAGCGCCCCCTGCCCGGCCTGCGGGAAGGACTGGTCGAGGGATTCGAAGACCGTGTCGTCGCCATCCAGGAGGTCCATGGAGTGCTGGGCGAAATAGCCCATCCGGACATTGGCGCCGACCGTCACCGCGCCTTCGTCCGGCTCCGTGGCGCCGGCCACCAGCTTCAGGAGCGTCGACTTGCCGGCGCCATTGGCGCCCAGCACGCACCAGCGCTCCTTGCGGCGCACCGAGAAATCGAGGCCCTGATAGATCGGCTGGCTGCCATAACCCTTATGGACATTCCTGAAGCTCGCGACGTCGTCGCCCGAGCGCGGCGGGGACCGGAATTCGAACTGAACCGACTGGCGGCGCCGCGGCGGCTCCACCCGCTCGATCTTGTCGAGCTTCTTCACCCGGCTCTGCACCTGGGCTGCATGCGAGGCGCGCGCCTTGAAGCGCTCGATGAACTTGATCTCCTTGGCGAGCATCGCCTGCTGGCGCTCATATTGCGCCTGGCGCTGCTTCTCGCTGAGCGCGCGCTGCTGGTCGTAGAAATCGAGATCGCCCGAATAGGTGGTGAGCGAACCGCCGTCGATCTCGACGACCTTGCCGATGATGCGGTTCATGAAGGCGCGGTCATGCGAGGTCATCAGCAGCGCGCCCTCATAGTTCTTGAGGAAGTCCTCCAGCCAGATCAGGCTTTCGAGGTCGAGATGGTTGCTCGGCTCGTCGAGCAGCATGCCGTCGGGCCGCATCAGCAGGATGCGGGCCAGCGCCACGCGCATCTTCCAGCCGCCGGACAGAAGGCCGACATCGCCGTCCATGCGCTCCTGGCTGAAACTCAGGCCGGCGAGCACCTCGCGCGCCCGCGCATCGAGCGCATAGCCGTCGAGCTCCTCGAAACGGTGCTGCGCCTCGCCATAGCGCTCGACGAGAGCCTCCATGTCGTCGGCCTGGCCGGGGTCGACCATGGCGGCCTCGAGCTTCGCCATCTCCGCCATCAGCGCGCTCACCGGGCCGATGCCGTCCATCACCGCCGCGACCGCGCTCTGCCCCGACATCTCGCCGACATCCTGGCTGAAATAGCCGATGGTCATGCCGGGATCGATCGTCACCAGGCCATCGTCGGGCTTGTCCTCGCCGGTGATCATGCGGAACAGCGTCGACTTGCCGGCGCCGTTGGGGCCGACGAGCCCCACCTTCTCGCCCCTCTGGAGGCCCATCGAGGCGTCGATGAACAGGATCTGGTGGCCGTGCTGCTTGCTGATATTGTCGAGGCGAATCATAGGGTCCGTGCCGGCGAGAAAAGAGTGAGCCGCCCCTGGTCGGATCGGCGTGTGACTGTGGAACTTTTGGGTAAATGAGCGCCGGAAAACCGGCGGAAGCGGCCCTATAGCCTCACTCCCATGCCCTGATCAATGGCTCGGTTAAATCTCTGTTCTGGCTGGATCTTCGGCGCGGAGGGCGACCGGCGCGGCCATCCCCGATCGCCGGAAACAATGCACATCCTGCGGCGTTGGCGAAGGATGGCGATCAGGAACCCTCAGATGCCCGATTATGACCTCTATTACTGGTCCGTTCCCTTCCGCGGCCAGTTCGTGCGCGCCCTCCTGGCCCATGCCGGAAAAAGCTGGACCGAGGGCGGCGACGACGCGATCGCGAAACTGATGGACGGACCGGTGCAGCAGATGCCGGTCCCCTTCATGGGGCCGCCTCTGCTGATCGACAGGAAAGCCGACATCGCCATCGCCGAGATGCCGGCCATCGTCCTCTATCTCGGCGAGACGCTGCATCTCCTGCCGCAGACCCCGGCCCTGCGCGCCCTGACCATGAAGGTGGTCAATGACGCCAATGACGTGATCGACGAGATCACGCTCGACGGCGGCCGGCAGATGTGGACGAAGAAGCGCTGGCGGGACTTCCGCCCGCGCCTGAAGAAGTGGATGGCGCTGTGGGAGGAAACCGGCGAGCGCCACGGCCTGAAGGCGGACAGCGGCTTTCTGCTCGGGGGCCGAAAGCCCGGCATCGCCGATGTCGTGACCGCCACGTTGTGGTCGACGATGACCGAGCGCTTCAGCGAGATCGAGAAGATCCTCGCCCAAAGCGCGCCCAGAACACACGGCCTGACGCGGCGGGTCGCCAGCCTGCCGTCGCTGGCGGAACTGGCCGCCAAGGCCCGGCGGGACTATGGCGACGCCTATTGCGGCGGCCAGATCGAAGCCTCGCTGCGCAAAGTGCTCGGCTAGAGCGCCGATTGACTCCCTATTGCTCTCTATTACTCCCTATTATAGGCTCACATCTTCCTTTTATGGAGCAACTTGCATGTCGGACATGCTCATGACGGTCGACCAGGCCGCCGCGGCGCTGAAGCTGCATCCCAAGACCGTCCTCCGCCATATCCGCGAAGGCCGCCTGCCCGCCACGCGGATCGGCAAGGCCTATCGGATCGAGCGCGCCCGGCTGGACGCTTTCGCCGGCGTCGCGAGCGGGCGGACGGCGCCTTCCGGCGCTGCGCGCGCGACGGTGATCGTCGAGGTCCCGGCCCTGGCGGCCGAGACGGCCGAGCGGCTGGCGACCTTTCTCGGCGCCGCGGCGCTCGGCGGCGACGCCGGGACCAGACCGCTGCATGTCAACACGGCCTTCGATCCGGCCAGCGGCAATCTGAAGATCGTGCTCATCGCGGCGCCCGCCGATGCCGCAAGGCTGCTCGAGCTCATCGAGCTGCAATTGGGCCTGCCGCGATGAGCGATCCCGTCTTCCGCAGCGACGCCGATGCGGCGGCGGTCATGCGCGCCTATCGCGACGTGCTCGACCACTGGCCGGTGCCGGCGCGCGAGATCACGCTGCCGACCTCGCAAGGCGAGACCTTCGTCCTCGCCTGCGGGCCCGCGACGGCGCCGCCGGTGGTGCTGCTGCATGGCGCGCAGGCGAACAGCGCCGCGTGGCGACCGGATATCGCGCTGTGGGCGAGCCGCTTCCGGCTCCATGCGGTCGACATGATCGGCGAAGCGGGACTGAGCGCGCGCGTGAGGCCGCCGCTCACCGGCGACGCTCATGCAAGATGGCTCAACGATGTCTTCGCCGGACTGGGTCTCAGCCAGGCGGCGCTGGTCGGCACATCGCTCGGCGGCTGGCTGGCGCTCGATCACGCCCTGCGGCGGCCGTCACGCGTTGTCGCGCTGGCGCTGATCTGCCCGGCGGGGATCGGACGGCAGAAGAATTTTCTCCTCGCCGCCGCGCCCTATCTGCTGCTGGGCGCGTGGGGAAAGCGCAGGATCATCGAAAAGGTGTTCGGGCCGGCGCCAGACCCTTTGCCGGCCGATCTCGCGGCGATCTCCGGCCTCATGGAGAGCATCGGCCGCGCCATCAAGCCGCGCAGCATCCAGATCCCGCGGCTCGACGATGCGGCGCTCGCCGCCCTCACCCTGCCGATCCTCGCGATCATGGGAGGCCGCGACGCGCTCCTCGATTCATACGACACGCGCGCCCGGCTCGAGCGGCATGCGCCGCATGCCGAAATCCGGTTCATCGAGGACGGCTATCACTTCCTGCCGGACCAGTCGCAGCGCGTGTTCGATTTTCTGACCCGCAGCTTGAAGCACCCGATAATCTAGAACGCGGTGCTGAGGCCGACCGTGCCCTTGACGCCGTAGCTGCCCTCGAAGCTGCTGGTGCCCAGCGCTTCGCCATAGAGAGCGTGCCGGCCGTCACCCCACCGATAGGTCCCGCCGATGCCGAGCTCGGCGCCGAAGGAGTCCGGCTCGAAGCCCACCTCGGTGCCCGCCACGTCGACCGCGGTGCCATCCAGGAACTCGTAGGTGATATTGGCGATGCCATAGACCTGGCTGGGGCTGTCGCCGGTTCCTCCGACATAGTCCAGCGCCAGGCCGATCCGCCCTTTCAGGCTGTCACCGCTTTCGAGCGTCACCTCGGCGCCGAACCGGTCGGTGAAGTCGTCGAAATCGACGGAGGTGTAGGCCAGCTGCGCCTGCGGGGTGAGCGACCAGCTGCCGCCGACGGGCAGCTTGCGGCCGGCCTCGAGGCTGAAGGCGTAGCCGAAGCCGTCATTGCCGTCGACGAGATCGCCGGTCGCGTCGGCGGACAGGTCGCTCGACAGCCAGGCGACCGAGGCCTGCCCGTCGACATAGACGCCGTTGCCGCCATACCAGGTCAGCGTGGCGCCGAGGCCATAGCTCTCGGTCGAATTGTCGCCGTCGCCGAGGCTCGACTCGATGTCGGCGTCGATGCTGCCATATTGCGCGTTGAGGCCGCCGAGCAGCATTCCCGACGCGTCGCCGGCGAGCCGGCCGTCGATGCCGACCTGCACGAGGTAGCGGTGGCTGTCATAGGATGCGCCGGTGGTCGAGTCCCCTTCGACATGGCCATAGGCGCCTTCGATGCGGGTCCAGAAATTGCGGGGACCGGCATAATTTCCGCCATCGGATTCACCGGCGCCGGACTGGTAGCGATCGCCGACGCGCTGGCGCAATGTCGGCAGCTCGGTCAGATGGAGCAGCACGATCGGATAGTTCTCGTAAGTCGGCACCGTGGGCGCCAGGATATCGGTCAACCGCAGATACCAGTCGCCGTCGGCCGGATCGGCGATGCCGTTCTGGAAGAGACCGTAGAGATGCGCGCCGCCGATCGCCGGGGCGCCGAGCACGAAGGCGCCGGCGGCGGATGCGCCCGTCACATCGACGATCTTGATGCCGTCGCCGGTCGTTGCGGCGCCGGCGCCGCCGAGATTGGTGACGAAGACCTGCGTCGCGCCGCCGCCGATGAGGGAGTCGCCGGTGACGACCAGGAGGTCGGTCGGCGAAGCATCGTCGCCAAGCACGGACTCGATCCGGAGCGCGCCGCCATTGCCCGTATAGTCGCCGTCGATGGTGAGCGTGCCGATGCCGTTGCTGCCCGGCGCGATGGAACCGCCGGCATGGTTCGCGGTGTCGCCGACCGAGCCGGTGCCGGCGAGCGTGCCGCCGCGCACATCCATCGTGCCGCCGAGCGCGCCGTTGACCTCGAGCATGCCGCCATAGACGCTGGCGAGGCCGAGGAAGCCCAACTGGTCGGCATTGAAGAGGGTACGCCCAGCAAGCTGGTTGATGGCGCCGCTGCCGTTGACCGGGATGTCGAAGACATAGCCGGTCTCGGTGTGGTTGAAATTGATCTCGGCGCCGGCGGCGAGCGTGACGGCCGATGCGGCGAGCGTTCCGGCGGCCGCCGCGGCCTGGCCCGCAACCCCGCCGATATTCAGCGCCGCATTGCTGTCCGGGTCGACGCCGCCGACGGTGAGGGCCGAGCCGCCGCCATTCACCACCACGCGGCCGCCATCGGCGATGGTCAGGATGCCGGTGCCGGTGGTTCCGAGATTCATGGTCGTGGCGCTGAGCTCAGAGCCGGTGCCCGAAACCAGGACGCTGAAACTGGGGACGATGCTGCCGCCAACGGTGGCGATGTTCATCGTCGTTCCCGCCGTGACCATGCCGCCATCGAGGATCGAAAGCGAGCCCTGGTACATCGCCATCGTCGTGGTCGAGTCCCAACGCGACCCTTTGCCGGACACCTCCGCCGTGACCCGCGCGGTGGCGTAGGTCGCGGGCCCGACGCCGCCGAAAGACGTACCGCCGGTGATGTCGACCACGCCGCCATCGCGCACGGCGATATAGGTGGCGCCGTTGACCGACGAAAATCCGTTGGCCTCGAGCGTGGAGTCCTTGCCCAGGACGTTGATATAGGCGATGCCTTGCGAACCCGTCGTATGAACCCTGATGCTTCCCGACGTGCTGTAGGCGCCGCCCTTCTCGATGGTCAGGGTCGACTGGCTGCCGGCGCCGGCGCTCAGGTCGGTCGCGTCGGTACCCGTGGCGACCAGCCGGGTGCCCTGGCCGGAAATGGTCAGACTCGCCTGCGAATTGGACGGCGTCGCGATGCCCAATTGGGCCAGCGTGACGATGGAGGTTCCGAAGGTGATCTCGCTGCCCCCGGTGATCAGCGTGTGACCGCCGTTCAGGCCAATTCTGCTGATGCCGGACCCGGTCGCGCCATCGATGATGAGCGCGCCGGTGCCAAGCTTGCCCAGTGAGCGCGCGTTGAGGCTGCCCGTGCCCTGGATCTGGCCGGACAAGGTCAGGCTGGCATCGCCCGCAATGTCAAAAGCCGCGGCCGAGTCATAGATGAGCGTATTGGCGCCCGTATCGATCGTGATCGCCTTGCCGGCGATCGGCGGCGGCGGGCTGGTGATCTGAAAGCTGCCGGTCAGCGTGATCGTCGATGCCGCATCGGCGCTCGCCTGGGCGTCCAAGATCGCCTGGTAGAGCCCGGCCTGATCGGCGGCCTCGAAATTCGCCGCCCGCGCCGCCGGCGTCGTCAAGCCCAGCGCCAGAGCGGCGATGCAGACGCCCGCGGCAAGCTCGAATTTCTTGTTGGATTTTCTATCAGAAGCTCCGCCGCCCGAGCCTGTGCGCATTATTCCCGTGCCCCACATGTGTCGCCTAAGGGTCGACAACTGATAGTGATTTGCTTTTCTTGACAAGGGAAAAGCCGTATCGGCTTTCAAACAGGCTTAATGGACTTCGCTCCGTTCAGCGTGTCGGCGCGGCGTCATGCAATCTTTGATTCCGCTTTATCAACCTGCAGATGAAAACGTCCCACACGCGGCAAATCTAAAATGGAGAGCGGCGAGCATCACGTATCAGCGACGCCATCGGCTCATTGCTTGAAGCAGTTCTCGCGATGCCATCCTAGAAAATGCGGATGCGGGCGGTCCGACACGCGTTTCGGTAAAAGCGCGTAACTCGATTTGTTGATTATCGATCGGATTCCCTGCTGATCGTTTGCCTGCCGCGAGATCAGTATTTCCAGATCGTCGGCCAGGCTGATCAAGCCGCGATCAAACATCCAATGCGCCGTGCCCGAAAGCGCGATCCCATTGCCGACAATATCGGGCCCGCTTGCCTCAACCGGCCGAATGTGCGCCGCGGCAACCTCCGCCCGCCCTCTTCCGTTGATGAGCTTCAGCCCGGTGATTGCGCATCGTTCGTCGTAGGCGCGCAAAACGACACGCCGAAAGACCCGATCACGCATGATCCTCGACATGGTGATGGTGACGCGATCGCGCTGCTCGTCATAGGTGAAAGGCGCCTGCTCCTCCGCAAAGGAAGAGTGCGGCATTTCATCATCGAGCCGAGGCAGTACGGGAATCCGTTCATCGAGGCCGAGCCCGACAATTCTACTGAAATCTTCACGAGAGATCGGCCGCACCGCCGATTGAGCGCGCCCTGAAATCCGCTGCTCTTCGTTGAGAACGCCCCGTTCTATCGGCTGTCCGTTCGACTCAGTGAAGGGAACCGGATTGGCGAAGTCGAGATAGCTTCCGGGCTCGATCAGCGCCAGGTACATCCCCGGCACGCCGGGGTCTGGAATGACCTGCTGGACTCTTGCGAGCGCGAAATATCCCCGCGTCTGCGCAACCTTGCGCGGTTCGTAGTAGATTATCCAATCGCCGACACAGGCTTCCACACGACTCAAGTACTGGCTGGGAAACTGATATTGTTCGGCCGGACTGTCCTCATAGATCGAGTCCGGCCGATGAATGAAGACTCCCAGTCCCATGGCCCGATCGGCAAAGCCTTTCTTGGTCTTCGAGGCTAGTCTCTACTCCCACTCGATCGTTCCCGGCGGCTTCGACGTGATGTCGTAGACCACCCGGTTGATGCCCCTCACCTCGTTGATGATGCGGGTGGCGGTGCGGGCGAGGAAGTCGTGGTCGAAATGATAATAGTCGGCGGTCATGCCGTCGGTCGAGGTGACGGCCCTGAGCGCGCAGACATAATCATAGGTGCGGCCGTCGCCCATGACGCCCACCGTCTGAACGGGGAGCAGCACCGCGAAGGCCTGCCAGATGGCGTCATAGAGGCCGGCCTTGCGGATCTCGTCGAGATAGACGACGTCGGCCTTGCGCAGGATGTCGAGCTTGTCCCGGGAAATGGCGCCCGGCACGCGGATGGCGAGGCCCGGCCCCGGGAAAGGATGGCGGCCGACGAAATGCTCGGGCAGGCCCAGCTCGCGGCCGAGCGCGCGCACCTCGTCCTTGAACAATTCGCGCAAGGGCTCGACCAGCTTCATGTTCATGCGCTCGGGCAGGCCGCCGACATTGTGATGCGACTTGATCATCACCGACGGGCCGCCGGTGAAGGAGACGCTTTCGATCACATCCGGGTAGAGCGTGCCCTGGGCGAGGAAGGCGGCGCCGCCGATCTTCCTGGCCTCGGCCTCGAAGACGTCGATGAAGAGCTTGCCGATGGTCTTGCGCTTCACTTCCGGGTCGCTCACGCCCTCGAGGGCGCCGAGGAACATCTTCGACGCATCCACATGGACGAGCGGGATGTTGTAGGATTCACGGAACAGGCGCACCACCTCGTCCGCCTCGCCGGCGCGCATCAGGCCGTGATCGACGAAGATGCAGGTCAGCTGCTCGCCGATCGCCTCATGGATCAAGACCGCGGTCACGGCGGAATCGACGCCGCCCGACAGGCCGCAGATCACCCGGTCGAAGCCGACCTTCTTCTTGATGCGGTGAATGGCGTCGTCCTTGAAGGAGGCCATCGACCAGTCGCCGCGGCAGCCGCAGATGTCGATGACGAAATTGCGGTAGAGCCTGGCGCCGTCAGGCGTGTGCACCACCTCGGGATGGAACTGCACCGCATAGAACTGCCGCTTCTCATCGGCGATCGCGGCGAAGGGCGCCCCTTCCGAATTGCCGACGACGCGGAAGCCCGGCGGAAGCGCCGTGACGCGGTCGCCATGGCTCATCCACACCTGGTGGCTCTCGCCTTCCGACCACACGCCGTCGAAGAGCGGGTTGCCGCTCGTCACTTTGAGGAAAGCACGGCCGAATTCGCGGTGGTCGGAGCTTTCGACCTTGCCGCCCAATTGCGCGCACATGGCCTGCTCGCCGTAACAGATGCCGAGCACCGGCAGGCCCAATTTGAAGACACGCTCCGGCGCCCGCGGGCTCTCGCCCTCGGTGACGCTGGCGGGGCCGCCCGAAAGAATGACGCCCTTGAGGCCCGGCCAGTCGAGGGCCTTTTCGGCCGACTGGAAGGGAACGATTTCCGAGTAGACACCGGCCTCGCGCACCCTTCTGGCGATGAGCTGGGTGACCTGCGAGCCGAAATCGATGATGAGAATACGGTCTGTCATGGCGAGCGCTTAAGGTATAGCGCTTGAGTCCGCAAGGCCGTCGGCAGGCGGCTGATCCCGCACGAAAACTTCGCCGGCAACCCGCCGTCCGCCCGCGCGGCGCGACCCTGCCCGAATTCCCGGCAGCGCGAACACGGAATTGTGAACACAACCACTCACAACTGAACATCGCAGGCCTCACTGCGGGCAGATCATGGGAATTTGACGTCACCGTTATCATTTTCCATTGCACAGGCGGCAAAATCCTCTTGACCCGAACATTCAATCTGACACACTCGAACACAATCACTAGAATTTGAACATTCCAGATCATGTCTGGAATCCGGGAGCGTTTTCCAAGCCAGCAGACCTCAGAACTCAAAACACGGGGAGTGAATCATGAGCAGTGATTTTCCGACTATGAACAGGCGTGCCTTCCTGCGCAGCACGGCGCTACTCGGCGCCACGGCGCTCGGCTCGAGCCTCGTCCACATCCCCTTCGCCCAGGCGACGGAGTTCAAGCCGGCGTCCGGTGAAACGGTCTATTTCCGCGGCTGGCAGTTCCGCACCGACGTCGTCCAGAACAATGTCGACACCTACAACAAGGCCTTCGAGGGCAAGGTCGACTATGCCACCGTCACCGGCGACTATCCGGCGGTGATGGAAAAGGCGCTCATCGCCAATGAGCAGCTCGACGTCCTCTATGCCAATCCCTCGAGCGCGGTGCGCTATAATGGCGGCGGCTGGGTGCTGCCCGCCTCTGAGCTGCCCGACGGCCAGGAAATCGCCGACGGCATGTATCCCAATATCCGCGAGGCCTGGTCGGTCGACGGCAAATTGCTCGGCCTCTCCTATTTCGTGACGACGCGCGGCGCGGTGCATGTCTTCACCAAGCCCTATCTCGCGGCGGGCTTCACCGAGGAGCAGCTGCCGACCAACTGGGACGCGCTCTATGACATGGTCTATGCGCTGAAGGAAAAGGGCGTCGCCACGCCGATGCTGCCGCACTGGTTCGGCGAGTATTTCGGCATCTCCTGGGGCTTCGTCTTCGAGGTGATGAATCGCGGCGGCCAGGTCGCCGATCCCGCCACGCACAAGCCGGCGCTGACCCTCGACGGCCCCGCCGGCAAGACGCTCGAAGCGTGGAAGAAGCTGTGGAAGTCGGGCCTCATTCCGGAAGAGGTGTTCTCCTACAACGAGGCGGGCTATATCGACGCCTTCCGGTCGGGGCGCTACATCTTCTCGCCGCAGCAGCTCTATGATCTGAAAACCTTCAACGACAAGGCGCAGTCGGGCGACGTCGCCGGCCATGTCAGCCTGCTCTCCGGCAAGGAGCAGAGCTGGGGGCTGATCGATTCCGCCCTCTATGTCATGACGGCGCGCAAGGGCCGCTCCGACGGGCTGACCGACGACGTCAAGAAGTTCGTCAGCTGGTACGGCTACCAGGACGAAAACGGCAAATATGCGGTCGCCAGCCGCTGGCTCAAGGAGAACATGCTGTTCTCCGCCTATAAGGGCGTGATGGAGAGCGAGGAAGCGCGCACCGCCGTGTCATCCTCGCTGATGCGGCCGGAAGACTATGACCGGGTGCTCGAGGTCTATTCCAAGACGCCCTATCCGAAAGGCATCTGGAATGTGGTGTGGTCGGAAGAGTTCAACTTCTGGCTCCGCGAGAAGCTGTTCGCCTTCCTGCAGCAGGATCTCGAGGCGGAAGCGGTGATCAACGAGGCCAACGCGAAGATCACCGAGCTCAACGAGCGGTATAAGATCTGATGACTTCCGTGACGAGTCTCGGCGCTCGCCCTCATTTCCCCTTCTCCCGCTTGCGGGAGAAGGTGCCCGACAGAGCGGATGAGGGTGTTGGCTCAGCTCGCGAGGACTCTTCAAGGGAAGATGAATGACCAGCGCGTGATCAGGAAAAGTGGACGCAGGTTTTCCGTCCGATCACGCGCCAGATATAAGAATTCGATCACGTTTATCACTTTGGTCGATTCGACCTAAAGCGATCGCGATCCAAGCTTCAGCACTTCCCACACTTGCGGGTGTGTAAAGGCTGAGAGAACACCCTCATCCGGCCTTCGGCCACCTTCTCCCGCAAGCGGGAGAAGGGGAAACCAGGCGAGAGGAGGAAAATATGATAGAGGCAGGTTATCGCCCATGGCTGACACCGTCCGTTCCGCCCCTCCCCCGCCAGCGCGCGCGGCCGAGATCAGCACGCTCAGCTTCGCGCTGATCATCTCGGTTCCGGTCCTCATCTTCCTTCTCGTCGTCGTCGCCTATCCGCTCGCTTACGCCTTCTATCTGAGCTTCCATGAGATCCGCTTCTTCGGCGGCTATTCGGCGACCTGGAACGGGATCGCCAATTACAGCAAGGTCCTGAGCGACCAGAGCTTCTGGAGCTCGCTCGGGCGGACGATGCGTTTCACGGTCGAGACCGTCATCCTCACCCTCCTCGTGGGCCTCGGCCTCGCTCTCATCCTCAAGCACCTGCCGGCCAAATGGCGCTGGCTGCGCGCGCTGATCATCCTCCCCTGGGCGGTGTCGCCCTATGGCGCCGGCATCTTCTTCACCTATCTCGGCCGCGGCCAGACCGGCATCGGCACGGCGGTCGCGGGATGGCTCGGCTCCGACCACACGGTGAACCTGATCTCGGCCCGCTTCGTCGTCGAATATCTGGCGGTGGGGGCGGCCTGGAACATGGCGCCGCTGGTCGCCTTCTTCCTCCTCGCCAACATGCTGACGACGCCGGCGCGGCTCTATGACCTCGCCAAGATCGACCAGATGTCGCGGCTGGAAACCTTCTGGCACGTGACGCTGCCGCCCCTGCGCTTCACCCTCTTCGTCTTCAGCTGCATCACCACCGTGCTGGCGATGAAGACCTTCGATTATATCTTCACCGCGACCCAGGGCGGGCCCGGCGGCGCCTCGGCCGTGCTGACCTACACGCTCTACAAGATCAGCTTCGTCAATCTCGATCTCGGCTATGGCGCGGCGATGTCGTTCTTTCTGCTCGCCGTGATCCTCGGCGCCACGGGCCTTCTCTATCTGCTCTGGGGCCGCAGGGAGGAACGCCAATGACCGGGCGCAATACCAGGACCCTGTGGCTCATGCTCGCCGTCGCGGTGGCGCTGCTGTGGACCTTCCTGCCCATGTACTGGGTGGTGAAATACGCCTTCATGACCAAGACCGAGATCGCCCGCTTCCCGCCGATGCTCTATCCGCATCAGCCGAATCTCGCCTCGTTCTTCAACATCTTCGGCTTCGACTACACCACCGCGGAAGGCACGGTGTTCAAGGCCTCGGGACAGGCGCGGCAGATCATCCTCGGCCTGCGCAACAGCCTCATCGTCGCCCTCGTCGTCACCGCCATCACCACCCTCGTCGTGGTGCCGCTCTCCTATGTCTTCGCGAGACTGCAGTTCCCGTTCAAGGGCAAGCTCCTTGCGGCGATCCTGCTGTCGGTGTCGCTGCCGCCGGTCTCGACGCTCATTCCCTTCTACACGCTCTATGTGCAGCTCGGCCTCACCGGCACGCTCTTCGGCCTCATCGTGGTGACGCTGACCATCACCATCCCGATCGTCGCCTGGATGCTGATCGGCTTCTTCCGCAACCTGCCGCCGGTCGAGCTGCTCGCCCGCGTCGACGGCTTCAGCCGGCTCTACACCCTGACCCGCATCATCGTGCCGATGGCGAAGAGCGGCATCCTGGTGGCGGGCGTCATCGCCTTCCTGTTCTCATGGAACGAATATGTCTATGCGCAGATCCTGGTGACCGGATCGAATGCGGTGACGCTGCCGGCGGCGATGTCGGGCTTCCTGTTCCAGGTGCCGGAGCCGGCGCAGCTCGCGGCGAGCCTGTTGCTCAGCCTGCTGCCGCCCTTCTGCATCGCCTTCTTCCTGCAGAAGCACATCGCCGAAATGCATATCGCCTGAGACCAGCAAGGAGCCTTCCCGCCCATGGCACGCATCGAGCTGCACAACATCGTCAAGACCTATGGCAGCCATCATGCCGTGCAGAATCTCGACATGAGCATCGAGGACGGCGAGCTCCTGGTGCTGCTCGGGCCGTCGGGCTGCGGCAAGTCGACGACGATGAACATGATCGCCGGCCTCACCGAGCCGACATCAGGAAAAATCCTGTTCGACGGGGCCGACGTGACCAGCCACTCGCCGCATCAGCGCAATATCGCGATGGTGTTCCAGTCGTCGCTGCTCTATCCGCACCTCTCGGCGCGCGACAATATCTATATGAGCCTCAAGCGTTCGGGCCTTTCCAAGTCGGAGATCGAGGCGCGCATCGCGCATGCCGCCCAGACGGTGGATGTGACGCATCTCCTCGACAAGCGGCCGTCGCAGCTGTCGGGCGGCGAGCGCCAGCGCGTCGCCACCGCCAAGGCGATCGTGCGCGAGCCGGCGGGCTTTCTTCTGGACGAGCCGCTGTCGGCGCTCGACGCGTCGCTGCGGCTGTCGCTGCGCGCCGAGCTGGTCAATCTGCAGAAGCGCATCCGCACCACGATGATCTTCGTCACCCACGACCAGGTCGAGGCGATGACGATGGGCGACCGCATCGGCGTGATGCGCCAGGGCCGGCTGGAGCAGATCGGCACGCCGACCGACATCTATAACCGGCCGGAGACATTGTTCGTCGCAGGCTTCGTCGGCGTGCCGCCGATGAATTTCCTCAAAGGCGCGCTCGAGAAGAGCGACGGCAGGCTGTGGCTGGTCAATCCGTCGTTCCGGATGGAGATCAAGGGCGAGTTCGCCCAGGCGGCGCCGCGGAAGGAGGTCATTCTCGGCATCAGGCCGCATCTGATGCGGCTGACCGAGGCCGGCCCTTCCGCTTTGCCCCTGACCGTCTATGCGATCGAGCAGCTCGGCAATGAAGCCATCGTGATCTGCGACGGCCCCGACGGCGGCAAGATCCGCGTCGTGGCGCCGGCCGGCTTCACCGCTCCCGTGGGCTCGCGGCTCGACGCCAGCTTCGACAGCGCCGCGGCGCGTCTCTACGACCCCGCCACCGAACGTGTTCTCGCGGCCAACGGAAACGCCTGATGCCGGCCATCGATGCGAGCCGCCCGCTCCGGGTCGCCATTGCCGGCTTCGGCCAGGCCGGGCGCTGCCATGCCGAGACCTGGGCCACCATGCCGGGCGCCGTGATCGCCGGCGTCTATTCGCTGCGTCCCGACAGCGAGGCGGCCGACATCGCGCGCGTCTGCGGTCCCGATGTGCCGGTCCATTCCGACTATGAGCGTCTGCTGGCGGAGAGCGGCTGCGACTTCGTCTCGATCTGCACGCTGCACGACACGCATGCGGCGGAGGCGATCGCCGCGGCGAAGCATGGCAAGCATTTCATCGTCGAGAAGCCGATCTGCCTGACGCCCGAGGATCTCCTCGCCGTGCGCCACGCCGTCGCCGGCGCCGGTGTGCGGGCCTTCGTCGGCTTCCAGGAATTCCACTACGGCCAGCTCCAGGCGACGATCGAGGCCGTCCACAAGGGCTGGCTCGGCCGCGTGCATCTGGCCGAGATCGACTATTACAACGGCATCGGCCCGTGGGTGCCGCAGCACTGGTGGGCGCGCACCCACAAGATCGGCCGCTCCTCCATGCTGTTCTGCGGCTGCCATCCGCTGATGATGCTGATGCTGGTCATGAAAGGCGCGAAGGTGGCCGAAGTCGAAGCCTTGGCCACGAAATCAGCAGCACCCGACTTCGCCGACTTCGAATATCCGACGACCCAGGTCAATCTCATCCGCTTCGAGGACGGCCGGCTCGGCAAGGTCACGTCCTGCCTCGACAGCCTCAATCCCTATTATTGGCGCAACACGCTGATCGGGTCGGAGGGCAGCCTCATCGATACGAAGATCATGAGCCGCGTGATGCTGCCGGGCCTCGACGCCAAGGGCTGGCAGCAGCTGGCGACGCGCTCGATCAACGATGCGGGAACCGTCACGCCCGACATGTTCAGGCCGATGTTCGAGCGCATCCTCGCCAATCTCCTCAGCGACGAGCCCATGCCCTATTCAAGCTTCGACGAGGCCTTCGACATGCATCGCGTGCTATTCGCCTGCGACGAGGCGGCGCGGACCGGCCGGCCGGTGGCACTGCCATGACCGCCTCCGCCATCACCTCCAGGCCATCGAAGCGGCGGCGGCGCGCATCGCCGGCCATATCCGCCCGACGCCGATGATCGAGCTCGCCCAGGTCCGCCACCGCCCGGTATCCAACCGGCTGTTCCTGAAGCTCGAAAATCTCCAGGTGACGGGCGCCTTCAAGGCGCGCGGCGCCATCAACCGGCTCCTCACCACGCCGCGCGAGCAGTTGCGCAACGGCATCGTCACCGCGTCCGGCGGCAATCACGGCATGGCGGTGGCGCGCGCCGGCCTCATCGCCCAGGTGCCGGCCACCATCTATCTGCCGCCCAACGCCTCGCCGGCCAAGATCAAGGCGCTCGCCGGGTGGGACGCGACGGTGCATGTCGTGGGCGAGACCTGGGACGACGCCGACGCCGCGGCGCGCGATCATGCGGAGAGCAAGGGCGCCGCCTATTTCCACCCGTTCAAGGATCCCGACGTCGTCATCGGCCAGGGCACCGTGGCGCTCGAAATGCTGAGCGCCGTTCCCGAGGCGGATGTTTATCTGGTCGCCATCGGCGGCGGCGGGCTGATCGCCAGCCTCGCCACCGTCGTCCATGCACGCAACCCGAAAGCGCGCATCATCGGCATCGAGCCGGTCGGCAGCCCGACGCTGCACGCGGCGCTCGCGGCCGGCGGCCCGGTGCGCCTCGCGCGCCAATGGACACGCGTCGCCACCATGTCCTGCGGCATGACGGCGCCGCTCATCTACGACATCGTCGCGAAACATGTGGAGGAGATCGTCCTGGTCGAGGACGAGCATCTCATCGACGCGGCGCGCTGGATCCTGGCCGAGCTCGCGATCCGCGCCGATCTCTCGGCAGCGGCGGCGATCGCCGCTCTGCGCCTCGGCAAGATCCGGCTCGCGCCACATGAGCGCATCAGCACCCTGATCTGCGGCGCCGACGACGCGGCGCTCGGGCCACAAGGAACAACACCATGAGCGCAAGCGAAGCCGATTACATCATCGTGGGCGGCGGATCGTCGGGCTGCATCGTGGCGGCGCGGCTCTCCGAAAATCCGGCCGTCAGGGTCATCCTGCTGGAAGCGGGCCTGGATGCGGCGCGGCCGGAGGATTTTCCCGATCTCGCCAGCTCCTATCCGGGCATCGCCTATTCCAATCCGCGCTACACCTGGAAGGATCTCAACGCCTCGGGGCCTTATCGAGGCTCGAACCAGCCGGAGGCCCGCGCCAAGCGTTATGAGCAGGCGCGCCTCCTGGGCGGCGGGTCGGCGATCAACGGCATCGGCGCCAATCGCGGCTCACCGCATGATTATGACGAATGGCGCGACCTCGGCGTCGAAGGCTGGTCGTGGGCCGAATGCCTGCCCTATTTCAAGAAGCTCGAGCGCGACCTCGACATAGACGACGACTTGCACGGCAAGACCGGTCCCTTTCCGATCAGGCGCCGCGGCGCGGAAATCTGGACGCCCTTCACCCATGCGATGCTGGCGCTGTGCGCCGAGCGCGGCATTCCGTTCCTTCCCGACCAGAACGGCAAATGGGAAGACGGCATCTTCGAGATGGCCGTCAACATGGACGAGCGGAAGCGGCGCGTCAGCACCGCCTGGGCCTATCTGACGCCGGAGGTGCGCCAGCGGCCCAATCTCGAGATCCGCACCGAGACGACGGTGTCGCGCCTTCTCATCAGCGAAGGCCGGGCCAAAGGCGTCATCGCCCGGCGCGGCAATGTACAGGAAAGACTCGGGGCGCATCGCGTCGTTATCTGCGCCGGGGCGCTGGCGACGCCGGCGATCCTGATGCGCTCCGGCATCGGGCCGGCGCCGCATCTCGGCGATTGCGGCATCGAGACGGTGCAGCATCTGCCGGGGGTCGGGCAGAATCTGATGGAGCATCCCTCCTCCGGCCTGGTGCCGTTCCTGAAGCCATCGGCGCGTCAGAAAGGGCCGCTCGATTATCACATTCCGATCGGCTATCGCTTCTCGTCGGGCGTCGAGGGCTGTCCACCGGGCGACATGCATATGAACTTCGTCACCCGCGCCGCCTGGCATCCGATCGGCGGCCAGCTCGGCTCGCTGTTCTTCTGGGTCAACAAATCCTATTCGAAAGGTCAGCTGCTGCTCAACCCCGCGGCGCCCGATGGTCCGCCGCGCATCGATTTCCGCCTGCTCTCGGACCGCCGCGATCTGGTGCGGTTGGCCGACGCCTTCGAGCGCGCCGTCGGCCTCGGCACCGATCCGAAGCTGTCGTCGGTCGTCTCGGGCCTCTATGCCGGCGGCATGTCGGAATTCGGCAAGCGTTTTTCAAAGCAGTCGCGGCTCGGCGCGCTGATCACCGGGATCGGCGCCTTGGGCATCGACATGATCGGCAAATATCGCGACAAGGCCTTCCCGCACATGCTGGCGAATTTCGACGATCCGCGGCGGCTCGCCGGCAACCGGGCCGAGCTCGAAGCCTATATTTCAGAGACGGTCGGCGGCGTCTGGCATCCGACCTGCACCTGCCGCATGGGACCCGACAGCGACAAGCTCGCGGTGACCGATGCGAAGGGCAAGGTGCGCAAGCTCGACGGCCTCTATATCAGCGACGCCTCGATCATGCCGACGATCCCCTGCGCCAATACCAACCTGCCGACGATCATGATGGCGGAGAAGATCGCCGATGGTTTGAAGCGGTCACCCTAGCGCGATATCGTAGAGCATCTTCATGTTGAGCGCGATGATGATGGCGGCGATGACCGCCGACACGACCGTCAGCCAGCCGGGCGCCACCAGAGCGCCCATCTTGGTGCGGTCGCGGGTGAACATCACCAGGGGCACGATGGCGAAAGGCAGCTGGAAAGCGAGGATCACCTGGCTCAGGATGAGCAGCATGCCGGTCCCGCTTTCGCCATAGAGAATGGTCACCGCCGCCGCCGGGATGATGGCGAACATACGCGTGATGAGGCGGCGCAGCCAGGGCGGCAGCTTGATGCGCAAAAAGCCCTCCATGACGATCTGGCCGGCGAGCGTCGCCGTCACGGTCGAATTGAGGCCGCAGCATAAAAGCGCGATGGCGAAGAGCTTGGGCGCCAGCATGGAGCCGAGCAGCGGCGCCAGCATCGAATGGGCGTCGCCCAGTTCCGCCACCTGAGCGTTGCCGGTCTTGTTGAAGGTCGCCGCCGCCAGGATGAGGATCGAGGCGTTGACGAGGAGCGCGAACATCAAAGCGACGGTCGAATCGATGGTGGCGAATTTCAGCGCCTCGCGCTTCTCCTCGTCCGAGCGGCCGTAAGCGCGCGTCTGCACCACGCCCGAATGGAGATAGAGATTATGCGGCATCACGGTGGCGCCGATGATGCCGAGCGCCAGATAGAGCATGGCCGGGTTGGTGACGATCTCGGTCGTCGGCGCGAAGCCCTTGATGACGGCGCCCCATTCCGGATCGGCCATGGCGATCTGCACCGCGAAACAGGCGGCGATCACGGCGAGCAGCGCGATGATGAAGGCCTCGATCCAGCGGAAGCCGAGCTTCTGCAGATAGAGGATGAGGAAGACGTCGAGCGCGGTGATGACGACGCCGATCTCGAGCGGGATGCCGAAAAGCAGGTTGAGGCCGATGGCGGTGCCCACCACCTCGGCGATGTCGGTGGCGATGATGGCGATCTCGGCGAACAGCCACAGCACCCAGGCGACCGGCTTCGGGAAGGCGTCGCGGCAGGCCTGCGCCAGGTCGCGGCCCGAGGCGATGGCGAGGCGGGCACAGAGCGACTGCAGGATGATCGCCATGATGTTGGACATCAGCGCGATGACGAGCAGCGTGTAGCCGAACTGGGCGCCGCCGGCGATCGAGGTGGCCCAGTTGCCAGGGTCCATATAGCCGACCGAGACGAGATAGCCCGGGCCGACGAAAGCCATGGCGCGCCGCCACATCGAGGCGTCGGCGCGGATGGGGATGCTGCGGTGAACGTCGCTCAAGGATGCCTCGCCGCGGTCGCGGCGCCATCCCATCATGCGATCGAAAGCGGTTGCTGCCTGATCATCCATAAGCGAGATATAGCATAGGCTATATTCATGACAATGGACTAAGTCAAAAATACTTACACGAAATCGCCTTATTTTTACCCGGGCAATATTGACGGCATGATTTTACCCGGATAAATTGCTCGCGATTTCATTATCCGGAGCCTGACCATGACTGCCCTCACCTTCACCGCCTTCGCCGGTTCCCATCGCCTGGCCGGCGGTCCGATCCTCGATGTGGCGCTCGCCGTCAAAGCCGCGCTCGCCAAGAATCCGGAAGGCGCCGTCCTCGCCTTTGATGACCGGACCGGCACGGTCGTCGATCTCGATCTCCGCGGCGGCCGGGAAGAGATCGCCGCCCGGCTGGCGGAGAGATTCCCGCAAGATCCCGCCGACATGGAAGCCGAGGCGCCGCGCGGCCCCGGCCGGCCGAAGCTCGGCGTCGTCGCGCGCGAGGTCACCTTGCTGCCGCGCCATTGGGAATGGCTCGGCCGGCAGCGTGGCGGCGCCTCGCATGCGCTGCGCCGCCTGGTCGACGAAGCGCGCCGCGCCGATCAGGGCGCGAGCGAGATGCGCGCCAGGCGCGATGCCGCCTATCGCTTCATGTCGGCGATGGCCGGCGACCTCGAAGGCTTCGAGGAGGCATCGCGCGCGCTCTTCGCGAATGACACGGCGCGCTTCGACGAGCAGAGCGCGTCATGGCCGAAGGATATCAGCGCGCATGTAAGGAAGCTCGCCTGGGGGTGAAAGGCTTCCCCTTTTGGGGCGGGTAAATCGTCACCCCTTCCTTTTCAGAAGCGCCATGAAGAAGCCGTCGGTGGCGTGGCTGTGGGGGGTGAGCAACAGCGTATCCTTGGCCGGGCCGGCGGAGGCCGGGGGCTCGGTGCCGATCACCTGGCGCCAGTGCTCACGGTAAGGCACCAGGGTGAAATCGGGATGCGCGGCGAGGAAAGCCGCGACCTGGTCGTCATTCTCCTCAGGCAGCACCGAGCAGGTGATGTAGAGCATGCGCCCACCGGCTTTGACCAGCTTCGCGCCGCGCTCCAGCACCGCCTTCTGATCGCCGAGGCGGACGCCGAGCTGCTTCTCGGTGAGGCGCCATTTGGAATCCGGGTTGCGGCGCCAGGCGCCCGAGCCGGAGCATGGCGCATCGACCGCGACACAATCGAGTTTTCCCTCGAGGCTGTCGAGTCTTACGGACTCGTCCGAACCCAAAACCTGAACGTTGCGCGCGCCTGCCCGCTGCAGCCTTTCGAAGATCGGGCGCAGGCGGTGCTTGTCCTGGTCATAGGCATGGATCTGGCCCTTGTTGCCCATCAAGGCGGCGAGCGCCAGGGTCTTGCCGCCGGCGCCGGCGCAGATATCGGCCACCTGCTCGCCGGCCTTGGCGCCCGACATCGCGGCGGCGACCTGCGAGGCGGCGTCCTGCACCTCGAACCAGCCTTTGCCATGAGCGGGCTCGGCCTCGACATGCGGGTTGCGCCTGTCAGGACCGGTGCTGGCGATGCGCACGCACCAGGGCGACAGCGGCCCCGCGACCGCATTGAACTTCTCCAGCGCCTTGAGGACCTTGGGCCGGTCGCTCCTGAGGATATTGACACGCAGATCGACCGGCGCCCGCTCGGCGAGCGCTCGGCCCTCTTCGGCTGCGCGGTCGCCGAAGACGCGGGCGATGGATGGGCCCAGCCATTCGGGATAATCGCCCTTCACATGCGCCGGCGCATCGTCGTCGGGCGTGGCGCCGAGACGACTGCGCTCCGCATCGGTGAGCGGTCCGGGACCATGCTCCTCCGAGCCGCTGCGGGCGATGTCGTCGGCGGAGCGCTTCCAGACATCGTGCAGGGCGGCGAGCACGACTGCGCGAGGGTCATCGCTCCCCATCCGCCACGCCAGCGAGTTCCTCCGGCGCAGCACGTCGTAAACGAGCGTGCCGATGGCATGGCGGTCGCCGGCGCCGGCGAAGCGATGCGCCTTGCCCCAGTCCTTCAAAGCCTCCGCCGCCGGGCGATGGCGCGCGCCGATCTCCGTCAACACCTCGATCGCCGCCGATATTCGTCCGGGCTCACGCATGATTACACAAACACCTTGTAAGCAAGCCACAGCCAGTAGAGCATCAGCACGAGGGCGGCGGCGAAGAAAATAAAGAAACGCCGGATGACGATGTTGCGTCCGACATGCACGCAACTGTGACCGACCCGCAAAACCAGGAAGGCCCAGGAGAGCCCCACCAGCAGACCATCGGCCGCGTTCAGGACCAGCGTGAAAGCGACGCCCGCATACCAGAGCATCGGCATCTGGAACTGGTTGTCGAAATTATTGCCGAGCTTCTTCACCTCATCGGGCCAGGCGCTCTTTTCGAGCGCCACGTCCTTGAGGCGCACCTTGCCCTGGAGCACGGCGCGGCGCCGCGCCAAGGCGGTGGCGACGCCCAAGCCCATGGTCATCAGCACATGCAGGAACACCGGCAGCAAGAGGGCTTGCTGCTGGCTCATCATCCCTGCCTCTGATAGTTCGGCGCCTCGCGCGTCACCATCACGTCATGCGGGTGGCTTTCGCGCAGGCCCGCATTGGTGATGCGGATGAACTCGGCGCGCGTCTGCAGATCGGGAATGCTGCCGGCGCCGACATAACCCATGGCGGCGCGCAGGCCGCCCACGAGCTGGTGCAGCACGGCGGAAACCGGCCCCTTATGCGGCACCTGGCCCTCGATGCCCTCCGGCACGAGCTTGAGCGAGTCCTTGACTTCCTGCTGGAAGTAACGGTCGGCGGAACCGCGCGCCATGGCGCCAACGGAACCCATGCCGCGATAGGATTTGTAGCTGCGGCCCCGATAGAGGAACACCTCGCCCGGGCTTTCATCGGTGCCGGCGAGGAGCGAGCCGATCATGGCGACGCCGGCGCCGGCGGCGATCGCCTTGGCGAGGTCGCCCGAATATTTGATGCCGCCATCGGCGATGACCGGCACGCCCGATTTCTGCGCGGCCTCGGCGCATTCCATGATCGCAGACAGCTGCGGCACGCCGACGCCCGCCACCACGCGGGTGGTGCAGATGGAGCCGGGACCGATGCCGATCTTGACCGCATCGGCGCCGGCGTCGATGAGCGCTTCCGTCGCTTCCGCCGTCGCCACGTTGCCGGCGATGATCTGCACCTTGTTGGAGAGCTTCTTGATGCGCCTCACCTGGTCGATGACATGGATCGAATGGCCGTGGGCGGTGTCGACCACCACGAGGTCGACGCCGGCATCGATGAGGAGCTCGGCCCTGGCATAGCCCTTGTCGCCGGTGCCGGTGGCGGCGGCGACGCGCAGGCGCCCCTGCTCGTCCTTGGCGGCGTAGGGATGATGCGCCGCCTTCTCCATGTCGGTGACGGTGATGAGGCCCACGCATTTGTAGCTCTCGTCGACGACGATGAGCTTCTCGATCTTGTATTTGTTGAGAAGGCGCGTCGCCTCGGCGCGGTCGACGCCCTCGCGCACGGTGACCAGATTGTCCCTGGTCATGAGCTCGGCGACCTTCATCTTGGGATCGCTGGCGAAGCGCACATCGCGGTTGGTGACGATGCCGACCAGCGTGCCCCTGCCGTCGACGACCGGGATGCCGGAAATATGGTGCTGCTCCTTCAAGCGCATCAGGTCGGCGAGCGTCGCCTCGGGGCCGATGGTGATCGGGTTGATCACCATGCCGGACTCGAAACGCTTCACCTGGCGGACCTGCTCGGCCTGCTGGTCGGGCTCGAGATTCTTGTGGATGACCCCGAGGCCGCCGGCCTGCGCCATGGCGATGGCGAGGCGGGCCTCGGTCACCGTGTCCATCGCCGCCGAGATGATCGGGATGGAGAGCGCGATATCGCGGGTGATGTGGGTCCGGGTCTGGACCTCGGCCGGCAGGACGGCGGAGGCGCCGGGCTTCATCAGCACGTCGTCAAAGGTCAAATATTCCGGGATCTGGCGCCTGGCCATCGGCCAACCTCCGTAAAAGCACTTCGCAAGTGCGGTAAGACTCAATCTGGGTTGGCGAGGGCTCATAACACCCAAATTCGGCCGGGGGCAAGCGGGAAAGGGGAACCGGCTCATCGCCGCGCGGGAGACCCGTTTTCTGCGCATGCCTCGGCGATCCGGAACGAAGCGCCGCGCCCGGCGTTTCAGCTCTTACCTAAGGGCTGGCCCGCGACGGATCAGGCAGGGCTCACCCGTCTCAGGCGTAGATGTCTGTCCGCCTTCCCGGTTCCGGGCGGCGCGGAAATGAAGGAGTTCCACGATGTATCACAAACCCCTTGCCCTCGCCGCGGCGGCGCTGGTGGCCGGGCTTTTGAGCTTCGGCAGCGCCCAGGCGGCGAATATCGCCACCGGCAGCGCGCCGCTGCCCGCCGTGCAGAAGACTCAGGATTTGAACATCCAGCAGGCCAATCACCGCTACCGCCACTGGCGCGGCCATCGCTATCGCTACTGGCGCGGCGGCCGGCGCTACTGGGGCCCAGGCGCGGGTCTCTGGCTCGGTTTCGGCCTGTCGCCCTATTATTACGGCGGCGGCCCTTACTATTACCGGCCCTATCGCCCCTATTACGCCCCGGCCGGCGGCTCGCATGTGCGCTGGTGCCTCAACCGCTACCGCTCCTACGATCCGCGCAGCAACACCTTCATGGGGTACGATGGCTATCGCCATCGCTGCAGAAGCCCGTACCGCTACTGATTTCAGTCGCGGTTTTGACGGAAGCGGGGCCGTGATGGCCCCGCTTTCATATCCGAAGACGAGGCGTGTTTTTCCTCTCCTTGTGGGGAGGGGAAGCTTAGTCAACCTGCCTGAACCCCATGGCCAGCACGAACAGCTCGGCGGAGTCGGTGCGGCTGGCGTCGGGCTTCACGTGGCGGACGGTCTCGAAATGCCGCTTCATCATCTTCAGCATCTCGCCCTCCGTGCCGCCGCGCAGGACCTTGGCGAGGAAGGTGCCGCCGGGCTTGAGCACGTCCTTGGCGAATTCGAAGCCGGCTTCGGCGAGCGCCATGATCTTCAAGTGATCGGTCTGGCGGTGGCCGGTCGCATGCGCCGCCATGTCCGACATCACGACATCGGCCTTCTCGCCGCCCAAGGCCTCGATCAGGAGCTTCGGCGCGTCCTCATCATAGAAATCCTTGTGGAAGATGACGACGCCAGGAATGGGGTCCATGCCATGCATGTCGATGGCGATGACCCTGCCCTTGCCGTCGGTCGCCTTGACCCGCTGGGCCGCCACCTGCGACCAGCCGCCGGGCGCGGCGCCGAGATCGACCACCCGGCCACCGGGCTTGAGAAAGCGGAACTTGTCGTCGATCTCGCTCAATTTGAAGGCGGCGCGCGAACGGTAGCCGAGCTTGCGCGCCTCGGCGACATAAGGGTCGTTGAGCTGGCGCTCGAGCCACTGCTTCTGCGAGACGGTGCGGCCCTTGCCGGTCTTCACCCGGACCTTCAGGCGCCTGGAGTTCTTGATCGTGGTGCCGCCGGGACGCGTCATTTGAAGCTCCCGGGCTCGGTCCCGTAAGTGCCGTCGGTCTTCATCATCAGCGTCAATATCCCTTCGCGCAGGCCCCGGTCGGCGACGCGGACCCGCGGCGTCGGAAAGGCATGGCAGATTTCTTCCAGAATGGCGCAGCCGGCAAGCACCAGATCGGCGCGGTCGCGCCCGATGCAGGCATTGTCCATGCGCTCGGCATAAGTCATCGCCTGGAGCTCGAGACAGACCCTGGCGATCTCCTCGCGGGCGAGCCAGCAGCCGTCGACGCGGGCGCGGTCGTACCGGCGCAGGCCCAGTTGCACGCCGGCAATGGTCGTCACCGTGCCGGAGGTGCCGAGAAGATGCGCCGGCAGCGCACCGCCCATGCCGTTCCGGACCCGCGCGGCGAATTCGCCGATCATCGGCCGCAGGAACTCACGCATCGCGGTATAACTCCCGCGGTCGACCTCGACGCCGCCGAAACGCTCCGACACCGTCACGACGCCCGCCGCAAGCGACACCCAGGCGGCGATCTCGGGCCGGCCCTTGCGGTTGTCGAGCCACATCAATTCGGTCGAGCCGCCGCCGATGTCGAAGACCAGGGCGTCGGCCGCCCCCTCCTCCATCAAGGGCTCGGCGCCGACCGCGGCGAGCCTGGCCTCCATCTCGCGGCCGATGATCTCGAGCTCGAGCCCGACCTCGTCCTTCACCCGGGCGATGAACTCCGCCCCATTGGCGGCCATGCGGCAGGCCTCCGTCGCCACCAGGCGGCGGCGCCCGACCCGGTGCCAGGTCAGCTTGTTGGCGCAGATGCGGAGCGCCTCGACGGTGCGCTTCATCGCCGCCTCGCTCAAGGCGCCGGAGGCGGTCAGCCCCTCGCCGAGCCGGACGATGCGCGAAAACGCGTCGATCACGCCGAAGCCCTGCGGGCTCGGCGCGGCGATCAACAGCCGGCAATTATTCGTGCCGAGATCGAGGGCGCCATAGAGAGCGTCGCCCCGTTCCGGCCGCTGTTTCGGCGAGCCACGATGATCGCCCCTCTGGGAGCCATGGCTCCCGGGAGGGTTGTCGTGCCGCCGGGCCCGGGCCCCGCCCGCGCCGCTTCTGGCATCCACCTGTCAAACCTTTCGCCGGTTCCGGGCGGCTCTCCAGGCGGGTCAAACCGCCGAAATCCGCCCTTACCGGCAATCCTCATGTTGGCCGCAGATTAACAGCTTGGGCAGGCTAGTCAAAGATCGGCCCACAAAGCGACAAACCGCAACTGTTTGTTAACGGCAAATTATCCGTTTGCCCCCTATTTTTCTCCCTTTAGAGGCAATCAGTTATGCGTACTTTCGGCCCGCGATGGTTCAGGAGCGACTCCCTTATCGCGGAGTATTCCGATCATTTCGGCCAGGCGGTCACCCGCCAGAAGCAGACGCTGGCCCTCAATGCCGCCAAGGTCGAGGCCGAGCTCGCCTCCAAGGCCAAGTCGGAGTTCATCGCCAATATGAGCCATGAGCTCCGGACCCCGCTCAACGCCATCATCGGCTTTTCCGACATGCTGGGCACGCTCAACATCTCGGAGCCGAAACGGGTCAACCAGTATTCGGGCTATATCAAGCAGGCGGCCGACCACCTGCTGGCGCTGATCAACGGCATCCTGGACGTGACCAAGATCCAGGCCGGCACCATGGTGATCGATCGCGAACCCATGGACATCGCCCCCATCGCCGAGTCCTGCCTCCTCATCGTCGAGGCCAAGGCCAAGGAAAAGGACATCATGGTGGCGAGCGAGATCGATCCCGCGATCCCGACGCTCTATGCCGATCCGCTGCGCATCAAGCAGATCCTCATCAATCTCCTCGGCAATGCGGTGAAGTTCACGCCCGACAAGGGCCGCGTCTCCTTCCAGGCGAGCCCCGCCAGCGACGGCTTCGTGCGCCTCACCATCGCCGACAATGGCGGCGGCATGTCGGTCTCCGACATCGAGACGGCGATGCGCCCCTTCGGACAGGTGGATGCCGGCTTCAACAAGAAGCATGAGGGCACCGGCCTCGGCCTGCCGATCTCGGCGGCGCTCGCCAAGCTCCATGGCGGCAGTCTCACCATCGATTCGGAAAAGGGCAAAGGCACGCGGGTGCATGTGTTCCTGCCCATTCATGACCTGACCCAGATCCAACCCACCAGCGCCAAGCGGCGTTACTGAAAGAGACATCATGCAAGCGGCCCAGCCTCACGCCATGCCCCGGATGAAGACGCCGGTCATCGACAGCGTCGACCGCATCGGGCGCATCGTCGCGGTGACCGGCGCCCATGCCATCATCCTGCTCGACACCGCCGACGGCCAGGACCAGCGCTCGTCGAGCCACTGCCCGGAGATCGGCACGCTGCTCAAGGTTGACACGATGAACTCGGTCACTCTGGCGCTGGTCTCGGCGCTGAGCTCGCCGATGCCCTCGCACGGCCAGAGCGAGCAGGAGCTCAGGATCATCGAGGTCGAGTTCATCGGCGAATTGCCGAAGGACGAGCAAGGCCGGCCGAAATCGTTCCGGCGCGGCATCTCGAACTATCCCTCGCTCGGCAACGTGGTGTTCCGGGCGAGCAAGGAAGAGCTCTCCAAGGCCTATGCCTGCGACACCGACACCGCCATCCGCATCGGCCATATCCAGCAGGACGCCTCGATCCCGGCGATGGTGAAGATCGACGAATTGCTCGGCAAGCACTTCGCCGTGCTCGGCACCACCGGCACCGGCAAGTCCTGCTCGGTGGCGCTGATCCTAAGGCGCATCCTCGAGAAGAACCCGCAGGCCCATATCGTGCTGCTCGACGTGCACCGCGAATATGAGCAGTCGTTCAACGAATGGTCGGAAGTCATCACCCCCGAAAACATGACGCTGCCCTTCTGGCTGCTCAATTTCGAGGAGATCGTCGAGATCCTGATCGGCAGCCAGGCGCATCGCGAGACCGATATCGAGATTCTGCGCGAGCTGATCCCGATCGCCAAGCAGCGCTACATGAACAATCAGCGCAAGGACAAGGCGCATGTGCTGCGCCAGCGCGACCTCGACAGCGGCAATGTCGGCATCGACACGCCGGTGCCCTATCGCGCCTCCGACCTGGTGGCGCTGCTCGACGAGCAGATCGGCAAGCTCGACCTGCGCGGCGAGCTTGCCCCCTACAAACGCCTCAAGGCGCGCGTCGAGACGATCACGCGCGATCCGCGCTACGCCTTCATGTTCGGCAGCCTCACCGTCCAGGACACGATGGCGCAGACGCTGTCGCGCATCTTCCGCATTCCGGTCGCCGGCAAGCCGATCTCGATCCTGGAGCTCGGCGGGCTTCCCTCCGAGATCATCAATGTCGTCGTCTCGGTGCTGGCCCGGCTCGCCTTCGATTTCGGCCTGTGGAGCGGCGGCCAGATCCCGATCACCTTCGTGTGCGAGGAAGCCCACCGCTATGTGCCGATCGACCGCACGCTGGGCTTCGAGCCGACCAAGCGGGCGATCTCGCGCATCGCCAAGGAAGGCCGCAAATACGGCGTGTCGCTCTGCCTCGTGACGCAGCGCCCGGCCGAGCTCGACCCGACCATCCTGTCCCAGTGCAGCACGATCTTCTCTTTCCGCCTCTCCAACGAGCGCGACCAGGAGATCCTCAAGGCGGGCATCTCCGATGCGGCGCGAAGCCTCCTCGAATTCATGTCGACCATGGGCACCGGCGATGCGATCACCTTCGGTGAAGGTGTCGCGCTGCCGACGCGCGTCAAGTTCGACATGCTGCCCGCCCATGCGTGGCCCAAGAGCAATACCGCCTCCTTCACCGAAGGCTGGGCGCGCGAGGCGCCGAGTGAAAACTTCCTGCAGGACGTCGTGTCGCGCTGGCGCCAGCAGTCCTTCGGCTCCTACAGCATCGATCCCGAACCGGCGCCGGCGCCCGTGATGCCCGATCCGCTGCATCGGCCTTCGGCGCCGCTGCGCCAGCCGGCGGCCGCCTTCTCGCCGTCGGGCGCCACCCCGCCGCCGATCACGCCGAACGAGCTGCAGGGCATCCAGTCACGGCTGCGCCGCACCTTGCCGCCCTTGCCTCAGGGCGAGACGCCGGCCGCCCCGCCGCTGCAGCAGCCGGCCGATCCCGGCAGCAAGCAGACCAGCATTTCGAGCCTGCTCAAGCAGTTCAGGGCTTAACGCTCACCCATTTACGGTGGGGGGGGGG
>JBMOOM010000107.1:37053-39620 GCA_049323275.1 Pseudomonadota bacterium
TCGATTCAAGCCGCGGCCGCGTAGCCATCCCGCGACAGCGCCACGATGTCGGCGAGCGACAGGCTGTCGAGATCGAGGGCCGCGAGCAGATCGTTCTCGGCGAAGAAGTCGCGGCCGTAGAGGGCCGAGAAAATCTTGACGCCCGATTCATGCAGCTCCGCCGGCTTGCCGGCGAGGCGGCCGAGCTTCACCGTGGCGACGAGACCGAAGGGCACGTCCTCCAGCACATAGCGGCTGTCGGCGGTGGTGGGCCCCGAGCCGCCATTGCCGGCCGCATGCATCTCCTGGTTCATCTGCGAGATGGAGCTGACCGGCACATGGAAGGAGAGATGGAAATGCTGGAAGATGGTGCGCACCTCGAGGCCGAGCGCCTTGGCGATGGCGAGGCGCTCCTCGTCCAGCGCCTCGAGCAGCGCGCCCACTTTCGGGGTGACGTTCTGGCCCTGGCTCCAGCTCTCGCCGCGCTCCATGCGCGTCAGATTGCAGAGCGCGATGCCCATGTGGTTCTGCGGGTTGAGATTGCTAAGCGCGATGGCGATCAGGCTGCCGCGGTCGACGAAACGGTCGCCGAACAGCTTCCGGCAGACATCCAGCCCATGCGCGCTTTCTGAGGCCGGCACCGTCGAGAGGTCGACCTTCTTGCGCACCGTGTTGACATTGACCTCGGTCTGGCCTTTCTGGCGGCCGGTGACGACGGTGGTGCCCCAGGCGACGATCGGCACGACGATGCTGCGCTTGGCCAGCGCGCGGCCGAGATAGAGCGCGCCGAATGAGGCATGCGAGCTGATGACCACGGTCTGGCCCTTGCGGATGAAGGGCGCTACCGCGTCGAACGCGAATTTATGGCCATAGCCCGGCAGCGCGATGAACACGACCTCCGCCGCCTCGACCAGGTCCCGGGCATTCGCCGCCACCTTGGGATGGAACGTGCCCTCGATGGCGCCGGTGGCCGTCAGCGTCTCGCCCTTGGCCAGAGCCTTGGTGCGTTCGCCCGAGGGCGACCACAACATGGCCTCATGGCCCATCTGCTCCAGAAGACAGGCCGTGCCAAAGGCGATCGATCCGGCTCCGACTATTCCTACGCGCATTTTCTACTCCGTGAAGTGGTCTATCTGGTTCGTATGGCGGGGTCGAAGGCGACGACCAGGAAGGCCTTGGCGCCCGCGGGGCCGATGCTGACGAGACCATGCTCGACATCGGCGGCGTAACGCGCCGTCTCGCCGGCGCGCAGGCGGGTTTCCGATCCGCCGCTCCTGACCAGGATCTCGCCCTCGGTGCAATGAAGATGCTCGAGCGTGCCATGGGCATGCGGTTCGCTGGTGAGCCGGCCGCCCGGCTCGAAGCTCAGGAGATACCATTCGGTGATCGACACCATCGCGGCCGGCGACAGGATATGCAGCGTGCAGGTGCCGTCGGCGCTGCGGATCACCGGCGTCGAATGCTCGGTCTGGTGATCGATGGCGCGCGCCTCTTCCTTGGCGCCGGACAGGAGGCTCGACATGTCGAGGCCGAGCGCCCTCGTCAGGTGCCAGAGCGTGCCATAGGTCGGATTGGCGTCGCCACGCTCGATCTCGGACAGCATCGAGCGCGACACGCCCGAGGCCAGAGCCAGCTCGGCAAGCGTCAGGTTGCGCGCCTTGCGCTCCGCCTGGAGCCTGGGCCCGATCGCCGGCGGCTCGTTCAATCCGATCACGGGCTCCCTGAGCGTCATGCGGCGACCGGCTCTCCCAGCGTGTGCATCAGGCGGTTGGCCCAGCCGAAAAGCGCGCTCGACAGGATGAGATCGAGGATTTCCTCCTCATCGAGACCCGCTTGCTTCAAGCCTGCCATGTCGCCGGCGGTGGCGGCGGGCGGGCATTGCGAGAGCTTCATCGCGAAGTCGAGGATCGCCTTGAGGCGCGGCTCGAGATCGGCGGCGGCGCCGTCGGCGAAAACCCTGGCGATCGCCGTCTCGTCCTTGGCCAACTGATTGTAGCGCTCGGCATGGACGGCGGCGCAATAGATACAGCGGTTGACGACGGACGCCGCCACCGCGCCCATCTCGCGCTCGGCGCGCGAAAGGCCGCCGCGATTATACATGATGGCGTTGAAGAGCGGCGAGCGGTGCTTCAGCGTCTCGGGATCATGCGCCAGCACCAGCACATAGTCGGAGATCTTGCGGTTGGACGGCGTCACCTGAAGCGCGTCGAGCTGCTGCGGCGTCGCGGTATCGAGATCGACCGGCGTCACATGCGGATGCCATTCAGGAACCGTGACGGTGAAATCCTGGACGATACGACTCATAGGGCTCCCCTCATCAGACGCAATCCGGCGACGACCCGCAGCTGATAGCTGACGAACGCGACCAGCTCGGAAAGGCGGACAATATCAGCCGCGGACACGCCGGCCTTGGACAGAAGCTCTATGTCGGCGCCCGACGCCCGCTTCGGCTCGCCGGCGACGAGATCGGCATGGCGGACGAGTGCCGTTTCGCGCGCGTCGCTGCCGGTACAGGAGAGCTCGGCGAGGCGCTTCTCGGAGTCGCTCGCCTTCGCCTCCTGAAGGAGTTTACGAAAATGCTTGAGAAA
>JBMOOM010000108.1:0-39085 GCA_049323275.1 Pseudomonadota bacterium
CGGAGCGGGCGATGAAGAGGCCACGGCCGTAGACTTCGTCTGGGACGGCAACGACGAAATGGACAGCGCTTCTGGCGATGGATGGGCCGAGCTGCGGCCCGATCGCTCACTCAAAGGACAAATCTGCTTCCAGGGCGGCGACGAAGCCAGCTTCACCGCCCGCCCTTGGAACACTTCTTCAACAGCCTGCTAGTTCGGCTGGTTGGAGCTTCAAGCCCTCTAAGAGAATTTTTTAAGCCAGCCTCCGGCGCTCCCTAAGTGACGCTCTGCCAGCACCGGTTGCCGGCAGGTTTTCCTTTTGGATGGCGAACTGCTGATTGATCGTTCAATCACGCTATAATCGTTGTACCGCTCGCAAAACATTGTTAGCCAATGACCGGGCGTCCCATTTCCGGGACGTCTCCAGGTTCGCAGCATTTGCCATCCCCCGGCGTTGCGAAACTTGCGCTGCGTGTGTGGAAAGCCCGTGCCGTCAATGGCCGGGCTTTCTGCCATTTTAGACCCGCCGTCACCTAAAAGATACATGAGTGTTTACCGCAACCGGACGCTAGTGGATTTTACCGTTGGTGTTGCCGCACTTTGGTCTTGGCTGGCGGGCTATCCCCGGTAAGGACCCGCGACCGTGGAAAGCCCTGAGCGCCAGCTCGGGGCTTTCTTCGTTAGCTTATCGGGCCCCTCGCAGAGGCCATGAGGCGCTTAATGCGGTCGAGTACCAGTTGCTGGTCATAGGGTTTTCCTAGAAGGGGCCCTTCCTCACAAATTTCCGCGGCTGCATCGGCAGCCTTTGCCACGGTGCCGGCAAGCAGCATCTTTGATGTGAGGATGTTTTTGACGGACATGGTGTGCGAAGGCGAAGCCGTCCACCTCTCCAGATAATTGAACTTCGGAAAGCACAACGTCTATGGGAAGGCCGCTCTCATCGAGAATGGTAATCGCTTCCTTCGCATTCGAGGCTTCGAGCACTCGATATCCGCAATCGCGCAGATAATCGCACAGGACCAGCCGCGCCAATATCGACGGCTCCATAATCAGGACAATCGGACGTTTTTCCGCGTTCTGAACGTCGGTCTCATTAGTCATTCGCGGCTCCAGCAGACTCTGCTGCTAAGAGCGCTTCTATTTGGCCCGCTACCTGGTCAAGCGCATAGGGCTTTGCGACGGGGAGCGGAAAGCCCTGGGGGCAGTCGTCAATCCTGACGTGACCCGATGTTGTAAGAACAAGGGTATCTGGATGGTGAGCACGGATGTAATGAGCCTGGATGCACGGCGGGTAGCTCGCGAGGAACAATGACTTTCTCAATAGCCTTCGGTACGCGCTCGCGCACAATCTCTAGGGGCTCGGAAAATTCCGGTGCGGGCGGCATCGGGCCCAGCAGTTCTTCATTCGTCCAGGTACTGTGCCGCCTATAAATCCCTCCGCCGACCCCAACATCATCTTCCATGCCAGGCGCGCGTGGCGGCAGCGCTATTTGCTGGACATTCTTTCCTACTTCTTTTCCTTGCCCAGTATCCCCGCTCCGGCGTCGGAATGTCGGACTTCGCACAGGACTTCTTCAAGGCGACATCGGAGATACCGAAGCGCTCGCACAATTGCTTCAAAGGCATCGACCATACGAGATCGCAAAGGACCTGCCGCGATAGGGCCTGAGCCATTGCATTAGTACTCTAGAGAACATTGCTGATGACTCAGCTGTATCACAGCTATTCGGCAGCGATCAGATTCGCGGTTTTCTGGCTGTATTCCCGGACCGCGTCCGTGAGATGATCGGCGTAGCGGAGCGTCGTCTGGCTCGACTTGTGGCCGAGGAGGGCGCCTGTCTGGGCGAGTGAGAGGCCGCCCATCACGGCCCACGAGGCGAAGGTATGACGTAGACAATGGATGTTGGCACTATCGTCGATATTGGCCAGCTCCCGGATGCGATGCCAGGGCTTTCCCAAAGAGGGTCGGCCTTCTCCCGTCGCGCTCTTGATCACGTAGTCACCGATCCTTGTGCCCAGCTGCCGCTCAAGTATCGTTACTGCCTGATTGTTGAGCGGCACAACGCGGGCACCCGTCTTGGAATCGCGAAGCCGAAGAACTCTGCGATTGAGGTCAACTTCGCCCCATTGAAGATCGAGGATTTCGCCGGAACGGAGGCCGGTAAAGAGAAGGAGGAGGAAGCACGCGACAACGTCCCGGGTTTCGCTGCGCTGTTCCTCAGCCAGCCGCAGCGCGTGCAGAAGACGCCGGATCTCATCGACATCGAGGAACCGATCCTTGCGCCGTTCAGGATATTTCTTGATGCGAAGGGCGGGATTGTCGGGCCGCATGCCCCAGTCGACGGCGCACCACATCATCTTGGACATCAGCGCCACGGTCCGATTAGCTACGCCCGGTCCTCCCCTGATGATGCTCCTGCCACGGCATTTGGCTTTCTTCCTTGCGGCCGTTCTTCCCTCCCGGATCGAGGCCTTCACATGTTCAATGTCGGCTCTGGTAACTTCGATGACCTTTTTATTGCCGATCAAGGGTAGTACATGGTTGTCGAGGTTCGACTTGTCCGTTTGATAGCTTCTCGGCTTCTTGTTCGGTCTGGCGTAGTCGTTGAGGTAGCGTCGAGCGAGGTCCTTCACTAGCGGGGCGGCCCGGGCTTCTTTCCGATCTCCGCTTATGTCTTCGCCGGTGATGGCGCCGGCAAGCCAGCGCTTGGCAATCTGGCGCGCCTCCTCGGCCGTCACCTTTCCATGCAAACCAATGGATGGGCGTCGCTGCTGGCCGCTCTGCGTGCGATAGTAGGCGAAGTAGACCTTCTTCCCGGTTGGGTGAATGTAGAGTCCAAAGCCCTTGAGCTCGCTGTCCCAGATCGTGTAGCGTTCCGGCCTAACTTGAGCCTTCTCCACGACCAGCTTGCTGAGTTTTGCACGCATCTTCCCACGCCCGATTCTGGGTAGCACATAGGTAGCAAGCGAGCCGTGAGATGGGGGGAAGTCCCCGGGAAATCGCGAGAACGGATTGCTACCTAACACCCTGAATCATAACCGAAAAGATCAAAATTACACAACAATTTCAAGAGTTTCCGGTCAGGCTGAAAATCCGCGTGTCGGTGGTTCGATTCCGCCCCTGGGCACCATAATTTCTCAATGAAGTAAGATAATCTGGTCCCTGAGATGGCGGCTCGGCGCCTCTCGTCGCACTGAGTCATTCCCATGAACACGGCGGACGAGTTCCTAGCGCAAAAAGAAAAATTCCAGCTCGGCGACCTGCCGACCGAGTCGCCGCATCCCAAGACCACGGATCTGTCCGATTGGGCGAAAACCGATGTGGCCCATGGCCTCAATGTCTTACGCGAGGTGGACCTCGACGCATTGCGCCGGATCGCCGGGCTGCGGCGGGAGGCGGGCGCTCTCTTTCACGCCGTGGCCGATACGCTGGCGCGAGGCGACCGGATCTACCTGGTCGGGTGCGGGGCCACCGGGCGGCTTTCCTTGTCGCTCGAATTCCTGTGGCGGAGAAAATTTCCGGCCTCGACACAGGTCCTTTCTCTCATGGCCGGCGGCGATGTCGCCCTGGTTCATTCGCTGG
Organism: Pseudomonadota bacterium; assembly: GCA_049323275.1. Taxonomy (GTDB): domain Bacteria; phylum Pseudomonadota; class Alphaproteobacteria; order Rhizobiales; family Aestuariivirgaceae; genus Taklimakanibacter. The sequence continues at coordinate 3,563 of JBMOOM010000108.1, forward strand.
AAGGCTTCGAGGACTTTCCCGATTACGGCGCCCGCCACCTGGTCCAACTCGGCTTCGGTCCCGATGACCTGCTGATCGGTTCGACGGAAGGCGGGGAAACGCCTTATGTGATCGGCGCGGTGGAGGAAGCGGCCGAGATCTCCCGCCGCCCGCCGCAATTCCTCTATTGCAATACGCGGCAGATTCTCGTGGACCGTGTCGAACGTTCCCGCCGGATCCTGACCAACCCGCGCATCCAGTCCTTGTGTCTCGACGCCGGACCGATGGCCTTGACGGGAAGCACCCGGATGCAGGCCAGCACCGTGCTGATGCTGATGATCGGGCTGGCCTTGGATTTCGGCCGCGATGTCGATGGCGCCTTCGCGCTTCTCGACCAGTGGATCGGCTTTCTGCACAGGCAGACGGTCACGATCCTTGAGCCCTTCGTGGTCGCCGAGGCCGACACCTATCTCGGCAATGACCGCACCATCTATGCCAGCGACGACTATGCCATCACGGTCCTCACCGACACCACCGAGCGGGCGCCGACCTTCAATCTGGCGCCGTTCGATAATCCCAAACATCCGACCGGCCGCCATTCTCTCACTTATTTGACGATCCCCGCCGTGGACGGGGCGGAGGAAAGCTGGCGCCATCTCCTGGCCCGCGAGCCGCGGCCCCTGGATTGGCCTGGCATCCACGCCAAGACGACCCTGGACTACCTGCTCGGTTTCGATTTCAGCCGGCGGGCCCCGGACATTCGCCAGCGGATGATCGGACACGGCCGGCAGCAGGTCTTTCACATCGCCTCCGCCGAGGCGCGCCTGCGGCTCGACTTCGCCGGCCTGGACGAGCGCTTCGACCTGCCGGGCGCCGTCCCGCTTCTCGATCACCTGACGCTGAAGCTCCTGCTGAACATGCAATCCACGCTGGTCATGGGCAGGCTCGGGCGTTTCGAAAGCAATCTGATGACCTGGGTCTATCCCTCTAACGGCAAGCTGATCGACCGGGCCGCGCGCTACACGCAGATCCTCCTGCACCGGCGCGGCTATCGCGATTTCAGCTATGACGAGATCGTCCACGCCCAGTTCGCCTGCAAGAACGAGCTGAGTCCCGACGAATCGATCGTTCACATGACCATGCGGAAGCTGATCAGCGCGCATCCCCGATGGTCCTGACCTCCCGAACCTGCGGTGAGAGATGGAACCTAGCGCCTGCCTGGAGCTTGAAGGCACGGGACTAAGGATACGGACCCCTTGCGGAAGAAAAAATCTCGCTTGGCATCTTCGCGACAATCTGCGGGCGCACGCAAATGGTGGTCCATATGGCAGGAGGCGTCGGCCGGCTGGATTTCGCACCGGGCCGGCCAGCTCGGCGCATCCCTTGCTTATTACTCGGTCTTCTCGATCGGGCCGCTTCTTCTGGTTGCGATCGCCATATCGGCTCTGGTCTTCGACGAAGCCGATGTCCGCGGCAGGGTAACTCTGCAGATTTCAAGTCTGGTGGGCGCCGGCGCCGCCAAGGGAATAGAGCAGCTCCTGGCGGGCGCCGGGCCGCATTCCACCGGCGTCGCCGCTTCGGTGATCGGAACAGTCATTCTTGTCGCTGGAGCCCTGGCGGTCGTCGTTCAGCTCAAGACCGCCCTGAACACGGTCTTCGAGGTTCCGGAATCGCGTCTCGCCGGCCTGTGGGGTTTCATTCGGACATATGCCCTTTCCTTCGCGGTCGTTTTGGCCGCCGGATTTCTCCTGCTCGTCTCATTGCTCGTTTCGACGGTGATATCCTCAATAGGCGACCTGCTGGAAAGATATGTTTCAACCCCACTGCTGCAGGCCGGCAATATCATTCTGTCCTTTGCGGTTTCGACGGCGATATTCTGCGCGATGTTCAGATGGCTGCCGGACATACGCCTGCGGTGGAGCGCCATTTTACCAGGCGCTCTCCTTACCGCGGCGCTGTTCGATATCGGGCGTTTCCTGATCGGCATCTATCTCGGAAGAGAAGGGTTTGAATCGAGCTATGGGGCAGCCGGCTCGATCGTGGCCATCCTCGTCTGGGTCTATTATTCATCGCAGATCGTTCTCTTCGGCGCCGAGTTCATCCGCGCCTACGCCAATGTGAAACATCCATAAACCAACCCCACGAAGTGAGGTCCGGATGACAGCGAGATCAGGATCGAAACAGGCGATCTATGCGGCGCTCATAGGCAACATCCTGATCGCCATCAGCAAATTCACCGCCGCCATCCTCACCGGCAGTTCGGCCATGACGAGCGAGGCCGTACACTCGCTTGTCGACACGTCGAACGAAATCGTCCTCCTCTATGGAATCCGCCGGGCCTCGCGACCGGCCGACCGGTCGCACCCGCTCGGCTACGGCCGGGAGCTTTACTTCTGGAGCTTCATCGTAGCGCTGCTGATCTTCGCGCTCGGGGCGGGCGTTTCCTTCTATGAAGGCGTCATCCATATCCGCGAGCCGGAGCCCGTCCAGAATGTCGAGATCACCTATGCGGTGCTGCTGCTCTCCGCGCTCTTCGAAGGCTATTCCTGGTCGGTCGCTCTCAAGGCGGTGCGGCAGAGCAAGGGCAGCCTCGGCTATCTGGCGGCCGCCCGAAAGACCAAGGACCTCACGATCTTCACTGTGCTTTTCGAGGACACGGCCGCGTTGCTGGGCATTGCCGTAGCCCTCGCCGGCATCGCGCTCGCGCAGGGGCTGGGCATGCCGGTTCTCGACGGCATAGCCTCGATCGGCATTGCCGTCATCCTGGCGGCATCAGCGATCTTCCTGGCACGCGAGAGCAAAGGCCTGCTCATCGGAGAGCCGGCCGCCCAGGAACTGCGGACCGCGGTCCTGCATCTCGCCGCGGCGGATCCCGATATTCATCGCGCCAACGGTCTCATCACCGTCCATCTGGCGCCCAGGCAGATCGTGGCCGCGCTGAGCGCCGAATTTCGCGATGCGGCCACCGCTCCCCAGATCGAGGCCTGCGTCCAGCGCATCGAGACGAAGATCAAGAGCGCCTATCCGGAAGTCAGCACTCTCTTCGTCAAGCCGCAGACGGCCGCGACATGGGCCGCACTGCATGAGCAACTCGGACGGAGCGCCGGCTCTAGTAAACTATAAACTACTCAAAGCCGCCTGAGTCGCGGCCGAAAGGAACCGCATCGTGAAAGCCGCCGCCCGACTCCGCGTCAACCTGCCATCGGCGTCGATGTTTGAGTGCCAGGCCCGGCATGATCATTGAAGATTTCACCTCCCGCGACAATTGGAGCGGCTTCGACGTATGCGTGGTCGGCTCGGGCCCGGTGGGGGCAACACTTGCGCATGAACTGAGGCGCCACGGTTTGCGCGTCCTGATCCTGGAGTCGGGCGCGATGACTGAGCAAGCGATGACGCAGGAGCTGGCGGCAGCCGAAGACTTCAGCACGGCGGCATATGACGACTTGCGCAAGGTCAACCGGCGCCAGCTGGGCGGCGGGGCGAATCTATGGGGAGGCCGGTGCGTGCCGTTCGATCCCATCGACTTCGAAGACCGGTTCACCGATGCCCGATGGCCCTTCTCCTATGATGAACTGGCCAAGCATTTCCCCCGTGCGGCTCATTACGCGGAATGCGGCCCGGCGGTCTTCGAGCATCTCTCTCCCCTCGCCTTCTCGGATGAGGATGCGTTCAGCATGAGGCATATCGAACGTTACAGCCTCGTCCCCAGCAGGCTCGGCAGATTATACGACACTCTGGCCACGGACCCCGATATAGTCGTCCAGCTGAATGCCACGGTCACGGATTTTAACGCCGCCGAAAGCGGCGAGATCACAAGCCTCACCTTACGGGCGCAGGATGGCCGGTGCTTCGCGATCAGGCCGAAGCTTGTCGTGCTGGCAATGGGCGGACTGGAAAACGCGCGGCTGCTGCTCAATGTCCAACGGACGCGGCCAAATATGTTCGGAGGATCGACGGGCGCGCTCGGCAAGTATTACATGGGCCATTTTTACGGGCGCATCGCCGAAATCGAATTCCGCAATGAGGCCGCCGAGAATGCCTTCCGTTTCTACAGGGACGAGCACGGATTTTATGTTCGGCGCCGATTCACGCCGAGACCCGCCACCATGAAATTGCAAGGCGGGCTGAACGCGGCATTCTGGCCCGTCGTTCCCGGCATCTTCGATCCGGCGCATGGAAGCGCCACCCTGTCGGCGGCGTATCTTGCCCTGCGGATGAAAGGACTGGGGCCTAAATTGCTGCCCGATATCATTCGAGAGCGACATGCACAGACGGGACAGCGGCTATCGGCCCACATTTTCAATGTGATGACCAGACCACATGAAATAATAACCCAGGCCCTGCCGATGGCCTATCACCGGTATCTGGCGGCGAGAAAGCGGCCCGGCCTGTTCATCACCAATCCGCGGCATATCTATGGTCTTGCCTATCATGGCGAACAGACACCTTCAGCGCAAAGCAAAGTCGTACTCGGCAGGACCCAGGACCATCTGGGCCTGAACCGGCTCATTCCCGATTTGCGCTTTACCGTCGAAGACGGAAACAATCTGGCGGCAACACATCTGGCTCTCGGAGCGTGGCTGAAACACAGCGGCCTCGGCGAACTGAGGATAGGCGCCGATCAGGCGACTTTGCCGGACCGCATCCTGGCTCAGACGCGGCAAGGCAATCATCAGATCGGATTGACGCGTATGGGAACCAACGGCGCGCAATCCGTTGTCGATCCCGACTTGCGGCTGCACGGCCTCAGGAACGGCTTCGTCGTCGGCGCTTCGGTGTTTCCCACATCGGGACAAGCCAATCCAACCTTCACGGCCATGACCCTGGCGGTGCGTCTGGCGGCACATCTCAAGCTATTGGCGGCCAGGAAGATAACAATCGGAATGTAGCCATTGGCATATCGCAACGCTCCATCTTCCTGTCTTCGCGTCGCCCCCGAAAAGGCGCGCAAGGCCGCCCTTACATGGGCTAAAATTTGCAACCTTATGATCACATTGGCGTTCAAGCTCCACTATGGAGCATCTTCTCTCCGCCCAGGAACTGCGAACTGCCGCCTATCAAGCGTCTGCGGTGGCTTTATCCTCCATGAACGAAGAGATTCGAGCATATATGATGCGTGTGGCTGAACGCCTGGTCGCCGAGGCGGAACTGCTCGAGAAGACGCAGCCAGAGGCGGCGACCAATCGCACGTCCTCATGAACTTCCATGCGTCTTCCCGATGGGCAGGCTATCCAGGTCATTCAACAGGACATTCATTTCGGCGAGCCTCACATCCCGCGCGAGCTCAAAAGTATCGAGCAGTTGTTCCGCCTGGCTCGTGTCGAGGCCAGCGCGGGACAGGGAGGAAATGACATTCCTTTGCCCTGCAATGGCGTCATTGCCGCGGTCAACCAGGTCTCTGGTTTCGTCGAGTTGCCTGAGCAGTTGCAGTTTACTCTTCATTCCCGAACTCTAGGACCGGCCGGGCGCGGCTTACCTTCACCTAGGTTAACCATTGTCACAGTGTTTCGGAGCCGAGGCAGTCCTCCAGGCTCATCCTGGCGGAGCCGCTAGCCCCAAGGCGGATTCCGGCCTCTCATTTCCCAACTGATCTGGGAATCCTGTCACAGCCGAAGACCTTCCTGGGGGGACCTCTTCTCTAACTCAAGATATTTATGTTCGGCGGGCCTCTTCGCAGGTAAATATGGGGGCGAGCGGGTTCCAGATATTTCACCACGAGTTGAGCCGCATGACAGAGATGGGTGCCTGATCCGATGGCATATTACCGATGCTATGTGGCGGTGATCGCCATCGCCGCGGGATTGCTCACGGCGAGCCTGAGCGCCGGGTCCGCCTTTGCCGGCAAGCTCTCCGACAAGAAGCCGCATAAGGGTGTCGCCGCAGCCCATGTGATGCCGGTCCAGGGGATCGACGTCTCCTACTGGCAAGGCGACATCGACTGGAAAAAAGTCCGCGATGCGGGCATTCATTTCGCTTACATCAAGGCGACCGAAGGGGGCGACCGCCTTGATCCGAAATTCCTCTATAATTGGCGGGCGGCGAAGCAGGCCGGCATCGTCCGCGGCGCCTATCATGTGATGTATTGGTGCCGGGTCGCCAAGGACCAGGCATCGTGGTTCATGTCGAATGCGCCGGGAGACGAGGACTCCCTGCCGCCGGTGCTCGACGTGGAGTGGAACAGCTTTTCCAAAACCTGCCCGCACCGCATTTCGCGCGACGACGCCATCGCCAAGATGAAGATCATGCTCAAAGCGATGGAAGCGCATACCGGCAAGCGGCCGATCATCTATACAGATCCGAAATTCCATCGCGACGTGCTCGAAGGTGAGTTCCCCTCCTATCATTTCTGGCTGCGGTCGACGGCGGCGAAGCCCGCGGCAAAGTACCGGTCGCGCGACTGGGTGTTCTGGCAGTTCACCACCACCGGGCGGGTGCGCGGCGTCTCGGGTCCGGTCGACCGCAACAGCTTCAATGGAACGCCGGACGACTGGAAGCGCGTGCTGAAGGACCGGTGCCTGTGCGAGACCGCGACGTCGATGTCGGACTAACTCTGGACCGCCAGCGCAGCGCGCGGCGCCGGCCGGCGGCTGTCGAGCGCGTAAGCGAGGAGGATGAGAATGGTGAGGCCGGTGAGGATGATCGCCGTGTCGCCAAGGACGCCGACATTCCATTCGTAGCGCATGATGGCGCCGGTCGCGGCGAGGAGCGAGCTCGTACAGAAGACGGGCAGCGAATGACGCCCGATCACGGTCAAGGGGTTCGACGGTGAGATGCGGCGCAGCCATTCGCCGACCGGGGAGATCATCACGACATAAGAGAGCGCGAAGATGTGCAGAAGGCGCGGCAAAGCGAGATAGGTCTTGTCGAAATTCCACAGATGCTGCGGAATGAGCGTCTCGGCCGGCTTCCAGGCCGAATAGCCGAGCCTGATCCAGGCGCAGGAGAAAACGAGATAGGCGATGCTCATCCAGAAAAGCCACGGCCGGAAGACCGGCCAGCGGCCCTCACGCGCCCACTGGCCGGCGATGAGGCCGATGACGAACAGGAACTGCCAGGCGAAGGGATTGAAGAACCAGCCGCCGGGTATCGGATAGTTCGGGATATTGAGGCCGTACCAGCCGGCGGCGAGCCAGAGCAGGAACGACGCGGCGAAAAGCAGCTTCAGGCTCATCCGCCCCAGCCACATCGTGATGGGCAGCGTCGCGAGGAAGAACACATACATCGGCAGGATGTTGAAATAGCCGAGCTGATGGCCGAACAGCACCAGGCCGACAAAGGCGGAGGCCGGCTCCTTGAAGACCGTTACCAGCCCCATATTGTAGATCATGTCATGGACATAACCCGGCCGCGCGAAGAAGAGCGCCGCGGCGCAGAACAGCGCCAGCGCCATCACCGTGATCATGATGTGGCTCATATAGATCACGAAGGCGCGCTTCAGCGCGCTGACGGAGCTGGTCCAGGTGTCGCCGCGGGAGAACCGGCTGAAATAGGCATAGGCCGAAGCGAAGCCGGCCAGCAGGACGAAGATTTCGGCGCCGTCCGAGAAGCCGAAATTGGATGAGGTGAAGTTCGCGTAGAGATTGCCGGGGACGTGGTTGATGAAAATCATGGCGAGCGCCACGCCACGCAGGAAGTCGATGCGATGATCGCGTCCGGATGAACGTTCGCTCGGATTCGAGGTCAAGGACTGCCTCCAGGTCCAGCTGTGCTGGGGACGAAGCAGCCATACGCAGCCCGTCTCGAGTTTCTCTTCTGTTCGTGCATGATCTCGCTACGCACTTTTCCGGATCATGCGCTGCGCGTTTTAGAGGGCTCCAGCGGAAACATCAAGCGACGGGCCCCGTCCGCTTTCCGTGGCGTCGCAACGCTGCGGAAGCACGGCGACGGCACCCGGCGTCAGAACGGAACCGAGACCTTCGCATTGCCCTGATAGGACTCGACGTCCTCGCCCATGATGCCGACACCGGTCAGACCGATGACCACGCCGCCCGGCGAGAACATGTCGAGACCCAGCTCGAGCCGTCCCAGCGTGCTGTCGAATTCGGCGTCGGCATAGAAGGGCGAAACGTCGCCCGAGGGCCCGATGAGCCCGGTATAGACCCGCGTATCGGGATCGATGTACTGCACGATCGCGAGCTTGGACCAGGCGCGCAGCAAGGTCCCGCCATCGCTCGTGGCGGTCTCGCCGCCGAACTCGACGAAGGGCATGACGAAGCCGTTCGCATTGGTATGGTCCTGGACGGCGAGATTGCCGAGCCCGCCATCCTTCTCCGTGAAGTCGTCCTGGAACAGCGCCGAGACGGCGGCGTCGACGCCGAAGCGGAGATAGCTGTTGTCGAAGTCATAGGCATGCGCGATCTGGATGCGGGTGGCCGCGATGCCCACCTGCTGCGTGGCTTCGGCAACACCGCCGAGATCGCCGAGCGCGACGCGGCGCGTCGTGTCGAACCAGCCATAGCCGCCGATGAACGACGCCACGGCGGTAGTGCCGCCGACCCGTCCCTTGAAGACGACGCCGGCCTGGACGCGGTCGCCCTCGACATCCGCGAGATCCGACATCCGGGCGTCGGTCGACTCGTAGGAAAGGCCGAAGCCCACGAAGCGGTTGTCGCCGATGCTTTTCTGGATGCCGCCCGCGACCTGATAGACGTCCTCTTCATAGCCGCTGTACTGGAAGGACTTGTCGTAACTCGTGGTTCTGCCCGAGACCCGCATCCAGCCGCACTCGCCCTGGGCGACGAAATGATACTCGCCCGATGCCTGGCGGCAGCTCATCAGGGCCTGGCTGAAATCGTCGACCGCCATCAGGGTCGAGGCGAGATTGCTCGCATAGACCTCGGGCGTCAGCATTTCGTAGGCGGCTCTCAGGTCCTCGATCGTCGGCAGGAGGAACAGGTAACCGACCAGAGGCGCCAGCTGCGTCTTGGAATCGGCGGTCTGGAACCGGTTGATGTAGTCGCCGAGCCGTGCCTGATTGCGGTTCACGCCGCCGCCATTGCTGCCCGCGAAGTCGATGTCATAGCTCAGCACGACATCTTCGGGGTTCGGATAGAGGATCTCATATTTGGCGACGGCGGAGGCCGGCGCCTTGAGCCCGAGCGACTTGTCGGTGACGCCGCCCTCGGCGCTCAATATGGTCACCTCGTGATAGCCCGGCGAGACCTGCGTCGGGTTCACGATCCGCAGATCCACCGTGCCCTTGAGAGCCGCTTCGCCAGTGGCATTGATGCGGTCGGCATTGCCGGTGATCGCGTCGCCTGCCACAAAGTCGAGATCGACGACGTAGAAGCCCGTGATCGACTGCTCGATATTGCCCTTCAGCGCGGTGGTATAGACGGTGTCGATCAGGTTGCTGGCGCCCGGCGCCAGGATGCCGTTGTTCAGCAGCTTGTTCGCGCCGTCATTGAGATTGACGAGCGCGCCCATTTCGAAGAGCGCGTTCTGCGCATTGGTGTAGCCGTTGGCGCCGGTTCCGAGATCGACATTGCCGGCCATATAATAGTTGTTGAGGATCGAGTCGTTCCCCCAGGTGCCGGTCACGGCAAATCCCTCGATCTCGTCGTCGGTGAAGACGGAGCCGTTATTGGTGAAGGTGTTCGTGGCGCCGCCGTCGAAGGCGACGGACGTGCCCTGCGTGCCGCCCACCGCAAATTTACCCGCCGCGAGCATCACCTTGATGTCGCCACCCGCCTCGCCGGCACTCTGGGCGAAGACAGCCGTCGAGCGCGCGCCTTCGGTTACGACCGACCCGTTGAGATCGAGCGTTACCGTGCCGCCATTGCCGGAACCGCCGGCGCTGCCCGCGAAAAACGTATCGTGGATGAAGCCGCCGTCGCCGACGAGCCCGGCGAAGGCGCCGTTGACGAGGCCGCCGCCGCCGCCGATCGACTGCGCGATGATGCCGAAGGCGTCGCCGCCCTTGGTCACCACGTCGTTGTTCTGGATGAGCGTGACGGCTCCGCCATTGCCGGTATTGTCGCCGCGCAGCGTGGTCGTGACGGCGCCGGCATCGCTGGTCACGAAGCCGCCGCCACCGCCGATCGACTGCAGGAGAATGCCATGCGCCTGGGCGCCGGAGGTCTGGACGGCGCCATTATTGGTGAGCTTCACCGAGCCGCCATTGCCGCTGGCGCCGCTCGTGCCGCCGAGATTCACGAAGAGCTCATCGACATCGAGAGGCACTTCGGTGCCACCGCCCCCGCCGATGCTCTGCTTGATGAGGGCGACGGCGAGATCGTCGGTGGTGCCGGTGCCGTCGTTCTTGGTGAAGTCGATGTCACCGGCATCGAGCCCGCTTCCGCCATCGGCGCCGAGCGTCACGGTCGCCGTCGACAGGAGCGACATGACCGAGGCTGTCGACATCAGGCCGGCGCCGCGCGCCGCCGGAGGAGGCTCGGCCCCGTCATTGATGTTGAAGGTGCCATAACCGCCGCCGCCGCCGATCGACTGGACCAGGCTGCCGAAAGACGCCTTTCCTTCCGTGTAGATCAGCCCGCTCTGGGTGATCTTGATGTCGCCGCCCGTCTCGTTGTTTCCATCCGTGCCGCCGAGACGCAGATCGATACCGCCGCCGATCATGCCCTGTATCGAGGTGAGCTGGATATTCGAACGGCCGCCGCCGCCGCCGACCGTCTGAATGAAGAGGCCCGAGCCCAGCTTGCCCCATATCCCGACCTCGCCGGTGAGCGCGCTGTCGACTATGTCGCCGCCGCTGTTTTCGGTGCCGCCGGTGCCGCCCAGGATCTGGGCGATCTTCATCGGATCGACCGCGGTCTCGTCGTCGATCTCGACCTTGGCGAAGATATTGCCGCCGCCCCCACCCACGGCCTGCACGCCGGCGCCGGTATTGAAGTCGCCCTGCGCATAGGTGTTGCCGGTGACATTGATGGTGACCGCGCCGGCAGTGCTGTTGGCCGACCGGTCGGCGCCGGCGATCAGCGTCACCACCGGCTCCTTGGTGGTGCGATCGACCGGCGTGTCGCCATCGAAGCCGAGCAGCTGGGCTTCCGGCACCTGGCTGCCACCGGGCAGCGTGGTGATGCCCTCCAGGTCGATGACCAGGCTGCCGCCGCCGCCATTCAGGCTCTCGGCCTTGATCGCCTGCGCGCCTTCACCGGAGACGCTGACGGTGCCGAACTGATTGACGATCACCGGGCCGCCCGCGCCGCCGCCATAACATTCGAGCGCCACGCAGCCGGCGCCCAGCGCGAAGGACAAGGGATTGGCGATGAGCGAGGCGACGCCGCCGACACCGATGCCGACATTGGCGTTGCCGCCGCCACCGCCGATCGACTGGGCCACGATGCCATGCGCGTTCTTGCCGGTGGTCTGGATGATGCCGGTATTCTCGACCTTCACCTGGCCGGCGTCGCCGCCGCTGCCGCCGAAGCCGCCGATGGCGACCACGGGTGCGGTACCCTTCGCTGCGATGATCGCGTTGGCGGCAAGCGCAATGCCGCCATTGCCGCCGCCGCCGCCGACCGACTGCGCGAAGATGCCATAGGCCTCTTCGTTGCTGGTCACGATCGTGCCTTTATTGATGACGGTCACATCCCCGGCCTCATTGCCGGATCCGCCCTTGCCGCCGATGTTCAGGCCCATGACGGTGCTGTTCTTGCCGCCCGTCGCGGTGAATGCCAGCGAGATGACCGAGCTGCCATTGCCGCCGCCGCCGCCGATCGACTGGGCATAGATGCCGTGCGCCTTCTTGCCCGTGGTCTGGATATAGCCGCCCTCATCGTCGCTGTCGGGACGGTTGGTGACCGTCACGTTCTTGGAGATGCCGCCCTCGCCGCCTTCGCCGCCGATATTGATCAGGACGCGCTTCGAGGTGTTCTGGCCGGTCGGAACGCTGAGCGCCAGATTGGCGACGAGCCCGGCGTCGCCGCCGCCGCCGCCGATCGACAAGGCGTGGATGCCCGAGGCTTCCTCGCCCGTGGTGGAGATCGTGCCCTCATTGAGGACTTCGACGATGCCGCCTTCGCCGCCGTCGCCGCCTTTGCCGCCGACGGCCATTTCAAGCGAGTTGGCGGTGGACTGCACGCCCACCGCGCCGACGAAAGCGAGGCCGCCCTCGCCGCCGCCGCCGCCGACCGAGCGCGCCTCGATGCCATAGGACTTCTGGCCTTCGGTGCCGATATAGCCCGAATTGTTGACGGTGACCTGATCGCCGTTGCCGCCATTGCCGCCGGTGCCGCCGATGGTCAGGCTCGCCGAGTTGCTCTCCTTGGAATCCTGCAGTTTCGTCGACAGGCTGGCCTGGATGGCATAGCCGCCGACACCGCCGCCGCCGCCCGTCGACTGCGCCGAAATGCCGGCCGAATTCGCCTTCTTGGTGGTGAGCCTGGCCGAATTGATGACGGTGACGATGCCGGCATCGGAGCCGGTGCCCCCGTCGCCGCCGATGCCGACGCGGGCCGAGACATTCTCCTTGACGATGGTGTTCATGACACCGCCGCCGACGCCACCGCCGCCGCCGATCGACTGGGCCAGGATGGCAGCCGACTTCTCGCCTTCGGTGGCGATCGATCCCGACGCCGTCACCTTCACGGCCTTGCCGATGCCGCTGTCGCCGCCCTTGATGCCGATGGCAATGTTCAGGCTCGCCTTCTCGCTGTCGTCCTCGCCGGTCCGCGCGGTCACACCGACTTGCGTGGCGCTGCTCATGCCGCCGCCGCCGCCGATCGACTGCGCGACGATGCCGACGGCGTTGTCGCCCTTGGTCGTCAAGGTGCCGTTCGAGGTGACGGTGACGTCGCCCGCATCGGCACCCGCGCCGCCCTCGCGGCCAATGGCGATCTTGAGCTCGTTCTTGATGCCGCCGGCATAAGCGAGGCTGGTCTTGGTATTGCCGCCGCCGCCGCCGACCGACTGGGCGTAGATCGCCGACGAATCATTTTTCTGCGTCGAGATATTGCCGGTATGATCGACGACGACCTCGCCGCCGATGCCGCCGTCGCCGGTCCCGCCACCGATGGCCAGGTTGAGGCCGCTGGCATTCTTGTTGATGCCGCCGCCGATATTGAGATTGGCGTTGCCGCCGCCGCCGCCGATCGATTGCGCCAGCAGGCCGTCGGATCTGAGGCCCGCGGTCTCGATGTCGCCCTTATGCGTGACATCGACCTTGGCGCCATTGCCCGCGGCGCCGCCCGATCCGCCGATGACGACGACGAGCTGCTTCGGCTGGGTTCCGCCCGCGCCGCTCGCCGAAATGCCGAGATTCATGCCGGCGTCGCCGCCGCCGCCGCCGATCGACTGGGCGGTCAGGCCGTTCGATTCGTCGCCGGTCGTCTTGATCAGGCTCGCGGTCGTCAGACCGCGCTTCACCGTGACGGTGCCGGCATCGCCGCCGGCGCCGCCGCTGCCGCCCAGGCCGAAGACGATCGGATTGCCCTTGGGCGCGATGACGCCCGAGGCGTTGATGCCGCCGAGACCACCGCCGCCGCCGATCGACTGGGCCAGAATGCCGCCGCCGCGCTCGCCGAATTTCTCCTTCGCCCGGTCGTAGTCCTCTTCGTCCTCCGGCGAAACGGCGACATTGCTCGCCACGACGATCTTGCCGTCGCTGGTCAGCGTGACATTGCCGCCGGACGCGCCCGTTCCGGCATTGCCGCCGATGCCGAAGGCGGCGCTGTAGCTTTGTCCCAGGGAGATGTCGGCGGACACGTTGAGCCCGCCGCTGCCGCCGCCACCACCGACCGACTGCACGAGGATGCCGATCGAATCGGTGCCTCCGACATCGATTTCGCCCTTTTGGGTGGCGATGACATCGCCGGCCTTGTTGCCGTCGCCGCCGAAGCCGCCAAGGCCGAATGACAGGTTGGGCTTGGTCGAATCAGCGCTGAGCGTGACGCCGCCGCTGATATTGATGCCGCCGTCGCCGCCGCCGCCGCCGATCGACTGGGCGAGCAGTCCGCGCGCCTGGACGCCCCTGGCCACGAGCTTGCCTTCGGCATCGACCGTGACGGCCCTGCCGACGCCGCCTTCGCCGCCGAAGCCGCCGACGCCGACCGTCACCTGCTGGCCGAAGGTGATGCTGCCCGAGACATTGAGCGCGCCATTGCCGCCGCCGCCGCCGAGCGACTGCGCGATCACCGCCGCCCGGTTGTCGCCGACGGACGAGACGACGGTCGGGGATTTCACGGTGAGATTGACGGTGCCGGCATCGCCGCCATCGCCGCCGAAGCCGCCGAGGCCCAGCGACATGGCATAGCTGCTGCCGAAGATCGCCGAGGCCGAGATCGAGCCCGACACATTGAGGCCGCCATTGCCGCCGCCACCGCCGATCGATTGGGCCACGACGCCGTTCGACCCGTTCAGCCAGTGATTGACGCCGTCGATGACGACCGGCAGACCGCCATTAACGCCCTTCTCGCCATTGGCGATGATGATGCCCGTCACGCTGGCGGTGACATTGCCGGCGTCGCCGCCGCCGCCGCCGAAGCCGCCGATGCCGAGACCCGCGGCGCCGGTGCTACCGGACAGCGAAAGGCCCAGATTGCCCGTGACATTGAGTGCGCCATTGCCGCCGCCACCGCCGATGCTCTGGATCAGCACCGCGTCGGCGAGATCGCCCTTGGTGGTCACGTTGCCGATGACATCGAAGTCGACATCATTGGCCTTGCCGCCATCGCCGCCGAAACCGCCGAGCCCGAAGCCCACCGCGCCCGAGGTGCTGATCGACGCGCTGATCGAGCCCGTGACATTGAGACCGCCGCTACCGCCGCCGCCACCGACCGACTGCACCAGTATGCCGTCGGCGTCATAGCCGTCCGTCGTGATATTGCCGGTGTGGCTGCCGGTCACCGTCAGGGAGTCGCCGCCGCCGCCGCCAAAGCCGCCGACACCGATGCCGATCGCCGCCGACTGGCCGCCGCTGAGCGTCACATTGCCGGTGACATTGATGCCGCCGGTGCCGCCCGCGCCGCCGAGGCTCTGGATGACGGCGCCCTTCGCGCCAATGCCTTCCGTCGTGATATTGCCGGTCGAATTGGAAACGACATCCCAGCCGTCACCGCCATCGCCACCGAAGCCGCCGACGCCCACACCCAGCGTGCCGGCATCCTCCGACGATCCGGCGAGGCCGGCCGTGACATTGAAGCCGCCATTACCGCCGCCGCCGCCGAGGCTCTGCACGAAGAGGCCGGTCGCTTCCTTTCCTTTGGTCTCGATATCGCCGGTGAGGGTCGAGGTCACCTTGCGGGCGTCGCCGCCGCCGCCACCGAAACCGCCGACGCCGATGCCGACCGCACCGGCGAGCTTCTGCGAGAAGGAAGCCGTGCCGGTGACGTTGAACGCGCCATTGCCGCCGCCACCGCCGATCGACTGGACGATGACGCCCTGAGACCTCTCGCCACCGGTCTTGATATCGCCCGTGATGGTCGCGGTCACCGCTTCCGCGTTGCCGCCGCCGCCGCCCATGCCGCCGACGCCGACGCTGACCGCGACGGCGCCCTCACCGGCGGCGCTGATGCCGCCGGACACGTTGAAACCGCCATTGCCGCCGCCACCGCCGATCGACTGGGCGATGAAGCCGGTCGACGACTTGCCGGCCGTGGTGATATTGCCGTTCTGGTCGGCAAAAACGACACCCGAATAGCCGCCATCGGCGCCGGCACCGCCGACACCGACCGAGACAGCGCCGGCGCCCGTCGAGGCGGCGCCGATCGTACCCGAAACATTGAAGCCGCCATTGCCGCCGCCGCCGCCGAGCGACTGCGCCAGATAGCCGACGGAATCGTCCTTCGTCGTCTCGATATTGCCGGTGACGCTGACATCGACCTTCTCGGCGTTGCCGCCGTCACCCGCCATGCCGCCGACGCCGACGCCAACCGCGCCGGCGCCCTTGCCCGAGACCGAGATCGCCGCCGACACGTTGAAGCCGCCATTGCCGCCGCCACCACCGATCGACTGCGCGGTGAAGCCGTTCGAGCTGTTGCCGGTCGTCTTGATATTGCCGATGACGTCGGCGATGACCACCTTGCCGTCACCGCCGAGCCCGGCGGCGCCGCCGACGCCCACGGCGGCGGACCCCGATCCGGTTCCGGCGCCGGTGATCGTTCCCGAGACATTGAAACCACCATTGCCGCCGCCGCCGCCGACGCTCTGAATGACGACGGCATCGGCATCGACCCCTCCCGTCGTCGCATTGCCGTTGAGCTTCGCCGTGACGGCCTCGCCGTCGCCGCCGCCACCGCCCGAACCGCCGACACCGATCGATATCGCGCCGGATCCGGTGCCGGCGCCCGAGATGGTGCCGGTGACATTGAAGCCGCCGCTGCCGCCGCCGCCGCCCACCGACTGGACGATGAGGGCATTCGACCCTGCGCCCGTGGTGGTGATATTGCCGTTCACCGTGCCGGTCACGACGCCGCCATTGCCGCCCGTGCCGCCGGAGCCGCCGACACCTATCCCGACCGCGCCGGCCCCGGTTCCCGAGCCCGAGACCGCGGCGGCCACGCTGAAGCCGCCATTGCCGCCGCCGCCGCCGATGGACTGGATGACGATGCCGTCCGACTCGATGCCGCCGGTCTCGACATTACCCGTATAGGTGGCCGTCACCGTGCCGCCAATGCCGCCGGTGCCGCCCGAGCCGCCGACACCGATCGCACCGGCGCCCGCCGTGGCGCCCGCGCCCGAAACGGCAATGGACACCGAGTATCCGCCCGAGCCGCCGCCGCCGCCGACCGACTGAGCGATCAGGCCTTCGGAAAAATTGTTGGTGGTCTTGATCGATCCGCCGGCATTCACGAAGACCGTGCCGCCATCGCCGCCGCCGCCGCCCGCACCGCCGACGCCGATCGAACCGGCAATGGCCGCGCTCTCGCCGGCAGCCGCCGAAATGCTGACGGCATAGCCGCCACTGCCGCCGCCGCCGCCGACGCTCTGCACCAGAATGCCGTCGGCATTCACACCGGTGGTGGACACATCCGCATAGCCGGTGAGCTCAGCATCGCCGCCCTTGCCGCCATCACCGGCCTTACCGCCAATGGCAATCGACAGACTGCCGGCATATCCGACGGTCGTCTGCACGCTGGCGCCGCCATTGCCGCCGCCGCCGCCGACCGATTGCACGGTCACGCCGTTCGAGCGTTCGCCATGGGTCTTGATCTGGGCCGGATCGAAGGAGCTCGACGACAGATTGACCGTTGCTTTCTGGCCTTCGCCGCCTTTGCCACCGGTGCCGCCCAAGGAAAAGCCGACGAAAGCAGAGCCCGAATAGGCCCCGCCGCCACTGCCGCCGCCGCCGCCGACGCTCTGCGCCAGGAGAGCGGTCGAATCATTGCTCCAGGTCTCGAGATCTCCCGAATTATTCACGGTCACGGTATCGGCATTGCCGCCGCCACCGCCCTTGCCGCCGATCGTAACCACGCCGCCGCTGGTGCCGCCATTGCCGCCGCCGCCGCCGATCGACTGGGCGAGGATGGCCTGCGAGGAAACACCGTTGGTGGTGATCTTGCCGGCATTGGTCACGACGACAGTGCCGCCGGCGCCGCCGCCGGTGCTGTTGCCCCCGATCGCAACGAGACCCCCGCTATTGCCGCCGTCACCGCCGCCGCCGCCCACCGACTGGGCGAAAATGCCGACGGAGCGCGCGCCGTCGGTGGTGATCACGCCGGTCGCCGAGTTTGTGACGGTGACCGATTTGCCCGCGCCGCCGAAACCACCGCTGCCGCCGAGAGCGACGACGCCGCCGCTCCAGCCGCCCGCACCGCCGCCGCCGCCGACGCTCTGGGCGAAGATGCCATGGGCATCCTCCAGCCTGGTATGAATCGACCCGGAATTGCCGACGGTGACGATGCCGCCATTGCCGGCGCTGGCGCCGCTGCCGCCATAGGCGAACAGGCCGGTGGCGCTGCCGCCCGAACCGGCATAGCCGCCGATGCTCTGGGCGATGATGCCGATGCTGCCTATTCCATAAGTCTCGATGCCGCCGCCATTGCTCACACCGACCGTGCCGCCGTCCTTGGGCGCAGCACCGCTGCCGCCGACGCCCGCTATCGCGGCGCCGTCCAGCGAGCCGCCATCACCGCCGACACCGCCGTTGCTTTGGGCGAAGATGCCCGCCGACCCTTTTCCCTGCGTGGTGATGGTACCGGTGCTGGTGGTCACGGAGACAGAACCGCCGACTCCGCCCTGGCCGCCGTCGCCACCGCCGCCATAGAGACCGCCAACCGAGAAGACGTCGCCGCCATCGCCGCCGTTGCCGCCATTGGCTTCCGCAAGTATCCCGTGGATCCCGTCGGCGGTGGTGAGAATGTTGCCGCTGCTGGTGAGGGTGACCGAGCCGCCGGCACCACCCCCGCCGCCATTGCCGCCGTCGATGCCTATCGGTGGAACCAGGGTGGCGAAGCCGCTTCCGCCCTCGCCGCCATTGCCGCCATTCGACCGCGCGACGAGGCCAGAACCGGTAAAGCCGCCGCCCGTATAATTCAGGACCGTCGTCGTACCGCCGCCACCGCCGCCGGCATTGCCGCCGACGACATCGGTACCGCCGCTACCGCCGCCGCCGGAGCCGTTGAGGATGATTACCCCGGCATTGGTCGACAGATCGAAGGTATTGAGAGTCGTATTGCCCGAGCTATAAGTGGCGCCGGCCAGCATATCGCCGGTGCAATTGATGACACCGGGGCCGCCGACGACACATCCCGCGACCGCGAGCGAAGGCGCGCCCAGCCATAACGCGGCGGTGGCGGCGGAACCCATAAGAAGTTTTGCGAGATGGTTGGTACTGGACGGTGACGCTATAGCTTTCGTCGCCGTGGAAAACACGAGCACGTTTGCGTGCCTCATTAACCCCGTTTGCCCGCCGCCAGCGTTGCCCCCTCGTTCGCCTGCAACTCTGTCGCCGTTAGGTGATTCTTAAGTATACCTCCGATTTTTTTACGTCCAGTCAAATCGTTGTGGAGAGACTAAATTCTACGAAGGCTGGCAAGCTCAGCACAGCCGCCTCCGCTGTCCCGGTGGCGCCATGGAACTCAACACACGCTGCGGCTGTAGCTTCAAACACACACAGCCTCTTCCGGCGAGCTCACAAGAAGTGCAACACGGCGACCGCCCCGCGCCCCCGGAAAGCTCACGTGGAACCCTTCTGCGGCTTCGGCGTTATCTGAAGTTCTGCTAAACCCAGATCGCAAAGAAGCAATTCCTTGTATTTTAGCTGTGTGGAAAGCCCTGATTGAAGAATCAGGGCTTTCTTCGCTCTACCTGCTCAGGCGGAGCGCGATGAGCCCACACTTTCGTGCCTCCGCTCCCAACGGATAGGCCAATATTTGTCTTCTCTACAATAATGGGCAGGCTCAGCCGGTCCGTTGGGTTCCTTCAGGCGCAGCGGTTGCCCGATCAAGCGGCGGAGTTGACGTCCTCGCGCAGGCCCAGAACATCCGCCATCGTGGCTTTCAACGTGACCTCATCCACCGGCTTTTGCAGGACAGCCACATCGGAATACCGGCCATCGATCCGCTCAGGTCCATAACCGGTGATGAAGAAAAACGGCACGCCGCGACTGCGGAGCCTATCGGCAAGAGGATACACAAAAGTGCCGGCCAGATTGACGTCCAGGATGGCGGCCGCAAGATCGTGCGTTTCCGTCGCGCGCAAGGCTTCACGCAGATCCGCGTGAGGCCCGACCACCTGATATCCCAAAGCCGAAATCAGCTCCGCGATCATCAAGGCGACGAGCGGCTCGTCTTCCGCGACCAGAATCTTGAGACATCCTCGCATGGCGGCAAGGCCCGGCAACGGCGTTTGCGGCAAACGCTGCGAGCCTCCGGGAAGCTCGATCAGGCAATGCAGGCCGGCGTCCTGCCAATGATATTCGACGCGTCCGCCCAGCTGCGATTCGATGCTGAGGCCGATCACCTTGGTGCCGAAGCCGACCTTGGAGGGCGGCCGGATGCCCGTCGCACCTGTCTCTCGCCAGGCGAGACGCAAAGGATCGGTGCCGGCCCAGGACAGGCTCAACCGGCCGGACGGAACCGAGAAGCATCCATATTTGGCGGCATTGGTGGCAAGCTCGTGCAGGACGAGAGCAACCGCCTGGGCGCTGGCCGGCTTGAGGAGGATGTCCGGCCCCTCGATGGAGCATCTCGGCGTGCCGCCGCAATAGGGCGCCAGTTCCTCTTCGGCTATGGTCTTCAGACTGGCGCCAGCCCAGCGTGAATCCGAGAGGAGCGTATGGGCGCGCGCGAGCGCGGTGATCCGCCCCTCGATGGCGGTGACATGCTCTTCGATCGTATCGGCCTGGGTGAGACGGACGATCGCCTGAGCCACGGCAAGCGCATTCTTGGCCCGATGGTCGACCTCACGCGCGAGAATCTTCTGCTGATCGGTGGAGAGCCGGAGCTCCTCGGTGCGCTCGGATACTCTCTTTTCGAGCTCGTTGTTCAGCGTCTCCAGGAGTTTCGTCTTCCGATGGAGCTCGACGAAGACCTTTACTTTCGAGCGAAGCACTTCGGGGATGACGGGCGCCGATACATAATCCACTCCGCCCATCTGGTAGCCGCGCAAATAGTCGGCTTCCGTCAAATGGACCGCGGAAACAAAGATGATCGCTGTTTCCTTGTAGCGCGGATGGTCCCGGATCAGCGCCGCCAGCTGAAAGCCGTCAAGATCCGGCATGCTGACATCCATCAGGATGACGGCGATGTCGTGTTTGAGCAGTTGCCGCAACGCATTCTGCGCGGAGTTCGCCTTTATCAGGTTCTCTCCCAGCGCCTCCAGCATCACTTCATAGGTGAGGAGCTTGGCCGGCTGATCGTCGACCAGCAGGATATTCGCCTTGGGAATCGCCGTCATGCCAATATCCTCAGCGGTGCAGCCAGATCCGCAGGGCGGAAATGAGCTGATCGGTATCGACCGGCTTGGCGAGATAATCGGAAGCGCCCGCCTCCAGGCATTTCTCGCGGTCCCCTTTCATCGCCTTGGCCGTCAGCGCAATGATCGGGAGCCGCCGCCAGGCCGGATTTTCGCGAATGGCCTCGATCACCTGATAGCCGTCCATCTCGGGCATCATGATGTCCATGAGAATGATGGCGAGATCGGCCGTCGCGGTGACGATATTCAGGGCCTCCCGCCCGTTGCTGGCGGTCATCACCTTCATGCCGTTGCGCTCCAACACGCTGCTGAGCGCAAAGATGTTGCGGGCGTCATCATCGACCACCAGGACGGTCCGGCCTATCAGATCGTCATTGGAAGCGTGCAGGCGATGAATTATATCCTGCTTTCCCTGCGGCAGATTGCCGATCATGCGGTGCATGAAGAGAGAGGTCTGATCAAAGAGACGCTCAGGCGACTCCACGCCCTTGACCACGATGCTGCGGGCGATTCCACGCAGCTTTTCCTCCTCATCCTGCGCGAGCGGCCTGCCGGTGAACACGACGACCGGGAGCCCGGCAAGCCTCTCATTTTGAGCGACATGATCGAGGATCTGGAAACCCGACATGTCGGGAAGTTTCAAATCGAGAACCATGCAGTCCCACTGCTCCTCGGCAAGCTTGGTGAGCGCGCTGAGCCCGGTGCCGGCAGTGGCTATCTCGATATCATCGTGCTCGAGAAGCGCCTTGATGCTGAGCTGCTCGGCGGGATTGTCCTCGACGACCAGCAACCGCTTCTGTCTCGGCATCGCGCACCGGCTGAGGCGCGCCAGAGCCTCATCGAGAGCGGCTCCCGAGGCCGGCTTGACCATGAAGTCATATGCTCCTTTCGCAAGACCGTGCTGCCGGTCCTCGTCAAGACTGACGATCTGAACGGGAATGTGGCGCGTCAACGGGTTCTTCTTGAGCTGGCTGAGCACGCCCCAGCCCAGCATATCGGGAAGGAATATGTCGAGCGTTATGGCGGTGGGCTGAAACTGCGCCGCCATCTCGAGGGCTTCCGCGCCGGTCTGAGCCAGCAGCGCCTTGAATCCCCGGCCGCGGGCCATGTCAATGACGATCCGGGCGAAGCTCGGATCGTCCTCGACCACCAGAAGAATCGAGTCGCCCGGTTCGACCAGCAAGCGGTCGTCCTGGATCGGCTCCACTGCCCGCTTGCCGAGCATGGCGGGAGCATCACGCGACGTGCCGAAATGGTCTGCGGCCGAGATGGCGCCAAGGAAGCCGGAGTAGCGCTGCGGCAGATACAAGGTGAACGTGCTGCCATTCCCGACGGTGCTGCGCACCTGAATTTCGCCGCCCAGAAGCGCGGCCAGCTCGCGGCTGATGGCGAGGCCAAGGCCCGTACCGCCATAGCGCCGGCTCGTGCTGGCGTCGGCCTGCTGAAATGCTTCGAAGATGAGCTTCTGCTTTTCGGGCGGAATGCCTATGCCCGTATCGACGACCTCGAACGCCAGGACGCTCGGCGCCTCGTTAAGCGTCCGATTGTCAAGATTCCAGCCTTCGGTCGCGCCGAAAACCCGCAGTCCCACGCCGCCGCGTTCGGTGAACTTGAAGGCGTTGGACAGGAGATTCTTCAGAATCTGCTGCAGCCGCTTCGAGTCGGTGAACAATGTGCCTTCGATGCCGCGGTCGACCGCGACATTGAAGGACAGCTGCCGGGTCTCCGCTTCGTGGCGGAACGGCCGGCCGACCACCTCAACGATCTTGTCGACAAGCAGATCCTCGGCGTCGACCGTCACGGTGCCGGATTCGATCTTCGAGAGGTCAAGAATGTCGTTGATGAGATTCTGCAGATCAGAGCCGGCGCCGTGAATGGTGCGCGCAAACTCCACTTGTTTCGCCGAGAGATTGCCTTCCGGATTCTCGCTCATCTGCTGGGCTAGAATGAGTATGCTGTTGAGCGGCGTGCGCAGCTCGTGCGACATATTGGCGAGGAACTCGGATTTGTATTTGGACGTCAAGGCGAGCTCCGAGGCCTTGTCCTCCAGGGCTCGCCGGGCCTGCTCGATCTCCTGATTCTTCTTTTCGACCTCGACATTCCGTTCCGCCAGCTGCTGCGCCTTCATCTCAAGCTGCTCGTTGGTCTGCTGCAGCTCGGTCTGCTGCGCCTGAAGCTCTCCGGCCAGCTGCTGCGACTGCTTGAGCAGGCCCTCGGTCTGCATCGTGGCCTCGATGCTGTTGAGAACGATGCCGATGCTCGCCGTCAGCTGCTCCAGGAAGCTCTTCTGCAGCGAAGTGAACTTGTCGATCGAAGCAAGCTCGATGACGGCCTTGACGTGGTTCTCGAACAGGATGGGAAGCACCATGACATTGCGCGGCGCCGCCTTGAAGACGACCGAGCCGATCGGCATGGCATTCTCGGGCAGCTTCTTGATGAACACGGCACGCTTGTCGGACGCACACTGACCGATGAGCCCTTTGCCCACGGGCACGTAGGCCGGATAGCCGTCGACCGGATCGTCGGCATAGACCGAGAGGAGCTTGAGACGCGGGCTTTCGCTATCCTCCATCTGGTAAAGGGCGCCCAGCTGCGCATTCACCAAGGGAGCGAGCTCCGACAGCAACAACCGCCCCACGGTCGCCAGGTCGCGCTGTCCCTGCAGCATGTTGGTGAAGTTCGCCAGATTGGTCTTGAGCCAATCCTGCTCGGTATTGCGCTCGGTGGTCAGGCGCAGATTGCCGATCATGGTATTGATGTTGTCCTTGAGCTCCGCCACTTCACCCCGCGCATCAACCTGGATGGAACGGGTGAGATCGCCCTTGGTCACCGCTGTCGCGACTTCGGCGATGGCGCGAACCTGGGTGGTCAGATTGGCGGCGAGCAGATTGACGTTGCCGGTGAGATCCTTCCACGTGCCGGCGGCGCCCGGAACGGCGGCCTGTCCGCCCAGCCGTCCTTCCACGCCCACCTCGCGGGCCACCGTCGTCACCTGATCGGCGAAGATCGCCAGGGTCGCGGTCATATTGTTGATCGTTTCCGCCAGGGCGGCGACCTCGCCTTTCGACTTGACGGTGAGATTCTGCGCCAAGTCGCCGTCGGCCACGGCGGTCACCACCTTGACGATGCCGCGGACCTGCTCGGTGAGATTAGCCGCCATGACATTGACCGTATCGGTCAGATCCTTCCAGGTCCCAGCGACGCCCTGAACCATGGCCTGGCCGCCAAGCTTGCCTTCCGTGCCGACCTCGCGCGCCACGCGCGTCACCTCGGAAGCAAAGGCGTTCAGTTGATCGACCATCGTATTGATGGTGTTCTTGAGCTCGAGGATTTCGCCTTTCACCGGAACGGTGATCTTTCTCGACAGATCGCCACGCGCCACCGCGGTGGTCACTTCGGCGATATTGCGGACCTGGGTCGTGAGATTGGCGGCCAGCAGATTGACATTGTCCGTCAGGTCCTTCCACGTGCCGGCGACGCCCGGAACCTGCGCCTGGCCGCCAAGCTTGCCGTCCGTGCCCACCTCGCGCGCGACACGCGTCACCTCCGCGGCAAAGGAGCGAAGCTGCTCGACCATCGTGTTCAGCGTCTCCTTGAGAAGCAGAATTTCACCGCGGACGTCGACGGTGATCTTCTTGGAAAGATCGCCGCTGGCGATCGCGGTGGCGACGTCGGCGATGCTGCGGACCTGCGCGGTGAGATTGCTCGCCATCGAGTTCACGTTGTCGGTCAGATCCTTCCACGTGCCGGCGACGCCCGGGACCTGGGCCTGGCCGCCGAGCTTCCCCTCGGTGCCGACCTCGCGCGCGACGCGCGTCACCTCGGAGGCAAAGGCGTTGAGCTGATCGACCATCGTATTGATGGTGTTCTTGAGCTCGAGGATCTCGCCCTTCACATCGACGGCGATCTTGCGCGAAAGATCGCCGCGCGCCACGGCGGTCGTAACCTCGGCGATGTTGCGGACCTGGGCGGTCAGATTGCTCGCCATCGAATTGACCGAGTCGGTAAGATCCTTCCATGTGCCGGCAACTCCCGGCACCGCCGCCTGGCCGCCGAGCTTGCCATCGGTTCCCACTTCGCGCGCCACGCGCGTCACTTCGCCGGCAAAGGCGTTGAGCTGGTCGACCATCGTATTGATGGTTTCCTTGAGCTGGAGAATCTCGCCGCTGACATTGACCGTGATCTTCTTCGACAGATCGCCGCCCGCAATGGCGGTCGACACCTCGGCGATGTTGCGGACCTGGGCGGTGAGATTGCTGGCCATGAAATTCACATTGTCGGTGAGGTCCTTCCAGGTGCCGGCGACGCCCGGAACCTGGGCCTGCCCGCCGAGCTTGCCTTCGGTGCCGACTTCGCGCGCCACGCGGGTCACTTCCGAGGCGAAGGCATTGAGCTGGTCGACCATCGTGTTGATAGTGTCCTTGAGCTCGAGAATCTCGCCACGGACATCGACGGTGATCTTGCGCGAGAGATCGCCGCGCGCCACGGCGGTCGTCACCTGGGCGATATTGCGCACCTGGTCGGTGAGATTGCCGCACATCGCGTTGACCGAGTCGGTCAAATCCTTCCAGGTGCCGGCCACGCCGGGAACCAGCGCCTGGCCGCCAAGCTTGCCGTCGGTGCCGACCTCGCGCGCCACCCGGGTGACTTCCGATGCGAAGGAACGCAACTGATCGACCATCGTGTTGATGGCTTCCTTGAGCTGCAGGATCTCGCCGCGCACGTCGACTGTGATCTTCTTGGAGAGATCGCCATTGGCCACGGCGATCGTCACGTCCGAAATATTGCGGACCTGGGCCGTGAGGTTGCTCGCCATCTGGTTGACGCTTTCGGTCAGCTCCTTCCACACCCCCGTGACCTCGGGCACCTGAGCCTGCCCGCCAAGCTTGCCCTCGGTTCCGACTTCGCGGGCGACGCGCGTAACTTCCGAGGTGAACACGGCCAGCTGCTTGATCATGGTATTGACGATCGAGGCGGATTGCAGAAACTCGCCTTTCAGGGGACGCCCTTCCACATCCAGCCTGACCGTTTGCAGCAGATCGCCCTGCGCCACCGCGGCGACGGCGCGGGTTACCTCGGCCGTGGGCCAGAGCAGGTCATCGATCAAGGTGTTGACGGATGTTTCCATTTCCCCCCACGCACCATGCCCGTGGCCGAATTTCACACGTTGGCGGGTGCGCCCTTCCTTGCCCACCTGAGTGCCGACCTTTTCGAGCTGCTCGGCCATGCGCTGGTTGCTGGCGCAGATGTCGTTGAAGGCTTCGGCGACCCGCCCGGAAAGGCCTGGCCGGCCGACCGGCAGGCGTCTCGTGAAATTGCCATTTCGCATTTCCAGGAGCGCGTCCAGAAGTTCGCTCATGTCCGCGTCGGCGAGATCCGGGTCTCGAGAAGGTGATTTGCCGCTCTGATGCAGCCTGTTCGCTTTTGCCTGGGTTTCCACATTCGCCATCACTTGCCTCCGAGGCGTTCAGGAATTGCCAATGGTGCACCGCAACAAAACTTGGGTAGTCCCCTCCAGAATGTCCACAAACGGGGAGAAGATCGAAATGTTCCATCTTAGCTGCGCATTAATTTGCGGGCATCACCGCCGTGCCAGAAACGCGGCCAAGGCCGATATCTCATCGTCGGCAAGCCCATGGGCGGCAGCGGTCATCAGCTGGCTGCGATCGGTTCCGCCCCGGACACCCGCCCGGAACAGCCTGAGTTGCGCGGCAATGTAGTCGGGCGACTGGCCAGCGATCCGCGGATAGCGCGGATTGCGGTTATCGCCTCCATGACAGCTCTGGCAGGCAGGAACATTGCGGGCTCGACTGCCATTCCTGAAGATCACCCCGCCCTTTCTGGCATCATCCATGGCCGTCCCGCCAATGGCCGCGGGAAGCCGCGCATAGAACCGCGCCAGCGCGGGAATGTCGTCCGGATCCACCGTGCTGACGGGCAATGACATGATGCCGCTCGGACGCGCGCCGCTCAGATAGGCTCGCAAGCTCGCGGCCAGATAGGCTTCGCTTTGACCGGCGATAATGGGCGTTGCCGGACTGCGTCCGAGTCCGTCATCGCCATGGCAGCGCGCGCAGTCGGCGACGATCTTCGGAACGCCGCCCGTGGGCGGCCGCATCTCCGCCTCGCCATAGGCCAGGCCCCGATAGGCGCCGGGCGACATTTTCGGCAGCTCGCGCAGGAACGCCACCATGGCCCAGACCTCGTCGCCGCGCGCCTCGGCCGGCCAGGCCGGCATGCCGGTATAGCGGATGCCGTGCTTCACGATGCGATAGAGCTGCGCATCCGTCCATTCACCGACAGCGCCCGAGAGATCGGGCGGCTGCGGCAGCATCTCCAGTGCTGCAGCGTTGCGGGGGGCGCCGGGCGCGCCATGGCAGAAAGCGCAGCCGCGCGCGAAATGGGCGGCTGCGGGCTGGAGCGCCTCGCGCGGAAGCCTTTCAGGCACCTCGACACCCAGCGCGTAGACGCTCACCGAAGACCGCATTGCGAAACCAAGGAGCCATTCTGTGACCTTCCAATGGCCGGTCGAGGCGGCGACATTGAACAGGCCCAGCCATGCCGCCAACAGCCCGGCGACAATCAGGGCGGCCAAGGCGAGCGCGATATTCTTCCAGGTGACAAACATCAGCGCGCCGCCTTTCGAGAAGGCGCCGGATCGGCGAGCAGCTGCGCCAGCAGCGCGAGCCCGCCGGCAAGATAGATCACGCCGCCGACAAGCAGCATGAGCACGCCGCCAAGGGCCTGATCCTCTCCGGCATCGAGCACCAATCCGAAGCATGTCACGGTCCCGGCCGCATAAAGCGGCCGCGGACTGAGCGCCAGCAAGGCGCCGAGCAGAGTCATATGGATCGAGGTGAGAAGTAGACCGAAGATCCCGGCCGCACGCACCGCCATCCGTCCGCTCTTCGCGGCGCCGAGGCACGATCCCCAGAGAAGCAGGCCGGCGAGAAGGAAGCTCGCCTGCTCGGCGGCGGCCGCCAGGAGCGACGTTTCGGCCAGCACCCGCAGCAAGGGCGCATGCCAGGCCCAGACGACGGCGAGCTCGAGAAGCGAGGCGCCGACCGGCAAGGCGACGGCTGCCGGCCCGGCGCCGCGATGTGGCCATCGATCCGCGAGCCCGACCGCGACCAGCGGCGCCGCCACCGCCACGACGCCCATGTGAGCGAGCATGTGGGCCGCGAATGACTCCCGCCAGACCGTCAGGAGCGGTCCGAGCCAGATGCCGCCCAGACAGATGAGACCGAGGAAAAGACAGAGCCGCTTCATCTCAGGCACCCGGTCACGAAGATCAGCGGCAATGCCACATAGAGAACGGCGACGAAGCTCAAGCCCGAGAGCAGCAGCGTGGCGAAGCCCTGGAAGCGGACACGGTCGCCGCGCGTCGCATCGTCATGGGGCGGGTCGTGCAGGCCGAAGCCCCATTGCCGCCAGGCCAGCCAGGCCGACAGGGCGATCATCATCAGCGCCGCGACCGTCATCAGCGCCAAAGCGATGCGAACCGTCGCGAAGCCGAAACCGAACTGTCCGGCCCTGGCGCAATAGACGGCCGCGCCGGCATAGCTGATCAGGAAATGCACGGCCCATACGACCGGCGCGGTGAAGAGCGTCCAGAGCGATTCGATTTCCTTGGGGATCAGACGCATCGCCACCTCACATCGCTTCCGGAAAGAGGCCGATGACGGCGAAGGTGATCACCGCGGTGATCGCCACGAAATGCCAGTAGAGGACGACATTGTGAATATCCATGTCGTGCGCGCGCGTGAGCCGGCCGGCCAGACTGCGCGCCAGGCAATAAAGCTGCATCACGCCGCCGACCGCCGCATGCGCCAGGACCCACAATACGAGGATCCAGACGATCGCCGGATAGACATGGCGCACCGGATCGAGCCCATATAGCCACGGCCCGGCAAGGGCCGCCGCGCCACCGGCGAGCGTCAGCAGGAACGACAAGGCCAGGCACAGGCGCATGGGCGAGGCGGCGCCGCGTGCATTCAGACCGCGCGCCGCGAGCATCGCTCCCCAGGCGAGGACGAAGAGCAGCGCCGCGATCATCGGCCACAGAGCGCCGGGCCCGCTCTGGCCCGCGGTAAAATCGGGATGGATCGTCCAATAGAAGAAATAGCCGAAGACGAGGCTCGCAAAGGCGGTTCCATCGCCGACCATCGTGATGAACATGGCCCACCAGCCCACCGAAGCCGGGCCCGACGCATAAAGCGGCAGGCTGAGACCACGGCCGACGGGCTTTTCCGGCTTTTCAGGAATCTCTCCGGTGCCCGTCCACAACCAGTAGATGACGGCGCAGAAGCATGCCATGGCGGCCAGGGCGGAAATGACCCACCAGTGGAAAGTCAGCGCGACGAAGACCGCCCCGAGAGTCGCGGCGGTGACGATCGTGACGGACGAGGTTCCGCCGACCCGCAGCACCTGCTCTGGCCGGGCGTCGAGCACCGAGGTCACCAGGCCTTCGCGCCGGCCCTCTTCCGCATCCGGCAGATAACACCGGCCGGCATTCACGTCGGCCGCCAGATGCTTCTGGTCCCATAAGGGATAGCGGCTCTCGATGACCGGGATGGACCGCACGCCCCAATTCTCCTTGGGCTCTGAAATCCATTCGAGCGTCCCGGCATTCCATGGATTGACTTCGCTCTGTGGCTGGCGATGCTTCGGCCGCAGCACATCGATCACCACGACCAGAATGCCGGCGGCGAGAATGAAGGCGCCGATCGTCGAGACGAGATTGAGCCAGTCCCAGCCGAAATCCGCCGGATAGGTGAAGACGCGGCGCGGCATGCCGCGCAAGCCCGCCACATGCATTGGGAAGAAGGCGATGTTGATGCCGGCGAACATCAGCCAGAAGGCGAGCCGGCCGAGCCGGTCGGACAGATGCTTCGCATCGATCAGCGGATAATAATAGTAGATGCCGGCAATGACCGGAAACAGCATGCCGCCGATCAGGACATAGTGAAGATGGGCGACGATGAAGTAGCTGTCATGCGCCTGCCAGTCGAACGGCGCCAGCGCCACCATCACGCCGGTCAGCCCGCCAATGACGAAGACGGCGATGCCGCCGGTCCCGAACAGCATCGGCGTCGAGAAGATGACCCGGCCGGCGAGCATGGTGGCGATGAAGACGAAGATCTGCACTCCGGTCGGAATGGCGACGGCTTCCGAGGCCGCCGAAAAGAAAGCGAGCGAGATCTGCGGCAGGCCGGTCGCGAACATATGATGGACCCAGAGTCCGAAGGACAGAAATCCGGTTCCGACCGCCGCCAGCACAATCCATGAATAACCGACGATCGGGCGCTGCGCGAAGGTCGGCACGATCATCGCCATCAGCGCGATGGCGGGAAGGAAGATGATATAGACTTCGGGATGGCCGAAGATCCAGAACAGATGCTGCCACAGCAACGGATCGCCGCCCTTCGCCGCATCGAAGAACGGCCAGCCGAACATGCGCTGCATCTCGAACAGGATGTCGCCGGCAATCAGCGGCGGGAAGGCGAACAGGATCATGCCGGCGACGATCAGCAGATACCAGGCGAAAAGCGGCATCAGATTGACGCGCATGCCGGGGGCGCGGCATTTCATGATGCCGACGATCAGCTCGATCGCCGCGGCGATCGAGGCGACTTCGATGAAGGACAGGCCGAGCAGCCAGATATCGGCGCCGATGCCGGAATATTTCTCATCCGTCGCCAGCGGCGGATACATGAACCAGCCGCTCGACGGCGCCGCGCCGAAGAAGATCGAGCCGCAGACGAAGATCCCCCCGATGAGGAAGCTCCAGAAGCCGAAGGCGCCGAGACGCGGAAACGGCAATTCGCGCGCGCCGAGCATCGGCGGCAGCAGGAAGATCGCCACCGCCTCGAAGATCGGCACCGCGAAGAGAAACATCATCACGGTCCCGTGCAGCGTGAAGGCCTGGTTGTAGAAATCGGCCGATAGGAGATCGTTCTCCGGCACGGCGAGCTGCAGGCGCATCAGCAGCGCCAGAAGCCCGGCGAAGAGCATGAAGCCGAAGGCCGCGGCCGCGTACCAGAGGCCGATCTGGGTGTTGTTGACCGATGTCCAGTAACGCCATCCGGCCGGATTGGCCCAGACGGCGCGCAGCCTCTCCTCCTGCGCCTTTCGCAGCTTGCCGCCGGACTTCTTGACGGCCGCCTTCATTGGAGCCCCGCGAGATAGCCGGCAAGACCGGCAAGCTCGTCGCGCCCGAGCATGTCGAAGGCCGGCATCTGCTGGCCGGGCTTGGCCAGATGCGGCGTGGCGATGAACTCCGCCAGAGCGGCCGGACTGTTGGGCAGAATGCCGGCCCCGATCGACCGGCGGGAGCCTATATGCGACAGATCGGGACCGATCATGCCCGAAGCCACGGTGCCGGCAATGCGATGGCAGGCGCCGCAGCCATTGTCGCGGAAGAGATCGAAGCCTTCGGCGCCGGCCCCCGGCGACGGCCGCGCCTGGCCGGCGAGCCAGTTGTCGAACTCCCGCGGCTCCATGACCACCGCGACCAGCGCCATCAGCGCATGCGAGGTGCCGCAATATTCGGCGCACGGCCCGCGGAAGACGCCGGTCGCGGTCGCCCGCAGAGAGAGGCGGTTGGTGCGTCCTGGAATCATGTCCATCTTGCCGGCGAGCGCGGGGATCCAGAAGGAGTGGATGACATCGCCGCTCTTGAGCGTCAGCTCGACGCGCTCCCCGACCGGCAGCCTGATTTCATTGGCGGAGAGAATGGGCGGCGCATCGCGCGGATAATAGATCACCTCCCACCAGAACTGACGGCCGGTGACCTCCACCCGCAGCGCCGGCGCTCCCTCTTGCGCGAAAGGACGCAGGCCGGGCATCAGCCAGAGGGCATAGGCGAGGAGCAGGAGCAGCGTGACCGAGGGAAAAACCGCACCAGCCCAGAATATGAAACGGCCGGCGCTGCGTTCGTCGTGAGCCTTGCGGTTCGGCCAGGATGCATAGATGAGCGATCCGGCGACGAAGAGCCATATCAGGCCGCCGCCATAAAGCATGAGGCGGAACAGCGTTGCGATCTGCGCCGCTTCTTCTCCGGCAGGATCGAGGGCCGATTGCGGTCCCGAGCAGGCGGCCTGCGACAGAAGGACAGCGAGCACCAGCAAAAAACGCCCGGATCTGGCCGCCTGTCCGCCCGTCACTGCCGCGGCAACGCATAGGCAATGATCGAGTCGCCGGCTTTGGTCCCGGTCGAGCCATGACCGCCCGCAACCACCACCAGATACTGACGCCCATCGGCCGCGGCATAGGTCATCGGCGTGGCCTGGCCGCCGGCCGGCAGCCGGTCGCGCCAAAGCTCGCGTCCGGTGGCGACATCGAAAGCGCGCGCATAATAGTCGAGCGTGCCGCTGTGAAAGGCGACGCCGCCCGCCGTCACGATCGGTCCGCCGATGCCAGGCACACCCATCTTGAACGGCAAGGGCACGGGAGCGAGATCGCGCACCGTGCCGTTGCGGTGCTGCCAGATGATCTTGCCGGTCTTCAGGTCGGCAGCGGCCACATAGCCCCAGGGCGGCGCCTGGCAGGGCAGGCCGATGGGCGTCCACATCGGCCGCATCATCGCCGCGAAGGGCGCCCCGAAATTCTCATTGAAGCCGGGCTTCTCCTCCGACACATAGCTGGTCGTGGCGTCGGCGCGCGGGATAAGCTTCACGATGAAGGCGAGATAGACCGGATTGGCGATGACGACCTCGCGGATCGGATCGACGGCGACGCCGCCCCAATTGAAGGTGCCGAAATTGCCGGGATAGACGATGCTGCCATTGGTCGAGGGCGGTGTGTAACGCCCCTCATAGTTCAGCTGGTGAAACCAGATGCGGCAATAGAGCTGGTCGAACATCGTGGCGCCCCACATGTCCTTTTCGGTCAAGGGCCGTGGCTTGAAGGTCATGGCGGAAGTGGGCTGCGTCTTGGCGGTGAAGTCGCCGGCGACCGCGCCCTGCGGCGCCGGCTCTTCGGTGATGGGCAACAACGGCTCGCCATTGCGCCGGTCGAGCAGATAGATATCGCCCTGCTTCGTCGCCTGGACGAGCGCCGGCACCATCTGGCCGTCGCGCGGCAGATCCACCAGCTGCGGCTGCGACGGCGTGTCCATGTCCCAGAGATCGTGATGGACGAGCTGGCGCACCCAGCGGACCTGCCCGCTGCGCAAATCAAGGGCGACGACCGATGACGAGAAGCGTTCCGTCTCAGGCGTGCGGTCGCCGCCATATTGATCGGGCGGCGCATTGCCCATCGGCGCATAAACCAGGCCGAGGCCTTCATCGACGGAAAGCAGCGACCAGGCATTGGGCGAGTTGGCGGTATAATGCTGATCCGGCGGCAAAGGCGCCAACTGGTCCGGCCTGCCGGAGTCGAAATTCCACACCAGCTCGCCGGTGTCAGCGCGATAGGCGCGGATCACGCCGGACGGCTCGGTGGTGGAGACATTGTCGTTGACGGCGCCGCCGATGATGATGAGGCCGCCGGCCACGACCGGCGGTGATGTCGAGTAATAGGAGCCGGCATAGAAATACGGCATGCTCCGGGCCAGGTCGACCGCCCCGTTCTTGCCAAAGCCGCGGCATGGAATGCCGGTCTTCGCATCGAGGGCCAGCAGGCGCGCATCGGCCGTCGGCAGGAGCACGCGCCGGCCGCACTCGGCCGCACCATCACCGACCTGATAATAGGTGAGCCCCCGGCATGTCTGGTGCTGCCGCTGCTTGTTGGAGCCGACTTTCGGATCGAAGCGCCAGCGCTGCTCGCCCGTCTGCGGATCCAGCGCAATGGCGATCTGATGCGGCGTGCACAGATAGAGCAGTCCGTCCACCATGATGGGCGTGACCTCATAGGTCGTTTCCTCAGGGTCCTGGGCGGGATCGCGCAGATCGCCGGTCCGGTATTCCCAAGCGCGCTCAAGTTTTCCGACATTCTCCGGCGTAATGGCCGCGAGCGGCGAGAAACGGCTGCCGCCCGGTGTCCGGCCATAGGCCGGCCACTCTTCGGGAGCGCCCGCATTCTCACTTGGCGGCAGGCTGAATGACGCCGGCTCGGCAACACTGCCCGCGATCACGTGCGGATCATTCATCATTGCGTAGAGGGCGGCGGCGAGGCTGATCGCCAGCGAAACAGAGAGGGCAAGCTTTCCGCCCCACCAGAGCCCTTCGCGCCAAGCGGCGATCAGCAGGAGCACCCCGAGCAGCACGATCACGCCGCCGCGCGGCACAAGCGACCACCAGTCGAACCCGACCTCATGGATCGCCCGGGCGAGCGAGCCCAGGATGATGGCCGTGTAAAGAAAGAGAGCGATCGGACGCCTTGCGCGCAACGCAACTGCCGTGACGAGGAAGCCTAAGCCAATGATGAAATCATACCAGGACCCGCCGAGCAGGATGAGCCACAATCCCCCCGCCGAGAGGGCAACTCCGCTCAAAGCAAGTATGATGGATAAGAGCCAGTTCATCACCACCCCCTTCGGCCTCAACAGACGAAGGTGGGAAAAGTTCCGTCTACATGACCGGCGTGGCGAAGAAGCAGATCACCCCGTGGCGGGGAGCGCTGCGGTCCGTGTCATAAATGCAGGCATAAAACATGTGATCGCCGTTCGGCGGGCTCTGGATCCTGGTCCAGGGCACGACGGCATCGACCGGCGCCTGGGCCAGAGGATTGACCGTGCGCGCCTGATCGACCGTCATGGTCAGCCGGTAACCTTCCCTGACTTCGCTCACCCAGGCTGGATCCACCGGCGCGCAATCATTGCCGCCGCAGCAACTCGATTGAAAGACGGGGTCGGAGGTGGAGCTGTACCAGTCATGCGCTGCGGCGAAGCGGGTCGAGACGAGGACGACCAGCGCGGCGACGATCAAGACGAAAAGCGGCCATAATTTGCTCATGAACACACTCCGGCTTTGGACGACGTCAAGCACTTGCTTTTCACCGGCCGTCGGGATGCGTTTCATCCCCGGAGCAAGCGGCCTCGTTGCAACAGGCCGCTTGGTTAATCTGGCCGGGACAGCAAAGTTCCTGAATCAGAACCAGCCGGGATGCCGCCCGGGCAGCCTCATTCGCCACGCGGGCGACGTATCGCGCCGAGCAGCAGGCTCCTTTCCCGGCAAAGCCGCGCGACAAGAAGCAGCAGTTTGCACAGTTTCAAATTCGCTTCCGCGGTCGAAGCATCATTATTTTTCGCGCGCTCGATATTCAGGTGAAGGAAGGAGATCTGGATCTCCACGTCGACAATGTCCTGCTCGGCCTCGGCGAGCCGGGCCCGCTCGCACTGGTGATCGATCATCTTCAATGACACGACCGGCCGGTTCCGCATGCGGACCGGCCGGTCTCCTCGATGTTTCTATTGAGCACATCCTTCGCCTGTGGCTGGATCGCAACCACCCTTGGGCGCCTGACCTTCAGGCTGGCTCTCCTGCTTCTTTGGCTTTTCCACCTGCCCGGGCTCCTCGCCACCCTGGGGCTGCTCGGCGCCCGCACCGGACTGCTTCTTTTTCTTCACTGTTTCCTGCTCCTCGCCTGCCGGAGGCTGCTCCTCGGATTGCGAGGCGCCTCCGGCCGGCTGCTTCTTCTTTTTCTTCACCGGCTGCTGCTCTTCACCAGTTGCCGGCGGCTGCGCCTCTTGCGATTGCGAGGCGCCCTCGGACGGCTGCTTCTTCTTTTTCTTCGCCGGCTGCTGTTCCTCACCTGCCGCCGGCGGCTGCGCCTCATCGGATTGCGACG
>JBMOOM010000109.1:0-2086 GCA_049323275.1 Pseudomonadota bacterium
AGTTCGGCGTCCGCCGCGATCCAGGCGACGGCCGTGAAATATCGGGTGACGCCCGCTTTCAGTCGGGCTTCGGCCGGGTCGCTCATGGGACCCATCACGACCTCATCCCGAGTACGCGCGACGATCTCGAACAGCCTGTCGCCAATTGCTTCCAATCGTCGTTTCCCGTGCAGCTCAGGCCTGTTGAGATCGACCGCCTCTGATACATATACGCACCCGCAGGCGGGCTCCCCGCAGTCCACTTCGCCTTGTCAATGGGGCACGGTCGAGTGTACGTCGAGAATGCGCTTTGCCCACCTGTCGCACTATTGGGCACAGCTGAGATGAGCCGAAGCAAGGTGCGCCGCCAAGACTCAAGGTGCTATGTCAGGGTTTGCTCGCAGGTCGAACCCACAGCCAGGCGGATGCCAGAGTGACGAGCGCCACAGTGGCGGCGAGTCCTGTGATCGCCGCCGCCCGCCCTCGACGTCTATAGTGTCTGCGCCACCCACCATCGGCGCGGTGGCCGTCGTCGATCGGCGTCTCGAGATTGCCCGTCGTGATAGGAGCGAGGTGATCTCCAACTTCCATCAGATCAGCCGCCAGACGTACGGCGTGCTCGGTTAGTGCGGGCGCAATTCGCCGGCCGGCCACGGCGACACGGCCGTAGCTCCCCGCGAAGATTTCGCGTCTAGGCCGACGCGCGAGGTCGAGGACGGCGCGGGCGACCACCTCGGGCGGATAGAGCGCCCAGATCGGTGAGACGGCATGCCCGGTGTAGTTTGCGGCATGCTGGTAGATCGCGGTGTCGATCGCCGCCGGCAGCACGGCGCAGACGTGCACATGGGGCTGCTCTCGAACTTCGGCTCTAAGGCTCTCTGTAAGGCCGCGAATCGCAAACTTCGAGGCGACATAAGCCGCCGTGTAGGGATGGCCGATCTCTCCAAGTATGGAGCTCACATTGATCAGCGTTCCGTGGCCGCGATCCCGAAAATGGCGCAGCGCGACGCGTGCGCCGTTCATGTAGCCGAAGAGGTTTGTGCGAATAACGTTTTCGGCGACCTCGGCTGGCGTTTCGTCGAAGCGGCCATACTGGAGCACGCCCGCGTTGTTGACCCACACGTCGATGCGTCCAAATCGTTCGATGGCGACGGTCCCGAGCAGCTCGACGGCGCCGGAATTTCGCACGTCGAGGACTTGGACGACAACTTCGCTCCCCAGGGCCTCGCACACCGCCGTCACATCTGCTAGCGCGGCCGCGCCTCGGGCGGCCAAAACGAGGCTGGCGCCCTCCCTGGCGAAGGCCAGGGCCGTCGCGCGGCCATTGCCGCTCGATGCGCCGGTGATGACCACCACCCTGGGACGCGCAGAGGTCGGCTGCGAGGCGCTCAACGCGGTCGCCGCGCACTGGCAGTGTCGCCGTGCGGCTCACTGCTCACGTCAGCATTCCCTTGTTGCGATGTTCGCGCCATGCCGAACATCCCCGTCAAAGCACCAACCTGTCCCAACTGGCGTAATGCTCGGGGCTGCGACGGCCGCGCGGCAGACTGAGCCCAAGCAGAGCGAGCCCCAGGGCGATGCTGGCGATGCGGCCCGCGGGTGTGTCGCCGCTCAGCAGGAACGGCGCGGCGACGAGCCAGAGGCCCAGCGCCGCGTTCACCAGCCGGACGGCGCGGGCGACCTCGGAAGTGGCGATGATCGCCACGGTGATCACGAGCGCGCCCACCACATGATCGCTGTTGGCCATGGCGCCGGAGGCGCCGAACACGACCCGCGTCAGCATCAGGAGAGCTCCGATGGCGACGCTCACGACGAGCGTCCAGGGGAAGGTCATTCCCCGAACCGAATCCTTCCAGAACGTGCTTGGACTTGCCAGTGCGTCCGCCTCGTCCACGGCGCCGGCATCCACCGGGCCGCCTTGGAAGAAGGTGCGGATCAGGGGCTTGCCGGTGCAATGGACCCACCAGAGGTACTGTCCCATGGCGATCACCTCGTCCAAGGCGAACGGGATCATGATCAGCATCGCCAGGGCGGCCAACAGGCAAAGCGTGCACCAGGTCCCGATCACGATGGGCTGAATGATGATGAAGTAGATGCTGACCACCCC
>JBMOOM010000110.1:0-37835 GCA_049323275.1 Pseudomonadota bacterium
GAGTAACTTGGCGGCCTTTCCAACATTTCCCCTTCTCCCGCTTGCGGGAGAAGGTGCCCGACAGGGCGGATGAGGGTGTTGGTTCAGCTCGCCACAGCTTTTCAAGGGAACAAAGAAGAAGCTTCAATACTTCCCATGCTTGCGCTTCTACATAGACTGAGAGAACACCCTCATCCGGCCTTCGGCCACCTTCTCCCGCAAGCGGGAGAAGGGGAAGCCTTGCAAGGCACTCACTCGATCGGAATGGTCAGGCCGACCTTCACGCGGTCCATCACCACCAGCGTGTTGAAGCGGCGGATATTCTTGTTGTTGAACAGGAAGTCGGTGGTGAAGCGCTCATAGTCGATCATGCTCTTCACCGCGACGATGAGGATGAAGTCGACCTCGCCCGTCACATAATAACATTGCATCACTTCCGGCGTCGTGCGCATCGCCTTCTTGAAGTCGCTCATGATGTCCGGGCGCTCGCGCTCGAGCGACACCTCGACCACCATCATGAGGGGATGGCCGACGGCGGCCGGGGAGACGACGGCGATCTCTGATTCGATGACGCCCGCCTCGCGCATCCGGTTGAGACGGCGCAGGCAGGCCGATGGCGAAAGCCCGACCTCCTCGGCGAGCTCCTGGGCGGTGCGCCGCGAATTGGCCTGGACCAGCTTGAGAAGACGGATATCGAAGGGATCGAGCATGAAAAAGCGCGCCTGAATTTTTCACCTGGCGCTGCTTTACGCGCAAATTTTGCGGGATTGAACTTAATTCGCAAAAATCGGGCGGAGGGCCGATCTATCCTCGCTTCCCAAGAAGAGTTGGGTCGCCCTGGCGCTACGGCAGGGCTTTGGGAGAACGGAATGACAGGATTGCAGCTTTCGCGCGAGGAATTGCTCAAGGCCTATCGGCTCATGCGCATGATACGCGTCTTCGAGGACCGCGTCAGCGCCGAAATGGCGAGCGGCGACATACCCGGCAACACCCATCTCTATGCCGGCCAGGAAGCCTCCGCCGTCGGCATCTGCCTGCATCTCGGTGAGAGCGACCGCATCGCCTCCACCCATCGCGGCCATGGCCATTGCATCGCCAAGGGCTGCGATGTCGACGGCATGATGGCCGAGATCTTCGGCAAGGAGACCGGCATCTGCCGCGGCAAGGGCGGCTCGATGCATATCGCCGATCTCTCCAAGGGCATGCTCGGCGCCAACGGCATTGTCGGCGGCGCGCCGCCGATCGCCTGCGGGGCGGCGCTCTCGGCGCAGATCCTCGGCCGCAATGACGTGTCGGTGGCCTTCACCGGCGACGGCGGCATCAACCAGGGCACCACGGCGGAGAGCATGAATCTCGCGCAGGTGTGGAAACTGCCGGTGATCTTCGCCGTCGAGGACAATGGCTTCGGCGAGGCGACGGCGAGCTCCTTCGTGGTCGCGGGCGAGATCACCAAGCGCGCCGAGGCGCTCGGCATGGCCTTCGCCAAGGTCGACGGCGTCGACTTCTTCGCCGTGCACGAAGCGGCGGGCGAGGCGGTGGAACGGGCGCGCCGCGGCGAGGGCCCGACGCTCCTCCATATCGAGACGCCGCGCTATTACGGCCATTTCAGCGGCGATCCCGACAATTACCGCACGGCGGAAGAGAAAGCGGCGATGCGCCGCGACCGTGACTGTCTCACGCGCTTCCGCCGCCGCGTCGATGAAGCGAAGCTTCTCGGCCTCGACGAGCTCGACCAGGTCGATGCCGAGGTCCAGGCGGCGATCGACCAGGCCGTCCGCTCGGCGCGCGCCGCGGCGCAGCCGGCGCTCGCGACACTCACCACCGATGTCTATGTCCGTTACTGAGCAGCATTCATGGCACAGAAATCCTTCCGTCAGGCCTTGAACGAGGCTCTCCATCACGAAATGCGCCGCGATCCGAATGTGATCGTGCTCGGCGAGGATGTCGCCGGCGGCTCCGGCGCCTCCGGCCAGAAGGACGCCTGGGGCGGCGCCTTCGGCGTCACCAAGGGCCTGCTCGGCGCCTATGGGCCGCAGCGCGTGCGCGACACGCCGATCACCGAAAGCGCTTTCGTCGGCGCCGCCGCGGGCGCGGCGATGACCGGCCTCAGGCCCGTGGCCGAGATCATGTTCGTCGATTTTCTCGGCGTCTGCTTCGACCAGATCTTCAATCAGGCGGCGAAGTTCCGCTACATGTTCGGCGGCAAGGCGGTGACGCCGCTCGTCATCCGCGCCACCTATGGCGCCGGCACGCGCTCGGCGAGCCAGCACAGCCAGGCGCTCTATCCGATCTTCACCCATGTGCCGGGCCTCAAGGTGGTGATCCCGTCATCGCCCTATGACGCGAAAGGCCTGCTCATCCAGGCCATCCGCGACAATGATCCGGTGATCTTCCTCGAGAACAAGCTTCTCTATGACACGGTGGGCGAGGTGCCGGACGGCGCCTATACGGTGCCCTTCGGCGAGGCGCATATCGTGCGCGAGGGCGGCGACGCCACCATCGTGGCGCTGGGCCGCATGGTGCATATCGCCCGCGAGGCGGCCGAGACGCTGGCCGCCGAAGGCATCGACTGCACCGTGCTCGATCCGCGCACCACATCCCCCCTCGATGAGGACACGCTGCTCGAAATGGCGGAAGAAACGGGGCGCGTCGTGATCGTCGATGAAGCCAATCCGCGCTGCGGCATGGCGGCCGACATCTCCTCGATCATCGCCGAGAAGGCCTTCGGCGCGCTCAAGGCGCCGATCCTGAAGGTGACGGCGCCGCATACGCCGGTGCCTTACGCGCCCAATCTCGAAGCCGCCTATATTCCCGACGCCAAGCGCATTGCGGACGCCGTGCGCAAGGCGGTCGCCTTCAAGAGGTCATGACCATGAGCGACCGCATCCAGGCCATCACCATGCCCAAATGGGGCATGACCATGACCGAAGGCAAGCTCGCCGGCTGGCTCGCGCCGGAAGGCGCCGATGTCGCGACCGGCCAGGAGATCATGGAGGTCGAGACCGAGAAGATCACCAATGTGGTCGAGAGCCAGGGCAGGGGCCGCTTGCGCCGGATCGTGGTGAGCGAAGGCGCGACCGCGCCGGTCGGCGCGCTGCTCGCGGTGCTCGCCGATGAGGATGTGCCCGACAGCGATGTCGAGGCCTTCATCGCGAGCTATGCGGATCGCGCCGGAAATGCCGGGACGCAAGCCGGCGAGCGCTCCAAGGCGCGGATCGTCCAGGCCGGCGCGCATCGCTTCAAGGTGCTCACCCTCGGCTCGGGTGGCGTTCCCGCGGTGCTGATCCATGGCTTCGGCGGCGATGGCGGCACCTGGCTCTTCAACCAGGATGCGCTGGCGCAGAACCGCGCCGTGCATGTGATCGACCTGCCGGCGCATGGCGATTCCGAGCCGACGGTTCAGAGCGGCAAGGTCGCCGACATCGCACAGGCGGTGCTCGATCTTTTCGGCGCGCTCGATATCGGGAAGGCGCATCTCGTCGGCCATTCGCTCGGCGGCGCCGTGGCGCTCGCCATCGCCGCGGCGGCGCCTGAGCGTGTCCAGTCGCTCACGCTCATCGCGCCCGCCGGCGTCGGTCCGGAGATTTCCGCCACCTATATCGACGGCTTCCTCGCCGCCGAGCGCCGCAAGCCGATGAAGGAAGTGCTGTCGCTGCTCTTCGCCGATGCGTCCGGCATGAATGCCGAGATGGTCGAGAAGGTGCTGCGCTTCAAGCGTCTCGACGGCGTGCCCGAGGCGCTCGCCGCCATCGCCGCAAATCTCATGGCCGACGGCCGGCAGCGCATCGACCTGCGCGCCGGCCTCGACGGCAGGATACCGGCGCTTGTCATCTGGGGCGAGGCCGATCAGATCATCCCGGCCAGCCAGAGCGAAGGCCTCACCGCAGGCGTCGACGTGGCGCGGCTCGCCGGCGCCGGCCATATGCCGATGATGGAGGAGGCGGCGCAGGTGAACCGTCTCATCACGGCCCATCTCGGCAAGGCGGAGGGCTGAGCCCATGAGCGCCCGACCGCCCCAGGGACTTCCGGGACTGCGCGGCACCGAGCATATCGGTCTCACCGTTCCCGATTTCGACGCGGCGGTCGATTTCTTCGTGCGCATCATCGGCTGCGACTTCATTCTCGACGGCGGCACCTATGCCGATCCGGATTTCATGGAGCGCCAGATCGGCGTCGACCGCAAGGCGCGGTTCCGCTGGGGCTTCGTGCGCTGCGGCAACGGGCCCAATTTCGAGATCTTCGAATATACGGCGCCCGGCCAGGCCGCGGTGCCGCCGCTCAACAGCGATATCGGCGGGCATCACCTGGCTTTTTATGTCGACGACATCGAAGCCGCCGTCGCGCATCTGAAGGCGCATGGCGTCACGGTGCAGGGCGACATCCAGAAGATCGAGGAAGGACCGGCGGCGGGATCGCTGTGGATCTATTTCCTGAGCCCGTGGGGGCTGCAGATGGAGCTGGTGAGCTACCCGCACGGCAAAGGGCCGGAAGGCTCGCCGGCGCGGCGGCTCTGGCATCCGGCGAAGCCGCAAGGTTAGCGCGATGATCCACCTGGAAGCTCGAGCTCTTACCGGCTTTCCCCTTCTCCCGCTCGCGGGAGAAGACACGTCTTCAAGAACGAGACTCGGGACTCTTCCACATCCCCCCTTCTCCCGCTTGCGGGAGAAGGTGCCCGACAGGGCGGATGAGGGTGTTGGTTCAGCCTGCGACAGCGCTTCAAGAGAACAAGATAGCGAAGCTTCAGCACTTCCCACGCTTGCGCCTTCTCCGGAAGCTGAGAGAGCACCCTCATCCGGCCTTCGGCCACCTTCTCCCGCAAGCGGGAGAAGGGGAAATCAGGTCAGGCCTTGCGCGCTTCGACGAATTTCCCCGGACAGTCCTGCCGCAAGCGGGAGAAGGGGAATGGGAGTTGCGGGCGCAGCCGGAGAAGGGGCAGAAATGGCAAGCGCAGTCATGGCGGAGCGCCGGCCATGATCGATCATGATTTCCTGAGCTCGCTCGATTTCTCCATCGTGTGGAAATACCTGCCGGTGCTCATCGCCGGGCTCGGCACGAACATCCTCTTGACCGCGATCGGCTTCATCTGCGGCGGCATGGTCGTCGGCACGCTGCTGGCGCTCGGCAATCTGTCGCCCAACCGGTTCATCCGCTGGCCGGCCTGGATCTTCGTCGAATTCTGGCGCTCGACGCCGCTGCTCGTGCAGGCGATCTGGGTGCATTTCGCCGTCCCAGGCCTCACCGGCATCTCGATGACGCCGTTCCAGAGCGGCTCGATCGCGCTCATCTTCAATGTCGCCGCGTATTGCAGCGAGATCATCCGCGGCGGCATCACCGCCATCGGCAAGGGCCAGTTCGAGGCGGCGAAGTCGCTGGGCCTGCGTTTCTACCCGACCTGGCGGCTCGTCATCCTGCCGCAGGCGGTCAGGCTCATGCTGCCGCCGCTGGTCGGCACCACGATCAGCATCTTCAAGGCGACGACCATCCTGTCGGTGCTCGCCATCAACGACCTGATGCGCACCGCCAGCCGGCTCTCCTCCAGCACCTTCCAGCCGGTCGAGATCTACACGACGGCCGCCGTGCTCGCCTTCATCGTCGGCGCCGCCATCACCTTCGCAGGCTACGCGGCGGAAAAGCGGCTGAAGCGGGGGATGGCATGAGCCTCGATCTCGGCCTCGTCCTGCGCAATGGCGGCACGCTCTTCGACGGCGCCCTGGTCACGCTCGCCATCGCGCTGGTCGGCGCGCTCGTCGCGGTGTTCGGCGGCGCCTTGATCTGCGCCGCGCGCATCTCGAAAAGCGCCGTGCTCCGGAGCATCGCCCGCTTCTACATCCTGTTCTTCCGCGTCACGCCGGAA
Organism: Pseudomonadota bacterium; assembly: GCA_049323275.1. GTDB lineage: Bacteria > Pseudomonadota > Alphaproteobacteria > Rhizobiales > Aestuariivirgaceae > Taklimakanibacter. The sequence continues at coordinate 5,834 of JBMOOM010000110.1, forward strand.
GTGGTCCTCATCTTCTGGGCCTATTACTGCGTGCCGCTGATCTTCGCCACCAAGGTGTCGGGCTTCTGGGCCGGATCGGTGGTGCTGGGCCTCATCGGCGCCGCCTTCCTCGCCGAGATCTATCGAGCCGGCATCGAGTCGGTGCCGCGCGGCCAGATCGAGGCGGCGCATGCGCTGGGCCTGCCCGCCTTGCCCAGATGGGGGTTCGTCATCCTGCCGCAGGCCTTGCGCCTCTCGATCGCGCCGCTGGTCAACTACTTCTCCGAATTCCTCAAGAACACGACGCTGCTCTCGGCGATCGGCGTCGCCGACCTGTCGCTGCAGGCCTATCTGCTCGGCGGCCAGACCTATCGCTATGTCGAATTCCTGACCGCCATCGCCGTCGTCTATTTCTTCATGATCTTCCCGGTCACCCTGTTCGCGCGCCGTCTCGAAGCCCGGCTCGGCCGGCCGGACAAACGCGCGCGCAGCCGCAGCGGCTTTCTGCCCAAGCTGCCGCGCTCGACGGCGCAATCACGCCTGGCCAATCCCTGACACAACAGACGGAGGAAACGAAATGAAAGCCTTGCTGAAGAAATGGAGCCAATGCGCGGCACTCGTCGCGACGCTGGTCTCATTCGCCACCCTGCCGGCCTCGGCCGATCTCCTGAAAGAGATCCGCGACCGCGGCGTGTTCCGCGTCGGCATGGCGGAAACCCAGCCCTGGCAGGCGCCGAATCCCGAGACCGGCACCTATGAAGGCTTCAATGTCGAGCTCGCCGAGCGCGCCGCCAAGATCATGGGCGTCAAGCTCGAGATCGTGCCGGCCACCTGGGCGACATTGGTGCCGGGCCTCGAGGCCAATCAGTTCGACGCGGTCTTCGCCAATCTCTTCGCGACGCCCGAACGCGCGCTGGTCGTCGACTTCACCGAGCCCTATTTCACCTATGGCTTCCATGTCGTGGTGAATGCCGATTCGAAGATCCAGTCGCTCGCCGATCTCGATTCGCCGGATGTGACCTTTGTCGGCCAGAGCGGCACGGTCGAGGAGAGCTATCCGAAGGAGATGTTCCCGCAGGCCAAGGTGCGCGGCGTGCTCACCAATGACGTCGCCGCCTGGATCAGCGAAGTGGCCTCCGGCCAGGCCGATGCCGCCTTCCTCGATCCCGGCACCTTCCGCCTGCTCAAGGCGAAGAATCCGGCCTTCGAAAAGCGCCTGCGCGTGCTCAATGGCGAGGATGCGCTGCTCAAGCCGGTCGGCCTTGCCTATGCGATCCGCCCGGGCGAGCCGCATTTCCTCAACTTCCTGAACACGTTCCTCGGCGACGTCGTGCGCAACGGCGAGAATGTGAAACTGCGCGACAAGTGGTTCGACGCGCTGGCCAAGCGCCAATAACACTGCAACTGCCGGGCGTCTGCCGGACGCGGTCGCCCGGTACCGACTAAAAAATGGGAAATAAGATGCAACTTCAGCGGTATTCCGCGCGGGCGGTCCATAATGCTCATGGCGACCGGGCGCGTCCCTACAGTGACACGGAACGGCAGGTGCTGAGCCAGGACGGCTTTCGCACCGCCAAGGCCGAAATCAGCTCCTGGCCCGGCTATCGGCCGACGCCGCTCATCGCGCTCGACGGGCTCGCCGGAAAGCTCGGTGTCGGCAAGGTCCTCTATAAGGACGAAGGCCAGCGGCTCGGGCTGAAGAGCTTCAAGGCGATCGGCGGCGCCTATGCGGTGCTGACGGTGCTGAAGGATCATCTCGCCCGCAAGCATGGCATCGAGGATGCCGCCGTCGCCGATCTGGTGGCCGGCAAGTATCGCGATCAGCTGGCCGATGTCACCGTCGCCGCCGCCACCGACGGCAATCACGGCCGCTCCGTCGCCTGGGGCGCGCAGCTCTTCGGCGCCCATTGCATCATCTATCTGCACAGCCATGTCAGCCCGACGCGCGAGCGTGAGATCGCCCGCTTCGGCGCGAAGATCACGCGCGTCAAAGGCCATTACGACGACTCGGTGCGCGACTGCGCCGCCGATGCCGCGAAGAACGGCTGGGTGCTGGTCGCCGACACATCGGCCGATCCGAAAGCGCGTGTCCCGTCGCTCATCATGCAGGGCTACTCGCTCATCGCCGATGAAGTCCTGAAGCAGACCGAAACCGCCGGGCGGCCAACCCATGTGTTCGTCCAGGCCGGCGTCGGCGGTCTCGCCGCCGCTTTCGGCGCCCATTATTGGGAGCTCTTCGGCAAGGACCGGCCGCGGCTCATCGTCGTCGAGCCGATCCAGGCCGACTGCGTCTTCCGCAGCATCGCCAACGGCAAGCCGACCGGGGTGCCGGGCGACACCAACACCGTCATGGCCTGCCTCGCCGCCGGCCAGGTCTCGGCGCCCGCCTGGGTGGTGATGCAGCATGCGGTCGATGACGTCCTGGCCTTGCCCGAGGACGCTGCGCCCGATGCGATGCGCATCCTCGCCGCCGGCGTCGACGGCGACCCCGCCATCGTCGCCGGTGAATCGGGCTGCGCCGCGACGGCGGGCTTGATCGCCGCGGCGCTCGACCCGAAGCTCAAGCCGGCGCTCGGCCTCGACGCCCGGTCGCGGGTCGTGGTGATCGGCAGCGAAGGGGCGACGGACGAAGATGCCTATCTGCGGATCGTCGGCCGGCCGTCGGATGCGGTCGCGGCCTGAAGGGGAGGTGTGGATGAGCGGGTTGCTCGAGGGAAAGACGGCTTTCATCACCGGCGGCGCCCAGGGGATCGGCCTCGCTGTCGCCGAAGCCTATCTGAAGCAGGGCGCCAAAGTGATCGCCGCCGATATCGACAAGCGGGCGGTGGCCGAGGCGCGGACGCGTCTCACCCACGTCGCCGGCGGCCGCGCCGAAGCGGTCGAGCTCGACGTCACCGATCAGGGGGCGACCGAAGCGCTGGCCGACCGGCTGTTCAAGGAAGGCGGCGTCGACATCGTCGTTCCCAATGCCGGCATCCTCGTGCTGAAGCGCGCCGTCGACATCGATCTCGCCACCTGGCGGCGCGTCCTCGACATCAATCTCACCGGCGCCTTCGTCACCGCCACATCCTTCGCGAGGCGGATGGTGCCGCAGGGAAGGGGCGGGCGCATCATCCTCACCTCATCGCTGTTCGGCCTGCGCGGCGGCGTCGAGAACGCCGCCTACTCGGCCTCCAAATTCGGCATGATCGGGCTCATGCAATGTCTCGCCGCCGAGCTTGCCGCCGACGGCATCCTGGTCAATTGCGTCTGCCCCGGCCAGATGGACACGGCGATGCTGCACAAATTGTTCGACGCGCGCGCCGTGCTGCAGGGCAGGCCGGCCGATGAGCTGAAGGCCGCCTTCAAGGCGAAAATTCCGCTGGGCGAGCTCGGCAGGCTCGACGATCTCGCCGGCGCCTATGTCTATCTCGCCTCCGATCTCGCCCGTTATGTCGTCGGCCAGTCGCTGGTCATCGACGGCGGATGGCAGGTCGGATGAGCGACATCGCGGCGATCAGGGCCTATGCGGAGGCCGAGCGCGCGGCGCTCTTCGCTCTCTGCGCCGAGCTCGTCGCGGCGCCGAGCCCGCAGCCGGTCGGCGATACGACCAGGCCCGTCGGCGTTCTCACGAAAGTTCTGAGCGATGCCGGCCTTACGCCGGAGATCCGCCATACCGATCCGCGCAAGCCCAACATCGTCTGCAGCTTCGACGGGGCCCGTCCGGGGCCGCATCTGGTGCTCAACGGCCATGTCGACACGCTCAATCCGGGCGACGAGAAGGCCTGGTCGGTGCCGGTCTATGCGCTGTCACGCCGCAACGGCCGCATGAGCGGCCTCGGCATCGGCAATATGAAAGCGGGCAGCGCCGCCTTGACCAAGGCCTTCATCGGCCTTCATGCGCGGCGCGCCGAGATCGCCGGCCGCGTGACGCTGACGCTCGTTTCCGACGAGGTGGTGTTCGGTCCGGCAGGCTCGGCCTTTCTTCTCGAAAACGACGACAGCCTCATCGGTGATTTCCTCATCAATGCCGAAGGGCCGGGCGCGATGAATCTCGCCGTGGCCGAGAAGGGCTTGTTGTGGCTGAGCATCGAGGCGACCGCGGCGCCGGGCCAGGGCATGCTGACGCGCGCCGGCTCGTCCGCCATCGCACGGCTCGCGAAACTTCTCGCCGAGATCGACGGCTGGAATGACGAGACCGTTCCGCCGCCCGGCGGCATGACGGCGCTCGCCGATTCTGCCGGCGAGCATGGGCTGCGGCTCTCCGTCAATGCCGGCAGGATCGAGGGCGGCGATTTCGTCAGCCAGGTGGCGGTGAAAGCGCGCGCCGAAGTCGATTTCCGTGTGCCGCCGGGCCTCACCATCGACGCGATCCAGAAACGCGTGACCGATCTGGCCGAGACGATGGGCGGCATCGCCGTCACGCGGATCAAAGGCTGGAATCCGAACTGGACGCCGATCGAACATGTCTTGCCGCAGGCGATGCTGAACGCGAGCGTTGCGCTACGCGGCAAGGCCGCGGCGCCTGTCGTGCGGCTGCCGGCGAGCGATGCCATGCGCTGGCGCGCGCGAGGCGTGCCGGCGATCTGTTTCGGGCCGCAAGCCGAGCTCGCTTCCGGCATCGACGACCATGTCCTCGAACAGGACGTGGTCGATTGTCTCGCCATCTATATGGCCGCGGCGCTATCGCTTCTGACGGAGTCCCGATCTTGAATGCCAAATCCCAAAGCTCGGCCGACACCTGGATCGGCGATGCCTTCGCCTCGCGCGAAAGGCCGGTGCTCACCGGCCGGACCGGCGCCGTCGCCGCCGCCGATCCCTTCGCCGCCGCCGCGGCGCAGGAGATTCTCACTCTGGGCGGCAGCGCCGTCGATGCGATGGTCGCGGCGCAGGCGGTGCTGGCGGTCGTCGCCCCCGATGCCTGCGGCCTCGGCGGCGACATGCTCTGCCTCATCCGCGAGCCCGGCGGCAAGGTGCTCGCGGTGAACGGCACCGGCGCGGCGCCGAAGAAGCTCGGCCGCGTCACCACCGATGGCGGCGCCAGCATCACCGTGCCCGGCATGGTCGATGCCTGGGCAGTGGCGCTCGAGCGCCATGGCCGTCTCTCCTTCAACCGCGTGCTGGAGCCGGCGATCCGCATCGCCCGTCTCGGCATGCGTCTGCCGGCGGCGCTCAAGCGCGCGGCGGAGATCCACCGCCCGCGGCTCGAGCGCTACGGCGCCGGGCAATGGGGGCTGCTCAATGCCGCGGCGGGCGATCTCGTCATCCAGAACGAGCTTGCGATGACGCTCGACCGCATCGGCAAGGAAGGGGCGGGCGCCTTCTATCGCGGCGACTGCGCCGAAGCGATCGCCGCCGCCGTCGAGGCGCAAGGCGGCGCGCTTTCGGCTGCCGATCTCGCCGAGCATCAGACCGTGCTCGCCGAGCCCGTCGCCGTCACTTTCCGGGGCGCGAAGCTCCTGGTGCAGCCGCCGATCTCGCAAGGCGTGCTTCTCGCCATGGCGGCCAAGGCTCTGTCGGCATTGGGCGATATTCCGGAGGATCGCCTCGATCATGCGGCGATCGAGCTGACGGAGGCGAGCTTCGCCTGGCGCGATCATATCGCCGAGGGCGACAAGCTGCTCAAGAAGAAGCTCACGCTCGATCTCGACAAGTCGGGGCAGCGCGGCGGACCCCGCGCCTATCTGCACACCGCCGGCGTCGCCGTCGCCGACCGCCAGGGCTGCGTCGTCTCTTCGCTGGTCAGCGTGTTCGATGATTTCGGCTCGGCCGTGCTGGTGCCGGAATGCGGCTTCGTCCTCAACAACCGCGCCGGCGGCTTCACCAAGGCGCCCAATGACGTGGCGCCCGGCAAACGGCCCGTGCACACGCTGGCGCCGGTTCTGCTCGAAACGGCGCGCGGGCCGATCGCGCTGTCGACGCCCGGCGCCGACGGTCAGGTGCAGACCTTGCTGCAGGTCCTGTCGGGGCTGCTGATCGAAGGCATCGATCTGGCCCAGGCCATCGGCCGGCCGCGCTGGCGCAGCGAAAACGGCGAGCTGCTGATCGAGGAAAGCCATCCGCGCCGAGCCTTGCTGGCCAGCCTCGGCCACAAGGTGGCGCCTATGCCGGACGGCCACATGAAAGCCGGCGCGGTCACCGCCGCCGGCTCGATCGACGGCGCCCCCGTCGCCTGCGGCGACTGGCGCCGCAACACCTGGGCCGGGATCGTGTAAATGCGTGCTCCCCTCTAACCGTCATCCTGGCGAAAGCCGGATGCACCGTCATTGTAATTTTCTCCTTCTCCCGCTTGCGGGAGAAGGTGCCCGATAGGGCGGATGAGGGTGTTGGTTCCGCTCGTGATAGCTCCTCAAGAGAACCAAAAGGACGAAGCTTCAGCACTTCCATGCTTGCGTTTCGAGAGAGGCTGAGAGAACACCCTCATCCGGCCTTCGGCCACCTTCTCCCGCAAGCGGGAGAAGGGAAGTGCATAGACATTCGCCACTCTGTAATTCGATAAGGACCCTACATGCTCGCCTCGCTCGATCTCGTTCATGTGCTGAACTATGCCGCGGCATTGCTCTTCACCGGCGCGCTCGGCGGCTTCGTGGCGGGGCTGCTGGGCGTCGGCGGCGGCATCGTCATCGTGCCGGTGCTGTTCCACATCTTCACGCTGCTCGGCATCGACGACGACGTGAAGATGCATCTGGCGGTCGGCACCTCGCTCTCGACCATCATTCTCACCTCGGCGATGTCGGTGCGGGCGCATTGGCGGCGCGGCGCCGTCGATGCCGCCATGCTGAAGCGCTGGGGCATCGCCATCTTCCTGGGCGTGGTGGCCGGCACCTTGCTCGCCACGCATGCCAAGGGCCCGGTGCTGATGGGGGTGTTCGGCGTGGTGGCGCTGATCGTCTCGCTGCACATGGCCTTCTCGAAGCCCTCCTGGCGCATCGCCGATAAATTGCCGGGCGGCATCCTCGAGCAGATGATGGCCTCCGGCATCGGCGCGGTCTCGGCGATGATGGGCATCGGCGGCGGCACGCTGTCGGTTCCGACCTTGTCGCTCTTCGGCTATCCGATCCACAAGGCGGTCGGCACCGCGGCGGCGATCGGCTTCATCATCGGCGTGCCGGGCACCATCGGCTTCGTGCTGAGCGGAATGGGCGACAGCGAGTTGCCGCCCTTCTCCTTCGGCTATGTGAGCCTGCTCGGCCTCGCGCTGATCACGCCCACCTCGATCCTGATGGCGCCGGTCGGCGCCTGGGCGGCGCATGCGCTGCCGGTGCGCGGTCTCAAGCTCGCTTTCGCGGCGTTCCTGTTCGTCACCGCCTTGCGGATGCTGTGGGCGGTGCTCGACGCGCTGACCTGACTCATTTGCTGGCCAGATCGATCACGCCGTCCCATCCGGCGGGCGGCGGGTCCCGCCCGGGGAGCGTATAGAGCTTCACCGGCTCGTGCCGGCCGACGACGCGGACCTGTCCCAGCTCGATGACGTCGATCCCGTCTCCCGCGGCGTCCCGCGTGCTCCCGCTCAGCAGGATGGACGTGCCGAACGCCTTGTTGGCGCCTTCCAGGCGGGCGGCGAGATTCACCGAGTCGCCGATGGCCGTGTAATTGAAGCGCCGCGACGAGCCGATATTGCCGATGACGGCCTTGCCGGTATGGACGCCGATGCGCGTCGCCAGGCCGCCATCGGGGGCGAGGCGGCGCAATTCCGCGATCACGTCGCGCGCCGCCTGCAGCGCCGCCGCCGCCGGGTTGTCGAGGGTCAAGGGCGCGCCGAACAAGGCGACGATGCCGTCGCCGACGAATTTGTCGACATAGCCGCCGTGCCTTTCGATGATGGCGACGACCAAGTCGAAATAATCGTTGAGGCGCTGGACGATGGCCTGCGGCGGCTGGCCTTCCGAGGAGCCGGTGAAATTGGCGAGATCGGAGAACCATACGGTGATCTGGCGCTCCTCGCCGCCCAGAGCGGGCGGTGTCTCGGAGGCGACCATCTTTTCGAGCAGGCTCGCCGGCAGGTAATAGCTGAAAGCGCGCCGGAGGCGGCGCTGGTTCTGGTCGACCAGCTTGAAACGATAGGCCAGCAGAATCGCATGGGCGACGGCGCCGCCGAGCGGCGGATCGAAGAGCGGCAGGATCAGCCCGAGGCGGAAGGCGATGGTCGCGGCGACGATCCAGGCGAGGGCCAGTCCGGCAATCAGCAGAGAAGCGAGATAAGGCTGCAGCGAAAAAGCGAATGCGCCGGTCAGGAGGCTGGCCGCGGCGACGAGGGCGCTCCTGCCGAACCGGCTCACGACGGCGGGCGTGTCGCCGCGGACGAGATCGTTGACCGCCTGGGCATGGATATAGACGCCCGGCGTGTTGCGCCGGTACAGCGTCGCATCATAGAGGCCTTCAGGCACGGGCAAGGCGCAGCGCGCCGTGGCATAGGGCCCTTCCAGCGCGGTGATGTAGCGGCGCGAGGTGAGCTTGCGGTCTTCGACATCGAGCACCGCGCCGATGAGCACCGCCTTGCCGCGGAACTGCTCGGCGAGGAAATCGGCCCGCCCGGCCTTGATGCAGGCCTGGATGTCGGCGAGCGAATAGGTCGGAATGGGATCGCCGCCGCGGAAATTGACATAGGCGCCGAAGAGCTGGTCGCTCGGAACGGCGCGGCCGCCGAACCGGACATCGCCCTTGTCGGTTACCGCCTTCTCTCCCGTCAGGCGCATCGCCAGCTCGAGCGCGAAGCCCGCTTCGTGATATTCGCGGCCGCCATCGAGGCCGATGAGGAACAAGGGAAAGCGGCGGACCGCGTCGTCGCGATCGGTCAGCAGGTTGGCGGCGCGGATATTGGCGCCGCCGACGGCGAGCTCGTAGCCCGGATAGGGCGCCACCGCCTTGGTCGTGCTCTGGAATTTCGTCAGGACGATCTTGCCGTGCTGCGACGCCTTTTTGAGGGCGACGAGAAAGCTGCGGTCATAGCCCGGCAGCACCGGCTGCACCGAGGTGGGAAAGATGAGGTCGAGACCGATCACCGAGACGTCGGCCGCGACGAGGCCGTCGACGACCTCCGCCAGCAAAGGCGTCCACAAGGCATAGGGCGTATCCTTGAAGGGCGGCTGGCGATAGGTCTCTTCGTCGACCGCGATCACCACGGCCGGCGAGGCGGCGGGCGCCGGCGGTGCGAAGACCTGCTCGCGCAGCCAGAACAAGGAATCGACGCCGAGATTGGTGAGGCGGTCGAAGGCCGGCAGCGAGAACAGCCACGCCACCATGCCGGAGACGACGACGATGGCGGCCCAGTCACGCGATTTCATGCGTCAGGGGCGAATCAGGCGCGCGATCAGGGGAACGGACCCGGCCTTGGCGGTGGGCGCGATGGCGAAGAGAAAGTCGACCTTGGCCCCGCGCAGCCGGTAGATGGCGCCGGGCGTCAGCGAAATGCCGAGTGCTGCGAGATCGAGGCGGGCGCCCGAAACCTCGACATCCTTCGGCGGCTCGAAGCTGTCGACCCGCTGGATGATCGCCGGGCCGTTTTCGATCGGCGCGAAGAGCGGCTGCGTCCCGTAGCTCGCGGCGAAAGCGGCGAATTTGTCGGTTTCCCGGTAGGCGGTGACGCCGCTTTCCTGCGCCTGGCCGGATGACAGCTTCATGCCGCGGCCCGAGCAATCGATTTCCTCGCGCTGGACCGCGCCGCCCTTGACCGTGCTTTTCTCGAATCCGACGATCACGCGGCCGCCGGTGATGGTCTCCCGCTGGCATGATTTGAGATAGCTGACGACGAGCTTCTCGTCCGGCGCCAGCTCGAAGGCGGCGCCCGCCTCCAGATAGTCCATGAAGAAGACGCCGGTGCGCTCCGGCGCCTCCTCGACGATGGCGACGGGCTCGCCCGCCTGTGCCGGCGCGGAGAAACCCAGGGCGAGCGTCAGGCAGGCGAGGAAGGCGGCGAAGGGGATACGTGACATGCGGGATTAATTCGCCGGCGGATTGAAATAGAGCTCCTCGCGGCCGGGCAGCGAGCCGTAAGTATAGGGCTCCTGCGTGCCGTTGGTCAGATCCAGCACGCTGTCGCGCACCCTGCGGAAGAGGAAACCGACTTCGACGCCCGGCCGGCGCAATTGGTCGATCAGCGCCGTGACGAAGGGGCTGTTGCCCGTATCGCCGTCGAGCGCTACCTCGCCGGCCTTGGCGGCATAAGCGACGAGCACGCCGCCTTGCGGCTCGACGCGGCTGAGGCCCCGCCCGATCGAGCGGGTGGAGGCGACCCGCGTCATCGTCTGCAGGAACGGATTGTTGCGGCAGGCATCGAGGATCACCAGCCGGAATTTGCGGGCGCCGGCCGTCGCCTCGACGACATGGTCGAGCGGCACCGTCTCGAACAGAACGCGCCGATCCGAATCGAGCTTGGCGTCGGTGGGGATGAGATAGTTCTGCCCGTCGAGCTCGATGCCATGGCCGGCATAATAGACGACGGCCCAATCGGCGCGCGCCGCCTCGTCGGCGAATTCGGCGAGCGCCGCCCAGGTCGCCTGGCGGTCGAGATCGAGCTTGAGCGTCACCTTCTCGAAGCCGAGGCCCGTCAGGGTGTCGGCGATGGCGCGCGCATCGGTCGCCGGATTCTTGAGCACGGGAACGCCCGCATAGGTCGAATTGCCGATGATCAGGGCGATGCGGCGGCCGAGCGTCTGCTGGGCGGCGGGCGCCATGGGCGCGAGCGGCGGAAGTGAGAGCTTCGCGGTCACGACCGGCTGGGGCTGCGGAGCCGTCGGCACGATATTGCGATCGACATTGCTGCCCGTGGCTTCCGATTGCATTGCGATCGTGGTCTCGTCAGGCTCGGAGGGCAGCCGGGCATCGCTCTTCTCGAGGATGGTCGGCTCCTTGGCTTTCTTGGGCTTCGCCTCGGCGACCTTCTGGACCTGCTTGGGCGGCTTCTTCGCAGGCGCCGCCTCGGCCTGTTTCCGGGCCGGCGCCGGCTCGGCCTTGGCCGACTTCACCGGCCCCGCCGACCGGCGCAGGCAGGAGGCGCGGTCGGGAAACAGCTGGCCGCCGGTGCGCCAGCCCACCGGGCACATGGCGGATCGGCTGCAGGCCCATTTTCCGAATTTGTCGATGCCGCCGCAGACCACGGCCCGGGAGAGGGAGCTGGATTGGATCAGGAACATCGCCGCCAGCAAAGGCAGGATCAGGTAAAGGACTATTGCCTTGAATCTCATCAGCCGCTCCGCCGTCCACACCCCTGGTCGCACAGCCCAAGGGGAACAAACCTATCCTAAAGTAAATGAGGAAAAATACAATACTGGATGAGGTTTGGCGCCTCCCGTCTGGGAGGTCCGGTCAGCGTTTTTCGGGGTCGTAGGGCTCCATCAGCGCCGCCGGCGCCGCCGCGAAGCGGGTATTGACGATCACCACGATGAGGGTCGCCACATAGGGCAGAGCCAGAAAGAGCTGATAGGGCAGGTCGACGGAGCCGCTGGTCTGCAGGCGCAGCTGGAAGGCGTCGACGGCGCCGAACAGCAAGGCGGCGCCGGCGCAGGCAAAGGGCTTCCAGCGGCCGAGCACCACCAGCGCCAGGCAGATCCAGCCGCGCCCCGAAATGATGCCGAAGGTGAAGGAGCCGAAGGCGGCGAGGTTGAGATAGGCGCCGGCGAGACCGGCGAGCGCGCCCGCCGCCATCAGCGCCAGCATGCGCACCTTGATCGGGTCGATGCCGACGCCCGCCGCAGCCTTCGGGTTCTCGCCCACGGTGCGCAGCGCGAGGCCCGCCGGGGTGCGGAACAGGATGAAGGCCAGGGCCGGCACCAGCAGATAGACGATGTAGGTCAGCGCATATTGATTGAACAGCACCGGCCCGATGAACGGGATGTCCGACAGGAGCGGCAGCGGAATGGTGGCGAAGGGCGTGATGGCGGGCGGTGTCGCGCTTTCGCCGAAGCCCAGCCGGTAGCTGAAGAAGACGAGGCCGGTGGCCGCCATGGTGACGCCGAGCCCGGCAACCGTCTGGTCGAGCCTGAGGATGACGACGAGCAGCGCCATGAAGAGGCCGATCAGCGCGCCCAGGAGCAGGGCGGCGAGAACGCCGAGCCATAGGGAGCCGGTGGCATGGGCGGTGGCGAAACCCGCCAGCGCGCCGGCCAGCATCATGCCCTCGATGCCGAGATTGAGAACGCCCGAGCGCTCGGCGACGAGCTCGCTCAGCGTGCCGAGCAGCAGCGGCACCGCGAGCCTGATCGCCGCGGCGAAGAAGCCGATATCGAGGATGATGTCGAGCATGCTCATGACGCCGCCTCGCCTCTGGGCGACGGGCGCAGCCTGATGCGGTAGCGCGCCAGGGTCATCGCCACCAGGACGGCGATGAGCGCCAGGCCCTGCACCGCATCGGCGATGAAGAACGGCACGCCGGTCTGGCGCGACATCTCGTCGGCGCCGGTGGTGATGGCGGCGAGGAAGATGGCCGAGGGAATGACGCCCACCGCCGAAAGCCGCGCCAGCATCGCCACCACGAGGCCGGCATAGCCGAAGCCGGGCGAGATCGAGGCGATGACCTGGAACTGGGTGCCGCCGACCTCACCCGCGCCGGCAAGACCGGCAAGCGCGCCCGACAGCAGCACGGCGTTGAGCGTGATGCGGCCGACATCGAGACCGGCGTGATGGGCGGCTTTCGGATTCTCGCCGACCACTTTCATGGCGAGGCCGAAGGAGGTGCGTTTCAGCACGATGCCGATGACGATGACGGCGATCACCGCGACGAGCACGCCGAGATGCAGCCTGGTGCCCGCCCAGAAGACCGGGAATTCGGCGTCCATCAGAATGTCGGGACTGTCGGTCCAGCCGGTGACGGGATCCTTCCACGGTCCCGACAGCAGCGCCATCATCAGATACATGACGATGAAATTGAGCATCAGCGTGCTCACCACCTCATCGACCTTGAGCCGCGTCTTGAGCAGGCCCGGAATCGCGGCCAGTGCGGCGCCGGCGAGTGCGGCGCCGATCAGCATGGCCGGCACCAGCAGCGGCACCGGGATATCCTCGCGCGCGCCGAGCCAGGCGGCGGCCATGGCGCCGACCAGCAACTGGCCTTCGCCGCCGATATTCCAGAAGCGCGTGCGCAGCGCCACCACCGCCGCGAGGCCGGTGAGCACGATGGGCGCGGCGCGCGCGATGGTTTCGGTGATCGCGAATTTGCCGGCAAAGGCCGCCTCGCCCATGATGGCGAAAGCCTGGAAGGGATTGGCGCCGGCGATGACGATGAGAAAACCGCACAGGACCAGGCTGGCGGCGATCGCCGCGAAAGGCATGAGCACCTCGCGCCAGCGCGACGGTGGGCGCGGTTCGAGCGTGATCCTCATCGCCCGGCCTCCTGAGCGCCGCCATTCATCGCCAGGCCGATGCCGGCGACGGTCGCCTGCTCGACGTCCATGGCGCAGACGATGGCGCTTTCATACATGACCGCGATACGGTCGGAGAGCTGGAAGATCTCGTCGAGGTCGTCGGAGATCAGCAGGATGGCGCAGCCTTCGCCGCGCAGCCGCATCAGCTCGCGATGGACGAAGGCGATCGCCGTCACATCGAGACCACGCGTCGGCTGGGCGATGATCAGTACCCTGGGCTCGAAAGCGAGCTCGCGCGCCACGATGGCCTTCTGCTGGTTTCCGCCGGAAAGAAGGCCGATGGGCAGTCCCGCATCGGGCGGCCTGATGTCGTAGCCGGCGATCTGGCGCTCGGCGAAAGCCGCCATGGCCTTGCGGTCGAGCCAGCCGAAATGGGCGAAGGGCGAGGCGCCGAAACGCGACAGGACCATATTGTCGCTGACCGGAAGTGAGCCGACGAGACCGGCGCCGAGACGGTCTTCGGGAATATAGGCAAGCCCGGCCTGCTGCATCCGGCGGGGTGAATGGGCGTTGACCGTTTTGCCGTCGATCCGGAGCGCGCCGGCGGCGGGGACCGTGACGCCGGCGATGGCTTCGGCGAAGCGCACCTGGCCGTTGCCGGAGACGCCGGCGATGCCGACGATCTCGCCGCCATGGATCGTGAGGTCGATGGGCGGCGTCGTCTTGCCGAGCCTCAAGCCCTTGAGCTCGAGGCGCGCCGCGCCCGTCCGATGCGGCTTGCGGGTGATGCGCTCCGGCTCATGGCCGCACATCAGCACCGCGAGGCCGGCATTGCTCAGCGTGCCGTCATTGACCGCATCGGCGACCACCGCGCCGCGGCGCATGACGACGACGCGATCGGTGATGGCGCGCACCTCGTTGAGCTTGTGGCTGATATAGACGATGCCGACGCCATCGGCCTTGAGCGCGCGGATGGCGCTGAACAGGCCCTCGGTCTCCTGCGGGGTGAGCACCGATGTCGGCTCGTCGAGAATGAGGATGCGCGCCTGGCGGAACAGCGCGCGGATGATGTCGAGCCGCTGCTTCTCGCCGACCGCGAGATCGCCGACGAGCCGGTCGGGATCGAGCGTAAGCCCATAGGCGCCGGCGATCTCGGCGAGGCGGGCGAGCGCCGCCTCGCGGTCGAGAATTCCGTGGCGGCCGGGCAGGCCCGCCATCAGATTCTCGAGCACGCTGTGGCGCGCCACCACATGCGTATGCTGATGCACCATGCCGATGCCGAGCGCCAGGGCGTCCGCCGTCGAACCGATGGCGGCGGTCCGGCCCGCCACCGCGATCGTGCCGGCATCGGGACGGTAGAGACCGAAGGCGATATTCATCAGCGTGGTCTTGCCGGCACCGTTTTCGCCGAGAAGCCCGACCACCTCGCCGGGCCGCAAGGCGAAATCGACATCGCGGTTCGCCACCACCTCGCCGAAACGCTTGGTGATGCCGGTAAGGGCGAGGAGCGGCAGGATATCAGCCATAGGCGCGGTCGGTCGGACGCCGATCAATCGGTCTTCGTCTCGCTCTCTTCATAGGTCACCGCGAATTTGCCGGCGGCGATGTCCTTCGACTTGGCGTCGATCGCCGCCTTGACGTCCGCCGGCACCTGGTCGGCGAGCGCCGCATAGTCGGCGAGGTAATTCACGCGATGGGCGATGTTCTCGAGCTTGCTGTAATCCGTGGCCGCGAATTTGCCGCCCTTCACCGCATCGACCGCTTCCTTGATCACCGGATAGGGATCCCAGATCACGCTCGAGACCACGATCTTCGGATTGATCGCCGACTGATCGGTCATATTGCCGATGGCCAGCATCTGGCGCTCGGCGGCGGCCTCGATCACGCCGATGCGTTCGGCGAAGACGACATCGACGCCCTGATCGGCCATGGCGATGGTCGCTTCCTTGGCCTTGGGCGGGTCGAACATCGAGCCGATATAGGCGGCCTTGAGCTGGATATCCGGCTTCATCTCCTTGGCGCCGGCGCGATAGGCGTTGAGCAGGCCATAGGTCGTCGGCACCGCGATGCCGGCGACGACGCCGATCTTGCCTGATTTGGAGAGGCCGGCGGCCAGCATGCCGCCCAGATAGGCCGCCTCATAATTCTGGCCGTAGAAGGTCGCGAAATTGGGTTCGGTCGGGCCCATGGCGGAGCCCATGGTGAAGGCGGTCTTGCCGTAATTACGGGCGACGCGCCGGCAGATCTGCTCGGTGCCATAGGCGTCGCCGACGATGAGCTCGACGCCTTCCTCGCACCATTGCCTGAGCACGCGCGAGAAATCGGCGGCCTTCACCGATTCCGAATATTTGTAGTCGAGGTCGGCTTCCTTGGCGAGGCGGGTCATGGCGAGATGGAGCTGGGTGACGAAGGGCTCCTCCATCGGCGTCTCGAAGATGCCGCGGATGCGGACCGCGGCGGCATTGGCCGCGCCGAAGGGGATCGCTGCCGCCATCGTGCCGAGGGCGGCCATCTTCAGGACGTCGCGCCGAGTCTTGTGCATCTCTTCCTCTCCCGGTATCGCGGCGGGGCGCCGCGCTGTTCGTTGTTCTTGGGCGGAAGTCTAAGAGTGGCCTCGCGGCGGAATTTCGCGAAACTCGGGCTTTGACGCAAAAAAACCGCATCCGGCGGCATCCATCACAAAAAATCCGCATCGCATGCCGGACTATGCTGGAGCGGATAAGACCAGGGAGGCCCATATAAAGTGACGCTCGCCAGAAAACTGACCATCTTGCTTCTGGGCTACGAGATCATCCCCAAGACCGTCTCGACCCGCGACCGCGGCGGCCGCTTCGTGATGGCCGAGCCGATCTGCGCCTATCTGATCGAGACGGCGCGCGGCCATGTCCTGTTCGATACCGGCGTCAATACCGACAATATCCGCGATCCGGTGCGCCGCGAGGAATATTTCATGAGCCGCGGCTGGCTCGCTCCGCCGATCGTGCTGCCCGAGCATGATTTTCTCGCCCAGCTCGCGGCCGTCGGCGTCGCGCCCGCCGACATCAAGGACGTGGTGCTGAGCCATGTCCATTGCGATCACACGGGTCATCTCAAGCATCTGCGCCACGCCGATATCTGGATCCAGCGCATCGAGCATGACTATGCCTTCTCGGCGCATGGCAATCTCGCGGTGTTCAACGACGATTTCGATTTTCCCGACATGAAGTGGAAGATCGTCGACGGCGACTTCGAGATGATGCCGGGCATCGAGGGCGTCTTCACGCGCGGCCATATGCCGGGGCATCAGTCGCTGGTCGTCACGCTGCCGAAGAGCGGCGTCAAGGTGCTCACCGCCGATGCCGGCGATCTGTGGGAGAATTTCGAGAAAGAGGTGCTGCCCGGCGAAAGCTGCGACGATGTCGCGGCACTCGCCTCGATCCGCAAGCTCAAGGCGATCGCCAAGGAACGCGCGGGCGAGCTCATTCTGCTGCATGACCCGGTCCGGGTGCAGAAGCTCAAGCTCGCGCCGGAATTTTATGAGTGAGCTCTAATCCCTCCGCCGCCGAAGGCGGGGAGGGTGGCGCGCGGAACGCGCGACGGGTGGGGTGTCTCCACAAGGGAGATATATCAAGGCAACTGACGACTACCTCTCTGTGGAGACACCCCACCCGTCCGCCCTGTAGGGCGGACACCCTCCCCGCGCTTCGCGCGGTGGAGGGAGATAACTCTCAATTCGCCGGCGGCCGGAAATAGAGCTCTTCGTCGCCGGGCAGCGAGCCATAGGTGTAAGGCTCCTGCGTGTTGTTGGTGAGCTTCAGCACGCTGTCGCGCACTTTCCGGAACAGGAAGCCGACCTCGACGCCGGGACGCCGCAACTGCTCGATCAAGGCGACGACGAAGGGGCTGTTGCCGCCCTCGCCATCGAGCGCCACTTCGCCGGCTTTCGCGGCATAAGCGACGAGCACGCCGCCTTTCGGCTCGACGCGGGTCAGGCCGCGGCCGATCGAGCGGGTGGAGGCGACCCGCGTCATCGTCTGCAGGAACGGATTGTTGCGGCAGGCGTCGAGAATGACGAGCCGGAATTTCCGCGCCCCGGCCGTCGCCTCGACCATATGGTCGAGCGGCACGGTCTCGAACAATACGCTGCGGTCCGAATCGAGCTTGGCGTCGACCGGAATGACATAATTCTGGCCGTCGAGCTCGATGCCATGGCCGGCATAATAGACGACCGCCCAGTCGGCGCGCGCCGCCTCGTTGGCGAATTCGGCGAGGGCCGCCCAGGTCGCCTGGCGGTCGAGATCGAATTTGAGCGTCACCTTCTCGAAGCCGATGCTGGTCAGCGTGTCGGCGATGGCGCGGGCGTCCATGGACGGATTCTTGAGCGCCGGCACCGCCGAATAGGTCGAATTGCCGATGATCAGGGCGATGCGGCGGCCGAGCGTCTGCTTGTCGGCCGGGGCCGCGGGCTCGAGCGGCGGGAGGCTGAGCTTCGCCGTCACGACCGGCTGAGGTTCCGGTGGAGCCGTCTCGATATTGCGGTCGAGTTTGGTGGCGGGCACGTCCGACTGCTGCAGGACGAGAGTAGTCTGGTCATCCTCGGAGGGCAGCCGGCTGTCGCCCTTCTTGAAGACCGCCGATTTGTCGGGCTTCGGCTTCGCCTCGGCGAGCTTCTGGGCAGGCTTGGGTTTCTTGACGGCGGGCGCCTCGGCGACCTGCTTCTTCTTGACGGGCGCCGGGGCTTCCGATTTGGCGGATTTGGCCCCGCCGGCCGAGCGGCGCATGCAGGAGGCCCGGTCGGGGAACATCTGGCTGGTCCGGAAGCTCGGCCCGCAGAATTTGAAACATTGCCAGACGCCGGCCTTGTTGAAGCCGCCGCACATCGCGCCGGCCATCGCCGGGGTGCCGCGGCCCGGCAGGAAAACCGCCATTGCCAGCAGTATGAGCAAAAGAAGCTTGAGTTTCATGGACCATCCGCCGTCTTGCCCCCACGGATGCAGCCGCTGAAGGTCTGCCCCAAGGGTCAGGCTATGGCAGCATAGGCCATTGACCGGCGGACCACCCCTCCCATTTGGGAGGAGAGCCGTCAGCCCTTCACGGCCCCCGCCACCAGGCCCGACACGATATGGCGCTGCAGGAGGAGGACGAGGGCGATCAGCGGGACGGTGACGATCACCGACGCCGCCATCACGCGGCCCCAGGGCAGTTCATAGGCGCTGGCGCCGGTGATGAGGGCGATGGCGACGGGGACGGTGCGCTGCTCGTTCGAGAGCGTGAAGGTCAGAGCGAAGAGGAACTCGTTCCAGGCCAGGATGAAGGCGAGCAGCCCGGTCGCGGCGAGCGCCGGGGCCATCAGCGGCAGGAAGATCTCGGTCATGATGCGGAAGGAGGAGGCGCCGTCGACCAGGGCCGAATCCTCCAGCGCGCGCGGCAATTCGCGCAGGAAGGCGGTCAGGACCCAGGTGGTGAAGGGCAAGGTGAGGATGAGATTCGAGAAGATGAGCCCGGTCAGGGTGTTGTAGAGGCCGAGCGCGCGGATGAGCTCGAACAGGCCCGACAGCACGGCGATCTGCGGGAACATCGATATGCTGAGAATGGCGAAGAGAATGGCGGCGCGGCCCTTGAACCGCATGCGGCCCAGCGCATAGGCGGCGGTCACCGCGAGGGCGAGCGAGATCGCCGTCGCGGCGGAGGCGACGATGAGGGAGTTCACGATGTTGCGCGCGAAGGGCTGCTCGGCGAACAGGGCACGGTAATTCTCCAGGGTCGGCGCCGCCGGCAGGAACTCGACGCGGAAGACGGCGCTGCCGCTTTTGAGCGACGAGACGACCGCCCAGTAGAAGGGAAAGACCGTATAGAAGAGGATCGCGGCGACGAGCGCGTAGAAGCCGATGCGGCGCAGGATGAAAAGCGGCTTCATCGGTCGTTCCCGCTGGCGCTGACATGCACGCGGCCCAGCGTGATGACCGCGGTGGTGATGAGCGCCACGATGAGGAACAGGCAGGTCGCGGCGGCCGAGCCGAAGCCGACATCCTGGAAGTCGACCAGCTGCTGGCGGGCATAGACCGACATGGTCGCGGTGTTCTCGTTGTTGCCGGTCAGCACATAGATGACGTCGAAGACGCGCAGCGCATCGAGCCCGCGGAAGATGACGGCGATGAGCAGGGCCGGGCGGATGAGCGGCAGGGTGATGTGGAAGAAGGCCTTGACCGGGCCGACGCCGTCGACGCGCGCCGCCTCATAGATGTCCTCGGGCAGGACCTGAAGCGCGGCGAGCGTGAGCAGCGCCATGAACGGCGTCGCCTTCCACACATCGACCAGCACGACGGCCGCCATCGAAAGCGTCGGGTCGGCGAGCCAAGCCCAGGGCCTGTCGATGAGCCCCAGGCTCATCAGCAGGACATTCACCACGCCGTAAAGATCATGCAGCATCCAGGCCCACATCTTGGCCGATACGACCGTCGGTATCGCCCAGGGAATGAGGATGGCGGCGCGAACGAGGCCGCGGCCCGGCATATGCGCATTGATGGTCAGCGCAATCACCAGGCCGAGCAGGGTTTCGAGTCCGACCGAAAGAAATGTGAACAGCAGCGTGTTGCTCACCGCCCGCCACCACAGCGGATCGGTGAGCAGATAGACATAATTGGCGAGGCCGACGAACTGCCACTGGCTGAGATCGCCGAGATTGGCGTCGGTCAGGCTGAAGGCGACGGTGCGCAGCAGCGGCCAGGCGGCGACCAGCAGCAGCGTGATCAGCAGGGGGCTGAGATAATACCAGGCGAGCCGCGTGCGTTTCCTCTGCGCGATCGATGGCGCGGTCATTCGCAGGCATTTCCCCTTCTCCCGCTTGCGGGAGAAGGTGCCCGACAGGGCGGATGAGGGTGTTGGTTCAGTTCATGAGGGCTCTTCAGGAGAACTATATGACGAAGCTTCAATACTTCCCACGCTTGCGATTCCGCAGAAGCTGAGAGAACACCCTCATCCGGCCGTCGGCCACCTTCTCCCGCAAGCGGGAGAAGGGGTAATGATGCGCCAGCCCGTCCTACCATTTCCCGCCGCGGCTCAGCCGGTCGAGCTGCTTTTCGAGCGCGGCGAGATTCTCTTCCGCCGTGCCCTTGCCGGAAAGCGTATTGTGCACGGCGCGGATATAGTCGCTCGCGGCACGGCTGTATTTGGCGCCGGTCACGGTCGATGGCCGCGCCACCGCGTTTTCGAGTACCGCCTCGAAATCCTTCAGGAAGGGCAGCGCCTTGAGCAGCTCTTCGTCGCTGTAGAGGCTCTTGCGGGTCGGGTTGAACGAGCCCTTGATGGCGCGGCGCCTCTGCTCCTCGGCGCTGGTCAGATAACGCACGAGGTCGGCTGCCTCTTTCGGATGCGCCGAATATTTCGAGACGGCGAGATGCTGCCCGCCGAGCGCTGCCGCGTGACGTGCGCCTTGTCCGGTCCCTTGCGGGAGAAGGGCAATGCCGACCTTGCCCTTGACCGGACTGTCCGCGGCATTGGCGAGCGACCAGGCATAGGGCCAGTTGCGCATGAAGACAGCATTGCCCGACTGGAAGACGCCACGCGAATCCTCCTCGGCGTAATTCAGGACACCTTCCGGCGAGATCGTGCCGATCCAGCTTCTGGCGAGAGTGAGCGCCGCCGCGGCCTGCGCATTATTGATGGAGATCTTGCCGTCGGTTTCGATGATGGTGCCGCCGCCGAAGCTCGCCACCCATTCGATGCTGTTGCAGGTGAGGCCTTCATAGGCGCGGCCCTGCCAGACGAAGCCCTGAAGCTGCGCATCGCCGGCGCGTTCGCCGGCGAGGACGGCTTTCGCTGTCTCGGTCAGCTCGGCCCAGTCCCTGGGCGGCTTCTTTCCATATTTGTCGAGCAGGTCCTGGCGGTAATAAAGAAGGCCGGCGTCGACGAAGAACGGCACCGCGACCAGCTTGCCGTCGACCGTGTCATTCGTCGTCAAGGTCTCGAAATGATCCTTGAGGTCTTCCGGCGGTATCAGGGATTTGAGATCGATGAAATGGCTCGCCAGCGTGCCCGGCCAGATGACGTCGATCTGGAAGACGTCGATATCGGCGGAGCCCGCGGCGAGGAGCTGCTGATAGAGGGCGAGGCGCTCATTGGCGTCGGGCGGCGTCGCCACGAGCTTGACCTTGTTGCCGGTCTGTTTCGCCCAGGCATCGGCTCCTTCCTGGCACAGCTCCAGCTCGATGCCGAGCGAACTGCAGGAGATCGAGACGGTGGCCTGGGCTTGCGTGGGGGATGAGCTGACTGAAAGTAAGGCGGTCGTGATCGCGATCAGGCCAAGGCTGCGCAACATAGCGTCTCGCTCCGCTTTCGAGGCGGCACGTCCCGCGGAAAAACGCGAACGCGCCGGAAAGGTTCCATTCCCTTCGACTCCTCAGGCTGAGGTGACCACGGAGCGGCCCTCGAAGCTTGCTCGCAACTGAGAGGAAGGCCGACAAAGAAAAGGCCGGGACCTCATCGGCCCCGGCCCTCCCGATCCGTGCGGATCTCGTCTGTTACTGCTGCTTCAGCAGATCCGCCACGGGAATGGCCTCGCTGATCGTCCATTCGTCGACGACCTTCGGCTTGCCGTTGGTCGTCTCGATGATGAGATAGCGGCCCTTGTTCTGGTGATGAATCTCATTGGTGAAGGTGCGGGGTCCGAACAGGGTCGGCTCGTCCTTCATCTTTTCGAGCTCGGGAACCACGGCCGACGCCTCGGTCGACTTGGCGCGCTCGACCGCCTTGGCCCACACGTCGATCAGGACATAGCCCGGATAGACATACTGGCTCGACGGATCGCCGCCGGTCACTTCCTTGTACTTCTTGTTGAACTCGTTGACCTTCGGATTGGGATCATCGCCATAGATCGAGCCCTGTGCGGGCACGAAGAAGTTGGAGAGATCGGGCACCGCCGAGAGCCAGTAGCTGCCGTCGACGCCCGAGCCGTTGAGGATCGGCGCCTTGATGCCGGCGGCGCGGATCTGCTTGATGGCCGAGACGGCGCCCGGCATCATCGTGCACAGCATGATCGCGTCCGGCTCCTGCGGCAGCGCTTTGATGCGGCTGATCTGGGAGGCGATCGAGGCGTCCTCGTTCTTGAAGGTGTCGCTGCCGACGAGCTCGGCGCCCTGGAGCTTCGGCAGCTGCCAGTCGAAGCCGTCGCAGATGCCCTTGTTGTAGACCGTCCAGGTGTCGAGCAGGCGGTAGAACTTGCGGGCATTCTTCTTCGTGTAGGCCCATTGCGCCATGGTGGCGCCCTGGACCGGCGCCAGCACCGAGGCCGAGAAGGAATTCGGGCCGACGCCCGGTATGCCGGCCTTGATCGATTCGGCGCACAGGAAGAACGACACCTTGCCGGCGGCTTCGGCGGCGAGCGCCGCCGGGGCGCCGAAGTCATAGTCGCAGGACACGATCACCAGCTCGGCGCCCTTGTCGAGCACTTCGAGGCCGGCCTTGGCGCCCTCGGCGCGGTCGCTCTTGGTGTCGGCGGTGACGACCTTGATCTGCTTGCCGAGAAGGCCGCCGGCCTTGTTGATCTCGTCGATGCGGATCAGCGCGGCATCCTGCGCCGGCTTGTCATAGGCCTGCATGAAGCCCGATTCAGCCGTGGCGAAGCCGACGACGATCTCGTCCGCCAGTGCCGGCCCGGCGATCAGCGCGCCGAGAGCGGCCGTCAATCCCAATGCTTTCAATCTACTCATAGTCTCCTCCTTGTCATTATGAACGCACGTCTATTCCGAAGGCTTAGCGGCGCTCCTGAAGCGCCAGGCGAATTCGCGGTTGCGGGTGAGGCCGGAAGGCCGGAACATCAGGATGACGATCATCACGATGCCGATGGTGATTTCCTGCAGGCCGTTCGGGATGGCGAGCGTCGCGCCGCCGAGATCGATGCCTTTCTCGAGCCAGCGCAGCAGCTGGATGATGGCGGAGATGACGATGACGCCGGTCACTGCGCCCGACAGGCTGTTCATGCCGCCGACCACCAGCATCGAGAGCGTGATGAAGGTGGTTGCGAGATAGAAGGCGTCCGGATTCACGACGCCGAGGAAATGCGCGTAAAGCGCGCCGGCGATGCCGATGCAGAAGGCCGAGATGACAAAGGCGATGAGCCGCTCGCGCACGATATTGACGCCCGATGCCGCCGCCGCCGTCGCCTCGTCGCGTCCGGCCCTGAGCGCCAGGCCCGAGCGCGAGATCTGATAGAGATAGGCGATGACGACGACCAGGATGGCGCCGCCGAGCGCCGTCCACAGGCCGGTATAGAAGGGAATGCCGACGATCGAGCCGGTGCCGCCGGTCACCGAATCCCAGTTGGAATAGACGACATTGATCACCGCCAGCATCGCGAAGGTGGCGATCGAGGCGGCGATGCCCGAGAGCCGCATGATGATGCGCCCGATGATGAGTGCGAAGAGGGCGGCGATGATGCCGGCCAGGAACGCGGAGAGGAAGATCGGCAGCTGCGTGCTGATGAGGAAATTGGGCAGGCCCGGCAGCGACACCTGCTTCATGACGGCCGGGATGGTGAACCAGGCGGCGGCATAGGCGCCGATGCACATGAAGCCGATATGGCCGAAGCTGATGATGCCGGAATTGCCGACGAAGATATAGATGCCGGCCACCAGCATCACGCGGATGAACATCTCGACGATGGTGCGCTCGAACGGACGCGATCCGGCGAGCTTCGTCATCACCGCAATGGCGGCGAGGATGACGACCAATATAATCAGGGTCGAGATCGTGCGGGCGAGGAGAGAGCTGCGCTGCGCCATCGTCACACTCTCTGCTTCGCCGATTTGGGCGCGAAGAGGCCCTGTGGCCGCCAGATCAGGCAGGCGATCACCGCGCCATAGACGAAGGCGTCGCGGAAGGGCCGGGCCTCGAGCGGCAGGATGACCTGCATGAGCACGCTGGCGCCGCCGATGAGAAAGCCGGCGATGACGGCGCCGGGCAGGCTGCCGAGCCCGCCGATCACGGTGGCGATGAAGGCCACCAGCATGACCGAGACGCCCATCTGGATATCGACCGTGCCGGTCTGGGTGGCGAGGATGAGGCCGATGGCGGCGGCGAGCATGCCCGATATGGCGAAGGCCAGCATGATCACCCGGTTGGCCTTGACGCCCAGCATGCGCGCCATGGTGAAGTTCTCCGCCGCGGCGCGCATTTCGAGGCCGAAGCGCGTGCGCTTCAGGAAGGCGGTCAGCGCCAGCAGGATGACGATGGTGATGATGATGGTGAAGACCTGCAGCAGCGGAATGCGGGCGCCGGCGATCTCGACCTGCCGGGCCAGATTGGACCACAGGTCGATCGATTTCGGCCGGCTCGAGAACAGCATCAGCAGAAAATGCTTGATGACATAGCCGAGCGCGAAGGAGGCGATCATCATGGTCGCCGGATTGGCATTGCGGAAGCGGCGGAAGACGAGGATCTCGGAGAGCACGGAAAGGCCGGCCCCGATCGCCAGGATGAGCGGGATCAGGATGACGGTCGGCAGGTTGCCGGCGAAGACGATCGCCGCCGCGTCGATCGAGGGCCATAGCAGTGCGAAGACGCAGAAGGAGATGTAGTCGCCATGAGCGAAGTTCACCAGCCGCATCACGCCGAAAATGAGCGCGATGCCGAGCGCGCCCAGGGCATAAAGGCTGCCGAGGCTCAAGGCGTCGAAAAGGATCTGGAGGAGGGCGGTCATGCGGAGATCCCGAAATGCGGACGCGATTCCTCCCACCCGTCACGGCCGGGCCTCGACCCGGCCATCCAGCCGTTCCGACATGCAGCTATTGCGCGGACGGGCTGGATGGCCGCCTCAAGGGCGGCCATGACGAGTTGAGTAAGCGGCCACCTCCGCGCCAGGGTGTTGTGAGAGACGATTTCGGGAAATGTCATCTCTCAATGCTCCCCATATCCGAAATAGGCCTTCTTCAGCGTATCGCCGCGGGCGAGCGTCCGGGCGTCGCCCTCGAGCACGATCTGGCCGGAGCGCAGGAGGGCTATCCGCCCGCCCGTCATCCCAGTTACCGTCATCCCGGCGAAAGCCGGGATCCATTCAATT
The DNA here is from genome assembly GCA_049323275.1 of Pseudomonadota bacterium. Classification (GTDB taxonomy): domain Bacteria; phylum Pseudomonadota; class Alphaproteobacteria; order Rhizobiales; family Aestuariivirgaceae; genus Taklimakanibacter. The sequence continues at coordinate 31,124 of JBMOOM010000110.1, forward strand.
CCACCCATGCGAGCAGCGCTGCCGAAGTTGCACGAGCCTATTGGATCCCGGCTTGCGCCGGGATGACGGTTTGGGAGATGGAAATCGGCGCTCATCAATGCTCCCCATATCCGAAATAGGCCTTCTTCAGCGTGTCGCCGCGGGCGAGCGTCCGGGCGTCGCCCTCGAGCACGATCTGGCCGGAGCGCAGGAGGATCATCCGCCCGCCGGTCATCATGGCGCGGGTCGAGCTCTGCTCGACGATGAGCAGCGTCAGGCCCCTTCTGTCGCGCAGTTGGAGCAGCGTCTCGTAAACCTGGTCGATCACCTTGGGCGCCAGGCCCAGCGACGGCTCGTCGATGGCGATGAGGCGCGGCGCCGTCATCAGCGCGCGGCCGATCACCAGCATCTGCTGCTGGCCGCCCGACAGCACGCCCGCCGGCTTGTCCTTGCGGTCCTTCAGCATCGGGAAGACGTCATAGATCTGCTTCAGGTCCTCGGCCGCGCGGGCGCGGTCCTTGCGCATGCCGGCGCCCAGCATCAGATTCTCCTCGATGCTCAGGCCGCCGAAGACATGGCGGCCTTCCGGCACCATGGAGAAGCCGAGGCGCGCGGTGCTTTCGGGCGAGGCGCCGGTGATCGTCCGGCCGTCGAGCAGGATGGCGCCCTCCGCCGCCGGCACCACGCCGGCGATCGCCTTGAGCAATGTCGATTTGCCGGCGCCATTGGGCCCGGTGACGAAGACCGTCTCGCCGTCCTCCACTTTGAGCGACACGGCGCGCAGCGCGGTCAGGCGGCCATAGCGCACGGTGATGTTGTCGACGCTGAGCAGGGTCACAGCACCACCCCTCCGGCTTCCGCCTGGGTGCCCATATAGGCATGGCGCACCTTCTCGCTGGCCTTGATCTGGGCCGGCGCGCCGTCCTCGATGATCTCGCCCGAATCCAGCACATGGATATGGTCGCAGATATTGAGGACGAGCCCGATATTGTGCTCGATCAGCAGCACGCCGCATTTCATCTCGGCGACGATCTTGCGGATGAGGGCGATCAGATCATCGGCCTCCTCCGCCGACATGCCGGCGGCCGGCTCGTCGAGGAGGAGATATTTCGGCTCCATCATCAGCGCGCGGCCGATGGCGACGCGGCGCTCGTCCGTATAAGGCAAGCCCCCGGCGATGCGCTCGGCGAGCGGTGAAATGCCGATCCAGTCGAGCATCGCCTCCGCCTTGGCGCAGGCCTCGCGGCGCGACAGGCCCAGGCCGACGCCCGTCACTTCGAGATTGTCGAGCACCGACAATTCGCTGAACAGGCGGCCCGACTGGAAGGTGCGGGCGATGCCGAGCCGCCTGATGCCGAAGCTGGTGATGCCGGCCATGTCCTTGCCGTCCATCGTCACCTGGCCGACATCCGGCGCCTGGAAGCCGGTCAGCACATTGACGAGCGTCGTCTTGCCGGCGCCGTTCGGGCCGATCAGCCCGGTGACGCGCCGGGGCGGAATGTCGAGCACGACATTCGCGAGCGCTTTCAGCCCGTCGAAGGAGACCGAGACATTCCGGGCGCTGAGGGCGGTGCTTGTCATCTGCCTCCCGTCTTCCGCTTGTGGGTGATGACATAGGAGCCCGACGCATCGAGCTTCGCCGTCCAGCCCGGCTCGATGACGATGGTGGTCGTCACCTCCTCGATGATGGCGGGCCCTTTGATGACGGCGCCGGCGCCGAGCCTGGCGCCGTCATAGACGGGCGTCCTGGCGCCCTTGCCCTTGGCGTCGAAGATCGCCTTGCGGTGACCCTTCAGGGCCTTGGCGACGGTCGCACCCTTGGCGAGCTTCGGCAGACGCGGCTTGTCGATATAGCCGTAGAGAGTCGACTCGATATTGACGACCTCCACCGCATTGTGGCGCTCCGAATAGGTATAGAGCTCCTCATGGCGCGTGTGGAACGCCTCCTTCACCTTCGCGATGCTCTTCGCATTGATGTCGAAGGTGCCGATATCGACCGTGCATTCATGCACCTGGCCGACATAGCGCATATCGAGGCTGCGTTTCACGCCGATGGTCTTCCGGGTGAAGCCGTCCTTCTCCAGATGCTGGATGCCCTTGCGCTCGACCTCCTTGAACAGCGTGTCGATGCGTCTATAGGCGGCGTCATTGTCGAGGCGCACCGGCGCCGTCGCCATATAGTTGTATTTGACGTCGGAGATCGTCTGACCGAAGGCGCAGAGGCCCGAGGCGAGCTTCGGCAGCACGATCGTGTCGATGCCCATCTCGCGCGCCAAGGCGGTGATATGCGCCGCGGTGGCGCCGCCGGCCCCGACCAGCACGAAATCGCGCGGATCATAGCCGCGCTCGACCGAGACGCGGCGGATGCCGTTCACCATGTTGTTGTTGACGATGGTGAACATGCCATAGGCCGCCTGCTCAGGGCTGATGCCGAGCGGATCGGCGATGCGCTTCAGCGCGGCTTTGGCCTTGTCGAGGCTGAGCGGCAGCTTGCCGCCGAGCAGGCCTTCGGGATTGAGATAGCCGAGCACCAGATTGGCGTCCGACGTCGTCGGCTCGACACCGCCCTGGCCGTAGCAGGCGGGACCCGGATCGGCGCCCGCCGACTGCGGGCCGACCTGCAGGAGGCCGAGCGAATCGATCCAGCCGATCGAGCCGCCGCCGGCGCCGAGCGTCTCCACCTGGATCATCGGCACGCCGATGCGGTAGCGCAGGAAGTCGATATTCTTGTTGAGATTGGTCTGGCCGTCCTTGGTCAGCGTGATGTCGAAGGACGTGCCGCCCATATCGACGGTGATGACGTTCTTCTTCTTGAACGGAGCGCAGACATAGAGACCCGCCTGCGGCGCCGAGGCCGGTCCGGAATTGATCGCATAGACGGACCGGTCGGTCATCACCTGGCCGATGGCGAGGCCGCCATTCGACTGGAAATACCGCACCGGCTGCTGCGCTCCCAATTGCCGGAAATATTTGTCGACCGCGCTCACATATCTGCGCATCACCGGGGCCAGATAGGCATTGGCGACCGCCGTCGAGCTGCGGGTGTATTCGCGCACCTGCGGATAGAGCTCGGAGCCGACGGTGAGGATCGCGTCCGGCATCATCTCGCGCACGATCTCGGCGGCGCGCTTCTCATGCTTGGTGTTGAGCACCGACCAGACGAAGGAGATGGCGACGGTCTCGACGCCTTCCTTGAGGAACAGCCGGCACGCGTCGCGCACATCGTCCTCGTTCATCGCGGTGCGGATCGAGCCGTCGGCGAGAACGCGCTCTCTGACGCCTTTGCGCAGATAGCGCGGCACCAGCATGGTGGCCGCCGGATATTCGGGATCGTAGCGGTAGCCGTCTTCCTTGTGGCCGTTGCGGATCTCGAGCGAATCCTCATGTCCCGCCGTGCAGATGAGGCCGGTCTTGCCGCCCCGGTGGGTGATGAGGGCGTTGAGGCCGACCGTCGTGCCGTTGATGCAGAGATCGCAATTGGCGACGATCTCGGCGGCCGGGCGGCCGAGATGCTCGGCGATCAGCGCGAGGCCGTTTTCGATGGCCTTGGTCGGGTTGGAGGGCGTCGACAGTGCCTTGAAGAGCCTGATCGAGCCCGATTTGCGGTCGGCGATGACGAAATCGGTGAAGGTGCCGCCGGCGTCGATGCCGAGACGATATTGCGCGGTCATTGGGCACCTCCGCGCAAGCTGCGGGTGGCGGCCTGGTCGACGGTGCCGTTGGTGATGACGACGCCGTAGTCCTCGCGCGCGCCCTCGACCGAGACGAGTCCGTTCTTCACGTCCCATAAAACTTTGTCGACCGGTCGTTCATGCGGATTGCCGTAGCCGCCGCCGCCCGGATTCATATTGGTGATGGTCTCGCCGGGCTGGATGGTCTCGAGAATGTTCTTGCGCTCGACATCGGTCTTGCCTTTGCGCTTCAGCTCGACGCGGCCGACCTTGGTGTCGATGAGCTTCGATTTGGCGCCGGCCGCTCCCATGGCCGGGATGCGGCGGCCTTCGCCGAAGCCGATGCACAGCATGTCCTTGTAGAGAGGCTCGACTTCCCAGGCGGTGCCGGAGCCGCCGCGATATTTGCCGGCGCCTCCCGAATCCGTCATCAGCGAATAGCGGTGGATGATGATCGGATAGGAATATTCGAGCAGCTCGACATCGCCGGAGGTCAGCGCGCCGAAGCAGCATTCGGGGCCGACGGCATGCCAGCCGTCCTGCTGCGGCGTGGCGCCGCCGCCCGAAATGATGGTGGCGAGCACCATGGTGACGAATTCCTCGCCGCTCCTCTCGTCGCGCCCGGCGATATTGAGGCCGTTGGCATGGCCCCAGGAGGCGGCGACCTTGGAGGGCATCGCCTTCTCGAAAGCGAGGCGCACCGCGTCGGTCAGCGTCTCCATCGGCGTCGTGGTGCAGTTCATATGGGGCGCCGGCTCGGCGGCATTGCACAGCGTGCCCTTCGGTCCGAAATCGATCGAGACGCAGCGATAGAGGCCTTCATTGTAGGGCGGCGGCAAAGCCGCGAACATCATCAGGCCCAGATAGACGCCCGAATGCGAATTGCCCTCATAGGAATTGATGAAATAGGGAACCTGCGGCGGGCTCTTGATCGCGATGTGGCAGGCATCGCCCTTGATCCTCACCGTCGCGGTGATCTCGAAATCGCCCAGGCCATGGCCGGCATCCTCGAGGATCGCGGTGCCGCTATAGGTGCCGTCCGGCACCGACTTGATGAGCGAGCGCATATGGCGGTCGGCCATGTTCAGGAGCTCGTCGATGCAGGCATCGACGGTCTTGGCGCCATATTTGTCGACCATGGCGAGGAGATTGCGCTCGCCGACCTGGCAGGCGCCGATGAGGGCGTTGAAGTCGCCCTCCTGGTCGCGCCTGGCCCGCATATTGGTGAGGATCATGTTGATCACGTCGCGGCGCGGCTTGCCCTTGTCCCAGATCTTCACCGGCGGGATGCGCAGGCATTCCGCATAAATCTCCTTGGCATTGGGGTTGTAGCCCGCCGGCACCGGACCGCCGATATCGGTCAGATGGCCCTTGCACACGGTCCAGTAGGCGAGCTTCCCCTTGTGGAAGACCGGCTTGTACATGCAGGTGTCGATGGCGTGGCTGCCGCCGAAGGCGGGGTCGTTGTGAAGGATGAGATCGCCTTCATGGATGTCGTCGCCGAAATATCTGGCCACCGCCTTCATCGCCGGGATCAGCGAGCCGAGATGGATCGGGATGTCCTGGCCCTGCAGGATCATCTCCGGCTTGGCGTTGAACAGAGCGGTCGAATAGTCATGCGCCAGGTTGAACACCGAGGAGCGGGCGGTCTTTTCGAGGGTGAGCGTCATTTCGCGCTGGGTCGTCTCCAGCACGCCCCTGACGACGGACAGGGTGATCGGGTCGACTTTGGATTTGCGGTTCGGCTTCATCGGGTCCTCGCGGATCGCTGACCCACGCCGAAAGCCGAAATCGTCGCGCGCGAAGCGGACCTGCCATTCCTCACCCTCGGCATGGCGTCTATCGCACCATTGCGGAGCGGGAGCCTAAGTCGCGGTGAGGACAGGAGTCTTTGCTGCCGGTGAAGGCGCTTTTGATTTCCCGTGCACACCACCCGGTTTCCATTGCGTCCGTGCGCCCGAGGCCGTAACATTTTCCGTATGCGGAGTGCGGAATGAAGAGACGTATTTCGACCAGCAGCGTGGCGCTCCATGAGCGCAGCCGGCATTGGCATGAAACGATCGCCAGCGCCTATTTCCCGCTCGATCTCACCTTCCGCGACCCGGCGCATTTCTCGGGCGAGATCACCGACTGGCATCTGGGCGGCCTGTCCTTGTCCAGGCTCACTTCCGAAAGCCTGTGCTACCGCCGATTGCCGCATCACTTCCGCGCCGAGCGCGACGAGCATTTCCTGGTCACGGTGCCGGCGCGCACCGAGGTGTTCTTCTCGCAATGCGGCAAGGACGTCTACTGCGCGCCCGGTTCCTTCATCCTCGAGCGCAGCCACGAGCCCTACGAATTCAGCCACAGCGAGGCATCCGATCTGTGGGTCATGAAGGTCGAGGCCAAGGCGCTCGCCGGACGCCTGCGCGGGCCCGACCGTTTCTGCTCGCTGCAGTTCGACGCCGCCAATGGCGCCGGCGGCTTCTTCGCCGGCATGCTGCATCTGATCCCGGACCGTTTCGACGAGATGAACGACGAGACGCGCGCCACGGTGGGCCAGCAGCTCATCGACCTGCTCGTCCTGGCGCTCAAGGCGGATGAGCGCACGCTGACCTCCGGCGGATCGACCATGCGGGCGGCGCATCTGATGCGCATCGAGAGCTTCGTGCGCAAGAACCTGCGCAACCCGGCGCTCGACCCCGAAATGATCGCGCGCCACTGCGGCATCTCTCTGCGCTATCTGCACGAGCTCTTCCGCGACACCAACCAGACGCTCAGCGCCTGGATCCGCGACCAGCGCCTCGATGCCTGCCGCATGGCGCTCGCCGACCGCAATGTCACGCAAAGCGTCGGCGAGATCGCCTATCACTGGGGCTTCGGCGACCAGGCGCAGTTCTCGCGGACATTCAAGGCTCATTTCGGTATGTCGCCCAAAGAGTACCGTGACGGGGCCAGGGCCAAGCAACGCCTGGATGCATGAGGGGACGCTTTCCCCTTCTCCCGCTTGCGGGAGAAGGTGGCCGAAGGCCGGATGAGGGTGTTCTCTCAATTTGGTATCTGTGTGCATTTTTGCATTCGAT
>JBMOOM010000111.1:0-37373 GCA_049323275.1 Pseudomonadota bacterium
CTTCTGAGATAGCGACAAGCCTCGACCAAAGTGCCCTCACCCGGCCTTCGGCCACCCTCTCCCATCCTGCGGACGGGAGAGGGGGAAATCTTGGGGGCAGTTCTCCTCATGAGAGAGCCTCCTCGCGGCGGACATAGCCGAACGGTCTCAGACAGGCGACATTCTGCAAAGGCCCGAGCGCCGCCAAAGGCGGCGGCGCCGGATGGCAGGCCTCCTTCACATGCGGGCAGCGCGGCGCGAAGCGGCAGCCTTTCGGCATCAGGCCGACGCCCGGCACCGAGCCGGGGATCGTCACCAGCCGGTCGCCGGCGCTGTCCAGCGACGGGATCGAGGCGAGCAGCGCCTGCGTATAGGGATGCGCCGGCGCGTCGAACACCGTCTCGACATCCGCCATTTCGGCGACGCGGCCGGCATAGAGCACCATGACCTTGTGGGCCATCTCGGCGACGACGCCGAGATCATGGGTGATGAGCATCAGCGCCATGCCGCTTTCGGCCTGGATGTCGCGCAGGAGATCGAGAATCTGCGCCTGGATCGTCACATCGAGCGCGGTCGTCGGCTCATCGGCGATGAGGAGCTTGGGCTCGGCGGCGAGCGCCACGGCGATCATCACGCGCTGCCGCATGCCGCCCGACAATTCATGTGGGAATGCGGAGAGCCGCGACGCCGCCGCCGGGATCTCGACGCGCTCGAGCAGCTCGATGGCGCGGCGGCGGGCTTTCTCGGCGCTCATGCCTTTGCGAAACTGGAGGACCTCACCGATCTGCTCGCCCACCCGCATGATCGGGTTGAGCGAGGTCATCGGCTCTTGGAAGATCATCGACAGATCGCGGCCGCGTTTTTGCCGCCAGGCCAAGGCGCCGCCGGCCGCGATGTCCTCGCCGTCGAGCAGGATGCGGCCCGAGGCGCGCCGCACCGGAAAGCCAAGCAGGCCCATGATGGTCAGCGCCAGCATCGACTTGCCGCTGCCCGATTCACCGACGACGCACAGCACTTCACCGGCATCGAGCGTGAAGGACACGTCCTCCAGCACGCTGGGCGCCGTGGCGCCCGACCCGACCGCCGTCGTGAGATGTTCGACGCGCAGCAGGCTCATACCCTGATCCTCGGATCGAGCACGTCGCGCAGGCCGTCGCCCAGGAGATTGAGGCCGAGCACGACGATGAGGATGATGATGCCGGGGAATAAGGTCACCCAGGGCGCCTCCACCATGAAGTCGCGGCCATTGGCGATGATGCCGCCGAAGGTCGCGGCGGGCGGCGGCGGGCCGACGCCGATATAGGACAAGAGCGCCTCCGCCAGGATCGCCGAGGCGAAGACATAAGTGAGGCGCACGATCAGCGGCGCCATCGCATTGGCGAGGATATGCCGGAACAGGATGCGCAGATGGCTGGCGCCCAGCGCGCGCGCCGCCTCGACGAACTCCATCTCGCGCACCACCAGCACCGAGGCGCGCACGATGCGCGCGGTGTGCGGCGTCGTGGCGATGCCGAGCGCCAGGATGACATTGGGCACCGACGCGCCGAGCGTCGCCGCCACGGTGATGGCGAGCAGGATCGCCGGAAAGGCCATCAACGCGTCCATGATACGCATCAGGATATTGTCGAGCCGGCGGAAATAGCCCGACGCCGCCCCGATGAGCGTGCCGAAGACGCCGGTGAACAGCACGACCGACAGGCCGATGAACAGCGACAGGCGTCCGCCATGGATGGCGCGCGAAAGGATGTCGCGGCCGAAATGATCGGTTCCGAACCAGTGCGCCGCACTGGGCGCCTCGAGCCGGGCGCGGAAGTTGTTGGCATTTGGCTTGTAGGGCGCGATCTGGTCGGCGAAGACCGCCAGCACCAGCACGATCAGGAACAAGCTGCCGCCGATGACGAAGGCGCGGTTGCCCAAAAGCCGCTTGAGAAACAGGACGAACGGATTCTGCCGCTCCGGCAGCGCCTCATGGGCCAGGCTGGTGTCGAGGCTACTCAAGGCGCACCCGGGGATCGATGGTCGCGTAGAGCAGGTCGACGACGAGATTGATGAGGAGATAGATCACCGTCAGGAACAGGAGCCCGCCCTGGATGATCGGATAGTCGCGGCTCAATATGCCGCCGATGATGAGCCGGCCGACGCCCGGCAGCGCGAAGACCTGCTCGACCACCACGGCGCTGCCGAGCAGCGCCCCGGCAATGATGCCGGTGACGGTGAGAATCGGCATCATCGCATTGGGCAGGCCATGGCGCAGGATGATGTAGAGGCCGGACAATCCCTTCGAATCCGCCGTGCGCATGAAATCCTGGCTGATCACATCGAGCATCGCCGAACGCGTCATGCGGGCGATGAAGCCGATTTGCACGACGGCGAGCGTGATGGTCGGCAGCACCATCGACTTCGCCCACCCGAGCGGATCCTCGAGCAGCGGCACATAGCCGCCCGACGGCAGCCAGCCGAGCTGGACCGAGAAAACGACGATCAGCAGAAGTCCGAGCCAGAAATCCGGCACCGACAGGCCGAGCAAAGCGAGGCTCATGACCGATTGATCGGCCCAGGTCCCGCGCCGCGTCGCGGCGAAAGTACCGGCCAGGACGCCAAGCCCCACCGCCACGATCAGCGCGAGAGCGGCGAGCATCAAGGTGAGCGGCAGGCGCTCCAGGATCGCTGAGAGAACGGGAATGCGCAGCAGGATCGACTGGCCGAGATCGCCGGTCAGCACCCGTCCATACCACTCCGCCATCTGCACCAGGGGCGGCTTGTCGAGGCCCAGCATCTCGCGCAGGCGCGCCACGTCCTCCGGCGTCGAGCTCGCATCGAGGAAAGCCGCGGTCGGATCGCCCGGAATGATCCAGATGACCGCGAAGGACATCAGCGACACGAGAAAGAGGACAGGAACGACGGATATGAGCCGCCGCAGCAGGTAGTCGCGCATGGGGGCCCTCCTCTCGCGGGTTAACGGGAGACACCGCCGCTTCTATCAGCGGCGGTGCCGGTTCACGAAGCTTCTACACTTACTGGGCGAGCGTCACACCCCACATGCGCGGAATGCGGAAGGGCACGAAATCCTTCACCTTGTCGCTCGTCACCTGGAACAGGCCGTAATTGCCGGCCTTGATCGCGATCATGTTGTCATACATGCGCTGCTGGAACTGCTTGAACAACTCCTTCTTCTGGGCGTCGTCGAGGGTGGCGTAGAACTCCTTGGCGATACGGTCGATCTCAGGATCGGCCACCATCTGCGCGTTGCCGCCGACAAAGGCCGACATCACGGTGCCGGGACCTTCGAAGGGCTCGATGCCGAAGCCATGCGTCCAGAAGTTCCAACCGGTCTTGGTGAAGCCGATCTTGGACGTCGTCGGCCAGTCGGCGACCTTGATGTCGACCTTGACGCCGATCTCGGCGAGCCGCGCCTGCACGACGGTGGCGATGTCCACATTGGGACGCAGATTGTCGGTGATGAAGGTCACCGTCTCGCCCTTGTAGCTCGATTTGGACAGGAACTCTTTGGCCTTATCGAAATCGGCGACATTATATTGATCGAGGCCGGCATCGGTCGCGAAGACCGATTTCGGGAACACCCAGCCACCGTCGACCTGGTTGATGCCGGCATAGGAAATCTCCATCACCTCCTGCATGTCGAGCGCTGCCTGCACCGCCTTGCGGAAATTGACGTCGTCCGACGGCGCCTGGGCATGGTTGAACTTGATGACCTGGAAGGCGAAGGGCAGCACGTCATGGACGACATATTTGCTGTCCTTGCGCAGGCGCTCGGCCGTCGGTCCATCGACCGTCTCGACGATCTGCACCGCGCCAGATTCGAGGGCGGCGGTGCGGGCGCCCGCTTCCGGAATGAAGCGGAAAGTGACGCGGTCGATCAGCACGTCCTTCTTGCCGGCGAGGCCGTCGCGCTTCTGATAGGCGGGATTGGGCACATAGTCGGCGAATTTTTCCAGCGTGACATGGCTGTCCGGCTTGTATTCGACGAATTTGAACGGACCCGTGCCGATATACTGGATCTCGTTGGCGCCCTTGGCCGCTTCTTCCGCCGGATAGATGGCGATCGGCGCGCGCGGTGAGGAAATATTGTCGAGAAACACCGACTGCTTGTATTTGAGCTTGATCGCCACCTCATAGGGGCTCGCCGCGCTCACCGTGTCGATCGCCGCGACCAGCGCCGGCGACACGCCGATCTTGCGGTAGCGCTCGATCGAGGCCACGACATCGGCCGAGGTCATCTCCTTGCCATTGTGGAATTTGACGCCCTGGCGCAGCTTGAACGTATAGGTCAGCCCGTCGTCCGACACGCTTACCCCTTCGGCGAGGTCGGGCACCGGTTCGGCATTCTCGTTGCGCGCGTAAAGCGTCTCATAGATGTGGAGCGTGATGTTGCGCGCCACTTGCGCATTGGTGACATGCGCGTCGAGCGACGGCGGGCCCTGCACCGAGGCGATGACGATCTCACCGCCCGCTGCTTCGACGGCGGGTGTCACGCCCACCAGCGCCGTCATCAATCCAAAGGCGAAGGCTAGTGCTTTCAAGCTGGGTCGCATTTTTCTTCCTCCCTTTCAAACTCTGTATCAGGCAGCAGCCAGCGCTTCGTCATAGTCGCGCATGACCACGCCGATCGTGTCGCCGCGCGCCACGCGTCCCGGCCCCGCCGACATCCACAACACGCCGTCGCTCTGGTATTTGACCTCCATCGGCGCGCGGTCGACCTCCTCGACGAAATGCAGCAGCCCGGCGGATTCGCCGGCCTTGACCGCATCGCCCACGATTTTGGTCGGCTCGAACAGGCCGGCGGCGGGCGCGAAGGAATAGCCGGCGGGATCGCGCACCATCATGTGGCGCGTTCCGGCCGAGCCGTCGCGCTGCTTTGTCTCGGGCTTGCCGTCGATGACGCCGAAATGCTTGAGGATATTGTCGACGCCGCGCCGGCCGATGCGCACGCCTTCGATATTGACCCGCCCCCAGCCGCCGAGCTCGGTGCCGAGCGAAATGATGCCGCGCCGCTCGACGCAGGAGGTGAAGGTGGCGCCTTCATCGACGCCCCAGAACACGGTGTTGAAAGGCGCGCCGAAAGCCGCCGCCGCATCCATCGTCTTCTTCCGCATCGCCGGATCGGGAAGGTAATGCATGTTGGTCGAGAGCGCCGAATCCGCGCTGTGGCCGGCGGTGTGCATGTCGACCGACACATCGGCCAGAGGCAGAATATAGCCGTCGAGGAAATGCGCCAGCATCTCCGAAAACGTGCCTTTCGCGTTGCCGGGGAAGCAGCGGTTCATATCGCGATTGTCGACCGGGCTGAGCCGCGTGTCGTTGAGCACCGCCGGGATGTTGTAGGCGGGAATCATGATCACCCGGCCCTGCACCTTGGCCGGATCGAGCGTGCGGGCGAGATGCGAGATGGCGATCGGCCCTTCATATTCATCGCCATGGATGCCGCCGGTGAGCAGCACGGTCGGCCCCGTGCCGTTCTTCACCGAGATGATCGGGATCTCGATCACGCCCCAGGCGGAGGTGTTGCGCGCCAGCGGCGCCCTGAGCACGCCGGCCTGGCGGCCGTTCTTGTCGAAATCAATGGGATTCGAGATGCGACTTTTCTCGACCTGCACTGCCAAGATGTCTCCCCTTCTCATGTGCCGAGGCCTTGCCTGGCGAGGTCCGTTCATCCTTGCGTACGGTATACCGTATGTCAAGCCTCTAATCGCGGGTTGGAGCTTCGCCCTAATTTGACCATGGGTCGCCTGTGAATTTACGTCTCTGTCAGTGGTGCAGACAGCATCGGCCCGAAAAGTGCGAAGCGGTTTTCGGATAAGCCGATGCGCAGAACAGAAGCATCGGATTTGGAGCGGATTGATCGTGAAGTTTCTTCGAGTGCCTGCGATTCTTTTGTTGTGCCTCGCTTCGCCGGCCATCGCCGCGGCCGACAGTGACGATGCGATCTTCCCCCGGAAGATCGATTGCGGCGCCTCCACCGAGCCGAAGAGCTGCAAGGCCCATCAGCGCCTGCTGCCCCTGATCATGGGCGGCGCCCTGGGCGGACGGCGCGCTTCGATGCGCTCGGTCGCGCGTTATTCATGGGAATTCTCGAACGACATCTTTGTTCGCGATCAGAAACTGAGCTGCGCCTGGCGGATGGTCATCGTCGGCTCGCCGAAGGTCCGCAGCACGGCGGATGATCAATCGGCCTTCGAGAAGACCTGCCTGAAACTGAGCGCCGGCGACTATGCCGACGCCGAGGCGACGGCGAAAAAAATCGCGGCCAGGATTTTCCGGGCGAACGCCTTCGCCTTGCCGGCGAGCAACTGATCACGATGGCGGTTTTCGGCTCGAGCACTTTGAATCGGGACCGGCATCGCCGCCCGCTGCGGTAATCTTGAGACGGCCGAGATAATGCGTCCAGCCCTCTTCATGGCCGGAGCATTCCTCGGCATCAGGCAGACCGCTATGGGTGAGACGCAGCAGCGTCCCGCCGTCCTCCTCGATAAGATCGATCTCGACCAGGCTCAATCCGGGCGGCACTTTCGGGTTCTCCTCCCAGCCGAAGCTGTAAGCCAGCCGGTGGACGGGAACCACCTCGATGAATTTGCCGCGCGCGATGTTCTTGCCGGTGACATTGAGGAGATAGAGTCCGCCCGTCTGCGGCTCGACCGTCGCCTCGGTGCCCATCCATCGCAACAGCTTCTCCTGATCGGTCAGGAAGGCGAAGACGGTGGCGGGCGGCGCCGCGATCTGGACTTCGCGGCGAACGACGAGAGAGTCGGCCATCGGGACCTCCTTGCGCAATTCCGCCACTCCATCCCCAAGGCCGGTTTCGGTCAAGATACTTTCGTCCACGCCTGCTGTCCTAGGGTTAGAGCCCTGATGTAGTCCGATGACAGGCGGGCCGCGGAACGGCATGATCCTCGCATGCAGCTTTCCCCTCCTCTCGCCTGGCTCATCGATGAGGCCGCCACGGTCGCCGGGCCCGACCGGTTCCTGTCGGCGCTGGGTGCGCTTCTCATCGCCGAAGGCCTGCCGCTCGCCGGCGGCACGCTCACCTTGTCCGCTCCGCATCCGATCATCGCGCGGCGCATCTGGCTGTGGCGGACCGACAATGGCGCCGTGATCGAGGCCCTGGGCTTCGCATCGATGAGCCTCGCCGCGCCGGAGCCCGTCACCGTCGGGCGCGACTGGCTCGCGGGCCTCGGGCCGGAAGCGATCCGCGAGGATGTCGCGGGCACCTCATCCGATGGTCCCGTGCTCGGCTGGGCGCTGGCCAGGCCTCTGAGCGACGATCAGTCGGCGCTCCTCGGCGCCGTCGCGCGTTTCGCCGCCGCGCCGCTCGCCGTGCTCGCGATGAACGCCACGCTTTCAGCCTTGCTCGAAACTTATCTCGGCCGCCGCAGCGCCGCCCAGGTCCTCGCCGGCCGCCTGCGCCGCGAGCCGGGCGAGACCATCCGCGCCGCCTTGCTCTATGCCGATCTGCGCGGCTTCACCGAATTGTCGGAGCGGGCGGAGCCGGACGCGGTGGTGGCGGCGCTGGGCGCCTGGTTCGACCGCATCGCCGGCGCCGTCCATGCGTTTGGCGGCGAGGTGCTGAAATTCATCGGCGACGGCGTGCTGGTCATCTTTCCCGTCGGCGGCAATCCGCCCTCGGTCGCCTGCGACGGGGCGCTCAGCGCCGTTGCCGCGGCGCGCGCCGGCATGGCCCATCTCGACGAGACGCGCGCCCGGCAAGGCCTGCCGCCGCTGCCTTTCGGCATGGCCTTGCATCTGGGCGACATTCTCTGGGGCAATATCGGCACCGCCGACCGCCTCGACTTCACCGCCATCGGCCGCGCCGTCAATCTCGTCAGCCGGCTCGAGGGCCTGTGCAAGCCGCTTCAGCGCAATGTGCTGATCTCGGGCGCCTTCGCCGCCGAGGCGACGGACCCTCTGCTCTCTCTGGGCGCCCATGCCCTGCGCGGCATCGAGGAACCTTGCGAGATCTTCACGCTGCCGTGACCTCGATGGCTGTTATCGCCTTCAGGCGACGGCCCGCCTCATCGCGATTGTCGTACTGCAATCCACATGCGCAACGGCAACACTCTATGCACATATGTTCTTGGCCCGCCCCTTGACTCATCGCCCCGATGCATTTTGACTGGCGGATCAGAAGAACATCAACCAGGGGGCCTCATCTTGAAAACCAGTCTGCTCGGCATGATTGCGCTCGCCGTCGCGAGCGTGGCGATCGCACCGTCCGCCGCATCGGCGCAGGAAACCTTGACCATCGCGTCATGGGGGGGCGCCTATCAGAAGGCGCAGCGCGAAGCCTGGTTCGATGTGGTCGAGAAGGAACTCGGCATCAAGATCAAGGAAGACACCACCGCCGGCATCGCCGATGTCCGCGCCCAGGTCGCTTCCGGCAGCCCGACCTGGGATCTCGTGCAGCAGGGCAATTACAGCTGCGCCATTCTCGACAAGGAAGGCAAGACCGAGAAGCTCGACCCGGCCATTCTCGCCATCGAGGGCATTCCCGCCAACATGAAGGGCGAAGGCTGGATCTCCAATCTCGTCTATGCCGCGGCGCTCGCCTGGAACGACGAGAAATATCCCGACAAGAAGCCGCAGACCTGGGCCGACATGTGGGACACCAAGACCTTCCCCGGCGGCCGCACCATGCGCCGCAGCCCGGTCTACACGCTCGAATCCGCGCTGCTGGCCGACGGCGTGCCGATGGACAAGCTCTATCCGCTCGACGCCGATCGCGCCTTCAAGAAGCTCGGCGAGATCAAGGACAATGTCACCGCCTGGTGGGCGTCGGGCGCGCAGTCGGTGCAGCTGCTCAAGGACGGCGAAGTCGACATGGCGACCATCTGGAACGGCCGCGCCGAAGCGCTCGCCCAGGAAGGCGCGCCGATCAATCTCACGCTGAACCAGCAGATGATCCTCACCGATTGCTGGGTCGTTCCGAAGGGCGCCAAGAACAAGGACCTGGCGATGAAGGCGGTCGCCATCATGAGCCGGCCGGACGTGCAGGCCCGCATCGCGCTCTACATCAATTACGGTCCCGCCAATTCCGACGCCTACAAGACCGGCATCATCAAGCCCGAAGTGGCCGCCAAGCTGCCGAGCGCGCCGGAAAACGCCAAGAAGGGCTTCGTTCTCGACGCCAATTACTGGGCGGCCAATCTCGATGAGCTGACGAAGCGTTTCGACCTTTTCATTCAGGAATGAGACATCGCGCCGGGTGACCGCTTCACGCGCTCATCCGGCCGTCTGTTCACGAACGGGGTCCGGAGATATGGAAGCCACAACACCGGCGCCGGCGGGCAAGCCCGTGTCGCTGCCCATCACCGTCGAAAACCTGAGCAAGCGTTACGGCTCCTTCGCCGCTCTCGACGATATCAGCCTCGCCGTCGAAAGCGGCGAGTTCATCACGCTTCTCGGGCCGTCGGGGTCCGGCAAGACGACTTTGCTGATGGTGCTCGCCGGCTTTGTGCGGCCCGATTCCGGCAGCGTGCGTTTCGCCGACCACGAAGTCGTGCTGCTGCCGCCGCATAAGCGCGGCATCGGCATGGTGTTCCAGAACTACGCCCTCTTCCCGCATATGACGGTCGCCGGCAACCTGGCCTATCCGCTCAAGCTGCGCGGCATCGGCAAGGCCGAGATTGCGACGCGCGTCGCGCGCGCTCTCGACCTCGTCCAGCTCGGCGGCTATGGCGAGCGCCGTATCGACCAGTTGTCCGGCGGCCAGCGCCAGCGCGTCGCCCTGGCGCGCGCCGTCATCTTCGAGCCGCGCATTCTCCTGATGGATGAACCGCTCTCCGCGCTCGACAAGAATCTGCGCGAGCAGATGCAGCTCGAGATCCGCCGCCTGCATGACCGCCTCGGCCTCACCACCGTCTATGTGACCCACGACCAGCGCGAGGCGCTGACCATGTCGGACCGGATCGCGGTGATCAACAAGGGCCGCGTCGTGCAGCTCGACGGCCCGCAGGATCTCTACGAAAAGCCGCGCACCCAATTCGTCGCCAACTTCATCGGCGAATCCTACAGCCTGCCGGTCCATATCGCGGGCGGCAACGCCGCTCTGTTCGGCCGCGACTTGCGCCTTCCGGCAGCGCTTGCCGATCCGATGAGGCCGCATGTCCTGGTTCTGCGGCCGGAAAAGCTGCGCATCATCGACAGCGACGCCGGCGCGGCGGAAAATATCGTCACTGGCCATGTCCGGCAGAATGTCTTCCAGGGCGACAGCGTCGTCACCTATGTCGCGCTGGCCGAAGATCGCGAGATCGCCATCCGGCAGCCGCATCGCAGCGGCCGCCTCCTGCCGGAGGCCGGCGCGGCGGTCACCATCGGCTTCTCCGTCGACGACACGATCATCGTGCCCAAGGATGCCGAGGCCGCGAAACCATGAGCGTGGCCCCGGCGACGATACGCAATGCCGAGGCCCTGACCAACCAGGCGCGCCGCGAGAAGGGCCAGCTTCTGTCGCTGACCCTGCCGGCGCTGGCGCTCGTCGGCTGTGTCGTGCTGATCCCGATCGGCTGGCTGTTCTATCTGTCCTTCGTCGGACCGGACGGCTTCACGCTGATCAATTACGAGCGCCTGTTCCATCCCTCCTATTACGTGACCTTGTCGACCACCTTCCAGCTCGCCATCGTCGTCACCCTCATCTGCCTGCTGCTCGGCTATCCGCTCGCTTATCTCGCCGCCCAGCTGTCGCCGCGCTGGGCCGGCTTGGTGCTGATGTGCGTCCTGTTCCCCTTCTGGACGTCGCTCCTGGTGCGCACCTATGCCTGGCTCGTGCTGCTGCAGAGGAAAGGCGTGATCAACACCTGGCTGCAATCGCTGGGCGTGATCGACGAGCCGCTGCGGCTGGTGCACAACTTCACCGGCACCACCATCGGCATGGTCCATATCATGCTGCCCTTCATGGTGCTGCCGCTCTACGCGACGATGAAGACCATCGACCAGGACTATATGAAGGCGGCGGCGAGCCTCGGAGCTTCGCCCGTCCGCGCCTTCTGGCAGATCTATGTGCCGCTGTCGGTGCCGGGCCTCGCCGCCGGCCTGATCGTGGTTTTCGCCTTGTCGCTCGGCTTCTATGTGACGCCGGCCTTGCTCGGCGGCGGGCGCGTGATGATGTGGGCCATGCAGATCGAGCGCTCGATCGCCGTCTATTCGGACTGGGGTGCCGCGAGCGCGCTCGGCGTCGTGCTGCTGGTGATCACGCTCGGCATTCTCTGGCTGCTGTCGTGGCTCACCGGCGCCTTCTCGCAGAAGGAGAAGTGATGCTCGACCGCCCCGCGACCGCCACCCAGATCACCCATCTCCGCCGCCTGTGGCTCTATCTCCTGTGCGCGCTCATCATCATCTTCCTGGTGGCGCCGACGCTGCTCGTCATTCCGATGAGCTTCTCGGATTCGCGCTATCTGAGCTTCCCGCCCGAATCCTGGTCGCTGCGCTGGTACGAGGCCTATTTCAGCTCGATCGAATGGCGCGAGGCGACCTTCGTGTCGTTCAACGCCGCCTTCTGGACGACTTTGCTCGCCACCGGCACCGGCACGCTCGCGGCCTATGGCCTCCATGCCGCGAGGCTCAAGGCCGGTCGCTATGTCCAGGTGGCGCTCGCTCTGCCGATGATGATCCCGGTGATCCTGATGGCCGTCGGCATCTTCATCTTCTTCGCGCCGCTCGGCCTGAACAACACGGTGACCGGCCTGGTCCTGGCCCATTCGGTCCTCGCCATCCCGCTGGTGCTGATCTCGGTGACGGCCGGCCTGAAGAATTTCGACATGAACCAGGAGCTGGTGGCGCGCAGCATGGGCGCCTCGCGGCCCTGGGCGTTCCTCACCGTGACCTTGCCGCAGATCCGCAATTCGGTGATCTCCGGCGCCCTCCTCGCCTTCATCACCTCGCTCGATGAGGTCGTCATCGCCCTCCTGATAGCCGGCGGCGACAAGGCCACGCTCACCAGGCGCATGTTTCTCGCCTTGCGCGACGAGATCGATCCGACGATCGCCGCGATCTCCACTCTCCTGATCGTCATCTCGATCGTCCTTCTGACGCTCTCGCAATTCCTGCAATCCGAGCGCAAGCGCTAACCCAACCATCAGAACAATACAGGTCGTGATCATGTTGCATTTCGAGCGGAGCGAGTTTGATACGCGTGTCGCCAAGGCGCGCGCCTTGATGAAGAAGGAAGGCCTCGACGCGCTCCTGCTCTTCGCCCAGGAAAGCACCTATTACCTCACCGGTTACGACACGACCGGCTTCGTCTTCTTCCAATGCGCGGTGATGACCGCCGATGACGACCCGCTCACCTTGCTGACGCGGCGGCCCGATCTCGAACAGGCGCGCCGCACTTCGACCTTCACCGATATCCGCCTGTGGTATGACGCGCCCGGCATGGATCCCTCGCGCGAGCTTATGGAGATCCTCGCGGAGAAGGGCATGAAGGGCGCCCGGATCGGCGTCGAATTGCGCACCTTCGGCCTGACCGCCAATAATTACGAGCTGGTGCGCCGGCGCCTCGAAGGCTGGTGCACGCTGGTGGACGCCTCCAATCTCATCCGCTCGCTCCGAGTCATCAAGTCGCCGGCCGAGATTGAATATGTGCGCCGCTCGGCGGAACTCGCCGACCAGTCGCTGCTCGCGATGCTGGAGGCCGCCCGTCCCGGCGTGTTCGAGGGCAGGATCGCCGCCGCGGGCTCGGTGCCGCTGTTCGAAGGCGGTGGCGACCCGCCGCCCTCAGGCCCGGTCCTGGGCTCCGGCGACCGCGCCCTTCTGATACGCAGCTCCACCGGCTTCCGTCATCTCGATGCGGTCGACCAGCTCACCATGGAATTCGCCGCCAGCTACCGCCATTATTGCGTATGCCTGATGCGCACCATCGCCATCGGCCGCGCCAATCCCGAGCAGCAGCGCATGTTCGACGTGACGCTCGATGCGATCACCGCCATGACGGAGGCGGCGCGCGTCGGCAATACGATCGGCGCCATCGACGACGCCCATCGCGCGGTCTTCGACAAGGGCGGCTACGGCCATGCGCGGATGTCGGCCTGCGGCTACTCGCTGGGCGCCACCTACCGTCCGTCCTGGATGGACGTGCCGCCGATGATCTATTCGGGCAACGACACGCCGGTCGAGCCGGGCATGACGCTGTTCCTGCATGCGATCCTGGTCGACGCGCCGAAGAATCTCGCAATGTCGATCGGCTATACGATCCTCACGACCACGGGCGCGCCGGAAGTGCTGACGCAGGTGAAGCCGGAATTCATCACGCGGACCTGAGGAGATTCCCCCTCCCCGCGTTGCGCGCAGCGGAGGGAGACTGACGGGTTCACCCCTCCTTCGCCGGGCGGCTCAGATAATCATAGGCCGACAGCACATGGGTGCGCACGACATGGAGGAACTCCTCGATGTCGACATGCTCGTCATGCGAGCCCATGCCATAGGGATAGGGGCCATAGACATAGGCCGGCACGTTGTTGTGCCGCCAGAGCCGCGCATCGGTGCCGCCGATGCTGACGATCGGCGTCGGCTTCGGGCGGCCGAAAGCGGTGACATTGTTCTGGATGATGCCGACCATCTCATGATCGGGATCGCACCAGGACGGCTCGTCGCCGCCGATCTCGCGCCAGGTCGCTTCCGGATAGCGGCCGGCGATCTCGGCGATCTTCGGCAGGAGATCGGCCTTGCCCATGCCGACCGGCAGACGCAGATCGGCGGTGAAGGTGCAATGCGACGGGATCATGTTGACCTTGTCGCCGCCATGCATCAGCCCGATATTGAGCGTAACCTTGGAGACGAGATCGCCCGCCCCCTTGCCCATCATGCGGTCCATGGTGGGCCGGCCGAGATCGATGGCGCGCTGGACATTGTCGCTGACCCGTCCCTCGATGCTGGTCAGCTCTTCCAGCGCGGTGGCCAGGCTCATGGCGATCTTGGTGGCGCTGCCGGTCGCATGCACATAGGCGCCATGGGCGCCGAGCGTGCGCACCGTGAACTCGATCCACAGCGGGCCGCGCTCGCCGAAGCGGATCGATTCGGGCCCGCTCGGCTCGCCATTGAGCAGGCAGTCGCCATGCACTTCCGGATGATGCTCCATCAGATAGCGCGCCCCCCACGGGCCGAAGGTCTCCTCGTCGGACACGCAGGTGAGGGTCAGCTGGCCGTGCAGTCTGTCGCGCAGGCGCGACAATAGCGCATAGGTGATGATCGATGCCGTGGTGCCCGGCTTCATGTCGCAGGCGCCTCGGCCGTAGATCTTGCCGTCGGCGATCTCCGCGCCCCACGGGTCCCTGGTCCAGCCGGCATTGTCAGGCGCCAGCGGGAAGACATCCATATGGCCGTTGAGCACCAGATGGCGTCCGGGCCGCCCCGCCTGGAAATTGGCGATGATATTGGGCATTTCGGGATGCGGCGAGACGATGCGGTAATCGAGCCCCTGCCCGCTCAGATACTGCTTGACGACATCGGCGGTCGAACGTGTGTCGCCCGGCGGATTGGGCGAACGCTCGCGCAGCAGCGACCTGAACAGGCCGATGATGTCCTCTTTCTCCTGGTCGAGCCAGTCGAGCAGTTGCGCGCGTTCGTCAGTCATCATCACTCCGATTGAGTAGGCTTGAGAGATCAGCCGGACATCCGGTCGATCTGGTCGCGCAGCCGGTACCAGGCGAGCACGATCGGCAGGAACCACGGATTGCCGGTGTAGAAGGGCTTGCTCGGGAAGGCGACCTCGGCGAAGGCGCTGCGCTCATTGGCGCCGCCGGCGATCTCGCGCGCGATCTGGGTGCCGAGCCAGCTCTGCATCGGGACGCCGCTGCCCTGGCATCCCATCGCATAATGGAGGCCATTGTGCTGGCCGATATGGGGAATGAAGTCGAAGGTGAAGGCGACATTGCCGTTCCAGCTATGGGTGATGCGCACATCGCCGAGCTGCGGCCAGACCGCCGTCATCTTGCGATGCAGCCGGCGACCGCTTTCGCGCGCATCCATATCGGCGGTGCCGACGCGGCCGCCCCACAGAACGCGTTTGCCGTCGGGCGACAGGCGGAAATAGTTCAGCACGCGGCGCGAGTCGGCCAGCATGCGCCCCTTCGGCACCAGCTCTCTGGTGAGATCGGTGGGCAGCTCCTCGGTGGCGATGATGAAGCTCGCGACCGGCACGATACGGCGCTGCAGCCACGGCGTCGCCTGGCCCGTATAGCCATTGGTGCCGGCCATGACATTCGTGGCGGTGATCGTTCCGCCATCGGTGCTCACCACCCAGGCGCCGTTCTCGCGTTTCATGCCCGTGACGCGCGTCTTGTCGACCAGCAGAGCGCCGGCCTGGCGCGCAGCCTCGGCGAGGCCCCTTACATATTTGGCCGGGTTGAGGCTGCCGGCATTGGCGACCACCTGGCCGCCATGATAATGGTCGCTGCCGATCTCCTCACGCTGGCGCGCGCGCGGCAGCATATGGGCGTCACCGCCGGTGATCTCGGCGACCCACTCCACCGCTTTCGCCTGCGCCTCATAATGCTTGCGCGAATAAGCGAGATTGACGCGGCCGCTGCGGCGATAATCGCAGTCGATCTTGTGCGTGGCGATCAGCGTCTCGGTGAAATCGAGAACGCCCATGGTTTCCTTCACCAGGCGCTCGCCCAATTCCTTGCCGAAGATCCCGCTGCGCGCCAGGCTCGCCACCTTGGTATTGCCGGAGACCATGCCGCCATTGCGCGAGCTGGCATTGAAGCCGATCTTTTCCGCCTCGATCACCACGGCCCGCACGCCTCTTTTGGCGAGCTCGAGCGCGCAGGACAGTCCCGTATAGCCGCCGCCGATGATGACCACATCGGCGCGCTCCGGCAGCGGCGCGCCGGAACCGGCGGGAAGCTCGGCCGTGTCCCACCAATAGGGTTGCGGCTTGAGGTCGGGCACAAACAGTCTGTCGGTGGTCATCAGGCGTCACATTTTCCGGGGGACAGGGCATGCCTGACAAGGCCGGCATCTGCCCGTTATGTTGGAGAATGCTGGCTTCTTTTCCTCCATCCGTCAAGAAATCAGAAGCCGTCTAAACGCTACGCAGGCATGCAGCCTCGGGGATCATTGTCGTATCACAATTGGCCGCACTCACTCTCCCCTTGCGTGAGGCCGCTCCGCCAACCCATATAGTGTGGGCAGACTGCAACTCGCGCCGGCAAGCGGCCGCAAACGGTGGTGATCGCCTTGTTATGCGTCGCCCTCGCTGTCGCGGGCATCTACTACCTCACCGCCGACAGCCCCATCTGGAACGAGTGGAAGAGCGACAAGCAGCACTCGACCGAGACGCCGACGGCTCCCACCACTTCATCGGGAAAGCAGATAGATGAGCGGCTTCCACCCGACGAAACCCGGGCGTCGACGCAACAGCCGCCCGCGCCGGATCCGGAAGGCTAGGTCGTGACCAAGCAGGCGCCCGGCGAGGAGATCGACATCAGGCCGCCCGAGAACCGGTCTGGTCCTGGTTCGAAGCGCCGTCCAAGGCCGGCCGTGAAGCTCCGCCGGCATCGGGCAAGGAACTGACCGACCGTATTCCGGAGACAGAGGGTTGAAAGCCAGGCTGGCTATTTCATTTTTTCCAGGCACGTCCCGGCCGCTTCACCTGCGGTCTCGCCTTCGGAGAGTGTGAGCTTGCCCTCGGCGATCATCTTCTCGACGATGCCGATGACGATGCTCCGTCCCGTCTGCTCCGTCGGGTGGCTCGCCTGGGTGGTTTCGTAAATATACTTGGCGTTGGCCGGCAGCGACTTGGCGCATTCGTCGGCGGCCTGCCGGTCGGCATGGGCCGCTGTGGTCAGGCCGGCAACGAACAACGGCAACAGAATGACCCTCATTTCGCGCTCCTTCCAGGGTGGACCGGGCGCGATGCTTCTCCCGAGAGGGCAGCGCTGTCAATCTTGACCGGAGGTCCTGAGTCAGAATCCTCCACTATGGATGGCTTTGACGCCGAGCAGGGAAAGAACCGAGCGGATGCCAATCGACCTCGTCCACCGGCTTCGTCAGATAGAGCTCTCGGGAGCCAAGGGATCACTTGCGCTTTGCCGCTGAGCCCCTTATATCGGGCCCTCGAACTGTGCGCCCCCTTCGTCTAGCGGCCCAGGACGCGGCCCTCTCACGGCTGAAACAGGGGTTCGAGTCCCCTAGGGGGCGCCATTCAAATCAAATACTTAGCAGTATTTTTGGCTCGCTTGTCGCCTCATTCCATTCCGCGATATAGCGGACTTGTTACGCCTTTACGCAACGCTCATCTGAAGGCGATCAACTGGGTGTTGCTCCACGCCGGGTTTTGCAAATTCGTCGGCTACGCGGTTCTTTGGATATGGGTTGCGGCGCCCATTTTGAGACGCAAGGCCGCTGACGCCAGGCAGCAAGCGCGGTGGAAGACATGACGCGCGGGGTTGTTCTTTTCCCCCAGAATGCAGCAGCGTTGGTGAGGCTGAAGCGACAAGTCCACTCAGGTGAAGGACATCAAAACCGCGAAGGATTATGCCAAATACTGGAAAGGGCAAAAGTTATGACCGCCGCCAAAAAAGCGAAGAACATAGAGACAGGAATGCCCGCTGGCGCTGCGCTCTCCCGCTATGACGCGGCCGACTACCTGCAATCCCGCGAGGCGCGAGCCGCCTATCTGCAGGCTGTCTTTGAGGACTATGGTGATGACGCTCGCGTAGTTGCCAAGGCGCTCGGTGACGTTGCTCGAGCAGAAGGCATGCAGAAGGTTGCCAAGGAGACCGGACTGAACCGCGAAGGCCTTTATCAGGCGCTTTCCGGCGACGGCAATCCGAGTTTTGCCACCATCCTGAAGGTGATGAACGTTGTCGGAGTCGAGCTACGGCCAGTTGCGAAGGTCGTGCGCCGTGGACATGCAGCGGCAATCAGCCGGAAGCGAACAAGCCGCGGCTCGGTAACGAAGATTCCGGTCCGCAAGCGTGCGTGAAGTATAGTTCCGGCGGGGAGTATTTCTCGACGCAGAAGCCGTTATGAGACGGCCCACCTCACTGCCCTTCCGGCTTCAACCTCACCCGGCTGACGATGACACCCTTCTTGGTGTCGACGACCACCACTTCCTGGGCGCCGCCGGCGGTCACCTGCACCGCCATCGTGTTCCCGTCGAGGGTCACCGACCCGATGGTCGCGCCGGCGGGCGCGCCGATCTCGACCAGGTTCACTTTCGGCGGCTCTTCCGGCGTCTTGCCGCGCGTCGCCTTCCAGGCGATGCCGCCGAGCAGCACCACGAGCATGATGACGAGCAGCCCGCCCATGATGTAGACGGTCATTTCAAGGAATCGTAAGCCCGGCTGCGGCGGGGTATCTCCCGTCTCCGGTTGCTGGTTGTCCGTCATGACGTCTCCATCGCTAGATCTATTGGAAGCGGCCGTCCCGCCCGAGGCCGCGGGCGAGCGGCTCGACCGCTTTCTGGCGCACCGGTTCCCCGAAGTGAGCCGGGCGCGATTCCAGACCCTTATTGCCAATGGGTGCGTCGATGTCGAGGGGGCGCCCACGACCGAGGCGCGCCGCAAGATGAAGCCGGGCGACAAGGTCGCGGTCAGGCTGCCGCCCCCCGTCCCGGCCGAGCCCCTGCCCGAGGCGATCGCGCTCGACATCGTTTATGAGGACGACGCGCTCATCGTCATTGACAAGCCGGCGGGCCTCGTCGTCCATCCCGCCGCCGGCCATGATACGGGCACGCTGGTCAATGCCCTCCTCGCCCATTGCGGTGACAGCCTCTCCGGCATCGGCGGCGTCAGGCGGCCGGGCATCGTCCACCGGCTCGACAAGGACACGTCGGGCCTGCTCGTCGTCGCCAAGACCGACCAGGCCCATCAGGGCCTGTCCGAGCAATTCGCCGCCCATGGCCGCGACGGCAGGCTCGAGCGCGCTTATATGGCCGTCGCCTGGGGCGCGCCTGAGCGCCGGCGCGGCACCATCGACGCGCCGATCGGCCGCCATGGCGTCACCCGCGAGAAGATGACCGTCTCCCGCAGCCCGCAGGCCCGCGCCGCCATCACCCATTATGAAGTCGAGCGGAGCTTCGGCTCGCCGCCGGTGGCGAGCCTCGTCACCTGCCGGCTCGAAACCGGCCGCACCCACCAGATCCGCGTGCATATGACCCATATCGGCCATCCGCTGCTGGGCGACGAAACCTATGGCAAAGGCTTCAAGACCGCCCTCCACAAGCTGCCGCCGGCCGCCCAGGTGGCGCTGAAGGCGCTCGGCCGCCAGGCGCTGCATGCCGCGGTGCTGGGCTTCGAGCATCCGGTGACGGGCGAGCCGATGCATTTCGAGAGCGACCCGCCGCCCGATCTGGCCGCGCTCATCGACGCCCTGTCATAACCCCCGCGCCGCGGCGAGGATCGCCTCGGGGCCTAGCGCCTCATAGCCGATGAACGGCCGGTCATGCATGATCATGAGCAGCAGCGCCGTCGCCACCATGACGGTGACGAGGCCCAGCGCCACGGCGCGCGCCTTGTCCTCCTCGACATGCACGAAGGTGACGGCGGCGCCCAGCATCAGCGCCAGGATCAGCATCACCACCCACTGGTCCTCATTGACGCTGTTGCGGGCGATATCGAGCCGGCGCTCGCGCGCGTCGCCCACCGCATTGAGCGCCTGCATGATCTCGCCCGACAGCATCTGCTCGGTCCCCGCCAGCGACACGGCGGCGCCGTAAAGCGCCGTCAGCACCTGCTCGGCGCCGCGCCCGCCGCCGGCTTCGGTCATCAGCGGCCACTCCGCCGCCGTTTGCCCGGCATATTCCGACACCAGATTGACGAGCTCGGAGCGCCGCGGCTCGGCGAAGAGATGCGCCAAGGTGCGCAGCTGGCGGACCTGGCGCGCCTCGATCGCCACCGCCTCATAGGCCTTGTCCTCGGCCGTCCACACGCTCGACGACAGGAAGGTGGTGGCGAGCACGAACAAGGTGCCGCAGATGCCCTGCATGACCGGCGACATGGCCTTGCCCCAGCGCATCAGGGGGGCGGCGCCCGGGAGCCTAGGCAGCGCCCACAGAACGGTGCTGATCAGCCCGGTCATCAGCAGGAGGACCAGGAACAGGACGGGGAAGGACAGGAAATAGAGCCAGGTCATAGGCCGGTTACCCGCGAGATAGATGGTTACTGATATACCCCAGCGACAGTTTGTCCATGGTCCCATGGTCCACAGCGCCCAAAAGCCGATCCCCGATATATTTCAAGGGATTGAACGCTTTTGCCAGCCTTGCGTCCGGCGCAGGCCAATATTGCAACTTGTTTAGTTTCTTTTTTTCGGGGAACGGTCTTAAATTTCGCACATTGATCCCTATATCCTCATCACCGGAGAAGGCCCTCGCCTTCGGCCCGGCCCGTGAAAGGGGGGAAAATTATGGCCAGCAGACCTGTATCAGCACTTCCTAGCGTCTCGAGCGAAGGCGGCCTTTCCCGTTACCTGCAGGAGATCCGCCAGTTCCCGATGCTCCAGCCGGACGAGGAATTCATGCTCGCCAAGCGCTGGAAAGAGGACGGCGACCGTGAGGCGGCGCACAAGCTCGTCACCTCGCATTTGCGCCTCGTGGCCAAGATCGCCATGGGCTATCGCGGCTACGGCCTGCCCATTTCCGAGGTCATCTCGGAGGGCAATGTCGGCCTCATGCAGGCGGTCAAGCGCTTCGAGCCCGACAAGGGCTTCCGGCTTGCCACCTATGCCATGTGGTGGATCAAGGCCTCGATTCAAGAATTCATCCTGCGCTCGTGGAGCCTCGTCAAGATGGGCACCACGGCCAGTCAGAAGAAGCTGTTCTTCAACCTGCGCAAGGTGAAGGGCCAGATCCAGGCTCTGGAAGAGGGTGATCTGCGCCCCGACCAGGTCCAGGAGATCGCCCGGCGCCTCGGCGTGCCGGAAGAAGATGTCGTGTCGATGAACCGCCGCCTGTCGGGCGACGCCTCGCTCAACGCGCCGGTGCGCGCCGAGTCGGAAGGCGAGTGGCAGGACTGGCTGGTCGACGACACCGACACGCAGGAAGACGTCCTCGTGGAAAGCGAAGAGAAGCGCATGCGTCTCGAGCTTCTGACCGAGGCGATGGACAAGCTCACCGACCGCGAGCGCCGCGTCTTCGAGGCGCGCCGCATGCAGGAAGACCCCGCCACGCTCGAAGACCTGAGCCAGGAATTCGGCGTTTCGCGCGAGCGCATCCGCCAGATCGAGGTCCGCGCCTTCGAGAAGGTGCAGAAGGCGGTGAAGAACGCCGCCCAGAAGGCGCTGGCGCCCAAGGCTGGTTTCGCCGCCGAGGCGCGGGTCTGAGCCAGACGACCTGAATCAAACAGCGCCGCCCCGCGTCGAACCGGGGCGGCGCTTTGTTTTGGACTGTTACGATCCGGCGAAAAGCCGGGATGACGGATAGAGGAAAGGCAGCCCTACTGGATCAGCAGCAGCGGATTGCTGCCGGGCTCCATCTTCTTCGACCAGAAGATCTGCACCGCCCATAGCTCATTGCCGCGCTGGATGACGCCGGTCGACACGAATTCGTAGTCCCGCTTCATCAAATTGCGCCGGTGGCCGCTGCTGTCGAGCCACAGATCGAACAGGCCCTTCGCCTTGGCGAGATCCGCCGGACCCTTCTTGCGGTCGCTGGCGGCATTTTCGCCGCGCGCCTTGTAGAGCTCGGCCGCTTCCACATAGGCGCCGAAGCGCTGGTCGAAGGAATGGCCGGCGCGTGAGGTGTGGCGCGACTTGCCGGCGAACATCATGTCGGCCGCCTGGGCCCGCGCCGCCTCGCGCAGCATGTCGCTGGCGGCGAGCCCCTTGCGGCCATTGGCCTGCCGGTAGGACGAGACGAGCTTGTCGAGATAGGCCTCGAGATCGGGCCGGGGCTCGCTGTCGGCCGGCAGGCTGTTCAGCACCGAGCGGGCATATTGGGCGTAATTGCCGGCTGCCCGGGCGGGAGCGGCCGCAAGCCCCGCCCCGATGACCGGCAGCAGAAGCAAAACACCCAGGGCGGCACGGCGGGTCGGACTCATTGCGGGTCTCCGAATATGGGGTGACGCGGCTTGACGGGGCCTTCTGGCTTTCTTATGGCGAAAGTACGAGGGAGAGTCACCATGACCCGGAAGCGTCCCGCGGGAACCTGCATCGGCCATGCGGTCGCCAGCCTGCGCCACAACATCGCCTATGCGTTCCGCATCAACTGGCCCTGGTATCTCATCGTCATTCCGTTGACCGTCGCCGTCAGCCTCGTCCCGAGCCATGCCGCCAACTGGCTCATCACGATATTCGGCATCACAGTTCTCACCTCTCTCCACGGCTTCTTCGTCGAGAGACGGGATTTCTGAAGGGGGAAGAAAACGCCCATGAACACCAGCCCAAGCCAAATGGCCCGCCAACTGCCTGCCGGCGCCTGCATCAGCCACGCCATCAGCAGCGTGCGCAACAATATCGGTTACGCCTTCCGTATTTCCTGGCCCTGGTATGTGATCGTTTTCGCGATCAACCTCGCCGTGGGGTTCGTTTCCGAAACGCTTATCGGCGACCCCAAGGTCAATACAGGCGGCAGCCTGGCGGTCCAGCTCATCGTGCTCCTGGCCAATCTGGTGAGCTTCGCCTCCATCGCGGTGAACTGGCACCGCTACATCCTGCTGGACCAGGTGCCGTCCGGCGGTGAGATCCTCAGGCTCGACGGCCTCACCTGGCGCTATCTCGGAAATCTCGTGCTCATCTGGCTGATGTTCTTCGTCGGCTTTTTTGTCTGCATCTTCGTCCTGCAGATCCTCGCCAACCTGTCGAGCGTGACCGCCGTCCTGGCGTTCTTCCTGGGTCTTGCCGCCCTGCTGTTCGCCGTCGTCTCAGTCTATCGGCTCAGCACCAAGCTCCCCGCGATCGCCATCGGACGTCGTGATTTCTCGCTCGCCGATGCCTGGGCGGCGACGCGCGGCAACGGCCGGCCGCTTCTCCTCGTCGTGCTTTTCATGCTTCTGCTGAGCGCCGCCGCGCTCCTGGTCGCCGGCTTCGTCTTCTATGTCCTGATCAGCATCAACGCCATCATCGGCGTGGTCATCGGGGTCGTGATCCTCACCGTCCTGACCTGGCTGCTCTCCATCTTCGGCGTGACCTTGCTCACCTCCTTCTATGGCTTCTTCGTCGAAGGACGGGATTTCTGATCGCCAACAGGCCGGCGCGACATCAACGCGTCGGCGTCTTCTTCTTGATGTAATCGACGACAGGTGCGAACTGCTCCTCGAACAGGAGCATCGGCGGATGCCCGCCTTTCATGTCGTCATTATAGGTGACGAGGGGCGACTTGCGGGCCAGGGTCACATAATCATCCGGCCAGCGATGCGGGCTGGCGGCGCCGTAAAGGAACAACGTGCAGAAGCTGAAACGCTTCAACTCGCCGAAATAGTTGTATTTCCAGTTCGCGCTTCCGCTCAGTCTGCCTATGGCCAGGGGGTCGAAGCTGAAAACGAGACGATCACCCTCGGCACGATAGCGCTCGCGGTCGAGATAGGCCTTGTATTTTGCCGGCACCTCCACCAGCAGCGGTCGGAGCCGGCCCAGAAACGCATTGCCTTCGGCGGCTGATGCGAAGCTCTGTCCCACCTGCTGCCCGAGCACTTCGCCATGGCGAGTCGTCTCCGGCGCGGTCCGGATGGGGACATCGACGAAGACCGCTGATTGCGGGCGCACCCGCAACGACAGCATGAACATGAGCAGGATCGCTCCGCCCCAGGACGTGCCGACGTAATGCGTCACCGGCCCATGATGGTGCTTCACGATCGCCGTCAGGCATTTGACGTAGTTGGTCCAGTCATAGTCTTCGGGACTACCGAGATAGTCGCTGTCGCCGTGCCCCATCCAATCCGGCGCCAGCACATCGAAGCCGGCTTTGTTCAGACCTTCCGCCATCGGGGCATATTCGGCACCATTCACACCGAGTCCGTGCAGACAGATCACACGGCCTTTCGGTTTGCCGATAAGCCACTCCCGCACGCTAATGGCGGCTGACCGGTCAGCGAGCATGACTTCAAATCGTGTCTTCCGCTCGTTCATGAGCGGCTTACGCCCGTTCGGGCCGCCGGGTCGCGATGAAACGCGCCAGATTGCTCAAGGTTGCCTGCTTCATGACATCCGCGGGCTCGATGATGAAATCATAGCGTTCCTCGAGGGCGACACAGAGATCCATCAATGTCAGACTGTCGGTGTTGAGGTCCGCGAAGGTTATATCCTCCGTCACCTCGCCGGACGCGGCCTCGATCAGACCCAGTTCCGCAAAGACATTGCGCAGTTCGGCTTCGATCTTCTGGCTCATCGGGCGTGCTCAGTCCTCAAGGATTGCGGCATCACGAATATGTTGTTGGGCTCGAATTCGCAGGCGACCGCCGTCACCCTCGACGAAAACCCTCTAAAGGTCTCGATCATTGCACGCCAGACGTCAAGCGAGATCGGCCGGCCCAGGCAGGAATGGACGCCGGCGCCGAACAGCGCCTGCTTACTGGCGCTGCTCATGTCGCTTATGGGCTGGAAATACATTCTTACCCGATCGCCGGCGGCGATCGTCCGCGACCCTGCCGTGATATCGACGGTGGCGATCCTCTCGGCGATGGCGACGCCCGTTTCCGGCGGAAAGTCAGGGAACTCGATTTCCGCGAAGCGTCGGCCCAGATTGTCGCGCAGCACCATATTGAGCGATGTAGCCAACGTGCCGAGCAGCGAATCCCGTCCCAACACGAGAAGCGCGACAATATGCGCCTGATCCACGTCATGCACCGTCTTGGCCAGCTCTTCGCGCAATTGGCCTAGTTGCTTCTCTGCTTCGCTGAGCGCGGCCAGGCTGACGAAACGATCAAATAGCCGCGTGAGCACCAGTTTCGGAAACGGCAGGGGAACCGGACAATTGCACATCAGGCCGAACACATCGGCCACCAGGGGGGAGAGCCGGTCGAGCAGCCATTCCGGATTGTCTTCCTCATCCAGGGGCTTGATGTGTCGGTTCATTAGATCCGGCAGGGCAGCGAGGATTCTCGGCCGGCCTTCCAATATAATCTCCGCCAAGGCGCGCCGGATCTCGCGATGCACTTGCCCGTTGAGCAACAGGGGAATGGAGTTCACGGCAAAGACCAGGTTGGGGAACTGCCGCTTATACCGGGTTTCCAGCATCCTGATATTGGCCACGGTGTCGGGTACCATGAGCCTCTCGTCGTCACGCAGCAGCTCGATGACCAGCTCCGGCTTGAAGACGAACCAGCTCTTCAATTCCTGATTGAAAAACAAATCTTCACCGGCCTTGAACTCGCTGCGCCGGGACTCACAATAATGCAGTGACAGTAAATCGATGGAATTCATTGCGGCGGCCGGGAACTCTCAAAAAGGCTTTGGCGGATCGATGACGGCACATCCGTTTACGTTACGATATCGAGCCCGTCTAGATCGGATCGAGCTCCAACCTAATCCACTGCCGCTTTCTCGGCTTTCGCGGGCAGCAGCGCCTTGAAATCCTCGGGCGTGATCGTCTCCTTCTCGAGCAGGATCTGCGTGCCGGCCTCGAGATCCTTGTGGCGCGTGGTGAGGATCTTCTTGGCCCGCGCATAGGCCTCGTCGATCAGCTTTTTCACCGCGAGGTCGATCTTCTGCGCCGTCTCGTCGGAATAGTCCTTCTGGCGCATGCCCACCACATTGTCGCCGATATAGCTCGAGCTCTGCCGCTCGAACACCGCCTGGCCGAGCTCCTTCGCCATGCCGAAGCGCGTCACGATCTGGCGGGCGATGTCGGTGGCGCGCGTGATGTCGTCGGCCGCGCCCGTGGAGATCTCCTTGAAGATCAGCTCCTCGGCGGCGCGGCCCGCCATCAGCACCACCATGCGGTTCTTCAGCTCGCCGAGCGTGATGAGATATTTGTCCTCGGTCGGACGCTGCATTGTATAGCCGAGCGCCCCGATCGAACGCGGGATGATCGAGATCTTCTGCACCGGGTCGGCGCCCGGCAGGGTGGCGGCGGCCAGCGCATGGCCCATCTCGTGATAGGCGACGCGTTTCTTGTCCAGCGGATTGAGTACCCGGCTCTTCTTTTCGGTGCCGGCGACGAGGCGCTCGATGGCGGCGACGAAATCCGCCATCGTCACGCTCTTGGCGCCGCGCCGCGTCGCAAAGATCGCCGCCTCATTGACGAGGTTGGCGAGATCGGCGCCGGCCATGCCGGGCGTCATCTGGGCGAGCTGCTCGAGATCGACATCCTTGTCGGCCTTGATCTTCTTCATATGGACCTTGAGGATTTCGGCGCGGCCTGATTTGTCCGGCCGGTCGACGATCACCTGCCGGTCGAAGCGCCCGGCGCGCAGCAGGGCCGGATCGAGAATCTCCGGCCGGTTGGTGGCGGCGAGCAGCACGATGCCCTCGCGCGGATCGAAGCCGTCGAGCTCGGTCAGGAGCTGGTTGAGCGTCTGCTCCTTCTCGTCATTGCCGCCGAAGCTCGGGCCCGAGCGCGCCTTGCCCAGAGCATCGAGCTCGTCGATGAAGATGATGCAGGGGGCGGCCTTGCGCGCCTGCTCGAAGAGATCGCGCACCCGGGCCGCGCCGACGCCCACGAACATCTCCACGAATTCAGAGCCCGAGATCGAGAAGAACGGCACCTTCGCCTCGCCCGCCACCGCCTTGGCGATCAGCGTCTTGCCGGTGCCGGGCGGCCCGACCAGTAATATGCCGCGCGGAATGGTGGCGCCGAGGCGGGCATATTTCTCCTTGTCCTTGAGGAACGACACGATCTCGACGAGCTCGGCTTCCGCCTCGTCGACGCCCGCCACATCGGCGAAGGTGACGCCGGTATCCTTCTCGACATAGACCTTGGCCTTGGACTTGCCGACATTCATCATGCCGCCCAGCCCCTGCTTGTCGATGATGCGGCGGAAGAAGAACATGTAGAGCGCGAAGAAGAATAGCACCGGCACGATCCACGAAAGCAGCGTCGACAGGAAGCCGTTGCTGACCTGGCCGGAGAATTTCACGTTATATTGCGAGAGATCGTTGGCGACGGCGGGATCGACACGCGTGGTGGTGAAATATTCCTTGCCGTTCTGCGGCGTCTTGAACTTGCCTTCGATCGTGTTCTGGCTGACCGAGACCTCGGTGATCTCGCCTTTCTTGAGCAGCGCCAGGAAGTCGGAGTAGTCGAGCGGCTCGACGGTGCGGTAGGTCTGCCACCAGCCCTGGACGAGGAGAATCCCGGCGAAAGCGAGCGCTAGGTACCACAGATTGAACTGCTGCTTCTTGTCCATCTCGCCGGCCTCCGGAACGGTTCACGAGGCCGAGCCTAACAAGGCCGGGAGGGCGTGTCACCTCGGCCAGCGCTTGAAGCCGCCGAGCCGTTTACCAAAACGGCGCCAGTCGCTCGTCCGGATCACATAGGTATTGGCGCGCGTCGAGGTCGCTCCGCACATCATGATATTGACCATGGTCGGGTGATAGATTTTCTTCATCGAGCGGATCGGAATGCCGAGCCGGCGCAGCGCCTGCGCGTCGCGGGCGAGACTGCGCCCTGTTTTCCCCTCCTCGCATTGCCTGCTGCCGTCGAGGCGGTAGATGCGCAAGGTGTCGGCGGCGCCGGCGGGCGCAGCCATCATGCCGTAGAGGAGGAAAAAGGCGACGAGGCTAGGCTTGAGCTGCATCTTTCACCTCCTGATAGGGGATCTGCTCGATCCCGGCGTGACGATAGGCGATCGAGAATAGGCTGAGGCCGCATAATAGACTCAGAATGGACAGTCCGAAATTCACGACCGTGACGGTTATCGCGGCGATGAGCGACAATTGGAGGCTCGCCGGCATGAAGGACTGATAGAGCGTGCCGAGCACCGACGGCAGGAACATCGTCACGAGCAGCGCGCCGACAAGACCGGGAGGAACTTTTATGGCCTTCCGGATGTTCCCCCAGGCCGGCAGGACGGTGCGCACGGCGATATGCGGGAACGCCATCAGCCATGAGCGGCCGAACCAGATCACCGCCCAGCCAATGAGGATCATGCCGGCCTGAATGGCCAAGCGAAGGGGCGTGATCGCCTTTCGATAGGCGTCGAGATCCTCGAGGGAAGAATTGGCGGTCGGCGTCAGCCCTTGGAAGGAAGCGGCGAAGAGGCTGACCAGAACCGGCAGGACCAGAGATGTGAAAACGACCATGCCAATCCAGATTGCCAGCGCGAAGAGAAAGGCCGGCAGCGCGTATTGAAGGCTCCGGCGAGCGGGGATCGGGGACGTCCAACGCGCTTTTTCGTTGAGCAACAAACGGCGGTGCCAGCCGACCGCACCCTGACAGAAAATGACGAAGATATAAGCGAGAATGCTCAGCGCCGCCGCGAACATTGCCAAGCTCACGAGGGGAGCTTCCTTGAAGTTTCCCGAAACTCTCAAATTGCCGAAGCTTGCCACCAGCACGATGCCCAAGGCCATGATGCCCCATATCGGCCAGAACAGCGTTACAGCCGCCCGGATTCCGTCCACCGCATCCAGGAATGCCTCGATCAGCAACACCTTCATTGCCGCCTCCCGCCCGTTACGAAGACAGTATCGTTTCCGTCCTGCGACGTCGAGGGCGTCGATCTCGAGCCCTGGCAAACATGGGCGCAGATGTGCAATTTGGTGAAATCCAGCCGGGATATGGCGGCGGACAAAAACAGCGGAACTCGGATGCGCTGAAACCCGCTGTATTTCCGCTGTTATCTGCTGTTCTTTCCGCTGTTGAATACAGCGGAAGCTCCGGCTCAGAGCCCGCCGTTCTTCCAGTAGGACCGGATGAACAGCACCAGCGCCACGATGGTGATCACCGCGACGACGATCTTGAGCGTCAGGGACGGATTGAAGAGCAGGATCGGCTGCATCGCGATCTCCCGGGTGATATGGGCCGGATCCTAGCCGCCGATCTCGACATGAATATGATCGTCATGGCGCGCCGCGCGGCAGCCCTGGAACCGGATCAGGGGCGACGTGACGCCGAGCCGCTTCGCCATATGGGGCTCGAGCAGGATCTTGTCGACGCCATGCTCCGGCCCCTTCTCGGCGAGCCAGCGCAGCATCGCCGCGGTGCGTTCCTCATCGAGCATGAGGTCCTTGCGCACGACGGCTTGAAACCAGCCCATGTCCCAGCGAAAGCTCAGCCAGCGCGCCTTGTCGGTGCAGGCGGCGTCGGCTGGCGTCGGCGGCTCTTCGAAGCCCCAATAGCCGAGGAAGGAGGGCGCGGCGAGCGCCATCGGATTGCCCGCCGCATCCTTGTAGAAGTAAGCGAGATCGATGCGTCGTCCGTCATCGTGCGACAGATGCGGTGGCAGCGGAAAACCGTCGATAAGAGGGAAATTCGCATCGAGCGTGGCGACGACGAGTTGCGGATCATCGCGCCGGAGATCGCGCCCCATCGCCTCGAGCATCGCCTGGACTTCCGGCCGCACATAATTGCGGCCGAGCGCGCAATAGATCGGTGACAGAGCGGCATAAGGTTTGTCGCCGCTCGCCGCACATGGCAGGGCCACGCGGCCGTTGAGCCCGGCCAACGCCGGCGCGATGAGGAAACTGGCGAGCGGCACGCCGGCGAGGAAGAAAACGATGCCGGCGGATATCGCCGTCACCCTGCCGGCGCCGGCCCGGCGCAGAAGCCAGCCGAGCACCAGGCTCACCAGGAAGACGATCCCGCCCAGTTGCGTCAGCGCCGTCAAGACAATGAAAACGAGACCGGCGCCGACAAGGAGGATCAGGCGCCGGAGCATGTCAGTCCTCGAACGGATCCTTCATCAGGATCGTGTCGTCGCGCTCGGGCGACGTCGAGAGCAGCGCCACCGGGCAGCCGATGAGCTCCTCGAGATATTTCACGTATTTGATCGCCTGAGCCGGGAGATCGGCCCAGGAGCGGGCGCCGGCCGTCGTCTCTTTCCAGCCTTCCAGCGTCTCATAGACGGGAACCACGTTCTTCTGCGCCTCCTCGGCGGCCGGCAGGCGGTCGATGCGCTTGCCGTCGAGCTCATAGGCGACACAGACCTTGATCTCCTCGAGCCCGTCCAGGACGTCGAGCTTGGTCAGCGCGATGCCGTGGATGCCCGAGACCTTGATCGTCTGGTTGACCAGCACCGCGTCGAACCAGCCGCAGCGGCGCTTGCGCCCGGTGACCGTGCCGAATTCGCGGCCGCGCTGGCCGATGAGCTCGCCGATCTCGTTCTGCTGCTCGGTCGGGAACGGTCCCGAGCCGACCCGCGTCGTATAGGCCTTGGCGATGCCGAGCACATAGCCGATCGAGGACGGCCCCATGCCGGAGCCGGCCGAGGCCTGGCCCGCCACCGTGTTGGAGGAGGTCACATAGGGATAGGTGCCGTGATCGATGTCGAGCAGGATGCCCTGCGCGCCTTCGAACAGGATGCGCTTGCCGTCGCGCTTGGCCTCGTCGAGGAGGTGCCAGACGGCGTCGGAATAGCTGAGCAGCTTCGGCGCCACTTCGGCCAGCTGGTCCTTGAGCTCGGCGGCCCGCACTTCCGGCTGGCCGAGGCCCCGGCGCAGCGCATTGTGATGGGCGAGCAGCCGGTCGATCTTGGGGTCGAGGGTGGCTAAATTGGCGAGGTCATGGACGCGGATCGAGCGGCGGCCGACCTTGTCCTCATAGGCCGGGCCGATGCCGCGCCCGGTCGTGCCGATCTTGCCGTCGCCGGCGGCCGCCTCGCGCATCTGATCGAGCTCGCGGTGGAGCGGCAGGATCAGCGTCGCATTGCCGGCGATCCTCAAATTGTCGCGGGTGACGGTCACCCCCTGCCCGGTGAGCTTCTCGATTTCGGCGGCGAGCGCCCAGGGATCGATGACGACGCCATTGCCGATGACCGAGAGCTTGCCCTTGCGCACGATGCCGGAGGGCAGCAGCGACAGCTTGTAGGTGACCCCGTCGATGACCAGCGTGTGGCCGGCATTATGGCCGCCTTGGAAGCGCACCACGATATCGGCGCGCTCCGACAGCCAGTCGACGATCTTGCCTTTGCCCTCATCGCCCCATTGGGCGCCCACTACCGCGACATTCGCCATGAAGTTCCCAGTCCTGACATGAAACCGGCCCCGTTAACGCTTGACGCGCCGGGGCCGTTGCAGGCTTTTACACGCGCCGGGCCGAAAGGCAAAGCACGATCGGCC
Source organism: Pseudomonadota bacterium (assembly GCA_049323275.1). Lineage (GTDB taxonomy): Bacteria > Pseudomonadota > Alphaproteobacteria > Rhizobiales > Aestuariivirgaceae > Taklimakanibacter. The sequence continues at coordinate 31,084 of JBMOOM010000111.1, forward strand.
GCTCCAAAACAGGACACTTCGCCGCTCTGGACAGGCAATTTCCTTAAGAACCTCGTTCAAAAGTGATCGCTCGTGACTTGAGGTAAATGATCGCACGGATTAAAATCGCCAACCATGGCCAAGAAACAGACTACCAGTCAGCTCCGGGCGCTGAAGACCGTTGGCGTCATCATCGTGCTTGCCGCGATTCTCGCTTATTTCGGTCCATGGCTCTCGGAAAATATCGGGCAGTTCAATGCCAGCCTGGTGATCGCGGTGCTGATCGTCGCCTACTTCCAAAGCGAGACCAGCGACCTCGCCGCGCGCATCGCCTTCCTCGAAAGGCGCATGCTCGGCGTGACCACCAAGGAGAACCGCTGACCCTTCAGGCAGGCCCGCTCACTCGCCGTTCAGGCCGAGCTTGATGTCGCGCGGCCAGGTGATCTTGAAGCCGTGCTTGATGACCTTGATGTCCTGGCTCGCCAGATCGAAGCTCCACGCCAGCACGCCGCGCCGGCGCTCGAAGTCCTTCACCGTCGCCGGCGTCATGCCGGACAGGGTCTCGACCGTGATCTTCTGGTCGGTGGAATAGGGCATCTGATCGAGAATGGTGACCGGGATCTGGGCCTGATGCAGATTCTTGATCGTGATGTCGAAGGCGCGCTCATCGACATTCGACGTCGTGATGAGCCCCTCCTCGGCGGTGCGCCGCTTCACCTCGATGCGCTTCACCTTGATGAGGTCGTCGGCGCCGAAGCCGAGCCTGGTCTCCTCGCCGGGCGACAGCATCGGCAGCATGCCCTGCCCCATGAACACGCCGTCGCGATAGAGCATCACCGGCCCCGGCAGCAGCGGCGTGTCGCCTGAAAGCGTGAAGGCGGCGGTGAGATAGGCATTGGGGTCGAGCTTGGGCGCCGCCTGCGCCGACAGTTTCGCCTCGATCTCGTCGGTGGCGATGCGCACCTTCTTGGCGGTGCCGGTATTGTCGACCGTCACCCGGTCCTGGATGCCGTAGAGCGCCTGGAAGCCGGCGATCTCGACCCGCGCCTGCTTCTGTACCGCGCGTTTCAGGTCCATGTCCTGCGCGGGCGCGGCCTGCAGCGTTTCTTCGGTCACGATGGGGGCCTGCGCCGCCATGTCGCCGACGCCGCGCGAGGTGTAGTTTTCACTCCGCCCATCGATGATACCGCCGACCGCCATCGGCGCCAGATCGGGCGCCGCGGTGGCGCCCATCGGGCGCGCCGTCGACAGGGTCAGCGCCACATTGTCCCAGCTCTCCGCCGTCGCCTGCATGACGTCGGCGCGCCGGACGATCTCGATCCTGGCCTTGCCGTCCTTGCCCATCTCGCCGAGACGGGCGTCATAGATCGGCTGCCAGCCGGCATTCTGGATCCGGTAGCTCAGGCGGAAGGTGCCGTCCGTCTCGGCGGGAGCCGAGAGATGCACGCTCACCCGCATGCGCTGGTCCTCGCGCGGGGCGAGATCGGCGAGCTTGTTGTTGAGGTCCTCGACCAGCCTGTCGATCTCGCGCTGCCGGGTCCGGGCATCGAGAATGGTCTTGCCGAGGCCCGCCAGCTTGGTGCCGACGAGGTCGAGCACGCCGCCAAGCCCTTGCGCGTCGAGGATGCGGGTCGCGCCCTCCTCAGGCTTCTGGGTCAGCGTCGCCGAGGCGAGCTGCTGCATCAGGGTCTTCTGGTATTCGGCATCGCCGATCGCCTGGTCGAGGGCGGCGCGTTCATCGCCGAGCGCCTCGATATCCTTTTCGATACGCTTGCGGTTCTGGTCGAGCGTGTCGGTCGGCAGGAACACGATCTTGGAATCCACCGAGCCGATCTCCAGCTTGGCGCCGCCGGCGCCTTCGACGCGCAGGGTCTCGGGCGAAAGCTCCGCCGGCAGCCCGTCGAAGATCAACGTATGCTCGCCCTGCCCGATCCGGGCTTCGGCGATGCGGGTCACTTCGGCGCCCTGCGGGAAGACGGTGACCTTGTCGATATGCGAGGCGACCGTGATGTCGGCCGCGAAGGCCGGGGCCGTCAAAGCGGTGGTGGCGAGGAAAATGGCGGCTGCGGCGTGACGCATGGCGGGTGCTCCGTGATTCCCCGGTCTTGGGGCGGGCGCATCAAATCCCGCCGTCGCGGCGAATTCGGGGCGGGATCGCGTCAGGTCCGGGGCTGATGTGAAACAGCCGAAGTCCGGCGAAGTGTTTCCACTTCGCCGGTTACATGCTGGAAGTAGGATCTAGAAGCCGGCGATCTGTCCGAGAACGCGGCAGACCTTTACCGCATCGCCACTGTAGGCGGCGGGATTCTGCAGGACCGACGGGCATTTCCGCATCAGCTCGCGACGCTCCCCGCCACTGAGCGCGGCAACCTCCTGGCTGATGCCTCCGCCGCCATTGCCGCCACCATTACCACCGCCGCCGCCGCCTCCCCCGCCTCCGCCTCCACCGCCATTGCCGCTCCTGCCGCCGCAGCCGGTGCCGCCGACGCTCAGGCAGAGACCGAGCAACTGCTTCTTGGACAACAAGGTGAGCCGGTAATCGATGAGGCCGAGCAATTGATGACGGCTTTTGCCGCTGCCGCAGCCGGACCCGCCGCCTATGCCGACGCAAAGCTTGGCGAGATTCTTTTTGGAGAGCACGTCGAGCTTGGCCTTGATTCCGCCGATCAGGTCGGATCTGGCGACCGCCTGCAGCACGCCTTTGCGGTTGAGCGCGCCGACCGTGGCCTTCGCCAGGGTGGTGGAGCCGGCAACGGCATTGACGGTGCCGCCGATCACCCCGCCGGTGCCGCCGACCAGTCCGCCGGTGCCACCCAGCAATCCACCCTTGCCACTGGACGTGTCGCCGGTGTTGCCGGCAGTGCCGCCAACCGCTCCGACTGCACCGCCTACGGCGCCGCCGACCGCGCCGACGGCGCCACCGACGACACCGCCGAGACTACCGGCATCGCCGGGCGCGGCGATGCCGACGAGTGCGAGAAACGACACCGCAGCCAGGAGTGCCGTGCTCTTCTTGGTGTTTCTTGCCGTAATCATGGAACACCTCTCCGTTTGAAAGACGCGCCCCCGCTGATATCCAGAACGCGCTCTCGCGCCGCTTTGTTGCTGACGTCCGGATATTTATGTTTCCCGGATGACGGCCGGTGTTCACCCACGCGGAAATTCAGGTAGATTACGGATCAATTTCTTCAAAACGCCAGCCGCTTCGCCTGCTTGACCTGCGGCAGCTTCTCCACCGCAACGAGGACCGCTTCCGGCACCGGCTCGTCGATCTGGACGAGGCAGATGGCCTCCTGGCCCTGCGCCTGGCGGCCCAGATGGAAGGTCGCGATATTGACGCCGGCATTGCCGAGCAGCATGCCGAGCGCACCGATGAAGCCTGGCTTGTCCATGTTGGTCACATAGAGCATATGCGGACCGAATTCCGATTCGAGCTCGATGCCCTTGATCTGGATGATGCGCGGCTTGCCGTCGGAGAAGACGGTGCCCGCCACCGAGCGCTCCATCCTGGCCGTCCTGATGGTGAGGCGGATATAGGTTTCATAGGCGCCCCGCTGCGTCTGGCGCACCTCGTCCACCTTGATGCCGCGTTCCTTCGCCACCACCGGCGCCGACACCATATTGACATCGCCCAGCATCGGCTTGAGCACGCCGGCGAGCGCCGCCGAGGTGAGGGCACGCGTGTTCATGTCGCCGACCTCGCCCGCATATTCGATGACGATGCCGGTGATCGGCTCGTCGGTGAGCTGGCCGGCGAAGGAGCCGAGCCTCTCGGCGACGGCGATGAACGGGCGCAGGCGGGGCGCCTCGTCGGCCGAGATCGACGGCATGTTGAGCGCGTTGGAGACCGCGCCGGTGATCAGATAGTCGGCCATCTGCTCGGCGATCTGGATGGCGACATTCTCCTGCGCTTCCGCCGTCGACGCGCCGAGATGCGGCGTCGCCACGACATTCTCCAGCCCGAACAGCGGGTGCTGGGTGGCGGGCTCGGTCTCGAACACGTCGAGCGCGGCGCCGGCGACATGGCCCGATTTCAGCGCCTCCTGCAGCGCCTCCTCGACGACGAGGCCGCCTCGGGCGCAATTGATGATGCGCACGCCTTTCTTCATCTTGGCGATCGCCGCTCTGTCGATGATGCCGCGCGTCTTGTCGGTGAGCGGCGTATGCAAGGTGATGAAGTCGGAACGGCGCAGCACGTCCTCGAGCTCGACCTTCTCGACGCCGATCTCGATGGCGCGCTCGGGCGACAGGAACGGATCGAAGGCGATGACCTTCATCTTGAGGCCGAGCGCCCGGTCGGCGACGATGGCGCCGATATTGCCGCAGCCGATCACGCCCAGCGTCTTGTTGAAGAGCTCGACGCCCATGAAGCGGTTCTTCTCCCATTTGCCGGCATGGGTCGAGGCGTTGGCTTCCGGGATCTGGCGCGCCAGCGCCATCATCAGCGAAATCGCGTGCTCGGCGGTGGTGATGGCGTTGCCGAAGGGCGTGTTCATCACGATGATGCCGCGCGCCGTCGCCGCCGGAATGTCGACATTGTCGACGCCGATGCCGGCCCGGCCGATCACTTTCAGCTTCGTCGCCGCGGCGATGAGCTTCGGCGACACTTTCGACGCCGAACGGATGGCGAGGCCGTCATAGTTGGGAATGGCGGCAAGGAGAGCGTCCTTGTCCTTGCCGAGATCAGGCTGATAGTCGACGTCGATGCCGCGTTCGCGGAAGATCTGGATCGAGGCTTCTGACAGCTTGTCGGAAACGAGTACACGGGGTTTCATGATGAACTCCGAAAAGAATATGCAACGGCTTGGGAGATGAAAGACGCGCGACCGGAATCGCGCGCGGAAAGCTTCAGCGCGTGGCTTCGGCGTAAGCCCAGTCGAGCCAGGGAACGAGCGCCTCGACGTCGGATGTCTCGACGGTGGCGCCGCACCAGATGCGCAGGCCCGGCGGCGCGTCGCGATAGGCGCCGATATCGTAGGCGGCGCGCTCCGCCTCGAGCAGCTTCACCATCGATTTCGGCACGCTTTCGCCGCCGTCGAGGGTGAGGCACACCGAGGTGTTGGAGCGCGACTTCGGATCCTTGGCGAGATGATGCGCGAAGGAGCGTCCGGCGATCCATCTGTCGATGACCGCCGCATTGGCGCTGGCGCGCTGGCGCAGCACCTTGAGCCCGCCGATGCCGCGCGCCCAGTTGAGCGCCACCAGATAATCCTCGACGCACAGCATCGAGGGTGTGTTGATGGTCTCGCCGGTGAAGACGCCCTGGATGAGCTTGCCGCCCTGCGTCATGCGGAAGATCTTCGGCAGTGGCCAGGCCGGCACATAGCTTTCGAGCCGTTCGACGGCGCGCGGCGACAGGATGATCACGCCATGGGCGCCCTCGCCGCCAAGCACTTTTTGCCAGGAGAAGGTGACGACATCGAGCTTGGCGAAGTCCAGGGGCTGCGCGAAGGCGGCCGAGGTCGCATCGCAGATGGTGAGGCCCTGGCGGTCGGCGGCGATCCAGTCGCCGTCGGGCACGCAGACGCCCGATGTCGTGCCGTTCCAGGTGAAGACCACATCGTGGCTGAAATCGATCGCCTTGAGGTCGGGCAGCTCGCCATAGGGCGCCTTCAGGATGCGGGCGTCCTTGAGCTTCAGCTGCTTGACCACGTCGCTGACCCAGCCTTCGCCGAAGCTTTCCCAGGCCAGCATGTCGACCGGGCGGGCGCCGAGCAGCGACCACAGCGCCATTTCGACCGCGCCCGTATCGGAAGCCGGCACGATGCCGATCAGATGGCTGTCGGGAACCTCGAGGATCTCGCGCGTCAGCGTGATCGCCTGCTTGAGGCGCGCTTTGCCCTCGCTCGAGCGATGCGAGCGTCCGGTCAAAGCCTGGGAGAGGAGTTCAGGAGACCAGCCGGGGATTTTCGCGCACGGGCCGGAAGAGAAGTGCGGATTGGCCGGCCGCACAGCCGGTTTCTCGATCGTCGTCATGTCTGCTCCATCCTTTCAGATGGGCCGCCTCTCGGTGGGGAGAGGTGTCCCGACGACGCTCATGCCCGAGACCAGGGCGTTCGTCAACAGATTTGCGAACGTCAAGGAAGGACTTTAGCTGACTTTCCCTTCTCCCGCCTGCGGCAGGGCTGTCCGGGGAAGCCCGCGGAATACACAGGCCCAGCCTGGTTTTCCCCTTCTCCCGCGCGCGGGAGAAGGTGGCCGAAGGCCGGATGAGGGTGTCTCTCTCAGCCGTTATAAAGCCGCAAGTGCGGGAAGTATTGAAGCTTCGCTTTTGTTCTCTTGAAGCGCCGTCGTGAACTGAACCAACACCC
>JBMOOM010000112.1:0-229710 GCA_049323275.1 Pseudomonadota bacterium
TCGGCGACGCCGCGCACGATGCGGCCCTGCAGCACGCGCCGGCCCGGATCGCGGCCGAGATAGACCTCGGCGATGGTCTCGGCGACGCGGGCCACCGACACGGTCTTGAGCGCCAGCGCCAGAAGCGGCACCAGCCGGCGCAGGGCGGTGAGCTCGGCATCGTTGAAGCCGCCGGTGCGCGCCGTCGCCCAATGGGTATAGATGCAGTCCATCTCGCCGATGGCGCCGTCGCGGTCGAAACGCTGCAGGAAGGCGATGTAATCGGTCTGGTTCTGCTCGTCGAGCTTGTCGAGAAAGACGAAATCGCGCCGGCTGCCGTCATCGATGCGGCGCCGCAATTCGTCGCCGCCATGATGCAGCAGGTGATAGAAGACGCTCTGCCGCCAGTTCTCCTCCGAATAGCTGGTCGGCGTATATTCGGTGACCTCGCGCTCGACCTTGCCGTCGGCGCGCCAGTGGAAGGCGCGGCCTTCATGGATCGGATGCAGCGTGTCGATGACGGCGACGGCGATGGTGAGGTCGAGCCCCGCCTCCATGCAGTCGGCGCAGAAGCCGTGCAGCATCTTGAGCTCGGACTTGCCGCCGAGGCCCCGCGCGATGATGGCGGCCGAGAGGCGCTCGATGTCGGCGTCCTTCATGCCGGCACCTCCGTCGCTTCGACCCGCGCGATGAGCGTCGCCAGCATGTCGCGCGTCGCGGCGAGCCGGGCGGGATCGATGCCCTCGCTGGCGCGGTTGGCCCAGCCGGTCTGGCGGTGGGCGAGCCTGGCGATGCGGGCATAGCCATCCGCCGTCGGCGCCAGCAGCTTCGCCGATTTATGCGCCGGATTGTCCTCGTAAGCCGCGAGGCCCTCGGCGACCAGGATATCGGCGAGGCGCTGCACGCTCTGGCGGGCGAGCCCCATCACGCGGCCGATCTCGGCGACGCTGCGTTTCTCGCGCAGCACCGCGCCCAGAACCTTCCAGCGCGCCGCGGTAAGGCCGGCCGGCGCCGAAATCCGGTCGGCGGCGGCGAGAAAGCCGCCCTCCAGGCGAAAGGTCAGCAGCACGATCTCGGTCAGAAGCCTTGCGGCTTCGGTCTTCTCTAAGGACACTGGCTCAGATCCCGGCGATGAAACGGCGAATGGCGTCGGCCACGATATCGGGCGCGTCGAGCTGAAGCCAGTGGCCCGTGCCTTTCACCACGTCATGCTCGATCTTTGGCCGCAGCCGATAGAGCGCCGCCGCATTGTCGGAGGCCTCGCTTGCCAGGATGAAGACGGGCCCCTTCCAGGCATCGAGCGCCGGTTCCGGATTCCAGTCGGCGAAGGCCTTGCCAAAGCCGAGCCGCGCCTCGGGCGCCACCGTTTCGCAATCGGCCAGCACGCGGGCCTGGGTCTTCCGATTGCCGCCGGCGATCGTCGCATAGAACTGCTTCTGAAAATCGAGGCTTTCGGGCCTGGCCAGTCCGGCGACGATGCCGTCGCGGATCTCCCGCGGCAAAGCGCGCGGATCGGTGGCGGGATCGAGCAGGAACAGACCGGCGACGCGCTCCGGATGGCGGGCGGCGTAATCGAGCGCCGCGGCGCCGCTGCCGGAATGGGCGACGATGACGAAACGCTCGAGCTTGCGGGCCTCCGCCACGGCATCGATATCGGCGGCGCGCCCTTCATAGGAGTAGTCGCCATCTTTCGCTTCGGCGCTTTCGCCGCTGCCGCGCGAATCGAGGGCGATCATCCTCAGTTCGCCGCCGAGCCGATCCAGAACCTCGTCCCATTGCGCGGCACGGCCGGAATCGGCGTGCAGGAAGAGGACGGGCAGGCCGGAACCCTGGCCTTTCTCGTAGACGGCGAGACGGCCTTGCGGTGCGTCGATGAAAGTCGGGGTCATGATGGCCTCCCGGATAATTGACAGGATACTGTCAATATAAGTAATCGACAGGATGCTGTCAATATGGGCGGCGAAATACCGTCTCCCCACTTTGCGGCATCTCCTCCTTCCCGCGCGAAGCGGGGGAAGGTGGCGCGTAGCGCCGGATGGGGGCCGTGCCGAATGAACCCTGCCGATGGGTCGGGGCGTCTGATGACCACCCGTATGCTGAGATGATCTCAAGGTGTGGGGCGTTTTGCCGGTTGCCCGACCCCATCCGGCGCTGCGCGCCACCTTCCCCGCGCATTGCGCGGGGAAGGAGAAGGATGTGAAATAGAAAGGACGCTTTGCGGAGTGAGGGGAAGATGTTGCCTTCGTGGGCTGGAGCGTGGTTGGTCGGCGCAGTGTTTGATTTTGACAGGGTGATCAGATGGAAAAGCGGCATACCAGGAACAGCGGAGTTTCGAGCCCCGCTGTAGACCGCTGTAATCTGCTGATAACCTGCTGTTATCGCCGCTGTAAATTACAGCGGTGGCACAACTAGCCCGCCTGCTTCCCAAGCGTCTTCAGCCAGCGCGCCGCTTCGCGGGCCACATTCCTCGGCGCGGTGCCGCCGAGGCTCAGCCGCGAGGCGACGGAATTCTCGACCGAAAGCACCTTGTAGACATCGGTGGTGATCCTGTCGTTCACGCTGTGCATGTCGGTGAGGCTCAAGGAGGCGAGGTCGCAGTTCTTCTTCTCGGCCAGCGCCACCAGCGCGCCCGTCACATGATGCGCCTCGCGGAAGGGCAGGCCCAGCGTGCGCACCAGCCAGTCGGCGAGATCGGTCGCGGTGGCGAAGCCCTGCGCCGCCGAGGCGCGCATCGCCTTGGCATTGGGCTCGAGGTCCTTGATCATGCCGGTCATCGCCGCGATGGCGAGCGAGAGATTGTCGATCGCGTCGAAGGCCGGCTCCTTGTCCTCCTGCATGTCCTTCGAATAGGTCAGCGGCAGTCCCTTCATCACCACGAGCAATGACGAGAAGGCGCCGAGGATGCGGCCCGGCTTGCCGCGGATCAGTTCGGCCGCGTCGGGATTGCGCTTCTGCGGCATGATCGACGATCCGGTGGTGAATTTGTCGGAGAGCGTCACGAAGCGGAACTGCGCCGAGCACCAGATGACGATCTCTTCCGCGAGGCGCGACAGATGCATCGCGGCGATCGAGGCGGCGGCGAGAAGCTCGAGCACGAAGTCGCGGTCGGCCACGGCATCGAGCGAGTTGCGCATCGGCCGGTCGAAGCCCAGCTCCTTCGCCGTCATGTTGCGGTCGATGGGAAAGGACGTGCCGGCGAGCGCCGCGGCGCCCAGAGGCGACTCGTTCATGCGCTTCCTGGCATCCGCGATGCGGCCCCTGTCGCGGGCGAGCATCTCGACATAAGCGAGAAGGTGATGGCCGAAAGTGACCGGCTGCGCCACCTGCAGATGGGTGAAGCCCGGCATGATCGTCGCCGCATGGGTTTCGGCCTTGCCGGCGAGCGCCAGCTGCAGATCGTGCAATTGCCCGTCCAGATGGTCGCAGACGTCGCGGATATAGAGGCGGAAGTCGGTCGCCACCTGGTCATTGCGCGAGCGCGCGGTATGGAGGCGCCCGGCCGCCGGGCCGATCAGATCCTTCAGGCGCTGCTCGACATTCATATGGATGTCTTCGAGACCGCGCGAAAAAGTGAAGGCGCCGCTTTCGATTTCGGCTTGCACCTTCTCCAGGCCCCGCCTTATTTCAGCCGCGTCGGACTTGGAGATGATGCCTTGTTCGGCAAGCATCTTGGCATGGGCGAGCGACCCCTTGATGTCCTGCGCGAACAGCCTCTGGTCGAAGCCGATCGAGGCGTTGATCTCTTCCATGATGGCGTCGGGCGCGCTCTCGAACCTGCCGCCCCACATCTTGTTGGTCATGACCCGCCTCGCTGATGGAATTCCCGAATGAATGAAAAAGCCCGCAACCTGAAGCCCGCACTCCTGGTCGTAGCCCTCGCGGCGATCGCCGCAGGCTTCGGGGTTTACTTGAAGGGGGAAGGCGATGGCAAGGTCGAGCCGCCGGCCGCCCAGACCGCCACCGTCCCGCCGCAGAACGCCGTCACCAGGGCCCTGTCGACCGGCACCATGACCGCCTTCGTGGTCAAGGCCGACCGCAAGCCCGCGCCGGACATCAGCTTCCTGCCCGAAAATGGCGGTGAAACCACGCTCAAGGCCTGGAAGGGCCGCGTCGTGCTGGTCAATCTGTGGGCCACCTGGTGCGCCCCCTGCCGCGAGGAGATGCCGTCATTGGCGAAGCTTCAGACCGACATGGGATCACCCGATTTTGAAGTCGTCGCCATCGCCGTCGACCGCAAGGGCCTCGAGGCCTCGGGCAAGTTTCTGAAGGAAGTCGGCGCCACCGCGCTCAAGCTCTATGCCGACCCCTCGACCGAGAGCTTAAGCAAGTTCCAGGCGGTCGGCCTGCCGTCCTCGATCCTCCTCGACCGCGAAGGCCGCGAGATCGGCCGCCTCGCCGGCCCCGCCGAATGGGATTCACCCGACGCCAAGGCGCTGATCAAGGCGGCGGTGGCGGAGAAGTAATTTTCTCCCCGCGCTCCGCTTTCTCCTTCATTTCCCCTTCTCCCGCGCGGCACGCGTGGGAGAAGGTGCCCGAAGGGCGGATGAGGGCTCTTTTGCAAAGGCTACGGAAATCCAAGAGCCCTCACCCGGCCTTCGGCCACCCTCTCCCATTGCTTCGCAACGGGCGAGGGGGAAACTGAGGAGAGAGCTCTAAAACGTAGAGAGATTACCGCGTCGGCACCGGCTTTTCGCCGCGATAGTCGTAAAAGCCGCGATTGGTCTTGCGGCCGAGCCAGCCGGCCTCGACATATTTCACGAGAAGCGGGCAGGGTCGGTATTTCGAATCGGCGAGGCCTTCATAGAGCACCTGCATGATCGACAGGCAGGTATCGAGGCCGATGAAGTCGGCGAGCTCGAGCGGGCCCATCGGATGATGCGCGCCGAGCTTCATCGACAGGTCGATCGCCTCGACATTGCCGACGCCTTCATAGAGCGTATAGACGGCCTCGTTGATCATCGGCATCAGGATGCGGTTGACGATGAAGGCCGGGAAGTCCTCGGCGACCGCAATGGTCTTCTTCAGCTGCAGCGAGAATTCCTTCACCGAGCTGAAGGTCTGCTCGTCGGTGGCGATGCCGCGGATGAGCTCGACCAGCTCCATGAGCGGCACCGGATTCATGAAGTGGATGCCCATGAATTTTTCCGGCCGGTCGGTCGAGGCGGCGAGCCTGGTGATCGAGATCGACGAGGTGTTGGTGCCGAGCAGGGCCGTCTCGGAAAGATGCGGGCAGACGGCGGCGAAGATCTTGCGCTTGACCGCCTCGTCCTCGACGGCGCTTTCGATCACCAGATCGCAGGCGCCGAAATCCTCGTAGGAAGCGGCCATGCCGATGTTCTTGAGAGCCCCGTCGCGCTGCTGCTCGGTGATCTTGCCGGATTTGACCTGGCGCGAAAGATTGCCGTTGATCGTGGCGAGGCCGGCCTCGATCTTGTCCTTGCTGACGTCGTTGAGAAGAACCTGGAAGCCGGCGAGGGCGCACACATGGGCGATGCCGTTGCCCATCTGACCGGCGCCGATAACGCCGACTTTGCTGATCTGCATGTTAATCTACTACCCATTTGGTAAAGGCGACGGAGCCTATATCGTGCCTGTTGCTTGGGCAAGTGCATTTCGCATGTGCGAGATCGGGTCTGGCATGCCCGGGCGGCGATTTACCGCGCCCCGGCCCTGCGGCCATAGTCCGGAATGACCCAAGATTCGAACCGGCTGGCTTTGTGGGCCCTGTTTGCCGGAAATTTCATCATCGGGACCGGCATCATGCTGCCCGCCGGCATGCTGAACGACCTGTCGGCGGGTCTCGGCGTCACCCCCGCCGCCGCCGGCCTGCTGCTGATCGTCGGCGGTCTCGTCATCGGCTTCGGCGCGCCCTTCTTCGCCACCTTCACCAGCCGGCTCGACCGGCGCGTGCTGCTCTCGGGCTCGCTCGCCTTCTACGCGCTGGGCCACGGGCTCTCGGCGCTCGCCCCCGATTTCTGGAGCCTCGTCGCGCTGCGCGCCGTCACGGTGATCTCGGCCGGCCTCTTCACGCCGCAGGCGGCCGCCACGCTCGGCCTCATGCTGCCGCCCCAGAAGCGCGCCGCCGCCGTCGCCTTCGTCTTCATCGGCTGGTCGATCGCCTCCGTCGCCGGCATGCCGTCGGGCAGCCTCATCGCCGCCTTCGCCGGCTGGCGCGTCGCCTATGCGCTGATGGCGCTGCTCGCCGCGATCTCGGCCTTGCTGGTGTGGCGCGCCTTGCCCAGGGGCCTGCGCGCGCCGCCGCTGTCGCTGTCGGCCTGGCGGGCCGTGTTCTTCGATCCGGTGCTGGTGCTCATCCTGCTGGTGACCCTCGCCTCGGGCTCGGGCCAGTTCACGCTCTCGGGCTATCTGGTGGTCATCTACAAGGACGTTCTCGGCGCCTCGCCGACCCTCATCGCGCTGCTGCTGTCGGGCTTCGGCGTCGCCGGCGTCACCGGCAATTTCCTCGCCGCGCGTTTCGTCGGCAGGCTCGGGGTCGAGAGGCTGATCGTCCTCGCGCTGGGCGCCATCCTTCTCGGCCTCGCGGTCTTCTGGGCGAGCTTCGGCCTGCTCGCCGGCGCCGCCGTCAGCGTGGCGCTGTGGGGGCTCGGCACCTTCTCGTCCAACTCTTTGCAGCAGAGCCGCCTCATCACTCACGAGCCGGCGCTCGCCTCGGCCTCGGTGGCGCTCAACACCTCGACCATCTATCTCGGCCAGGCGATCGGCGCCGCCACCGGCGCACGCCTCATCGCCGGCCACGAGCTCGTGCATCTGGCGCCGGTCGCCGCCCTCTTCCTGATCCTCGCCATCGCGCTCACCCTCGCCGCCGACAGATTTTCGCGAAGGAAGCCCGGCGCGCAAAAATAAAGGCCCGGCGGAGACCGGGCCTTCATCTGTTTCCCGGAAAAGGGTTCGCTACTTGCCGAGCTTGCCGAGCTCGGCCTCGAGCTCCGGCACCGCCTGGAAGAGATCGGCGACGAGGCCGTAATCGGCGACCTGGAAGATCGGCGCCTCTTCGTCCTTGTTGATGGCGACGATGACCTTCGAGTCCTTCATGCCGGCGAGATGCTGGATGGCGCCGGAAATGCCGACCGCGATATAGAGATCAGGCGCGACGACCTTGCCGGTCTGGCCGACCTGATAGTCGTTCGGCACGAAGCCCGCATCGACGGCCGCGCGCGAGGCGCCCACCGCGGCGCCGAGCTTGTCGGCGACCTTGTCGAGCATATGGAAGTTCTCGCCGTTCTGCATGCCGCGGCCGCCGGAAATGATGATCTTGGCCGAGGTCAGCTCGGGGCGGTCGGACTTCGACAGATTCTCGCCCTGATATGAGGAGAGGCCGGGATCGGCTGGCGCCGCCGTCTTCTCGACCGCGGCGGATCCGCCTTCGCCGGTCGCCGGGAAGGCGGCGGTGCGCACCGTGATGACCTTCTTCTTGTCGGTCGACTGCACCGTCTGCACGGCGTTGCCGGCATAGATGAGGCGCACGAAGGTGTCGGGCGACTTCACTTCCGAGATGTCGGAGATCTGCATGACATCGAGAAGCGCCGCGGCGCGCGGCGTGTAGTTCTTGCCGTTGGTGGTGGCGGGCGCGACGATGTGATCATAGGGGCCGGCGAGCGCCACGATGAGGGCGGCCATCGGCTCGGCGAGCGGGCGCTCATATTGCGGCGCGTCGACATGCAGAACCTTGGCGACGCCCTGGAGCTTCGCGGCCTGGGCGGCGGCGGCATCGGCATTATGACCGGCGACCAGCACATGCACGTCGCCGCCAAGCTGGGCGGCGGCCGTCAGCGCCTTGTTGGTCGCGTCCTTGAGATGAGCATTGTCGTGCTCGGCGATGAGAAGAACAGCCATCTCAGATCACTCCCGCTTCCTTGAGCTTCGATACGAGTTCGTTGACGGTCTTGACCTTGACGCCGGCCAGACGCTTCGGCGGCTCGGCGGTGTTGACGACCTTGAGGCGCGGCGCGACATCGGCGCCGTAATCGGCCGGGCTCTTCTCCTCGAGCGGCTTCTTCTTCGCCTTCATGATGTTGGGGAGCGAGGCATAACGCGGCTGGTTGAGGCGGAGATCGGTGGTCATGATCAGCGGCATCTTGACCTTGATGGTCTGCAGGCCGCCGTCGATCTCGCGGGTCACCGTCGCTTCCGCGCCGTTGATCTCGAGCTTGGAGGCGAAGGTCGCCTGGGCCCAGCCGAGCAGGGCGGAGAGCATCTGGCCGGTCTGGTTGCAGTCGTCGTCGATCGCCTGCTTGCCGAGAATCACGAGATCCGGCTTCTCGGCCTCGATCACGCCCTTCAGGATCTTGGCGATGCCGAGCGGCTCGACATAGTCGTCGGTCTTGACCAGGATGCCGCGGTCGGCGCCCATGGCGAGGGCGGTGCGGATGGTTTCCTGGGCCTGGGCCGGGCCCACCGAAATGGCGACAACCTCGGTCGCCTTGCCGGCTTCCTTGAGCCTGACGGCTTCCTCGACGCCGATTTCGTCGAAGGGGTTCATCGACATCTTCACATTGGCGAGCTCGACACCCGAGCCGTCCGCTTTGACGCGAATTTTGACGTTGTAATCAACGACGCGCTTGACCGCGACCAGGACCTTCATGGGCACTCCTCATGGGGTTGCCGCCTTTATGTGGCGGCGCACAAATCGGGCGCGAAACTAGAGATCACACCCCCCTGAGTCAACGCCGATACCGGCAAAACCATGCCGTCTGCGACGCTAATGCAGGCGAATTTGGCGGTTTTTGTCGCTCCCATGACAAATGGTCATAAGGGCGATGATCCGGCGGCCGGCTACTGCCAGATATTGATGGTGGCCAGCGTCCGCATCAGGTGGTCGCAGACCAGCTCCTCGGCGCGCTTGCCGTTGCGCTCGGCGATGGCGTCGACGATCAGGGCCAGGTCCTTATGGGTCTGCCTTCTCACCGCGTCGGGGGCCGGCTTGTCGGTATCGCGGCCGTCGAACTGCACCGCGCGGCGGTCGTCGAGGATGCTGTTCATGATCTGGATCATGAACTTGTTCTTGGTGGAAGCGAAGATCTGGCGGTGCAGCGCATAGATGCGCTCCTTGAACTCCTTCCAGACCGGCGCTTCCAGGATGTCGACCAGGATGCGGCGCATCTCGGCGATCTCGGCGTCATCGACGCGGCTCACCACCATATGCATCATCGCCGGCTCGAACAGGAGCCGGCCCTCGACGATCTCGGTGAAGGAGGGCACGTCCTCGTGCTCGTCGGCCGCGGTCTGGTCCATGCGCTCGAACACGTCGTCGGCGTCGTCGGTGAGATAGGTGCCGCTGCCGACCTGGCGGCGCACCAGCCCCTGGCGCTCCATCATGGCGAGCGCGCTTCTCACTGCGCTGCGGCTGGTGTTGAGCTGTTGGGCGAGCTCATATTGGTTGGGCAATCGCGCCCCGGGAACCATGTGGCCCGATTTGATGCTGCGCAGCAGCGCGCGATAGACCAGCGACGGCGTGGCGCGGTCGTCGGTGGCGATGGCGGCGGTCTTCATTTTCGGGTCTCCGCCGTGATCGGCCATCTGGCAAAATCCTCCATGAAGCGGACAAGCTCGGCCACGACGGCGGCGAAGAACTCGGCCCCTTTCTCCGGGCTCGCCAGAGACGGGTCGCCCAATGTTCCATGCGGGGAGAGATCCTTGAAATCAAGATAGGTCTTCACCGCGGAGCCCTTCAGAAGATCGGTGCTGAGATAGAGAGAGCCCGGGTCGGGATAGATGGTCCGCGCTTTGTCCGCCGCCACGAGGTCGGGGCGCAGATGCATAATCATCGCGGTCTCGAATTCGCAGGCATGGCCCATGCCGCCAGGCTCGGATTGGCGCAGCGCGGCGATCGCCTGGGCGGCGAGGGCGAAATAGGTGAAGCCGGCGATGCGCATCCTGCCATAGTGCTTGTGGCCCAGCACCGACGCCAGCACATCGACGACGCCATTGTTGCCGCCATGGCCGTTGAGCAGCAGCACGCGGGTGAAGCCGTGATGCGCCAATGAGGCGACGATGTCCTCGACCATCGCCATCAGCGTCCGGTGAGAAAGCGTGATGCTGCCGGGGAACTTCATATGATGGGCCGAGAAGCCGTACCATGGCGGCGGCAGGACGACGACCCTGCCGCCCGAGCGCTCGGCGGCGGCGAGGGAAAGCGCATGCGCCAGCATCGTGTCGGTTCCGAGCGGCATGTGATGGCCATGCTGCTCGACCGAGCCGAGCGGGATGACGAGAACGGTCTTCGCCCGGTCGAGGGCGTCGACCTGAAGCTGGCTCAGCTCTTCGTAGCGCATTGGGCAGGATTTTCCTCATGTCCCGGCCGCCGTCCAGTGGAGGCTTAGGCCAAGGTAGTCAAAAGTGGTTGCAAGTGATCACGATTGGTAATTATAGTTCCGAGGCAGGCCTCGCTCAATGCCAATAAAGGCCGCAACCGCCCTGCTTCCCCTGCGGGACGGCGCAACCAGGAGAGGAAAGGGATTTGCCATGAACATCACCAGAAGGTTGTTTGCCGGCATGGCCGTCGCCGGCGCCGCGCTGCTGGCCCAGCCCGCTTGGGCAGAAGACCTGACGCTCGAATTCGTCGTCTGGAACTATTCGCTGGATACGATCCAGGACAATGTCCGCCAGTTCGAGGCGGCCAATCCCGGCATCAAGGTGAAGGTGACGGACTATACCTGGCCCGACTACCAGGACAGCCTCATCCTGCGCTTCCGCGGCAACACCCAGACCGATGTCATCTATGGCGGCCAGGACTGGCTCCCGGCCTGGGCGGCGGCGGGCTTCGTCGCTCCTCTGGAGGACATCGCGCCCAAAGATACAATCGATGAGCTCAAGAAGGACATTGCCGGCTTCGCGCTCAGCGACATGACCTACAAGGGCAAGCTCTACGGGCTGCCCTATTACGCCGACACGATCTCCTTCGTGTACAACAAGAAGATTCTCGACGATGCCGGCATCAAGGTGCCGGAGACCTGGGAAGAGGTGACGGCGGCGGCCGAGAAGCTCAAGGCTTCCGGCATGCAGCGCCCGATCGTCTACGAATACAATCAGGAACTGCCGAACTTCTTCGACGCCTTCGTGGCGCAGTCCTATGGCCGCGGCGCCGAGCTCTTCGACGGCGAGCAGAAGGCGGTCTTCAACGATCCCGGGAATGGCGCCTTCAAGCAGCTCGAATGGCTGGCGGTCGCCTTCAAGAAGGAGCTGGTGCAGCCCGAGACGCATGAATCGAAGATCATCCCGGCGATGAACACCGGCAAGCACGCCTTCACCGTCGTCTACAACTACGTGCTGGCGGCGATGAACAACAAGGCCGACCAGCCGCGCGCCGGCGAATTCGCTTTGGCGCCGATGCCGGGCTCCGCCCATGCGACGCTCGGCTTCTCGAAGTTCTACGCGGTCACCGCCAAGACCGCGGCCGATCCCAAGCGCGCCGAAGCGGCCTGGAAGTTCATCAACTTCATGGCCGGCAAGCCCTATACGGTGGCGAAGCGCTGGGCGGCGGAGAAAGGCCTCGGTTTCGGGCAATTGCCGCTCTTCGAGGACCCGGCCGTCATCGAGCCGTGGGGCAAGTGGATCGACGTGCCGACGCTCAGCAAGCAGGTGGCGACCGCCAAGGCCGGCACCTGGACGGAATGGAGCGCCGTATGGTCGGCCTATTTCCGCCCGCTGCTCGCCAAGGCGATGGTCGGCGAGGCGAGCGTCGCCGACACGATGAAGGACGGCGCCGAGCGCTGGAATACGCTGCGCGAGCAATTCGCCAACAAGTAGTCATTTTCCCGGGCGGACGGCGCAAGCCGCCCGCCCCGTCTTTCGCGAACAGGCGCCCATCGCATGTGGAGCATCAAACGCTTTCCGATCGCCTGGCTACTGCCGGCGCTGCTGCCGGTCGCCTTCATCACCATCTATCCGATCGCCCATGCGCTGTGGACCAGTCTGCATCAGGTGATGATCCTGTTTCCGGTCGAGCCTTTCGTCGGCCTCGACAATTACCGCCGCGTGGTGGCGAGCGACTATTTCTTCGACGCGCTCAGGAACTCGCTGCTGTTCACCGCCATCGCGGCGCCGTCGGTCGTCCTTCTCGGCATCGCCATCGCGCTCTTCCTGCAGCGCCGCTTCCTCGGCTCGCAGGTCATCCGTTCCATCGTGCTCCTGCCCTGGGTGCTGCCCGGCGCCATCAGCGCGGTGCTGTGGGTCTGGGTGTTCCATCCGAGCTTCGGCGTGCTCAACGGGCTGCTCTTGAATCTGGGTCTCATCGACGAGTCCATTCCGTGGCTGACCTCGCCCAGGCTGGCGCTCTATGCCGTGGCCGTCGCGCATATCTGGACGCAGATCCCGTTCGCCGTGGTGCTGATCATGGCGGCACTCTCGTCGATCAATTCGGAAGTCCTGGAAGCCGGCGAGATCGACTGCCGCAGTCCCTTCCGGCGCTTCCGCCACATCGTGTTTCCGGAAATCAAGGCGATGGTGGTGGTGCTGCTCGTCTATAACGCGCTCACCGCCTTCACCAGCTATGATCTCGTCTATGCCATGACGGGCGGCGGACCCGGCACGGCGACGACCTTGCTCTCCTTCCAGATCTGGCGCGAGAGCTTCTCGATGTATGATTTCGGCGCCGGCTCGGCGGTCGCCTTCATCGTCGTGCTGATCTCGGCCGTGCTCATCATCGCCATCACCCGGGCACTTCCTTCCGATCTCTTCGCCAGGGAGGAGGCCTCGTGAGACGCCGGCACAATCCGATCCTCACCTTCCTCTTCGCCGGGCTCATCCTGCTGTTCACAGGCGGCCCCGTCCTCCTGTCGCTGGTCGGCAGCGTGGTGCCCGACCGCGTCCTCCTCAATTCGGAGACCGGCCTGTTCGACGAAGGCATCAATTTCGAGACCTATCGTTATGTCTTCACCGGCGAGCTGCCCTCCGGCTATCTCACCGAAGGCGCCAACCGGGCGATGATCTCGGATGCGGCCCGGCAGGTGCCGCGCAGCCTGTGGAACAGCACTGTCGTCGCCTTTTCGGCAATGGTGCTCAACCTGCTGCTCGGCGCGCCCGCGGCTTTCCTGTTCGCGCGCTACGCCTTTCCCGGCAAGAAGATCAGCTTCCTGTTCCTCATCCTCAGTCCCCTGGTGCCGACGGTGGCCCTCGTCACGCCGATCTATATGAGCCTGCAGGCGGCGGGCCTCGTCGGCTCGCCGCTCGGCATCATCCTGGTGCACACCGCCAAGGCCCTGCCCTTCACGGTGCTCATCCTGTCGGTGTTCTTCCGCAAGATGCCGGCCGAGCTGTTCGAGGCGGCGATGCTCGATCACTGCTCGCGCTTCCAGGCCTTCACCCGCATCGCCGTGCCGCTGGCGCTGCCTTCGATCGGCGCCACCGGCCTCTTCGCCTTCATGCTCTCCTATTCCGAATACATGTTCTCCATGGTGCTGTCGGGCGATGCCGAAACGCGCCCCGTCTCGGTCGTGATGGCGGCGCTGGCGCGCAATACCGACGTGTCGTGGAGCCTGCTCAATACCGGCATCTTCATCGCCATCGTGCCCACCTTGCTGCTGGTGGCGCTGATCTGGCGCTTCGTGGTCGAGGACCTGCTCAGCGGGTCGGTCAAGGGATGAAAGGATGACGGATGCCCAATGACGTTCCAGCCCACCCATTGAAGCGCCGCCCCGACGGGGCGCGCCAGCACCGCACCGCCGGCCCCTATTCGCCGGTGCTGGTGGTCGAGCCGCATCGCCTGGTGGTCATTTCCGGGCAGGTCGCCGTCGATCTCGAAGGCGCGGTGATCGGCGACACGGTCGAGGCGCAGGCCGAGGCGACGCTCGCCAATTGCGCGCGCCAGCTCGCCAGCGCGCGCTGCGGCTTCGCCGATGTCTTCAAGGTGAACATCTATCTCGCCGATCTCAAGGACTGGGCGCGCTTCAACAAGATCTATGAAAGCAAGTTCAAGGAGCCGCGCCCGGTGCGCACCGCTGTGGCGGCCGGCCTCATGCCGGGCATCCTGGTCGAGATCGAAATGTGGGCCGTCAAAGCGAAGGAATGATCCCTCTTGGCATCGGTTGAACTCGAACAGGTGAGTAAGTCCTTCGGCAAGACCGAAGTGATCCAGGACATGTCGCTCGCCATCAGGGAGCGCGAGCTCGTCGTCTTCGTCGGCCCCTCGGGCTGCGGCAAGTCGACCTTGCTGCGCCTCATCGCCGGGCTGGAGGAGATGAATACCGGCACTTTGCGCATCGGCGGCAAGGTGATGAACGAGACGCCGGCGGCCGATCGCGGCGTCGCCATGGTGTTCCAGTCCTATGCGCTCTATCCGCATATGACGGTCGCCGAGAATATGGGCTTCGCGCTCAAGATGATCGGCACCGCCAAAGCGGAGATCGACCGCAAGGTCGCAGAGGCGGCCGAGATCCTCGATCTGGGCGACCTGCTGCAGCGCAAGCCCCGGCAATTGTCGGGCGGACAGCGCCAGCGCGTCGCCATCGGCCGCGCCATCGTGCGCAAGCCGGATGTGTTCCTGTTCGACGAGCCCTTGTCCAATCTCGACGCCGAATTGCGCGCCCGCATGCGCGTCGAGATCGCGCGGCTGCACAAGGAGCTGAGGACGACGATGATCTATGTGACGCATGACCAGGTCGAGGCGATGACGCTCGCCGACCGCATCGTGCTCCTCAACAAGGGCCGCATCGAGCAGCAGGGGGCGCCCCTCGAGCTCTATGAGGCGCCGGCCAATAAATTCGTCGCCGGCTTCCTCGGCCAGCCCCGGATGAATTTCATCACCCTCGCCGCGGTGCCGGAAATGCGCGGCGTCACGCGCGAGGCCGTCACCCTGGGTCTCCGGCCCGACGCGATCGAAATTCTCGCCGCATCCCGGCCGGGCGCCATTCCGGGCCGCGTCGTCGTGGTCGAGCCATTGGGCGCCAGCACGCTGCTGCATGTGCAGATCGCCGGCATGGCGGATCTCGTCACGGTCGAACGGCGCGGCAAGGCGGCGCATGCAGCGGGCGCCGATATCGGGCTTGGCCTCGATCCGGCCAAAGGCCATCTCTTCGATGCCGCCGGCAGGCGCCTGGTCCTATGACGGTGTTCTGACCAGCAGCCTCGAGCGCAGCACGAAAGTCAGGATGAGGCCGGCGAGAAAGCCGCCAATATGCGCCCACCAGGCCACCTGCAGCTCGTCGCCGCTCGAGATGAAGATGCTGAGGAGCTGCAGCGCGAACCAGCCGCTCAGGGCCCAGAAGGCCGAGATCGGCAAGGGGATGCGCATGAAGAGCAGGATCCAGACGCGCGCTTTCGGATAGAGCAGGAGATAAGAGGCGAGCACGCCCGAGACGGCGCCCGAGGCGCCGATCAGGGGCGCTCCCGAGTCCGGCTGCAACAGCGTGTGCAGCAGGCCGGCGGCGATGCCGCACAGGAGATAGAACAGCAGGAAGCCGAAATGGCCGAACGCATCCTCGATATTGTCGGCAAAGACCCACAGGAAGGCCATGTTGGAAATGAGATGCATCCAGCCGCCATGCAGGAACTGATAGGTGATGAGGGTGAGCGGCTCGGGCACCGGATTGTTGAAGGAGCCGACCTCGCCGACATGGAGCAGCTCCACCGGCACGATGCCATAGCCGGTCGCCACCGCCCACAGGGTCTGCTCGCTGGTGAAGGCGCCGGTCATCAGGAAGGCGATCACGTTGATGACGATGAGGGCGCCGGTCACATACTGGAAGCGGATGACCTTGAGCGGCGTGTTGTCATGGAGCGGAACGAACATCAGCGGTTCGCGCCTTTCACCCACAGCACGTCGCCGTCGCCTTGCGCGTTCACCCAGCGGCTGGCGACGAAGAAGAAATCCGACAGGCGGTTGACGAAAGTCAGCACGCCGTCGCTCACATCTTCCCGGGGATCCGCGGCGAGTTCGACGATCAGCCGCTCGGCGCGCCGGCACACAGTGCGGCAGACATGGAGATGCGCCGCGGCGGGATGGCCGCCCGGCAGCACGAAGGAGCGCAGCGGCTGGAGGCCCGCATTCAATTCGTCGATCTCGGCTTCGAGACGTTCGGTCTGGTGCGCCGTCATGCGCAGGGGCTCGTAACCCAGATCCTTGCCGGTGTCGGGCACGCAGAGATCGGCGCCCAGATCGAAGAGATCGTTCTGGATGCGGCCGAGCATGGCGTCCAGCCGCGCGAATTCCGGCGCCTTGGTGCGAAGACGCGCGACGCCGAGGGCGGCGTTGGTCTCGTCCACCGTGCCATAGGCCTGGATGCGCAGATGCGTCTTCGGCACCCGCTCGCCAGAGCCCAGCGCCGTGTCACCCTTGTCGCCGGTGCGCGTATAGATGCGATTCAGAACAACCATGGAACGGTTCTACCCGCTCGGCGCCGGTTTGAATAGATAAATGCCTCACCCCGTTTCGCACGGCGAGTCTGATCATTCATCCCTGAGGATCGGCGCCGGCTTGGCGGTCAGCGCCCGCCAGGTGACCGTGAGGCCGGCGGCGCTCGCCAGCACCATGGCCAGCAGCGCGGTCGAGAGCGCGGTTACCCAGGAGAAGCTCCACGGCATCTCGAGAATCCAGAAGCTGAGGAACCAGGAGCCGGCGGCGCCGACGGTGACGCCGAAGATCGCCGAGGCGAGGCCCAGAATGCCATATTCGATGATGAAGGCCTGGATCAGCTCGAGGCGGGTCGCGCCATAGGTCTTGAGCACGACGGCGTCATAGAGCCGTCCGGCAAGCCCGGCGCTGAGCGCGCCGGCCAGGACCAGGACGCCGGTGACAAGGGTCAGCGCATTGGCGCCGCGGATGGCGGCGAGCATCTGGGTCAGGAGGTCGGTGACGGTCGCCACCACATCCTTGACGCGGATCGCGGTGACGGTCGGGAAAGCGCCCGACACCTTGTTGAGCAGCTGGCCCTCATCGCCGCCCGACATCTCGATGGTGACGATGTTCTGATGCGGCGCCTTGGACAAGGTGTCGGGTGTGAAGATCATCAGGAAGTTGATGTCGAGCGAGCGCCAGTTCACTTTCCGGAGGCTCGCGATCTTGGCGGTGATGTCGCGGCCCAGCACATTCACGGTGATGTCGTCGCCGATCTTGAGGCCGAGACCGTCGGCCACCTCGCCGACGAAGGAGACGAGCGGCGGTCCCTTGTAATCGGCCGGCCACCAGTCGCCGGCGATCAGCGTCGAGCCTTGCGGCAGGTCGCTCGCATAGGTCAGGCCGCGATCGCCGCGCAGGGCCCAGGCGGTGTCGGGCGAGGCCTTCACCTTGTCGACGGTGGTGCCCTTCAGATGCGTGATCCGCCCACGGAGCATCGGCGCCGTCTCGACCTTGTCGACGCCCGGTTCCCTGGTCACGAGGTCGAGGAAAGCCTGCTTCTCGTCATTACGGACATCGAGGAAGAAGAAGGAGGGGGCGCGGTCGGGTATGCCTGAGGTGAGCTCGGTCGAGATGGTGCGGTCGGTGAGCGCCAGGGTCACGAACAGCGTGAGGCCGAGGCCGAGCGCCAGAATGACCGAGATCGCCGCCGAGCCGGGACGGTGCACATTGGAAAGCGCATAACGCCAGATGGCGCTTTTCGGCCGCGGCAGCTTGGCGGTGAGGCGGACGATCGCCGCCGCCAGGCCCAGCAGCACGACGAAGCTGCCGGCGAGGCCGCCTAGATAGATGCTGGTGATGCGGGCATCCGAGAAGCTCGCATAGACGAGGCCGGCCAGCGCCGCCAGAGCGATGGCGATGGTAATAAGCGCGCCCCAGCCCGGCCAGCCGCCGAAGGCCACGACATGATGGCGGAACAAAGCGGAGGCCGGCACATAGCGGGTGCGGGCGAGCGGCCACATGGTGAAAGCGATGGTGACGAGGAAGCCGAAGAGGGCGGCGAGCGCCAGCGGACGCGGCTCGACCCGTGCGGTCAGCGGCAAGGGGATCAGGTCGCCGATCGTCGCCTTGGCGATGGCCGGCGCCACGGCGCCGAGCGCCAGGCCGATGAGAATGGCGATGAGCGCCACCGCCAAAATCTCGGTCAGGTAGATGCCGGTGATCAGCCGCTGGCTGGCTCCTAAGCATTTGAGCGTCGCGATCGATTCGGTGCGGCGGCTGATGAAAGCGCTGGCCGCATTGGCGATGCCGGCGCCGCCGATGATGAGGGCGGTGAGGCCGACCAGCGTCATGAAATAGGACAGCCGCTCGATATATTGGTCGGCGCCGGGCGCGGCGCTGCCGCGGTTGCGCACCCGCCAGCCGGAATCGCGATGATCTTCCTGCGCCTGGCGCACCACTTCGCGCACCTGCGCGAGGCTCGCGCCATCCGGCATCCTCAGCCGGTATTTCCAGGTGATGAGGCTGCCCGGCTGGATGAGGCCGGTCGCCTGCAGCGAGGCTTCGCTCATCATCACGCGCGGGCCCAGAGCGAGGCCGTCGGAAATGCGGTCGGGCTCGTGGGTGATGGCGGCGCGGATCACGAACTCCTTTTCGCCGATCTTGAAACGGTCGCCGGTCCCGAGGCCCAGGCGTTCGAGCAGGATCGGATCGACGGCGACGCCGTCGCCTTCGATCGCCTGTTTGATGTCGCCGGTCGGCGACAGGGCGAGCGCGCCATAAAGCGGATAGAGGCCGTCGACGGATTTGATCTCGACCAGCGCGGTGCGCTCATTGCCGCGCGCCATGGCGCGCAGCGAGCCGACTTTCGAGACGGTGCCCTTGCCGGCGAGGAACGCCATTTCGGCGGGCGTCACCTCGCGGTGGATGAGCGCCACCTCGACATCGCCGCCGAGCAGAGGCTGGCCCTGCTCGACGAGGCCGCGGTCGATGGCGGCGCCGAGCGAGCCGACGATGGCGATGGCGGCGGTGCCGAGCGCCAGGCAGATGAGGAAGATCCAGAAGCCTTGCAGTCCCGAGCGCAGATCGCGCCAGGCGTAAGTGAGCCAGAGCTTCGGCATCATGGATGGGCGCCCGAGACGATGCGGCCGTCGCGCACGGCGGCGACGCGGTCGCAGCGTCGGGCGAGCGCCGGGTCATGGGTGATGAGCAGCAAGGTGGTGCCGTCCTCGCGCTTCAGGCTGAAGAGCAGATCCATGATGGCCGCGCCGGTGTCGAGATCGAGATTGCCGGTCGGCTCGTCGGCCAGGATGATCCTGGCGCCCGAGGCGAGCGCCCGGGCGATGGCGACGCGCTGCTGCTCGCCGCCCGACAGCTGGCTCGGATAATGGCTGAGGCGGTGGCTGAGGCCCACCCGCTCGAGATGCGTCCTGGCTTTGGTGAGGGCGTCGGCGACGCCCTTGAATTCGAGCGGCACGGCGACATTCTCGAGCGCCGTCATGGTCGGGATGAGATGGAAGGACTGGAAGACGATGCCGATCGCGTCGCGGCGGAAGCGCGCCAGCGCGTCCTCGTTCTTGCCGGCGAGCGGGGTGCCGTTGACGGTGATGGCGCCGGCGCTCACCCGCTCCAGCCCGGCGATCACCATCAGAAGCGTCGTCTTGCCGGATCCCGAGGGGCCGACAATGCCGAGCGCCTCGCCCGGGCTCACCGAGAGGTCGATGCCGCGCAGGATTTCGACGGGACCGGCGCGGCTGGCAAGGGTGAGGCGGACATTTTCGAGGGAGACGATCGGGGAGGGCATCCGGCCTAGATGGGAGAGGGGCGGTTAAAAGTCCATACAAGCTCGTGACTTGCCGTTGTCACAAGGAGTTCCTACCTAATTGGACATGCGATTCGGCTTCCTCGCCTTCTGTCTCGGCCTCGTTCTCGCCTTCTCGCCCGTCCAGGCGCAAAGCCTCCGTATCCTGGCCCTGGGCGACAGCCTGACCGCCGGCCTGGGCGTCGACCCGGCCGACGCCTTTCCCGCCAAGCTCGAAGCCGCCCTCAAAGCCCGCGGTCACGATATTGTGATCACCAATGCCGGGGTTTCCGGCGACACCAGCACGGCCGGCGCCGAGCGCCTGGACTGGGCGCTGGCCGACCCGGTCGATGCCGTCATCCTCGAGCTCGGCGCCAATGACGCCTTGCGCGGGATCGATCCGGACCAGACGGAAAAGGCGCTCGACCGTATCCTCGCCGAGCTCAAGGCGCGCAAGCTTCCGGTGCTCTTCGCCGGCATGCTCGCGCCGCGCAATCTCGGTCCCGACTATGGGAAGAAATTCGACGCGCTGTTCCCGCGCCTGGCCGAGAAGCACGGCGTGCTCTTCTACCCTTTCTTCCTCGACGGCGTCGCCGCCGATCCGGCGCTCAACCAGCCGGACGGGCTCCATCCCAACAGCAAAGGAGTGGATATGATCGTCTCCCGAATCCTTCCGATCACGGAAGACCTGCTCAGGCAGGTCGCCTCCAAATAACCCTTTTTTTCTTCACGAATCGCGTTAGCGTAGGACTGCTCACGCGACTAAACGAGCTCCGCTTGAAAGGAGGCCCGCCATGCCGCGACTGTTTACCGGTGTCGAGATCCCGACCGACGTTGCCTTCGAGCTCGAACTCATGAAAGGCGGCATCTGGGGCGCACGATGGATCGACCGGGACTCCTATCACATCACGCTCCGCTTCATCGGCGACATCGACGACGGATTAGCCCGTGAAATCGCGGCTGAACTCGATGCCGTGTCGGCCAAGCCGTTCACGCTGAGGCTCAAGGGCATCGATGCTTTCGGCGGCAACAAGCCACATTCGCTTTATGCGAGCGTGGCGGAAAGCCCGGAGCTCCGGCGGCTGCAGAGCACGCATGAGCGCATCTGTCAGATGCTGGGCATGCCGCCCGAGCAGCGCAAGTTCACGCCGCATGTGACGCTGGCGCGCTTGCGCGATACGACGCTCGACCATGTGCATCGCTTCATCGCGGCGCACAGCCTGTTCACGAGCCGCTTCTTCGAGGTCGACCGCTTCGTCCTGTTCTCGTCCCGGCCGTCGCGCGGCGGCGGGCCTTACGCGGTCGAGGAGGCCTATGCGCTCGGCGCGGCCTTCTGACCATGGCGGCGCGTGACAGGCTGACGCCCGAACGGCGCGCGCAGGCGCTGCAAGACCTTCCCGGCTGGAGCCTGGTCGACGGCCGCGAGGCGATCACCCGGAGCTACAAGTTCAAGAGTTTCAGCGAGGCTTTCGGCTTCATGGCGAGGGCGGCGCTCGAGGCCGAGAAGCTCGACCACCACCCGGAATGGTTTAACGTTTACAACAGGGTGGATGTGGTGCTCGCCACTCACAGCGCGCAAGGGTTAACGGAACTCGACGTCAAGCTCGCCCAAAAGATGGACCTGATCGCAAAGTTGTGAGAAAGTTCAATGTCTTGACGGTGGGGTGGGGAGACCCCATATGCGATCGGTGTTTCGATTTCCTGGAGGGAGCAACCTAAATGGCTGATGTGAGATATCAAAACCAGGCGCAGACCCGCGCCGGCACACAGGCCGAGATAGATCAGGGCCTCAGGTCCTACATGCTCGGCGTCTATAATTACATGGCGTCCGGCCTGGCGGTCACGGGCGCGGTGGCGGCCGGCACCTATATGCTGGCGGTCCAGAACGGCCAGCTGACCCCCTTCGGTCAGACGCTGTTCGCTTCGCCGCTGATGTGGGTGTTCGTGCTGGCGCCGGTGGCGCTGGTGTTTTTCCTGTCTTTCCGCATCCATGCGATGAAGGCCGCCACGGCCCAGATCACCTTCTGGGTCTATGCGGCGCTCAATGGCGTGGCCTTCTCGACCCTCGGCCTCGTCTATTCGGGCAGCAGCATCACCCGGGTGTTCTTCATCTCGGCGGCGACCTTCGGCGCCCTGAGCCTCTGGGGCTATACGACCAAGCGCGACCTCACCGGCTGGGGCTCGTTCCTGTTCATGGGCCTCATCGGCATCATCATCGCCAGCCTGGTCAACCTGTTCTGGCCGAACGGCGCGCTGCAGTTCGTGATCTCGGTGGTCGGCGTGCTCGTCTTTGCGGGCCTCACCGCCTATGACACCCAGAAGATCAAGGAGATGTATTTCGAGGCCGATGACGGCGAGACCATGAGCAAGAAGATCATCATGGGCGCCCTCAATCTCTATCTCGACTTCATCAACCTGTTCCTCATGCTGCTCCGGCTGTTCGGCAATCGCGAATAAGCCTCGGCGCAAAGACAACTGGAACCCCGGATGGCGACATCCGGGGTTTTTTTCTTGCCGGCAAAGGACTCAGATGGTGACCAGCTTCGGCCGGCCGAGCAGGACGCGCAGCACCTGCGCCAGATCATGGCCGCGCCGCAGGATCATGCCGCTCTGGGCGATGACCGAATAGGCGCCCTGGCGGCGCGCCAGGGTCATGTCCTTGACGATGCGATAGAGCGGCATCTCGCTGGTGCGCCGGTAGATCGAGAAGGTGGCGGTGTGGATGTCGAAATCGAGCGCGTAATCGCGCCATTCGCCTTCGGCGACCTTCGACCCGTAGAGATTGAGAATAATATTGAGTTCCTTCCGGTCGAAGGCGGTTTTCTTCACCGGCGGGCTGGTATCCCGAGGTTCCGGACGAGAGCCAGCCGCCCGCGTCCGGAAGGAAACTATAGGCTCGAAATCGCTCACCTTGGTCCGCGACTCCATTTCTCTTGGGGCAAAGCATGGACCCTCCCCGCCGGCTTGGCAAGCGTGCCTTGCGGCAGGTTGATCAACTTGTTGGAATCGAAGCGATTCATGCTTTTCGGGCGTATTTCCACCTTACCGGCGCGCAATGAAAGTTTCACATTGCCGCCGCAATCCGGCCCTTTGACAGCCAACATGGATGGGCACACTCCAATCGTTGCCTCAATGGCCCGGCTGGCGCGAAGCATCGGAAATCTCAGCCCCCCAGCCCCCCGTAGCCAAGTGCCGCCGGGCCGATACCATCTCCCCTTCTGTGAGTAGAGGCGTATTGAGTTCGCGGCCGGTGGAAACACTGGCCGCTTTTCTTTTGCCGATTTCGAATATCTTGACGGATGCGAGAGTCTTCCCCAAATGCCTGCCGGAATTTGGCATAAGGGTTGAAAATGGCTGAGAAGAAAAAGGCGAAGGCCGGCGAGACGCAGTCCCATAACTTCCAGGCGGAAGTCGCGAAGCTCCTGCATCTGATGGTGCATTCGGTCTATTCCGACCGGGACGTCTTCCTGCGCGAGCTCATCTCCAATGCCGCCGACGCCCTCGACAAATTGCGCTACGAGGCGATCGCGAGGCCTGAGCTTCTCGCCGGCGCGCCCGATCTCGCCATCACCATCACGCCCGACAAGGCGGCCAAGACGCTCACCCTTGCCGACAACGGCATCGGCATGGGCGAGCAGGAGCTCATCGACAATCTCGGCACCATCGCCAAATCCGGCACCCAGGCCTTCATGGAGCAGGCCAGGACCGATACGGACAAGGGCGGCATCCATCTCATCGGCCAGTTCGGCGTCGGCTTCTATTCGTCCTTCATGGTCGCCCATAAGGTCGACGTGATCTCGCGCAAGGCCGGAACCGATGCGGCCTTCGCCTGGTCGTCGGACGGCACCGGCACCTTCACGGTGACCCCGGTCAAACCGGAAGAGGCGCCGCAGCGGGGCACCCGCATCGTTCTCCATCTCAAGGAGGACGCCCTCGAATTCCTCGAGGACTGGAAGATCGAGGAAGTGGTGCGCGCCTATTCCGATCATATCGCGCATCCGATCCGGCTCGCCCAAGGGGCAGAGACGACGCGCCAGATCAATGCGGCCTCGGCCATCTGGACACGCGCCAAGGCCGATATCACGCCCGACCAGTACAAGGAATTCTTCGGCCATATCACCGGCGCCTATTCCGACCCGGCGCTGACGCTCCATTACAAGGCGGAAGGCCGCAACGAATATACGGTGCTGCTCTTCGTGCCGGGCGAAAAGCCCTTCGATCTCTATGATCCGGAGCGCCGCGGCCGCCAGAAGCTCTATGTGCGGCGCGTCTTCATCACCAGCGACGCCGAATTGCTGCCGCCTTATCTGCGCTTCGTGCGCGGCGTCATCGACAGCGAGGACATGCCGCTCAACATCTCGCGCGAGATGCTGCAGCACAATCCGCAAGTGGCGGCGATCCGCAAGGCGGTCACCAACAAGGTGCTGGCCGAGCTCAAGAAGTGCTTCGAGACGGAGTCTGAAAAAGCCGTCAAAATCTGGGATGCCTTCGGTCCGGTCATCAAGGAAGGCCTCTATGAGGATATGGAGCGGCGCGATCAGCTGTTCGAGATCGCCCGCTTCAACACCACGAAGCGCGACGGCGTGACGCTGAAGGAATATGTCGCCGATCTGAAAGCCAACCAGACGGCGATCTACTATCTCACCGCCGACGATGCGGCGAAGGCCAAGGCCAGCCCGCAGCTCGAAGGTTTCCGCGCCCGCGGCATCGAGGTGCTGCTGCTCACCGATGCGGTCGACAGCTTCTGGGTGCGCATGGCGCTGGGCTTCGACGGCAAGCCGTTCAAATCGGTGACACAGGGTGCCGCCGATCTCGATCTCATCCCGCTCGAGAAC
The DNA here is from genome assembly GCA_049323275.1 of Pseudomonadota bacterium. Classification (GTDB taxonomy): domain Bacteria; phylum Pseudomonadota; class Alphaproteobacteria; order Rhizobiales; family Aestuariivirgaceae; genus Taklimakanibacter. The sequence goes on from JBMOOM010000112.1 coordinate 24,404, forward strand.
GAAGCGCCGAAATCCGATGCCGATGAAGGCGCCACCGCGACGCTCATCGCGCTCATCAAGCAGACGCTCGGCGATCAGGTCGCCGATGTGCGCAAATCGGCGCGCCTTACCGACAGCCCGGTCTGTCTCGTCGCCAGCGACCAGGGTCTGGACCGCACGCTGGAGAAACTGCTGGCGCGTCAGGGCACCACGGATGTGAAGGTCACCGCGCCGATCCTCGAGATCAATGCCGGCCATGCGCTCATCAAGGCGTTGGCCGAGACCGCCAAGAAAGGCGGCGCCTCAGCCGAGCTCGGCGACGCCTCGGGCCTGCTGCTCGACCTCGCCCGCGTGATGGACGGCGAACGCGTCGCCGACCCGGCGAAATTCGCCGGCTCGGTCAGCGCGCTGATGCAGAAAGCCTACAGCTGAACTCTCTTGCCTTACTCTGAGGCGCCCGGCGTAGCCGGGCCCCGAAGGGTATGTTGCAATAGGAGCGATCTGTCCTGATGGGTGCTTCGAGGAACGCTTCGCGGCCACCTCAGCGTGAGGGTGTTTGCTTCTGATTACAGCCTGAAGCGGTAATGGCCGGTGATCTTGTAAGCGAAGAGGATGTCCTCGAGTCTGGCGCCGGCGCCGATATTGTGGACGCAGAGCGGCCGTCCGCCATCGATGGAGGCGAACTGGCTGACCAGCGCGATATGCGGCAGATTGCCGGGCAGCATCTGCGTGACGATGTCGCCGGGACGATAGTCGCGCGCGGTGTCGGTCACCGGCAAACCCGCGCCCTGGCGGTCGAAGAAGGCCTGCAGATTGGGAACACGCCGGTGATCGATATTGCGGTCCGGCCGCTTGAGGCCCCAATTGGTCGGATAGGCGGAGAAGTTGCGGCGCATGTCCTCATGGACGAGCCTCTGCAGGTCGAGGCCGAGGCCGGCGCGATAGGCGCGGACGATCACGTCGGTGCACACGCCGCGCTCCAGCGCGACATCGCCATCCGGATATTTCAAGGTCACATAGGCCGGGTCATAGATCGTGGTGATGCCGATCTGATGCAGGCCGGCGGCGACGAGACGTTCGGCGTCACCCTCCGCCTGGGCGAAGACCGGCATGTCCGGCCGCGGCGGGCTCGCGGGACCGAGAACGGCTTGCGCCACGACATTCAACTGATGAGCGGGGACGAAGCCGGCAAGCGCGGCGGTGGCGGCGAGGCCGGCGAGCGGCAAGATGAACAATCGGCGGGAAACCATGGCCCGGGATCAGGCCATGGCATTGTGGCAGACTTGCGTCGGGATTACCGTCCGGCAGCTTTTCCCCCGGGCGAGACTCAGCCGGCGGCCGGCGCCGGCGCGGCTCTGACGCGCGCCTTGCCGCGATACCAGGCGACGCCGGCAATGAGGATGCCGACGGCGAGGATCGCGATGCCCCACAGCGGGCGGTAATAGAACCAGCCCAGCGCGATGGCGAGCGAGCCCAGCAGCGCCGTCAGCAGGAAAGCGACGAGGCCGGCGCCGAAGCGCACGATATCGCCGAAGAACGGCACGACGTCGCCGATGACCCCGAAGATGCGCAGGATCAGCGTGAAGCCGATCAGCAGCAGTATCAATCCTACGGCGCGCAGCACCCAGGTGACGATGGTGTTGCCTGTCTGCGCGTCGGCGAACATCTGCGCCGCACTGACGATGCCGGCTTGCGTCAGGAAGATCGTCTGGCCGTTCGAGGTGACATAGTCGGCGAGGCCGTTGCCCTTCTGGGCGCCGGCGGCGCTCAACTGCGGCAGGCTCGCCGCTTCATAGGAAATACGCAGATCGCCGATCCAGGGCTGCTCGAGATTATAGCCGATGAAGACGCGGCCCTGATCGATGCGGGCTGAACGCGTCGGCGCGATGCGGTCCTTGATGCGCGCCGCGTCGGCGTCGGCCAAAGCGATCGCCGTGCGCTCGCCCAGGCCGCCGATCTGCTCACCGGTCAGGCTGAAGGCGCCGAGATCGCCGGAAGCAACCGCGAAGTCGGCCGACTTGACCGTCAGCGCCGGATTGCCATGGCCGTCCGGAACCTTGAACTTCGTCGAATCGATCGACTCGCTCGACCACTCCTTGCCATATTCATAGGTGGTGACGGTCTCCTCGCCGCCGCCGAGCTTGGTCCTGGTCTCGGAGCGGGACGTCTCCTTCCATTGATACATCTCGACCTTGCGGAGGAGGCGGACGGCACCTTCGGCCGCGACGCCGAGTTCGGCGTCGGCGGGCGTGCCCTTGGGCGCGAAGGCGCCGGCGATATGGATGAGCTTGCCTTCATTGGCGGGGTCGACCCTGGCGGCATCGACCGAAATGATCGAGCCCGCGCCCTCGGTGAGCGCCCTGTAGGTCTTGATCGCCCGGCCCTCGTTCCAGAACAGCAGGACGAGCGAGGCGGCGATGAGAATGAGGCCGATCACGACGCCGGTCAGCGCCTGCTTCAGCCGCCCGAACCATGAGGTCGTGGTCGTCTCGCGATAGGTATTATTGGCTTGCGCCATGATGTCTCCTGGGAATCAGTTCTGCCCGCGTCTCGCGGGCGCTGTCTTGCCCGAGAATATGGCGTAAGGGAAGCGGGAGAGATCGCCATGCGGCGGCGGCAGGCTTGCCTCCAGGCTTTGGGGGTTTGACTCCCTGAGTCCAGGCGCTAAATAGCCGACACACCTAACCTCCGGACAGGCAAGGCCAATGGCACCGCGTACGCTTTACGACAAGATTTGGGACGATCACCTGGTGGATGAGCAGCCGGACGGCACCTGCCTCCTCTATATCGATCGCCATCTCGTCCATGAGGTGACGAGCCCGCAGGCCTTCGAGGGTTTGCGCATGTCGGGCCGCAAGGTCCGCCATCCGGAAAAGACGCTGGCCGTGGTCGATCACAATGTGCCGACCACCGACAGGAGCCACGGCATCGCCGAGCCGGAGAGCCGCACCCAGGTCGAGACGCTGGCGCAGAACGCCAAGGACTTCGGCATCGAATATTACAATGAGCTCGACCGCCGCCAGGGCATCGTCCATGTGGTCGGCCCCGAGCAGGGCTTCACGTTGCCCGGCACCACGATCGTCTGCGGCGACAGCCATACCTCGACCCATGGCGCCTTCGGCGCGCTCGCCCATGGCATCGGCACGTCGGAGGTCGAGCATGTGCTCGCCACCCAGACGCTGATCCAGAAGAAGGCCAAGAACATGCTGGTCCAGGTGGACGGGAAGCTCGCTTCCGGCGCCACCGCCAAGGACATCATCCTCGCCATCATCGGCGAGATCGGCACCGCCGGCGGCACCGGGTCGGTCATCGAATATGCCGGCGAGGCGCTGCGCGACCTGTCGATGGAAGGCCGCATGACGATCTGCAACATGTCGATCGAAGGCGGCGCCCGCGCCGGCATGATCGCGCCGGACGAAAAGGCCTATGCCTATCTGAAGGACCGTCCGAAGTCGCCCAAGGGTGCGGCCTGGGACGCGGCGCGCCGCTACTGGGACACGCTCCACACCGATGACGGCGCCCATTTCGACCGCGTGGTGAAGCTCGATGCGGCGTCGCTGCCGCCGATCGTCTCCTGGGGCACGTCGCCTGAAGATGTCGTCTCGATCGCGGGCGCCGTGCCCAATCCGGACGACATCCAGGACGAAGGCAAGCGCCAGTCGAAATGGCGGGCGCTCGACTATATGGGCCTCAAGCCCGGCACCAAGATCACCGACATCCCGCTCGACATGATCTGGATCGGGTCCTGCACCAATGGCCGCATCGAAGATCTGCGCGCCGTCGCCAAGATCGTCGAAGGCCGCAAGATCCATGACCGGCTGAAAGGCATGATCGTTCCGGGCTCCGGTCTGGTGAAGGTCCAGGCCGAGCAGGAAGGCCTCGACAAGATTTTCCGCGCCGCCGGCTTCGAATGGCGCGAGCCCGGCTGCTCGATGTGCCTCGGCATGAATCCGGACCAGCTCAAGCCCGGCGAGCGCTGCGCCTCGACCTCCAACCGGAACTTCGAGGGCCGCCAGGGCTACAAGGGCCGCACCCATCTGGTGTCGCCGCAGATGGCGGCGGCGGCGGCGATCGCCGGCCACTTCGTGGACATACGGAACTGGAATTAACGTCCGGCGACGGTTGGTTAACGCTGAAGGCGATTAACGGTTGATGAACGTTCCATTAAGGGTTATGTCATCAGCGAGGCGCTAAGGTTGATTCCAAGTTCAACCTTTTTACTTCTGGGTGGCGGGGAGTTTCTCAGGTGATTACTACACAGTCGGCGGACGCGCGGTTCCTGCGCAAGGTCCTGATCGGTCTTGTCATGCTGACACTGGTGACCGGTTTCGTGGCGGCCTATACAACCGTCGACGCCATGACCGCCGAAGGACTGGACCTCTGCGAAGCCACCGGCTTTCTCTGCATGATCTGACGGGTCTCGAAGCCCCGTCTCTCGAGGATTTCGACGCGCTGGCCCAGGAGGCCTATGCGCGCCTGCCGCAGACCTTTCACGAACTGACCGGCAATATCATCATCCGGATCGAGGATTTTCCGGATGACGATGTCCTGCGCGACATGAAGGCCGGCGAGTTCGACCTGCTCGGCCTGTTCCAGGGCACCGGCCTCGCCCATGGCGAGGAGCTCGCGCATACCGGCGTGCTGCCCAACATGGTCTTCCTCTATCGCCGTCCCATCCTCGATTACTGGGCCGAGCACAAGGAAACGCTGGGCGCCATCATCAGCCATGTTCTCATCCATGAGATCGGCCATCATTTCGGCCTGTCGGACGACGACATGGAGCGTCTCGAGCGCGAGGTGCCGTGATGGAGAAGGAGGACCGCGAAAAGGAAGCCAAGGCGGCCCTGGACCGTCTCCATCAGCAGTCGGAGAAACTCCTCGGCGCCGAGCCGCCGCCGCGGGACGCGTCCGACGACAAGATCGAGATTCTCGGCAAGCGCATCGCACGCGTGCTGTCGATCATCATCATGGCCGGGCTCATCTTCTACCTGTATCGGACCTATTTCAGCGGCTGACGGCCCTCTTCTCGCTGTCGAGATGGGCGAGCTGCGCCTCGGCATAACGGCCGCCGGCCGCCGCGTCCTTCGGCACCGCCGTTTCGATCGCCGCCAGATCCGACGCTGAAAGCTTCACGTCGAGCGCGCCCAGGGATTCGGCGAGCTGACCGCGCTTGCGCGCGCCGATCACGGGGAAGATGTCCTCGCCGCGCGACGCCACCCAGGCGATGGCGACCTGCGCGACGCTGGCGCCGAGCCGGTCCGCCACCTGGCGCAAGGCTTCGACCAGCGCCAGGTTGCGGTCGACATTGCCCGGCTGGAAGCGCGGGCTGAGACCGCGAAAATCACCGGCGCCGGTGCGCGTCTCCTTCGTCCAATGGCCACTGATCAGGCCGCGCGACAGCACGCCATAGGCGGTGACGGCGATGCCGAGCTCGCGGCAGGTCGAGAGAATGTCGCCCTCGACGCCGCGCGAGATCAGCGAATATTCGATCTGCAGATCGCAGATGGGGTGGACCTTCGCCGCCCGGCGGATGGTCTCGCTGCCGACCTCGGAGAGTCCGATATGGCGCACATAGCCGGCCTTCACCAATTCGGCGATGGCGCCGACCGTCTCCTCGACCGGCACCTGGGGATCAAGGCGGGCCGGTCGATAGACATCGATATGATCGGCAGCGAGGCGGACCAGCGAATAAGCGAGCGAGGTCTTGACCGCGGCGGGCCGCCCGTCGAAGCCGATCCAGCCGCCGGCCGGATCGCGCTGGGCGCCGAATTTCACGCTCAACACCACGTCCTCGCGGCGCCGGCCCTTCAGGGCCTCGGCGATGAGGAGCTCATTATGGCCCATGCCATAGAAGTCGCCGGTGTCGAGCAGCGTGACCCCGGCATCGAGCGCCTGGTGGATGGTGGCGATGCTCTCGGCCCGGTCCGCCGGTCCATAAAGGGCCGACATGCCCATGCAGCCGAGGCCGAAGGCGGAAACTTTGGGGCCGGTCGAGCCCAGGGAACGTTGCGCGATCATGGAATCCTCCTGAAAACCGTCAGAAAGGGTGATGCCCCGGTTCGTGCGATAATCCGTGCAATACTGCATAGGCTGTACGGAAAATCGCACAATGAATCGGCCTGAATTCTCCGATCTCGACGCCTTCGTCGCCATCGTCCGGCACCGCAATTTCAGGCGCGCCGCCCGCGAGCGCGGCGTCTCGGCCTCGACGCTCAGCCAGTCGGTGCGCGATCTCGAGGAAAGGCTGGGCGTCAGGCTCCTCAACCGGACCACGCGTTCGGTCACACCCACCGAAGCGGGGATGCGGCTGGCGGACCGGCTGCAGCCGATCTTTTCCGAAATGAACGAGGCGCTCGACGAGGTGAATGGATTCCGCGATACGCCGACCGGGACCTTGCGCCTCAATGTGCCGGGCGCCGCCCAGCCGATCCTGGCGCCGCTGATCGCCCGTTTCCTCGGCCACCATCCCGGCATCCGGCTCGAGATCACCGTCGACAATAACTTCGTCGATGTCTTCGCCGAGGGCTTCGATGCCGGCATCCGTTACGATGAGAGCCTGGCGCTCGATATGATCGCGGTGCCCATCGGTCCCCCCCAGCGTTATGCGCTCGTCGCCTCGCCCGAGCATGTCCGCCGCCATGGCCTGCCCGAACGGCCGGAAGACCTCCTCAATCGGCCCTGCATACGCCATCGCTTCCTGAGTGGCGCGCTTTTGCCGTGGGAGTTCGAGAAGGATGGCGAGGTCGTTAAAATCGATGCGGAGGCGGTGCTCGTCACCAATGGGCCGGACCTCGCCATTCGCGCCGCCGAGGACGGCCTCGGCTGGTACGCGACATTCGAGAGCTTCGTGCGGCCGTCACTGGATGCGGGCCGCCTCGTCGAGGCGCTGGCTTCCTGGTGCCCGTTCTTTCCGGGGCCATCGCTCTACTATCCGAGCCGCCGCCACGTGCCAGCGCCGCTGCGCGCCTTCATCGATTTCGTGCGGGCGGAGAATTGAGCCTGGCGAAGGCGGCGGCGGCTTCTTCCACATAAGCCGCGACGAGATCACCGGCCGGCAGCTCGCGATTGAGACGGGCGGCCTGGCCGTGGAGCAGGAACGACACCCGCTCGGCGTGGCCTTGCCGAGCAACGGCTCGCTCAGCTCAGACATCGAGGGGAAGCCGGGCGGATCGCGATAGTCACGCTCCCCGTGGCGCCTGGATGATCGGATGGAGGGGGCCGACCTATGTGCCTTTCAGTCCGGCAATTCGATCGGCTTCAGCTCGTCATAACGGTCGCCAGGACCTGGATTGTCCTTCGGCGTCTCGCCGCCCAGATGCTTGACGATGCCCCAGACCGCATTGAGGCCGGTCTGCACCGCGCCCTCGACCCAGCCCGGCGTCCAGGACACGCCGTCGCCCGCCATGAAGATGCCCTTCTCGTCGGGCGGCAGCTCGTCCTGCATGAAGTGGCAATACATGCGGTGATTGTAGCGATAGTGGCCGGGCAGCGCGCCCTTGAAGGCGCCGAGGAAATTCGGATCCGATTCCCACGACACGGTGATGGGGTCGCCGATGATGTGCTTCTCGATATCGAGAGTGGGATAGACGCGCTTCAAGGCGTCGAGCGCCAGCTTCACCCGCTTGTCGATAGGGAGCGGCAGCATCTTCATCGCATCGCTCATCCAGGAATAAGAGAGGCAGATGACGCCGGGCCTGTCGTCGCCATTGTCGAAGAGATAGGTGCCGCGGGTGAGGCGGTCGGTGAGCGTCATGCTCATCAGATCGCGCCCGGTGCGCGGGTCCTTGTCCTTCCAGAAGGGGCGGTCGACCATCACGAAGGTCTTGGCCGACTGCATGAAGCGGGTGCGGTCGAGCGCCATCCAGAGCTTGGGCGAGAAGATGCGCTCCTCGACCTGCATATAGGTGGTGAGCAGCCAGCTGTGGCAGGTGACGAGGCAGGCGTCGAAGAATTTGGTGGCGCCCCAGCGGTCGGTGACGGCGAGATGGTCGGAAGGCGAGCGGGCGATCCTGACCGCCGCCGGGCGCGGCGCGCCGGCATGGAGCTTTTCCAGCGAAGTGCCTTTCGGCCAGTGCACCATCTTGTCCGGCCGGCACTTCCACAGGCCGCGCGGCACCTGCTCGACCCCGCCCTGGATCCAGCGCTGGTTGTCGTCGCAATTGGTGACGACGACGCGCAGTATCTCGAGCATCGAATTGGGATAATCCGAATCCCAGCCGCCGGTGCCGAAGCCGACCTGGCCGAAGATCTCGCGGTGATGGAAGGAGCGTTTGGCGAAAGCGGGCGAGGTGGCGACGAAATCATAGAAGCTGCGGTCGTCCCAGAGCGGCACGAGCTTGTCCCAGACCGCCTTCAGGGCCTTGGTATCGCGGGCGCGGATCGCCTTCTGCATGGCGCTGAAGCTCGCGCCTTCCTCGAGCGCCTCGTACCAGGCGGCGGCCACCTCCTGGAAGATGGGCGGCAGATCCGCCTGCTTCTCGGCGTAATAGGTCTCGCCCTCGAGGTCGATCACGGTCGAGGGCGACGCCTCGACCAGCGGGTTGGGGAAAGGCTTCGAATCGAGCCCCAGCATATCGGAATAATGATAGAAGCCGGTGCCGGAGACCGGGAAACGCATGCCGCCCAGCTCGGCGATGATGCCTTCCGCCCCCTCGAAGCTCTGCGAGCGCAGCCGGCCGCCGATGCGGCCCGCCTCGTAGATCACCGGCTTGAGGCCCATTTTCATGAGCTCATAGGCCGCCAGCATACCCGACATGCCGGCGCCGATGATGGCCACTTCCTCGCCGTGACGGGCGGCGGGGATGCGGGCGAGCCCGGAAGGGTGCTTGATCCAGTCGTCGAAGGGGAAGGGGAAATCCGGGCCGAAAACCGTGATCGGGCGCTTATCGGCCGTTTCGGCCATCTGGGGAGCGTGGGGAGCCGTCATGCATGTACCTCAAGGAACCCATGCTAGGAGGGCGTTTCTGGAAAAACAAGGAACCGCAGGGGCTTGACGCGCCGGGGCTTCCCCCGCAGAAAGCCCCTTTCATCCGGCCCTTGGCAAGCGGAGCCACCTTCGATGCAGAAATTCGACACGCTGACGGGCGTCGCCGCCCCGCTCAATATCGTCAATGTCGACACCGACATGATCATCCCCAAGCAGTTCCTGAAGACGATCAAGCGAACCGGGCTCGGCAAGTCGCTGTTCTTCGAGATGCGCTACACCCAGGACGGCAAGGAGCTTCCGGATTTCGTGCTCAACAAGCCGGCCTATCGCAAGGCGCAGATTCTGGTCGCCGGCGACAATTTCGGCTGCGGCTCCTCGCGCGAGCACGCGCCTTGGGCCCTGCTCGATTTCGGCATCCGCTGCGTCATCTCGACCAGCTTCGCGGACATCTTCTACAATAACTGCTTCAAGAACGGCATCCTGCCGATCCAGGTGTCGCCCGAGGATCTCAAGAAGCTGATGGACGACGCCGAGCGCGGCGCCAACGCCACGCTGTCGATCGATCTTCCCGCCCAAGAGATCCGTGGGCCCGATGGCGGCTGCGTCAAGTTCGAGATCGATCCGTTCCGCAAGCACTGCCTGCTCAACGGCCTCGATGATATCGGCCTGACCATGGAGAAGAAGGCCTCGATCGACACATTCGAAAGCAAGACCGCGGCGGAACGGCCCTGGCTCTGATCTCGTCCCAGAAACAAACGGAAAGTCCCGCATGTCCTCCTTCAATGTTCTGCTGCTGCCGGGCGACGGCATCGGCGCCGAAGTCGCCGGTGAGGTCGAGAAGATCATCACCTGGTTCTCGGCGCAGGGCATCGCCAAGTTCGAGCTCGACCGCGGTCTCGTCGGCGGCTCGGCCTATGACGCGCATGGCAAGGCGATCTCGGAAGCCGACATGGCCAAGGCGCAGGCCGCCGACGCCGTCATCTTCGGCGCGGTCGGCGGGCCCAAATGGGATAAGGTGCCCTATGACGTGCGGCCGGAAGCGGGACTGCTGCGCCTGCGCAAGGATCTCGGCCTGTTCGCAAACTTGCGTCCCGCGATCTGCTATCCGGCCCTCGCCGATGCATCCTCGCTCAAGCGCGACGTCGTCGAAGGCCTCGATCTTCTCATCGTGCGCGAGCTGACCGGCGGCGTCTATTTCGGCGAGCCCAAGACGATCACCGATCTCGGCAACGGCCAGAAGCGCGGCGTCGATACGCAGGTCTATGACACGTTCGAGATCGACCGCATCGCGCGTGTCGCCTTCGAGCTGGCGCGCACGCGGCGCAACAAGGTCTCCTCGGCCGAGAAGCGCAATGTGATGAAGACCGGCGTCCTGTGGAACGAGGTCGTCACCCGCCTGCATCAGGAAAGCTACAAGGATGTCGAGCTCGAGCATGTGCTCGCCGACAACTGCGCCATGCAGCTGGTGCGCTGGCCCAAGCAGTATGATGTGATCGTGACCGACAATCTGTTCGGCGACGTCTTGTCCGACGTGGCGGCGATGCTCACCGGCTCGCTCGGCATGCTGCCTTCCGCCTCGCTCGGCGCCACCGACGTCAAGACCAAGCGGCGCAAGGCGCTCTATGAGCCGGTGCACGGCTCGGCGCCCGACATCGCCGGCAAGGGCCTCGCCAATCCGATCGCCATGATCGCGTCCTTCGGCATGGCGCTGCGCTATTCCTTCGGCCTCGGCGAGTGGGCTGACAAGGTCGACCAGGCGATCGCCCGCGTGCTGGCCAAGGGCCTGCGCACCAAGGACATCGCGCAAGGCTCGGAGAAGACGATCGGCACGACCGAGATGGGCGCTGCGATCCTGGCCGAGCTCAAGGCGGCGGCGTAACCGTCCCCGGCTTCTTGTCCGTCATCCCGGCGAAAGCCAGGATCCATTCCAGTGTTAACAAAACGAGCAGCGCTGCCCGCGCTGCTCGAGTTTAATGGGTCCCGGCTTTCACCGGGGTGACGTGTTACGGCTGCTCGACATCCGTCTTGTCGATCTTGCTCAGGCGCTGGCGCTTGGTCTTGACCAGAATGTTGAGCGTCTCGACGGCGAGCGAGAAGGCGATGGCGAAGTAGATATATTCGCGCGGAATGTGCATGCCGAGGCCGTCGGCGACCAGCGCCACGCCGATCAGCAGGATGAAGGCAAGCGCCAGCATCTTGACCGTCGGATGGCGGCCGATGAAATCGCTGACGGTATTCGCCGACATCAGCATGACGACGATGGCGATGACATTCGCCGCGATCATCACGGGGAGGAAGGTGGTCATGCCGACCGCGGTGATGATGGAATCGAGCGCGAAGACGAAGTCGATCACCATGATGAGGGCGATGACGCCGAAGAAGCTCGAGGCATAACCCTGCCTGGGGCCTTCCTCGCCGCCTTCCATCTCCTCATGGATCTCGGCGGTGCCCTTATACAGCAGGAACAGGCCGCCCAGGATCAGGATGATGTCGCGCCAGGAGAGGTCGAAGCTGCCGATCGAGAAAACCGGATAGGTGAGCTTGGTGATCCAGACGAGCAGCGCCAGCATGGCGATGCGCAGGCCGAGCGCGCCCAGGAGGCCGATCTTCTGGGCAACAGGCCGCTGATGGGGAGGGAGCCTCTGGGAGGCGATGGACAGAAAGACCAGATTGTCGATGCCGAGCACGATCTCGAGGATGGTTAGCGTCAAAAGGCTCATCCAGCCTTCGACCGTGAACAGCCATTCAAACATTGGGTCCCCTTTGCCCGTTGAAATTAACATAAACGCGCATGACGAAGGGTAAGGATTTTGTCCCTCCGTCCCGCGCGTAGCAATGAAAGAAGCCGGGTCAACCGCTCCCGGCTCCATTGCTAGGCCACATAGGTAGCCGCCCCCGGCGCTTCAAGGCGGATTGACTTAAAGTCCCGATTTGTTAGAACCCGCCCCGAAACCCTCGAACCACGGACCCCGATGTCTCATCTCGTTGACAGCATCGCCTGCCGCCCGCTTCCCGCGGACGCGCTTTGCCGTGGCCTGGGGATGCTCAAAACGACGAAAACGACGAAAACCGTTTGAGCCTTCTCCCCCGGTCTCGTCTCCCGCGGGGGAGATGGCCGGAAAGCAGCACGCCCCAGGCAGAACCGCCGAGGTTCACGGGAGAGGGCGAGGGATAGAGGATAAAATTCAATGGGTTACAAGGTTGCAGTGGTCGGCGCGACAGGCAATGTCGGCCGCGAAATGCTCAATATCCTGGAGGAACGCCAGTTCCCGGTGGACGAGGTCCATGCGATCGCGTCGCGCCGCTCGCTCGGCACCGAGGTCTCCTTCGGCGACCGGACGCTCAAGTGCCAGGATCTCGAGACCTTCGATTTCCGCGGCATCGACTTCGTCCTGATGTCGGCGGGCTCGGCCGTCTCCAAGGAATGGTCGCCCAAGATCGGCGCTCTGGGCCCGATGGTGATCGATAACTCCTCCTGCTGGCGCTATGACGCGGAAGTGCCGCTGATCGTGCCGGAAGTGAACGCCCACGCGCTCGAGGAATATATGAGCCGCAAGACCAGGCGGAACATCATCGCCAACCCGAACTGCTCGACGGCGCAACTCGTGGTGGTGCTGAAGCCCCTGCACGATCTGGCGAAGATCAAGCGCGTGGTGGTTTCGACCTATCAGTCCGTGTCGGGCGCCGGCAAGGACGCGATGGACGAATTGTGGAACCAGACCAAGGGCATCTTCGTCACCGACGCGCCCGAGGCCAAGAAGTTCACCAAGCAGATCGCCTTCAACGTCATCCCCCATATCGACGTCTTCATGGAAGACGGCTTCACCAAGGAAGAATGGAAGATGACGGCCGAGACCAAGAAGATCCTCGATCCGAAGATCAAGCTCACCGCCACCTGCGTGCGCGTGCCGGTCTTCGTCGGCCATTCGGAGGCGGTCAATATCGAGTTCGAGCGCCCGATCACGGCCGAGGAAGCGCGCGAGACGCTGCGCGAGGCGCCGGGCGTGCTGGTCGTCGACAAGCGCGAGGATGGCGGCTACGTCACCCCGGTCGAATGCGTCGGGGATTTCGCCACCTTCGTGTCGCGCATCCGCGAGGACGGCACGATCGAGAACGGCCTCAGCCTGTGGGTCGTCTCCGACAATCTGCGCAAGGGTGCTGCTCTCAACACGGTGCAGATCGCCGAAGCGCTGATCAATCGCGGCCTTCTCGAGAAGGCGGCCTGACCTCGCACTTGTCCCCTCTCCCCCTGCGGGGGAGAGGGTGAAGTGCTGTGGCAGGATTGTCACATTCTGTCAGTATAAAGAGCGAGTGCGCGAAAATCCCCCTGTCGGATGCGCTCGACTCATGCTATCTACCCCGTCCCTGAACACAACACATGGAGATCTGATCATGACAGCACGCAAGGAGCTTCGTTTACCGTGATCTCCGGGCCCCCGGGCTCGGTCCCGGAATGGCCTTTCCGCTTGTGTTTAGCTACCCCTGAAAGCTTGAAGACCATCTGACCGGGACGTGACTCTCGTCTCATGCGCGTGATGCGCATGCCGCGGGACGCTCACGCATCACGATTCTTCTCATCTTCAATCGTTTCTCAGACGCGCACGGACATCCGTGTTCGCGAAAGGAAAAATCATGTCTGCTTATCAAAAATCGCTGCCGTGGTTCAGACGCCCGGCACGCAGCCTCATCGCCGCTCCGGCGGCCCGGCTCCTCTCCGGCCACAAGAGGGAGCGGCGCATCCCGCATGATCCGCGCGAGATCGAAAGATTCCGCACGGAGCTGGAGCTGAAACGCGCCAGCCTCGATCTGACCTACCGCTTCAAGGTCATGTAATCATGACCTTGGAGAAGGTCAGGGGATCGGTGTTGGACCCGCACAGGACGACGCAGACGCGTTCATCCTTCTGCGGCCGGTATGCGCCAGAGAGAAGCGCAGCGAAGGCTGTGGCTCCGCCCGGCTCGGTGACGATCCGCGCATGGTCCCACAACCAACGCTGCGCCATCCTGATCTCTTCATCCATCACGAGCGCGACGCGCTCGATGTATTTCTGCGCCAGCGGAAACATCAATTCGCCGGCGAAGGACGCGCCGAGCGAATCGGCCGCGATGCCCGACGGCGTCACCGTCACGCGCTCGCCTTTCGCCAGCGAGGCGTGAAGCGCGTTGCAGGTGTCGGGCTCGACACCGACAATCCTGACATCCCCCCGATACCAGCCGGCGATGCCGCCGACCAGGCCGCCGCCGCCCACCGCCACCAGAAGCGTGTCGATGTCGGGCAACTGCTCCTGAATTTCCCGTCCCAAGGTCCCCTGGCCGAGAAGCGTCGGCACCGCGTCATAGGCATGCACCGACAGCGCTCCCGAGTCGGCGATGAAGCGATTGCACTTTTCCAGCGCGTCATAATAAGTCGCGCCATCCTGCTCGATGATCGCGCCATAGCTCCTGATCTTCGCCACCTTGGCGGGCGAGGCGATGGCGGGGACGAAAATATGCGCCGGCACGCCGGCCATATAGGCGGCATAGGCGGCAGCGGCGCCGTGATTGCCGCCCGACGCCGCGGCGATGCCGGCCTTCGGAATATCGCGGCCGAGAACGGTCGAGAAGGCGCCGCGCGCCTTGAAGGAGCCGGTATGCTGGAAGAGCTCGAGCTTCAACGCCACCGGCCGCGCGATCTTGGACAGCGTGAGGTCCATGACCGGCGTGCGCCGGATATAGGGGGCGATCTTCGCGGCGGTTGCTTCGATGGCGGAACGGGTGATCGGATCAGGCATTGATCTCCATCCTCAGGCCGCGTGCATTGCGGGGCGGATCTTGCGGGAAACGCATAGACCGGCCGTTCAGTATGCGCCATGCCACGAAAGCACAAGCGCAGGCGTCGAGGAGATCATCGGCCCCGACATCGCGGCGGCGATAGTCCGGCTTGAGACCATCGACAGGCAAGCCGGAGGCGCGCAGCAGCGCGCGCCTGAGATCGAGGCCCGGCCCAAAGGGAGCGCTTTTCACCTTCTTCGGCAGCGGCAAGGGCGTCTCGCCATTCATCACCCAGAAAGCCAGCTCCGGATGCGATTCAAAGATGCGCGCCTGCTGCCCGGGGGTGATGAGCGCATCGATCTCGCGCATCTTGGGGAAGAGATGGAAACATTGCTTGGAGACTTTCCGGGGCGGATCGGAATGGAGCAGATTGACCCGGCAGGCCTCCGCATAGTCCTCGCAATAGATCGCCTTCTCGGACGGCACCGCAAAAACGCTCGACTGGCGCTCGCCCAGACAAGCGCGCACCGCGCGTTCGGGTGGGCGGCCGGAGTGCTCCGGCAGGCCGACCGGCATGTCGACGGCGATGATCGTCGCGGGCAGCGCCATCACCTCGGCGAAATTCCTGCACAATCGCGAGGCCAGCGCCTGGCCGCCGTCCCAGATGACCGCGATCCAGCCGGCGGGGCAGCCGTCGACGCCGGCAACCAGCGGAGCTTCAGTCACGGCAAGCGGGATGGGCTTTTATCGCGGCGATATCCTTGAGCCCGACCGCGAGATCGAGGCTCGTCTTGCCGGCGCTCGCCGTGATGATCTGCTCGATGACGGCGACGGCAAGGCCGATACTGTCGGCGAGCGTGTGCCGCAGAGCCAGGCGGGCGGCGAGAATGCCGGCCAGGAGATCGCCGGTGCCATGCGGGATATCGGCCAGTTTCGGCCTCGTGACCGCGGTCATCCGGCCGTGTTCGACCAAGGCGGTGGTGAGCCCGCCATTCTCGGGAAGCGAGGTCACCACGATCGATTTGCCGTTGAGGGCCCGGCAGGCGGCGCGCGCGGTTTCGCGGTCGTGGACGGGGAGGCCGGTGAGCCAGCCGAGCTCGAAGGCATTGGGGGTCAGGAGATGAGCCATGGGCAATAGCTTTTCCCTTATGGCGCTGGCGACGACTTCAGGGATGTACAGGCCCTCAGGCATGTCGCCGAGCACCGGGTCGCACAGATAGAAAGCGTTGGGCAAACGGCCGATGATGCCGGCCACCGCCTCGATCTGTTCGGCATTGGCGAAATAACCGGTCACGATGACGGCGTCCGGCTCGATATAGCCAAGGGCGATGAGGCGCTCCAGCATGGCGGCGAGCTTGTCGGCCGGCATGGCGAGGCCCTCGGGCCGGGCGAGCCCCGGATGGTTCGACAGCATGATGGTCGACAGCGCGATGGGCGAAACCCCCAGCGCCAGCATGGTCGGAAAGATGACCGAATTGCCGACCAGCCCGACGGCGACCTGTGATGATATCGTGATGACCTGGCGCGGCGCCATGGGCCTATGCTCCGGGGAGCCGGGGGGAGGGGGCGCTGTTGGGGACGTGCATATCGCTTCCAGGGTCTTGCGTCGGCAGATCCTCCTCTAACATTCCGCCCGATGGCGCGAAAGAAGACCGCTCAAATTTTTCGCAAGGCGACGGCCCAGCCTCTTTGTGGCTTAAGCGCGGCGGGCTCGCGCAAATAAATTTTTGGCGCGCCCCTTCCCTTACGAAGATTTGCCAGAATCTTCTGGCACCCCGATTGCCGGACTACGGAAAGGCACCTACGATGCCGGCCTGAATTACGGGCCGGGACAGATGTCAGCGCCGCGCGACCGTCATGCGCCCACTTTAGGGACGCAGCGATGTCACGTGGCTTGAATCGAACCGTGGGAAGACAAGGGATGATCCGGATGAGCGCGCGCACCACCACCGTCAGCCACTTCATAAATATCTATAGACTGTTGATCGCGCTCGCGCTGGTCGGGCTCATGGCGGCGCCGGTCCGCGCCGCGGCTCCCTTCGTCGTCGACAACTATTCTTATGCAGCGGACAATTACCGCGAGACGATCGCCAAGATCGCCAAGACCCTCAAGAAGACCGAGGCCGACCTGCAACAGGAGCTCGACGCGGCCGTCGAGCAAGGCAACAACCGAACCGCCGCGCAAGTGGTCGAGCAGCTCCTGGCCCTCAAGCCCGATGATCAGGCCAACTGGCAGAAGCTCGCCGATTTCCTGCTCGTCGCCGAACCGTTCAACTCGCAGGACGGCTATGAACTGCCGACGCTGGCGCTCGGCGCCGCGATCCGGGCCTATCAGCTCTCCGGCGGCAACGACCAGAAGGCGGCGGCGCTCAACGGCATCGCCCAGGCGCTGGTCAAGCGCCAGGACTGGCGTCCGGCGCTCAACGCCTATCGCGCCAGCCTCGAGCTCGTCGAGAATGCCGATATCCGCAAGACCTATGAGGAGTTGCGCAAGGTCCATGGCTTCCGCATCACCGACTACACGGTCGAAAGCGATGCGCCGCAGCCGCGCCTGTGCTTCCAGTTCTCCGATCCGCTCGCCAATTCGGTCAGCGACTTCGCGCCCTATTTCACGCAGGATCCGGGCCCCATCTCGGCGGTGACCGTCGATGGCAGCAAGTTGTGCATCGAAGGCCTCAAGCATGGCGAGCGCTACAAGGTCACGGTGCGCCAGGGCCTGCCCTCGTCGGTCGACGAAAGCCTGCTCGACAATGCCGACTATGAAATCTATGTGCGCGACCGCTCGCCTTCGGTGCAGTTCGTCGGCAAGTCCTATGTGCTGCCGCGCACCGGCCAGAGCGGCATTCCGCTCGTCTCGGTGAACACGACCAAGGCCAAGCTCCAGCTGTATCGCATCGGCGACCGCAGCCTGCTGTCGGCGGTGGGCGGCAATTTCCTCGAGCAGCTCTATGGCTACCAGGCCGGCGACATCGCCCGCAGCAAGGGCCAGAAGGTCTGGGAAGGCAGCATGGACCTGGTCAGCAAGGCCAATGAGGACGTCACCACCGCCTTCCCGGTGGACGAAGCCCTCGGCAAGATCGCGCCCGGCCTCTATGTAATGACGGCGCAGGCCGGCGACATCGTATCGGACGACTACAATCAGCTCGCCACCCAGTGGTTCGTCGTCTCCGATCTCGGTCTCACCACGCTCAAGGGCAAGGACGGCCTGCATGTCTCCTTGCGCTCCATCGCCTCGGCCGAGCCGCTCGCCAATGTCACCGTGCGGCTCCTCGCCCGCAACAACGAGATCCTCGGCAGCGTGAAAACGGACGCGACGGGCGTCGCCTTCTTCGAATCCGGCCTCACCAAGGGCGAGGACGGGCTCGAGCCGGCGCTGGTCGTCGCCTCCGACGACAAGGACGACTACGCCTTCATCGACATTTCGCGGCAGGCCTTCGATCTTTCCGACCGTGGGGTCACCGGCCGCGATCCGCCGGGAGCGGCAGATGCCTTCGTCTATGTCGAGCGCGGCGTCTATCGCCGCGGCGAGACCGTGCATGCCGCCCTTTTGTTGCGTGATGGCAACGCCAACCAGCTGGCCGACGTGCCGGTCACGCTGGTGGTCGAACGTCCCGACGGCGTCGAATATTCGCGCACCGTCCTCTCCGACCAGGGCGCCGGCGGCCGCGCCCTCGACATTCCGCTCATCGCCTCGGCGGCGGGCGGCACCTGGCGCGTCCTCGCTTATACCGATCCCAAGGCGCCTTCGATCGGCGAGACCAGCTTCCTCGTCGAAGACTACATTCCCGACCGCATCGAATTCGATCTCAAGGCCAATGGCACCCGCATCGACCGCAATGTCGGCGGAAGCCTCACCATCGACGGGCGCTATCTGTTCGGCGCGCCCGCCGCCGGTCTCGATATCGAAGGCGATGTCTCGGTCTCGGCCGACCACCAGCCCTTCGAGCAGTGGAAGGATTATGTCTTCGGTCTTTCGGACGAAGCCGTCGACACGGTGCAGAACAGCATCGGCGACATGGCCCAGACCGACGACAAGGGCCATGCCGAGATCGCCATGCCATTGCCGCAGCTGCCGACGACGACGCGTCCGCTCAAGGCGAATTTCACCATCCGCCTCAAGGAAGCGGGCGGGCGCGGCGTGGTGCGCACCGCGTCGCTGCCGATCGCCGCCACCGGCAACATGCTGGGGCTGAAGCAGCAAGGCGAGGCCGGCGAAGGCGGCCAGGCCGTCTTCAACGCCATCGCCGTCGATCCGGAAGGCAAGCCGGTCGCGGTGAAAGGCGCCAGCTGGGTGCTCAAGCGCCTGACCACGACCTATCAGTGGTACAAGACCGACAATCGCTGGAGCTACGAAGCCGTCACCACGGCGCGCAAGGTGACCGGCGGCACGGTGGATATCGCCGCCGACAAGCCGGCGCAGATCAGCGCGCCGGTGCAGTGGGGCCAGTACCGGCTCGAAATCGCCGGCGACGCTCTGGCGCCGTCCTCGGCCAGCTTCTATGCCGGATACTACGTCTCCGAAAAAGCCAATACGCCGGACATGCTGCCGGTGGCGCTCGACCGGACCTCGGTCAAGACCGGCGACACGCTGCAGGTCAAGATCGATGCCCGCTTCGCCGGCAAGGCCGCGGTGCAGGTGGTGGGCGAGAAGCTCTACTCCTCGCAGCTCATCGACGTCCCCGACAACGGCACCACGGTGCCGGTCACGGTCGGCAAGGACTGGGGCACCGGCGCCTATGTCGTCGTCACCCATTTCCGGCCGATGGATGTCGCGGCCAAGCGCATGCCGACGCGTTCGATCGGGCTCGCCTGGTTCGGCATCGATCGCGAGGAGCGCACCCTCAAGGTGGCGCTGACACCGCCCGGGGTGATGAAGCCGCGCCAGACGCTGCGCGTGCCTGTGAAGATCGCCGGCCTCGCCGGCGAGAAGGCCTATGTCACGGTGGCCGCCGTCGATGTCGGCATCCTCAATCTCACCGGCTACAAGCCGCCCGAGCCGGAGACCTATTATTACGGGCAGAAGCGTCTGTCGGCCGAGCTCTATGACATCTATGGCCAACTGATCGACGGCATGGGCGCCAATCGCGGGCCCATCCGTTCGGGCGGCGACGGCGGCGCCGGCAACTTCCAGAGCCCGCCGCCGACACAGGCGCCGCTGGCTCTGTTCTCCGGCATCGTCGAGGTGGCGGCGGACGGCACGGCGGAAGTGCCTTTCGACATTCCCGCTTTCAACGGCACCATCCGCGTGATGGCGGTGGCGTGGACGCCGACCAAGGTCGGCCATGCCTCGGTCGATGTGATCGCGCGCGATCCGGTGGTGATCGCCGGCACGCTGCCGCGCTTCCTGGGCTCAGGCGACAAGTCGCGCCTGCGCCTCGATTTCCTCAATGCCGAAGCCGCACCTGGCGATTATACGCTGGCGGTCACGGTCGACGGTCCGCTCGGCGCCGATGCCGCGATGCTCCATCAGACGGTGAAGATCGGCGCCGTGGGGTCGCGCGCGCCGGTGAGCATCCCGATCACCGCGACCGGCATCGGCACGGCGCGGCTCACCGCGACGCTGTCGGGTCCGGGCGATGTGCAGATCGACCAGAGCTTCACCCTCGGCATCGTGCCGGCCAATCCGCCGGTGACGCGCCGCATGGTGCATACGCTCGATCCCAAGGGCGGCCTCACCGTGAGCAAGGATCTGGTCGCCGAGATGGTGCCTGGCACCGGCGCCGTGTCGCTGTCGGTCGGCCCGCTGAGCGCGCTCGATGTGCCGGGCCTCCTGCGCGAGCTCGACCGCTATCCCTATGGCTGCTCGGAGCAGCTGGTCAGCCGCGCCATGCCGCTGCTCTATCTTTCCGAGCTCGGCGGCAATGACATCGATCTCGACGGCTCGGTGAAGGACCGGCTCGCCGATACGGTGCAGCGCCTCCTGGCGCGCCAGGACTCGAATGGCGCCTTCGGCCTGTGGAACTCCTATAGCGGCGATCTGTGGCTGTCGGCCTATGTGACCGACTTCCTGCTCCGGGCCCGCGAGAAGGGCTATGCGGTGCCGGAAGGCGCGCTCAGCCAGGCGGTCGACTATCTGCGCAACCAGGTCGGCAACTCGCCCTATGTGGAACGGGGCCGCGGCGAGGACATCGCCTATGCGCTCTACACGCTGGCGCGCGCCGGCCGGGCTCCCGCCGGCGATCTGAAATACTTCGCCGACACCAAGATCGACCAGTTCGGCACCGCCATGGCGCGCGCGCAGATCGCCGCCGCTCTCGGCATGCTCGGCGACAAGCCGCGCGCCGGCGAGGCGTTCCAGTCGGCGGCCGACGCCCTCAAGGCCGAGGTCGATGGGACCAGTACCGTCGCCTGGAACTATTATGGCTCGCCGCTGCGCAATGCCGCCGCGATCGTGGCCCTGGCGGAGAACGGCAATGCCAGCCCGCCGGTGATCCAGGCGGCGCTCAAGGTGATCGGCGACGAGCGCGCCAAATATCGCTATGCCTCGACCCAGGAAATGACCTGGATGGTGCTGGCGGCGCGCAGCATCGTCGATCAGGCCCGCTCGGTCAGGCTCACTGTCGACGGCTCCGCGCATCAGGGCGCCCTCTACAAGGTCTATCGCGGCGGCAATCTCGATCAGGAGCACAAGGTCAGCAATGAAGGCGACACGCCGCTCCAGGCCGTGGTCGCGGTCTCGGGCGCGCCGACGGTGGCCGAGCCGCCCTCGTCCAACGGCATGACGCTGCTGCGCATCTACTACACGCTCGACGGCACGCCGGTGGATCCGGCGCAGGTCAAGCAGAATACGCGGCTCGTCGTCGTGCTCAGCGCGAGCCGCGACGGCAACGACCAGACCGGAAACTTCCTGATGGTCGATCGTCTGCCGGCCGGCCTCGAGATCGAGAACCCGACGCTCGTCGCGACCGGCAGCACCGCGAGCCTGTCGTGGCTCACCGATCTGACCGGCGTGACCTATACCGAGTTCCGCGACGACCGTTTCGTCGCGGCCTTCACGGATCAGAGCGCCAAGGTCGCCTATATCGTCCGCGCCGTGGCGCCGGGGCAGTACACGCTGCCGGGCGCCACCGTCGAGGACATGTACCGGCCCGACCGCAATGCCGTGATCGCCACCACGTCGATGACGGTGACGGAATAAGGTGCCGCTCATGCGCCAGCGTGCGCGCGACGAGAAAGACAAGACGGAGCGCCGGCGCGGCCGGCGTTTCCAGCTCCTCTGCGCCGCCGTCTTCACGACGATCCTCGCGGTGAATGCCGGCGGCTTCGTCTTGTCGGAAGCGATGAAGCGCCTGGGGCCGCTGTCGCTCGGTGAAAATCTGAGCTATTCGCCGCTGGTGCTCGATCGCGACGGCAAGCTGCTGCGCCCCTTCACGACAGAGGACGGATACTGGCGGCTGCCGGCGAAAGCCGACGAGGTCGACCGGCGCTTCCTGGCGATGCTCATCGCCTATGAGGACAAGCGCTTCTATGCGCATTATGGCGTCGATCCGGCAGCGATGTTGCGGGCCGCCTGGCAGTTCGCCTGGCATGGCCGCATCGTCTCGGGCGGATCGACCATCACCATGCAGGTGGCGCGCCTGCTCGAGCCGCGCCCCGAGCGCACGCTCGGCGCCAAATTCGCCGAGATGATCCGGGCCGTGCAGATCGAAAGCCGGCTGAGCAAGGACGAGATCCTGTCGCTCTATCTGGCGCTCGCGCCCTATGGCGGCAATCTCGAAGGCACGCGCGCCGCGGCGCTCGCTTATTTCGGCAAGGAGCCGCGGCATCTCTCGGCCGCCGAGGCGGCGCTGCTGGTGGCCTTGCCGCAGGCGCCGGAGACGCGCCGGCCCGACCGCTTCCCGAAGACGGCGCGCGCCGCGCGCGACCGCGTGCTGAGGCTCCTGATGGCCAAGGGCCTCGTCAATGAAGATCAGGTGCTGGCGGCCGAAGCGGAGCCCGCCCCCGACGGACGCCAGCTGTTTCCGCTCCACGCCGCCCATCTCGCCGAGCGCCTGGTGAAGCAGGACCGCGTGGCGAAAAAGAGAATCAACATCGTCGAGACGACGACGATCTCGCGCCCCTTGCAGGAGCAGCTCGAAACCCTGGCGCGCGAGCGGGCGCTGGCGCTCGGCGGAAAAATCTCGGTCGCCATCATCGCCCTCGACAATGCCACCGGCGAGGTCCGCGCCCATGTCGGCGGCGTCGGTTATTTCGACAAGGGACGCGCCGGCCAGATCGATCTCGCGCAGGCGCTGCGCTCGCCGGGCTCCACCCTGAAGCCGTTCATCTATGGCCTCGCTTTCGAGGACGGCCTCGCCCATCCCGAGACGCTGGTCGACGACCGGCCGATGCGCTTCGGCATCTACCGGCCGGAGAATTTCGACGAGGCCTTCCAGGGCACGGTCACCATGCGCCGGGCGCTGCAGCAGTCGCTCAACATGCCGGCGGTGCTGCTCCTCAATGCGCTCGGCCCCAACCGGCTGATCGCGCGCATGACGAATGCCGGCGCCGCGCCGAAACTGCCAGCCGATGCGGCGCCGGGCCTCGCCGTCGGTCTGGGCGGCGCCGGCGTCAAGCTCACCGATCTGGCGACGCTTTATCTCGCGCTGGCGCGCGAAGGCGAGGCCTTGCCGATCATCTGGCGCAAGCAGGACCGGGCCACCGCCGCGGCGCCGCGCCGGCTGTTCGACAAGGCGGCGGCCTGGCAGGTCGGCGACGTGCTGATAGACGCCCCGCCGCCGCTCAATGCGCTGCCCGGCCGGATCGCCTACAAGACCGGCACGTCCTATGGCTATCGCGATGCCTGGGCGGTCGGCTATGACGGCGCCAACACCGTCGCCGTCTGGGTCGGCCGGCCCGACAACGAGCCGGTCTCCAATCTCGTCGGCCGCACCGCCGCAGCGCCGATCCTCTTCGACGCCTTCACCCGCATCGCCGAGAAGCGCACGCCCTTGCCGCCGGCGCCGGAAGGCGTGCTGTTCGCCCGCACCACGGACCTGCCGCCGGCGCTGCAGCGCTTCCGGCCCAACAGCCTGCCGGAGATCGCATCGTCCGGGCCCGGCGATGCGCCGCTGGTCATCTCGTTTCCGCCCAACGGCGCCCGGGTGGAGCTTTCGGGCGAGGCGAGCGACATCGGCCTGGCGCTCAAGGCCATGGGCGGTGCGCCGCCTTTCACCTGGTTCGCCGACGGTCTGCCGATCGTCACCGGCGAAGCGCGCCGTGAGACCTGGTGGGAAGCCCCGGCCAAGGGCTTCGCCCGCCTGTCGGTCATCGACGCGCAGGGGCACACCGCGAGCGTCCAGGTAAGGCTGGATTAGTCCTGAGTCCTCGCCCTCAGGTGCGAGCGAAGCGAGCCTCGAAGGGTTGGTGCGGCAAACTCGCTCTATCCTGATGGATGCGTCGAGGCCCGGCTGCGCCGGGCGCCTCAGCATGCGGGATGTCGGAAAGGATATCGCCTTAGATCACATTGCGCTCGAAGAGCGGCGCTTTTTTTGCGATGCGGGCGAAGCCGAAGCGGGCGAGATCGATGCTGCGATAGCCGCCATGGATGACGAGCTCGGCCAGCGCGTTGCCGGCGCCAGGCCCTTGCTGCAGGCCGTGGCCGGAGAAGCCGTTGGCGAAGAGGAAATTGGCGAGCTCCGGATGCGGGCCGATCACCGCGTTCTGGTCGAGCGCGTTGTAGTCGTAATGGCCGACCCAGGCATTGACGACCTTGATCGCCTCGAAGGCCGGCACGCGGCCGGCGAGCCTTTCCCAGATATGCTCCTCGAACCAGGAGTAATCGACGTCCCAGCTCAGATCCTGGGGCTCGTCGGCTTCGTCGGGCGACAGGCCGCAGATGAATTGCTGGCCCTCGGGGCGGAAATAGATGCCGGAAATATCGACGGTGAGCGGCGCCTTGTGCAGCGCCTCGGTGGCGCCCGGACAATCGAGGACATAGACATAGCGCTTGCGCGGGCCGACCGGCAGGTCGATGCCGGCCATGCGGGCAAGCGCGCCCGCGCCGGTGCCGCCGGCATTGACGAGCGTGCCGCAGCCGATCTCGGTGCCGTCGGCGAGCGTCACCGACGCCGCCTTCCCGGCGGCGGTCTTCACCGCCTTGACCTCGCCCGCAATGATCTCGACGCCGCGTGAAGCGGCCGCCTTGCGGAACAGGCTCATCAAAGAATAGGGATCGAGCCAGCCTTCGCCGCTTTTGCCGAAGCAGCCGAGCACCAGGCCCTCGGTGTTGAGCCACGGGAACTGCTTCTTCAGGCCCTCCGCGTCGAGCAGCACATTGTCGGCGCCATTGGCGACCTGGACTTCATGATTCTCCGTGAGAATGGTGCGGCCGGCCTCGGAGCTCAGGATCAGATAGCCTTGCTCGCGGAAACCGACATCGGCCTCGGGGCCGAATTCGGTCTTCAGGTTCCGCAGCACGTTGAGCCCGAATTTCGACAGCTGGATATTCTCCGGCGTCGAGAATTGCTGGCGGATGCCGCCGCAGGAGCGCGCCGTGCAGCACTGGGCATAGGTCGTGTCGCGCTCGATCAGCGCGATGGATCCGGAGAAACCGTGCTTTTTCAGGAAATAAGCCGCGCTGCTGCCGACAATGCCGCCGCCGACGATCACTACATCATAGGTCTTCATGGTGACGGCACTCTGCCCAAAGCCGGCTTCCGTCTCAAGCCCCTTACCCATCGGTGAGGCTTGGCAGATATGAAGAGAATGAATAGGGTCACCCCGCAAATTCAGCAAAGGTGACCATGACGATCAGACCTCGCCGCAGTGTTCTCTATATGCCGGGCGCCAATGACCGGGCGCTGGAGAAAGCCCGGACCCTTCCCGCCGACGCGCTCATCCTCGATCTGGAGGATTCGGTCGCCCCCGAGGCCAAGCCCCAGGCCCGCGACAAGGTGGCCCAGGCGGTAAAAGGCGGCGGCTATGGAAAACGCGAGCTGGTCATCCGCGTCAACGCGCTGGACACACCCTGGGGCGCCGACGACCTCAAGGCCGCGGCCAAAGTCGGTCCGGATGCGATCCTGGTGCCGAAAGTCTCACGCCCCGGCGACATCGTCAGCGCCGCCAAGGTGCTGAAGGCCTGCGGCGCTCCGGCGCATACGCGGCTGTGGGCGATGATGGAGACGCCGCTCGCCATCCTCAATGCGCGCGATATCGCTGGTGTCGCCGCCGATGCCGATCAGCGCTTCGCCTGCCTGGTGCTCGGCACCAATGATCTGCTCAAGGAATCACGGGCGCGGGCGCTGGGCGACCGCTTCGCCATCGTGCCGTGGCTGGCTGCGAGTGTTCTTGCTGCACGTGCGTTCGGCCTCGACGTCATCGACGGCGTCTATAACGACTTCAAGGACGAGCAGGGCTTCCGCGCCGAATGCGAGCAGGGCCGCACGCTCGGCATGGACGGCAAGACGCTCATCCATCCCTCGCAGGTCGAGCCCTGCAACGAGATCTTCTCGCCGAGCGCCGATGAGGTGTCGTGGTCACGCAAGGTCATCGCGGCTTTCGCGCTGCCGGAGCATCAGGGCAAGGGCGTCATCACGGTCGACGGCCGCATGGTCGAAAGGCTGCATCTGGTGATGGCCGAGCGCGTCGTCGCCATCGCGGAAGCGATCGCCCCGTGACCGCAGCCGTTCCGATCGATCCGCTGGAGACGGCCTATCTGCTCGCGGCGGAAATTTCCGGCGCCGACCGGACGCCGGCGGACATAACGCGGCTCATCCGCACGCTCGATGCGCTGGCCTATGCGGTGCATTTCGCCGAGGCGGAGGGAACCGCAAGCGAGCTGGAACCGCCGCGGCTGGATTATGCCCAGACCTACGATTCCATCCGGCAGCGCTATCCTTTTCTCGGCCGGTATTGGCTGGCGCTGCATCCCGTCCTCCAGGAAGGAACCGAGGGCGAGCTGGCGGTCGGCGATGCCATCGACGATCTGGCGGATATTCTCAGCGAGCTCAAGGATGTGCGCTGGCTGCACGAGCGGGCCGGACGAAAGGAAGCGCTTGGCGCCCTGCGCGAGAGATACGATATGCATCTCTGGATGCACATCCATTCGCTGCGCCAATATCTCGAAGAGGTGAAGCGTGATGACTGACAGCAAGACCAATCAGGGTAATTTCTTCGAGGACTTCCGTGTCGGGCAGGTGATCCGGCATGCCACGCCGCGCACCGTGACGGCGGGCGACCAGGCGCTCTACACCGCGCTCTATGGATCGCGCTTCGCCGTCCAGTCGTCGGACGCCTTTGCCCGCGCCGTCGGCTATGCGCAGGCGCCGCTCGACGATCTGCTCGTGTTCCATGTCGTCTTCGGCAAGACGGTGCCCGACATCTCGCTCAACGCGGTCGCCAATCTCGGTTACGCCGAAGGCCAGTTCCTCAAGCCCGTCTATCCGGGCGACACGCTCAGCGCCACGTCGGAAGTGATCGGGCTCAAGGAGAATTCCAACAGGAAGACCGGCACCGTCTATGTGCGCTCGACCGGCTTCAACCAGACGGGCGAGCCGGTCTTGAGCTATGTGCGCTGGGTGATGGTGCGCAAGCGCGACGAGGCCTCGCCGGCGCCGAAAGCACATGTGCCGGAGCTGGCCCCTGCGGTATCGCCCGACGTGCTCGGTGCCGGCTGTCCCAAGATCGCCGGCAAATTGTGGGATGCGGCGCTGGCGGGCTCCACGCATCGCTTCAAGGATTATAAAGCCGGCGAGCGCATCGACCATGTCGACGGCATGACGGTGGAGGAGGCCGAGCACATGCTGGCGACGCGGCTCTATCAGAACACCGCCAAGGTGCATTTCAACCAGTTCAGCGAGGCCAAGGGCCGCTTCGGCCGACGGCTCATCTATGGCGGCCATGTCATCTCGCTCGCCCGCGCGCTCTCCTTCAACGGCCTCGGCAATGTCTTCCATGTCGCCGGCATCAATGGCGGGCGGCATGCGGCGCCGCTCTTTGCCGGCGGCACCGTCTTCGCCTGGTCGGAAATCGTCGAGACCGCGGATGTGCCGGCGCAGTCCGATGTCGGCGCCCTGCGCATTCGCACAAGGGCGACACGCGACCTTCCCTGCGGCGACTTCCCGGAAACGGATGCGACGGCGGAGGAGCCGGGCGTGATCCTCGATTTCGACTACTGGGCGCTGATACCGAGATAGGTCTTATAAAAGAAGCAGCTTCTTCACGATGGCGAAGAGCTCCTTGTAAGGAAATTTGGTCATGCCGGCCGCGGCGAGCGGCAGCAGGGCCGCGGCGGCGAGCGGCACCAGGGTCGCGCGGTTGATGAGGACGACCGACAGCTTGCGCGCCGCGTCATAATGCTTGCTCGGATCGGCGACGTCGTCCGCCTCCTGGCCGTCCTCGCTGTCGGCCGCCGCGGCATTGGCGCCGAGCAGCTTGCGTTCGGCCTGTCTCAGCGCCGTCGTCGCCTGGGCGCCGCTCAGCGCCAGCGTCTTCGCCTTGAGCGCCGAGAGCGGTCCGGTGAAGGTCAGGAGCGGAAGGCAGGACAAGGCCAGCACGATGAAGAGCCAGCCGGCCATGGCCGAGCCATAGGTCGAGGCCGACAGCGCATCCTTCTGCAGGAAATGGGCAAGCGCGGCGCCGACGACGCAGCTCATGCCGAACATGAAGGTGGCGTAGGCATTGGGATAGCGCCCGAGGAAGGCGAGTCCCGCCTTGCCGTCGGGATGCGTCGCGACGAGTAGCAGTTTCTCCTTCGACAGGCTGTTGAGCAGCATCGCCCAGACGAGATGGCGCCACAGGCCGCGCGCCAGGAGGAACCAGAAGATCGGTCCGCTCACCAGAAGGCACCACCAGCCCGCGAGGGTCAGGCCCTTGCCGCCCTCCAGATCGCGCAACGCCCAGGAAGCCGTGTCGGCATTCGTCAGATTGTAGAAGGTCACGAAGGAGGCGAGCGCGGCGAGCGCCAGGCAAACAATCTCGGCGGCATGCGAATCGCAGCGCGCTATGGCCTTGTTGACGGTGCGCGCCGCATTGGCGAAGGACGACGGCGCCAGCAGCGGCGCCCGCGCGAATTGCGAGAGCGTCTGCCGCAGGCGCGGCTCGACCTCGCGCTCGGCGAGAATGAAGGCGCCGACGGCGACGAAATAGCGAGCCCAGACATTCACGTCGTAGAGAAAGGGCGTCCCGGATCCGGTGACCAGATTGCCGCCGATGAGGCTCAGCAGCGCCGGCACGGCCCAGGCGAGGGCGATGAAGATCACCGCGCGCCTGCCGGCTTTCAGCGCCTCGTCGTGGAGCAGGCCGAGGCGGCGCTGCAGCTCATAGAACGGCCCGCCATGGGCGATGAGAAACTCATTGATCCTGGTCTTGTCCGGCATGTGCCCGCCTTATCCAGTTTTCCAGCTGGAAACTAGCCTCAACCGCATCGCGGGGCGCGATGGACCAAGGTCCTACATGGGTCAGATGATGCCGGCATCCATGAGCAGGAACAGACCGCTCAAGGTGAAGAGCGACACGGCGGTGCCGAGCGCGATGGCGCCCGAAACGGGGGCGGCGCCCGTCTCGTAGCGCTGCGCGAAGAGATAGGCATTGGCGCCCGTCGGCATGGCGGCGAGCATCAGCGCGATCTGTGTCCAGAAAGGGTCGAGCCCGACCACATAACGCGCGATCAGCCAGACGACGAGCGGCAGGCAGAGGAGCTTGAGCGTCATCAGGGTGAAGATGGCGCGCCACTGGCCCTTGAGGCTGTAGCCGGCGAGAGACAGGCCCAGGGCGACAAGCGCCGTGGGCACGCCCGCCTCGCCCAGCATTTCCAGAAAACGGTCGGGCACCGGATTGAGGCCGAGGCCGGTGAAGCGCCAGAGCGTGCCGAGCAGCAGCGCCAGCACGATCGGGTTGCGGATGAGCTGGTTCGCCAGCTGGCGCAGCACCGAGAGGAGCGAGGGCAGGCGGCCTTGGCCCGAAGCCTCGATATGGATCACCGCGGCGAGCCACAAAATGGGCGCGTGGATCGACAGGATCAGGCCGACCGGCAGAGCGGCGCGGTCGCCGAAATGGGCGAGCGCCAGCGGCAGGCCCAGCATCGCCAGATTGCCGAAGCTGGCGCCCATGGCGGCGGAAGCAGGCGCCGCCTCGATGAGGTTCGTCAACCGCGCGACGAGCGTGGTGGCGATCCACACGATGGCGATGCCGCCGAACAGCGCCGCCCAGAGCGGCCAGGGCGACAGGCTCTGCTGGTCGATCACCGCCACGGTTCGGAAGAGCAGCGCCGGCATGGCGAGGTTGAACACCACCTGGCTCAGGCCCTGGCCGGCGGCCGGGCCGATGAAATTGGTGCGCGCGCAGATGAAGCCGAGCGCGATCAGGCCGAAGACGGGAAGGATGGTGGTGAGGATGGAAGACATGAGAGCGCCGGCACAATAGCCGGTTCAGCGTACAAGGCCATAGCGTTTGGTTAAGCTGGTCTCACGCCGCCTGCTCGCCCGCCCGCGCGTCGATGAGCCTGACGAGGTCGCTCATGATGCGGTTCAGGTCGAAATCCTTGGGCGTATAGACCTGGGCGACGCCCAGCTGCTTGAGCACCAGCACATCCTCAGGCGGAATGATGCCGCCCGCCACCACCGGCACCTGGCCGAGCCCTGCGGCGCGCATGCGGTTCATCACATCGCGCACCAGAGGCACATGCGAGCCCGACAGGATGGAAAGGCCGACGACATGAACTTTCTGCTCGAGCGCCGCGGCGACGATCTGCTCCGGCGTGAGGCGGATGCCGTCATAGGAAACCTCGAAGCCGCAATCGGCGGCCCTGACCGCGATCTGCTCGGCGCCGTTCGAATGGCCGTCGAGGCCGGGCTTGCCGACGAGGAATTTGGGCGTGGCGCCGAGCTTGGCGGCGAGGGCTTCGACTTGTTGCCTCACCTCGGCGATCGACTGCGAGGCTTCGCCGCGCATCAGCAGTGTCACGCCGGTGGGGGCGCGATATTCCCCGAAGACGCGGCGCAAGGTCTCGCCCCATTCGCCGGTGGTGACGCCGGCCTTGGCGCAGGCGATCGACGGCTCCATGACATTGCGGCCTTGGCGCGCCGCCGCTTCGAGGTCCTTCAGCGCCGCCGTGGCGGCTTTCGCGTCGCGGGAAGCACGCCAGGCCTTCAGCTTCTCGACCTGCTCATATTCGACCGTCTCGGGCACGGTCAGGATCGCCTCGCCGTCCTCGGAGGCGAGCGGCGAGGGCTCGCTCGAGGTGAAGGCGTTGACGCCGACGACCTTGGTCTCGCCCGCCTCGATGGCGCGCAGGCGTTCGGCATTGGAATCGACCAGCGCCTTCTTCATATAACCGGTTTCGATCGCGGCGATGGCGCCGCCCATGGCGAGCACGCGGTCGAGTTCGCCGCGCGCCTCGGCCTTCAGCTGCTCGACCTTGGCCTCGATCTCCCTCGAGCCGTCGAAGATGTCGCCGTAATCGAGCAGGTCCGATTCATAAGCGACGATCTGCTGCATGCGCAGAGACCATTGCTGGTCCCAGGGGCGCGGCAGGCCGAGCGCCTCGTTCCAGGCGGGAAGCTGCACGGCGCGGGCGCGGGCGTTTTTCGACAGCACCACCGCCAGCATCTCGAGCAGGATGCGATAGACGTTGTTCTCCGGCTGCTGCTCGGTGAGGCCGAGCGAGTTCACCTGCACGCCATAGCGGAAGCGGCGCAGCTTCTCGTCCCTGACGCCGTAGCGGTCGCGGCAGATCTCGTCCCACAATTCGGTGAAGGCCCGCATCTTGCAGATTTCGGTGATGAGGCGGATGCCGGCATTGACGAAGAAGGATATGCGGCCGACGACTTCGGGAAAATCCGCCTCGGCAATCGTGCCGCTGGCCTTGACGCCGTCGAGCACCGCGATCGCGGTGGCGAGCGCGAAGCTGAGCTCCTGCACCGGCGTCGCGCCCGCTTCCTGCAGATGATAGGAGCAGACATTCATCGGATTCCATTTCGGCAGTTCGGCGGCCGAGAAGGCGATGGTGTCGGTGATGAGCCGCATCGACGGCTTGGGCGGGAATACATAGGTGCCGCGCGAGAGATATTCCTTGATGATGTCGTTCTGGGTGGTGCCGGCGAGGCTTTCCCGGCTCGCCCCCTGCCCGTCGGCGGCGGCGACATAAAGGGCGAGGAGCCAGGCGGCCGTCGCATTGATGGTCATCGAGGTGTTCATCCCGCCCAGGGGGATGCCCTCGAAGAGGGCGCGCATGTCGCCCAGATGCGAGATGGGGACGCCGACCTTGCCGACCTCGCCGCGGGCGAGGACATGATCGCTGTCATAACCGGTCTGGGTCGGCAGGTCGAAGGCGACCGACAGGCCGGTCTGGCCCTTGCCCAGATTGGTGCGGAACAGGCGGTTGCTTTCGGCCGCGGTCGAATGGCCGGCATAGGTGCGGAAAATCCAGGGGCGGTCACGCGTCATGCAGTGCATCAAAGCATGAGGCATATTGCGGCGCAACAATTCCTTGGGAGGATCAGAGCGGCCGGAGCAGGGCCATATTGATCAATCCCATGGCGGTCATGCCCGAAAACAAGGCAAGGGTGCCATTGGCGGTGAGCTCGATCGGTGGCGACCAGTCCGGAAAGAAGTTAAAGCCGAGAGAGGCGCCCAGCGCCAGAGAGGCGAAATTGCCGGCCATGCGCGGCGGGTCGGAGGCATCGGTCAGCTGGTTGAGGACGAGCGTGGCGGCGAGCTGCAGCACAATCACGAACAACGCGCTGCCATCTGCGAACGCCGACCCGAGCCAAGCTAAAAGAGAGGCCAGAAGATCCACCATCCCGCCAACCTGTTTCCGGTCCGGATTATCGGCTCTCCGCGGCGTCAGGTAAAGTCCGAATGGGTCAGTGTCATTGACCTGTCATATGCCCAAAACTGCGGCAAACTGTCATGATCGGTATGTGAGCAGGCGCAATGTACTTTTGTTGCATTGCGAAATGACATAGCCTCGGCGCCATATCTGGGGAACGGAGGAATACCCATGAGCGCCAAAGCGAAAACAACAGTCAGCGCGCCGGCCAATGCCAACCAGCCGGTGAAGGATCTCTACGAGATCGGTGAAATTCCGCCGCTCGGCCATGTCCCCGAAAGAATGTATGCCTGGACCATCCGCCAGGAGCGGCATGGTCCGCCGGACAGCGCCATGCAGGTCGAGGTCGTCCCCACCTGGGCGATCGGCGAGGACGAGGTGCTGGTGCTCGTGATGGCGGCGGGCGTCAACTACAATGGCGTCTGGGCCGCGCTCGGCAAGCCGATCTCGCCGATCGATGGCCACAAGAATCCCTATCATATCGCCGGCTCCGACGCGTCCGGCATCGTCTATGCCGTCGGTTCGAAAGTGAAACGCTGGGCGGTGGGCGATGAGGTCGTCATCCATTGCAACCAGGACGATGGCGACGACGAGGAATGCAATGGCGGCGATCCGATGTTCTCGCCCTCGCAGCGCATCTGGGGCTATGAGACGCCGGACGGCTCCTTCGCGCAATTCGCCCGCGTGCAGGCGCGCCAGCTGCTGCCGCGTCCGCAGCATCTCACCTGGGAAGATTCGGCCTGCTACACGCTCACGCTCGCCACCGCCTATCGCATGCTGTTCGGCCATCGCCCGCATACGCTGAAGCCCGGCCAGAATGTGCTGGTGTGGGGCGCTTCGGGGGGCTTGGGCTCGATGGCGGTGCAGCTCATCGCCACCGCCGGCGGCAACGCCATCGGCGTCATCTCGGATGACGACAAGGCCGACTTCGTGATGTCGCTCGGCGCCAAGGGCGTCATCAACCGCAAGAACTTCAAATGCTGGGGCGAGATGCCGAAGGTCGGCACGCCCGAATACAATGAATGGCTGAAGAATGCGCGCGACTTCGGCAAGGCGATCTGGAATTTCACCGGCAAAGGCAACAATGTCGACATGGTGTTCGAGCATCCGGGCGCCACGACCTTCCCGGTCTCGGTGCTCATCGTGAAGCGCGGCGGCATGGTGGTCATCTGCGCCGGCACCACCGGCTACAACCTCACCATGGATGCGCGCTATCTGTGGATGCATCAGAAGCGCGTGCAGGGCTCGCATTTCGCCAATCTGATGCAGGCCGCCAATGCCAACAAGCTGGTGCAGGCGCAGCGCATCGATCCCTGCATGTCGGAAGTCTACGCCTGGAGCGACATTCCCAAGGCGCATATGAAGATGTGGAAGAACGAGCACCGGCCCGGCAATATGGCGGTGCTGGTGTCGGCGCCGCGCACCGGCCTCAAGACCTTCGAGGATGCGATCGAGGCGGCATCCTCCTGAGAGTCGCGCGCTCCGTTCCTTCATCCCGTCGTGGCCGGGCCTCGACCCGGCCATCCAGCCTCGCCGTTGCATAGCCATCGCGCGGATGGGCTGGATGGCCGCCGCAAGGGCGGCCATGACGAATTGAGAGAGGCGGCGACTGGGCGCGATCTCGACGACGGCGAGAAAGCCTCACTCCTTGCTGAGGTCCGCCGCCTCGGTCGAGGCTTCCTTGTCATATTTGCGCGCCAGCACGATGACGCGGTTGAGCTCGCCGCCGAGAATGAGCGCCAGCGCCGAGAGATAGATCAGGAACATCGCCGCGAAGAGGCCGGAGAGGCCGACATAGGTCGAGGCGAAGGTCGCGAAATTGGCGAGGAAATACGAATAGACGCTCGACAGGACGAGCCACACGCAGACGGTGAGGATGACGCCCGGCATCAGATAATAGAGCTTCACCCGCCGCGCCGGCAGGACCAGATGGGCGAGGAACAGGCCCACCACCATGATGACGATGGCGAGCGGATAGCGGTAGCGGTCGAAGACGGCGATGAAGTCGTCGAAGGCCGGCGCATAGGTGCTGATGAAATGGATGGCGGTCGGCGCGAAGACGATGAGCACCGCCAGCGCCAGCAGCAGCACCGCCGAGCCGATGACGAAGAGCGCCATGAGGCCGTAGAGCAGGAAGGCATTGCGGTCCTCGGTGAGCCCATAGGCGCGGTTCAGGGCGACGCGCACGCTGTCGACGCCGCCCATGGCGCTCCAGATGGTGATGGCGGCCGACACGCTGAGCAGGCCGGTGCGCGGCCGGGTCAGCAGCGAATTGATCTCGGGCGCGATCGGGGCGACGAATTCCTTGGGCGCCACGCTCAGGAGATAGGTCACGATGCGCGCGGCGAGATCGGCGCTGCCGAAGAAGCCGGCGAGCGCGGTGAGGAAGATCAGGAACGGGAAGATCGAGAACAGGAAGCGGAAGGCGATGTTGCCGGCGAGCGGAATAGCCTCATCCGCGAACAGGCGCCTGATGGCCTCGAGGATGAGTAGGGGAATGGTGGGCCGCGGTTCCGTCATGCGCAAGCCATATCAGGGGGGAGGATTCGATGAAAGATCAGGCACCCGTCCAGCCTGCCGAAAGACCGTGATTCCACATAAAAAATTCCCCCTCCCATGCGCTTGCAGCGGAGAGGGGGAAGTCTGGGGAGAAACTCTTCAGCTGTGGGTGACGGGCAATTTGCGCGCCTCGGCCTCGACACTGGCCTTGAGGCCCGGATCGAGCTTGAGGCGCGAGGCGAGCATCGCCAGATAGGCCTGCTCGGCCGGATCGTCGGGATCGATGGCGAGCACGGAAGCGGCATAGATCTCGACCGCGCGCTCGACGCTGGTCGCGCCCTTCACCACCGCGTCGATGTCGAGGGGCTTGCGCAATTCGTCGATGACGAAGGCCTTGGCGTCGTTGTCGAGAGCGAATTCGTCGAGCTTGGCGAAGATGGCCTGCTGCTCCTGCGCATCGATATGGCCGTCGGCCTTGGCGGCGGCGATCATGGCGCGCAGCAGCACGAGGCTCAGCTCGTTGCGCTCCTGCGGCGCCGAGGGCAGGAAGACCGTGCCTTCGGCCTGAGGCGTGATGTCCTTCATCGGCTGGTTGACCGGCGGGACCGTCGACTGGGCGCCCTTGCTCGCCTGGTAATTCTGCCAAGCCTTGTAAGCGAGACCGCCCAGCACCGCGACGCCGCCGACCTTGAGGGCGCTGCCGGCGAGCTTCTTGCCGCCCTTCGAACCGAGCAGGATGGAGACGAGGCCGCCCGCGGCGGCGCCGCCGGCGAGACCCTTGAGCATGTCGGGAGAAAAGCCCGATCCACTCCTGGCCGGCGCATCCTGGCCGTGCTGCTGCTGCTGCTGCTGGCCGCCCTGGCCGCCCAGGAACTGTTCAAGAAGCTTTTGCGGATCGAACATATCTGCCCTTCTCAAGTCTAGCTCGCCAAACCCTCGGAAGGCGGGCAAAAGACAGGCCCAACCTTCCCAATCGATCGACGCGACGCCATGGCATCCGAAAAATCACAGCCCAACTGGATCGCCGCCGCGTCCGCGTCATTCGTGCTGATATGGGCAACCGGCTTCATCGTTGCAAGGCTGTCGGCCCCGCATGTCGACCCTTTGACCTTCCTGGTGATCCGTTTCAGCATCGCCGGGCTGCTGCTGGCGCTCCTGGCCCTCGCCTTCAAGGCGCGCTGGCCCGGGCATATCGCCGCGTCACATGCCCTGATCGCCGGAACCCTGTTGCATGGCGGCTATCTCGGCGCCTGCTATTGGGCGGTGGCGCACGGACTTCCCGCCGGCATCGCCGCCCTCATCGCCGGGCTGCAGCCGATCTTTACCGCGCTGCTCGCCGGCCAGCTGCTCGGCGAGCGCATTACCTGGCGCCACTGGCTGGGGCTCGCGATCGCGCTCGGCGGCGTCGCCCTGGTGCTGGCGCCGAAGCTCGATTTCGCGGTGGTCGACGGCATCACGCCCGCGACCGTCCTCGCCATGACCTTCGGCGCGCTGTCGATGACGCTCGGCAGCATCTATCAGAAGCGCCACGTCACCGGAATCGATCTTCTCACCGGCACGGCCTGGCAATATGCCGGCGCCTTCATCGTGGTCCTGGTCGGCGCGCTCGCCACCGAGAATTTCCGCTTCGATGCGACCACCGACGCCTGGATCGCGCTCGGCTGGTCGGTCATCGTGCTGTCGATCGGCGCCATCCTGCTGCTGATGCTGCTGATCAAGCATGGCGATGTCTCGAAAGTCTCGGCGCTCATCTTCCTGGTGCCGGGCGTCGCCGCGGTGATGGCCTGGCTTCTCTTCGATGAGACATTGACGCTGATCCAGATCCTGGGGATGGTCGTCTGCGCGGCGGGTGTCCTCATCGTCACACGAGGGAAAAAATGAGAGCGGTTCTGTGCAAGGCCCTGAGCGGGCCGGAAGGATTGAGCGTCGAGGAGATCGCCGCACCGGAACCGCAAGATGACGAGGTGGTGGTGAAGGTGAAGGCGGTAGGCCTCAATTTCTTCGACACGCTGATCATCCAGGGCAAATATCAGATCAAGCCGAAGCTGCCCTTCTCGCCCGGCGGCGAGATCGCCGGCATCGTCGCCAAGGTGGGCGCCCGGGTGCGCGGCCTGAAGGAAGGCGACCGCGTGATGGGCTATGTCGGCCATGACGGCGCCCGCGAGGAGATCGCGGTGGCGGCCTGGAGGCTGTCGCTCATCCCCCCGGATCTGAGCGATGCGGCGGCCGCCGGCCTGTCGATCACCTATGGCACCACGCTGCATGCGCTCAGGGACCGCGCCGATCTGCAGCCCGGCGAGACGCTGGCGGTGCTCGGCGCCTCGGGCGGCGTCGGCCAGGCGGCGGTCGAGATCGGCAAATTGATGGGCGCAGAGGTGATCGCCTGCGCCTCGTCCGACGACAAGCTGGGCTTCTGCAAGGATCTCGGCGCCGATCATCTGGTGAACTACGCGGCGCAGAATCTCAAAGACGCGCTCAGGGCGCTGAAGCCCGGCGGCATCGATGTCGTCTATGATCCGGTGGGGGGCGCCTATAGCGAGTTCGGCGTCAGGGCGCTGGCCTGGAACGGCCGCCATCTCGTCGTCGGTTTCGCCCAGGGCGACATCCCGAAGCTGCCGCTCAATCTGGTGCTGCTCAAAAGCGCCAACATACTGGGCGTGTTCTGGGGCGCCCATATCGATCATGAGCCCGACAAGCATCGCGCCAATATGGATCAACTGCTCGCCTGGGCGGCGGCAGGCAGCCTCAAGCCGCATATCCACAAGGTCTATCGTTTCGACGAGATCGCTTCGGCGCTGGACGCGATCGCCCGGCGCGAGGTGAAGGGCAAGGTCATTCTCGTCCCCTGAGGAGCAGGAAGATGCCGGACGTCGTCAGAGACGCGCGAGCCATGCTGGCCAATATGACGCCGGTTCTCACTGCCGGCGAATATGTCTTCTGCGCGACGAAGGATGCCGACGTCGTCACCCGCGCGATGCCGCTGGTGCTCGGCTGGTTCAGGGAAGAAGAAGGCGTGACGCTGATCCTCGCGCGCGCCGATGCGCTGGCGCTCGGTTTCTCAGGCGACATGCCGATGCGGCGCATCGTGCTCGAGGTGTTTTCGAGCCTCGAAGGCATCGGGCTGACGGCCGCGGTCGCCGGCGCGCTGGCGGCCGAAGGCATTGCCTGCAACATGGTCGCAGCCTTCCATCACGATCATGTCTTCGTTCCGGCGGACATGGCGGAGCGCGCGCTGACCCTGCTCCATGACGTGCAGAAACGCGCCTGAGGCTCAATCGGCGAGCTTGTCGCCGCGCTTGAGCCGCGCGAGCGTTTCGCGCGCCCGGTCGTAATGGACGGGCTTCAGATGGGCGCGGATCATGCCGATCGCGGCCAGCAGCACCGCCATGTCGTCGGTGAAGCCGAGGCCCAGCACGAAATCGGGAATGGCGTCGACCGGCATCACGAAATAGGCCAGCGCGCCCAGGAGAATGCCCTTGGCCTTGAGCGGCGTGGCGCGGTCGAAGGCGCAGTAATAGGCGGCGACCGCGTCCTCGGCGAAGGGAATCGACGCCGCGACCTTGCCGAGCTTCGGCCAGAAGCCGGACCGCACTGTCTGTTCGTTGCCGCTGGTCAAGACCATGGGAGAACCCCCCTCATTGCCTAAATCGCGCAAAAATGTGGGGAGGAAGCCGCGGATTTCAAGGGGTTCGGCCTCGTCCGCTATCTCCCCGCGAACCAGATCGCGCCCATGATGATGATGATCGCCACGAATTGCAGGATCACCCGCCAGCGCATGAATTGCTGCGAGACATTGCCGGGGCCGCCGCGCATCATGTTCCACAGGCCGAGGCACAGGACGATGAAGACGGCGGCGATGGAAATGGGGACGAGATAGTCGAAGATATTCATTGGTCGGATGCCTTATCGAGAAGCCGGTCAAGCGCCGGCGGCGGCAAGAACCGCCTGGCCCAGGCCATGACATAAGTCGGCACTGTCACATAATAACGCCGTCGCGGCTTGCGGCTTTCCAGCGCATGCAGCAGCTTCCGCGCCACCGCCTCGGGCGGCAGCTTGAAGCGCCTGGTGCCGCCGCCATTCAGTCTTTGCCGCTGCTTTACATAGGCTTCCCGGTAGTGCGAGAGCGTCTCGTCGACATTGCGGTCGAAGGCGGCCACGGCATGCTCGACGAAACGTGTGGCAATTGGCCCCGGCTCGATCAGCGACACGTGGATATTGGTGCCCCGGAGCTCGAGCCGCAGCGTGTCGGACATCGCTTCGACGGCGAATTTCGAGGCGCAATAGGCGCCGCGCCATTTCATGGCGGTCAGTCCGAGGACGGAGGAATTATTGACGATCCGGCCCCCGCCATTGGCGCGCATCAGCTTCAGGCAGTCGCGCGTCAGCTCATGCCAGCCGAAGACATTGGCCTCGAACTGCGCGGTGAGGGCGGCGCGCGATATGTCCTCGAGCGCGCCCGGCTGGCCATAGGCGCCGTTGTTGAACAGGCCGAAAAGCTTGCCCCGGCTGCGCTCGGCCACCTCGCCGACGCATTCGGAAATGGTGATCGGATCGGTGTAGTCGAGGCGGAACGTCTCGAAGCCCTCGCTTTCGAGACGAATGAGATCGGCGTCCTTGCGCACGGTGGCGAAGACGCGGAAGCCTTTCTCTTTCAGAAGCTTCGCCGACGCATAGCCGATGCCCGACGAGCAGCCGGTGATCAGGACGCCGCGGTCGCCGCTCAATTGCCGCCCTCGAGGAGACGCCGGGCGATGACCTGCGCCTGGATCTCGGCGGCGCCCTCGAAGATGTTGAGGATGCGCGCGTCGCAGAGGATGCGCGAGATCTGGTATTCGAGCGCGAAGCCGTTGCCGCCATGGATCTGCAGCGCGTTGTCGGCGCATGACCAAGCGACGCGGGCGCCGAGGAGCTTCGCCATGCCGGCTTCGAGATCGCAGCGCCGTCCGGCATCCTTCTCGCGCGCCGAATGATAGACGAGCTGGCGCGTCGCCATGATCTCGGCCGCCATCAGAGCGAGCTTGTCGGCGATGCGCGGGAAGGCGATGATCGGCTTGCCGAACTGGATGCGCGCAAGCGCGTAGTCGAGCCCGACATCGAGAGCGTTCTGCGCTACGCCGAGGGCCCGCGCCGCGGTCTGGATACGGGCCGATTCGAAGGTCTGCATCAGTTGCTTGAAGCCCTGGCCCTCGGCGCCGCCCAGAAGGTTCTCGGCCTTCACCTCGAAGTCTTCGAAGCGGATCTCATATTCCTTCATGCCGCGATAGCCGAGCACCTCGATCTCGCCGCCCGACATGCCCTTGGCCGGGAAGGGATCGGCGTCCGAGCCGCGCGGCTTCTCGGCGATGAACATCGACAGGCCCTTGTAGCCCGGCTCGTCCGGATTGGTGCGGGCGAGCAGCGTCATGACATCGGCGCGCACCGGATGGGTGATCCAGGTCTTGTTGCCGGTGACCTTGTAGACATCGCCGTCCCTGACCGCGCGGGTGCGCAGGCTGCCGAGATCGGAGCCGGTATTGGGCTCGGTGAAGACGGCGGTGGGCAGGATCTCTCCGGAAGCGATGCGCGGCAGCCACGCGTCCTTCTGCGCCTCGGTGCCGCCGCCCAGAATGAGCTCGCAGGCGATCTCGGCGCGGGTGCCGAGCGAGCCGACGGCGATCCAGCCGCGCGACAATTCCTCCGAGACGACGCACATCGATTCCTTGCCGAGCCCCAGGCCGCCATATTGCTCGGGCAGCGTCAGCGCGAAGACGCCGAGCGAGGCCAGCTCCTCGACGATCTCCATCGGCACATAGGCGTTGTCGCGGTGCCATTCATGCGCCTTCGGCTTCACCTTGTCCTCGACGAAACGGCGCATGCTGGCGCGCATCTCCTCGAGCGTGTCGTCGAGGCCGCAATCGCCGAAGGTCGAGGCGCCCTTGGCCGCCATCATCAGCTCGACCAGGCGGGCGCGGGACGGCGCCGAATTGCCGGCGGTCATCAGGGCCTGGACGGCTCGGTTGTCGAGCTGGCCGAGATCGGCGCGGGTGAGGCCCAGATCGGAAAGGCGGGCGAATTCCGCCTGGTTCATCGGAATCCCGCCGGCGATCTGGTTCAGATATTCCCCTGCGGCGATCTGGACCAGGAGCTGCTCGATCTCGCCGAATTTCTGCCCCCGGGTGAGGCGGTCGGCATAGGCGGTAAGCTCACGCAGCACCCCTTCATAGGTGGCGAGCCAGGCCAGGCCATGGACGGCATGCTGCTCGCGGTCGATCAGATGAGAGGACAGCTTGCGCTCGGCGGTCACCCGGGCCTGGATGCGGGACCGGGCCTGTGCATAAAGGGCGCCGACGGCGCCATGGGCTTCGGTGAGAAGGCGGGGGAGGTCGGCGAGAACCGGGCTCCCCTGGGCGATTTCTGCGACAGCAACCATTCAGCAAGCTCCAAACGCTATGAATATTGCGTTACATGAGCCCTCGCGGTTGCGCAATCTGACGAATTGAATAAGGCAATTCGCCCAAATCCCGTCAGATTGTTCAAGCAGTTAGGGCGCCAAACGGGGCCGGCTTCCGGATTTTCCGGCTTTTGGGACGAATCGATTGATTTCCGCGACGTTCTTGTCGAAAAGCTTGCGTCTTTTCGGGACATAGCGGTGGTGGGAATGAGGTTGCTGACATGAATTTCAAGCCTGCGGCATGGGCTCTCGCTCTGGCGCCTTTCGCGCTCCTGACCGGGCTCGCGCCCGCTCTGGCCCAGACGCCGGAGCCCACCGAGCTTGGCAAATTTGGCGATTGGGCCGCCTATACCTACAAGGCGCAGGGCGGCAAGGTCTGCTATATTTCCTCGCAGCCCAAGACCCAGACGCCCAAGAACGTCAAGCGCGACCCGGCCTTCCTGCTGGTCACTCACCGGCCGGGGCAGAGCGTGCGCAACGAGGTGTCGACCATCATCGGCTATCCGTTCAAGAAGGACGCCACCGTCCAGCTCACCATCGATACCCAGAATTACGAGCTCTTCACCAATGGCGACGGCGCCTGGGCCGACACGACCGCCAAGGACAAGGAAATCGTGGCGGCGATGAAAAAGGGCCAGAAACTCTCCATCAAGGGAGCCTCCTGGCGCGGCACCGAGACGACCGACGCCTATTCGCTGAAGGGCCTCGCCCAGGCGCTCGCCAAGATCGACGCCGCCTGCAAGTAGGGCCTTTGGGCCGGAGGCGCCGACCTCCTATATTCGGCTGGATTTCAGTTTTATGCGCTTCCCGGCGACTTTGGCGGGAGGCGCGCTCTGTGTTATGAGACCCTCACCATGACCGCCGTGACCCTCGATATCGCGCACAGGCCGCGCCCCGAAGCCGCAAATCCCGGCCCCGCCAAGGCGGCGCTGATCGGGCTGACGCGCGCCGAGCTGACCGATATCCTGGCCAAGGCCGGGGTGCCGGAAAAGCAGCGGCGCATGCGCATGCGCCAACTGTGGAGCTGGCTCTATCACCGCGGCGTCACCTCCTTCGCCCAGATGAGCGACATCTCCAAGGAGCTGCGCCGGAAGCTTGACGAGGTGTTCGTCATCAACCGGCTCGAGGTGGTGACCGAGCAGATATCGAATGACGGCACGCGCAAATGGCTGCTCAAGCTGCCGCGCGACGAGCGCGGCCAGCGCCATGAAGTCGAGATGGTCTATATCCCCGAGGAAGACCGCGGCACCTTGTGCATCTCGAGCCAGGTCGGCTGCACGCTCACCTGCACCTTCTGCCATACCGGCACGCAGAAGCTGGTGCGCAACTTGAGCGCCGCCGAGATCGTCGGCCAGGTGCTCATCGCGCGCGACCGGCTGGAGGAATGGCCGCATCAGCTCGAGGCCAGTCCGACGCCGCCGATCGGCGGGCGCTATGTCACCAATGTCGTGCTCATGGGCATGGGCGAGCCGCTCTATAATTTCGACAATGTGAAGAACGCCATGGAGATCGTCTCCGACGGCGAGGGCATCTCGCTGTCGAAGCGGCGCATCACGCTGTCGACCTCGGGCGTCGTGCCGGAGATCGTGCGCGCCGGCGCCGAGATCGGCACCATGCTGGCCATCTCGCTGCATGGCACGACGGACGAGATCCGCAACCGCCTGGTGCCGCTCAACAAGAAATATCCGATCGCCGAGCTGCTCGATGCCTGCCGCGCCTATCCGGGACTGTCCAATGCGCGCCGCATCACTTTCGAATATGTGATGCTGAAGGACGTCAACGACACGCTGGAGGACGCCAAGCGGCTGGTGAAATTGCTGAAGGGCATTCCGGCCAAGGTCAATCTCATCCCGTTCAATCCCTGGCCCGGCACGCAATATGAGTGCTCGGACTGGGATACGATAGAGCGCTTCGCCGAAGTGCTGAACCGCGCCGGCTATGCCTCGCCGGTCCGCACCCCGCGCGGCCGCGACATCATGGCGGCCTGCGGCCAGCTCAAATCGGAAAGCCAGCGCCTGCGCGCCAAGGAGCGGCAAGCGATGGATGCTGCGGCCTCCGCCTGATGCTCGCTCGGGCGTTCATCCGATGATCGCCCATATCGCCAAGCGCATCGCCTTCATCGTAACAGGCTATCTTGCAGCCGTGGTCGTGAGCACTGTCCTGGCTTGCGGGTTCACCAAGCACGTCGTCGGCTTCACCTCTTTCTATGTGCCGAAAGTCCCGATCTTCCTGCCGCCGGAATATGTGGCGGTCTTGCTCGCGCTGATCATCAGAACCGCATATTCCTTTCTGCCGGCTCTGGTCTTGATCCTGATCGCCGAGGCTTTCGGCTGGCGACGCCTGTGGACCTATCTCA
Organism: Pseudomonadota bacterium; assembly: GCA_049323275.1. Classification (GTDB taxonomy): domain Bacteria; phylum Pseudomonadota; class Alphaproteobacteria; order Rhizobiales; family Aestuariivirgaceae; genus Taklimakanibacter. The sequence goes on from JBMOOM010000112.1 coordinate 68,093, forward strand.
TCGGCGCACTGCTGGTCGCCCTGAGCGCGTTCCTGTTGTTTATTCCGGTCTGGACTGCGGAGATGATAGTTTTCGACTTGGCCAGCGATCCGGCGATGCTGCTTTTTGCTCTGTCAGGTGGCTTCGTCTATTGGGCGGTCGCCGGTCGTCGGGCGGGCTGGTCGACGAAGGCGATCACGCCATGATCGCCCATGTCGCCAAGCGTGTCGCCTTTGTCGTGCTCGGCTATTTCGTGGCCCTCGCGGCCGGCGCTGCGGCCTTTCCGGGGCTGCTTGCAATCATCAGCGCTTTCTATCCTGACAGCGAGCTGTGGCAGATGATGGGCTTTGCGCCGCTGGCGCTGCTGATAGCGCCCATCATCCTCTTCTATGTCATGTGGATCGTGATGATCCTGACCTTCATCCCGGCGGCGGTCCTCAACGGGCTCACCGAGATTTTCGCCCTGCGTGCGCTGTGGCTGCATCTCCTCATCGCCATGGCGCTCGCCGCCTGCGCCGGGCTGCTGCTGGCGCCCGACTGGTTTCTCGACATGAATGCCGACCGCTGGCTGATCACGCTGGCGATCCTGCTCTCCGCGCTGGTCTCGGGCCTCGTCTATTGGGCGATCGCGGGACAGCGCGCCGGCTTCCGGCAGGCCGAAGTGTAATTACAGGGCTTCCGCCTTGCTCGCCGCCCAGTCGAGCGCCGCGTCCAGACGGTCATTGCCCCAGAAGATCTCGCCGTCGGCGGTGACGAAGCTCGGCGCGCCGAAGAGCCCCAGGCGGATCGCCTCGTCGGTTTCCCGGCGCAGGCGCAGCTTCACGCGGTCGGCGCGGGCCGCCTCGATGATCGTCCGGTCGTCGAGATCGAGGCTCCGCAGGAGACATGCGAGCACCGCCTCGTCGTCGATGCGGGCGCCGTCGGCGAATTCGGCCTGGAAGACGCGGCGCGAATAGGCGCCCCGATGCGCCGCCATCTGGTCGGTCCAGGCGATGCGGGCGGCGAGCAGGCTCGATTGCGGGAAGGGCTCGGGCCTGCGGAAAACGAGCCCCTCGGCGGCGCAGATCCGCTCGAGGTCGCGCCACATATAGCCGCCCTTGGCCGGAAACAGGTTGAAGGGCGAGCTTTCCCACCCTTGCGCCTTGAAGATCGGCCCGAGCAGGAACGGTCGCCAGACGATGTCCACGTTTCGTTCCCTGGCCAGGGCTTCGATCCGGAGCGCCGCCGGATAGGAATAGGTGGAGGCGAATTCGTACCAGAAATCGAGTTTCGGACGCATTGTGTTTGGCCTGCCCATCAGTATAGTGCCGGCGATTTTCACGGGAACGGATTACATCATGTCCAAACGCGGCAGCGTCAAGAAAGTCGTGCTCGCTTATTCCGGCGGCCTCGACACCTCGATCATCCTCAAATGGCTGCAGACCGAATATGGCGCGGAGGTCGTGACCTTCACCGCCGATCTGGGCCAGGGCGGCGAGATCGAGTCGGCGCGCGAAAAGGCGCAGCGGATGGGCATCAAGGAGATCTTCATCGAGGACGTGCGCGAGGAGTTCATCCGCGACTTCGTCTTCCCGATGTTCCGCGCCAATGCGCTTTATGAAGGCGTCTATCTGCTCGGCACCTCGATCGCCCGCCCGCTCATCGCCAAAAGGCTGATCGAGATCGCCAAGGAAACCGGCGCCGACGCCGTCGCCCATGGCGCCACCGGCAAGGGCAACGACCAGGTGCGATTCGAGCTCACCGCCTATGCGCTCAATCCCGACATCAAGGTCATCGCGCCCTGGCGCGAATGGGCGTTCAAGAGCCGCACCGACCTGATCGACTTCGCCGAGAAGCACCAGATTCAGGTGACCAAGGACAAGCGCGGCGAGGCGCCGTTCTCGGTCGACGCCAATCTGCTGCATTCCTCCTCGGAAGGCAAAGTGCTGGAGGACCCGTGGGTCGAGCCGCCGCCTTACGTCTATCAGCGCACCATCGCGCCGGAGGAAGCTCCCGACAAGGCGACCGAGATCGAGATCGAGTTCAAGAAGGGCGATCCCGTCGCCCTCAACGGCAAGGCGATGTCGCCGGCGACGCTGTTCACAGCGCTCAACGAGCTCGGCCGCGACAACGGCATCGGCCGGCTCGACCTCGTCGAGAACCGCTTCGTCGGCATGAAGTCGCGTGGCGTTTATGAAACGCCGGGCGGCACCATCCTGCATGTCGCGCATCGCGCGATCGAATCGATCACCCTCGACCGCGAGGCCGCGCATCTGAAGGACAGCTTCATGCCGCGTTACGCCGAGCTCGTCTATTACGGCTTCTGGTTCGCGCCGGAGCGCGAGATGCTGCAGGCGATGGTCGACAAGAGCCAGGAGAATGTCGAAGGCACCGTCAGGCTCAAGCTCTATAAGGGCAATGTCATCGTCACCGGACGCAAGTCGCCGAAGTCGCTTTATTCCAACGAGCTCGTCACCTTCGAGGACGACCGCGGCGCCTATGACCAGAAGGATGCGGCGGGCTTCATCCGTCTCAATGCGTTGCGGCTGCGCACGCTCGCGGCGCGCAAGCGGCTGGGCTGAGCGACAGCCCGGGTTACTAGCTTTCACCTGTCGGCTTAGCCGAAAGTCGAATGGCCGGGTCAAATGCCCGGCCATTCGCTTTTGGGCAAATGCAAAGCTTTTGCGTCCCTAACCTGCGCGTCAGCCAAAAACCGGCCCCGAGGGGTGTTGACATCGAGTATGCGACTGCACACTTATCGATGTCCTGATTTTGCCATAAGATCACCTCGCCTCGGCCTTTCTGGGACACATACATGCTTATTCATGCCGCGCCGCTGACGCGCTTCGCCGTCGCCCTGTCGTTCCTCTGGGTGGCGGCCGCCGCCGCTCTGGCCCAGACGCCGCCCCCGCCGCCGGTCACCGTGGCCAAGCCGCTCACCCGCGAGATCGTCGAGGACGACGAGTTCATCGGCCGCTTCGAGGCGGTGGACGAGGTCACGATACGCGCCCGGGTCGGCGGCTATCTCGACAAGGTGCATTTCCGGGACGGCTCGATCGTCAAGCAGGGCGATCTGCTGTTCACCATCGACCAGCGGCCCTATCAGGCAGCCCTCGACGAGGCCAAGTCGCGGCTCGATGTCTCGCAGACGCTGCTCACCTTCGCCGAAGCGCAGTTCCGGCGCGCCGAGAAGCTGGCGGAAACCGGCAATATCCCGACCTCGACGCTGGACGACCGGCGCCGCGAATATCTCGGCGCCCTGGCCCAGGTGCAAGGCGGCAAGGCGGCGGTGCTGCGCGCCGAACTCGATCTCGAATATACCGAAATCAAGGCGCCGCTCTCCGGACGCATCGACCGCCGCCTCATCTCGGTCGGCAATCTGGTCCAGGCCGACCAGACGATCCTCACCTCGATCGTCTCGCTCGATCCGATCAATTTCTATTTCGACGTCGACGAGCGGCAGTTCCTCGCTTATGCGCGCGACGCCCGCGCCCGCAAAGCGAGTCTGCAGGAAGGAGCGAATGGCATCGACGTCATCGTGCGCCTGTCGGATGCGGCGGAATCGCCTGTCAAAGGCCGGCTCGATTTCGCCGAGAATCGCATCGACCAGGCCACCGGCACGATGCGGATCCGCGCCAAGATTCCCAATCCGGATCTGATCCTGCAGCCCGGGCTCTTCGGACGGGTGAACATGGCGGGCTCGTTGCCCCATAAGGGCATTCTCATTCCCGACGAGGCCGTCGGCGCCGATCAGGATCGCCGCATCGTCTATGTGGTCGATGCCGACAACAAGGTCGCGGCCAAGCCGATCCGCATCGGACCCAAGCTCCATGGCTATCGCGTGGTGCGCCAGGGGCTCACCGGCGACGAGACCATCGTCATCAACGGCCTGATGCGCGTGCGTCCCGGTGTCACCGTCAAGCCGGAGCTCGTCGTGCTGCCAGAGCAGGCCGGCGGAGCCGGCCAATGAGATTCTCGCATTTCTTCGTCGACCGTCCGATCTTCGCGACGGTCCTTTCCCTCGTCCTGCTGATCGTCGGCGGCATCGCCTATACGCAATTGCCGATCGCGCAGTATCCCGAGATCGCGCCGCCCACCATCGTGGTGCGCGCCAACTATCCGGGCGCCGACGCCGACACCGTCGCCAAGACCGTCGCCACGCCGATCGAGCAGGAGATCAACGGCGTCGAGGGCATGCTCTACATGTCCTCCTATTCGACCGCCGACGGGTCGATGCAGCTTACCATCACCTTCAAGCTCGGCACCGATCTCGACCAGGCGCAGGTGCTGGTGCAGAACCGCGTGTCGATCGCCGAGCCCCGGCTGCCGGAAGAAGTGCGCCGCCTCGGCGTCGTGACCGCCAAGAGCTCGCCCGACCTCATGATGGTCGTGCACATGCTGTCGCCGGACGCGACCTATGACCAGCTCTATGTCTCGAACTATGCCCGCTCGCGGGTGCGCGACGTGCTGCTCCGCCTCGACGGCGTCGGCGATCTCATCATCTTCGGCGAGCGCGAATATTCGCTGCGCATCTGGCTCGATCCCGACAAGCTCACCGCCTATGGCATGACCGCCGCCGACGTGGTCCAGGCGCTGCGCGAGCAGAATGTGCAGGTCTCGGGCGGCTCGATCGGCGCGCCGCCCAATCCGGGCGACAATGCTTTCCAATATACGGTGACGACGCAGGGCCGCTTCGAGGACGCCCGCCAGTTCCGCTACATCATCGTCAAATCGACCGAGCAGGGTCGGCTGATCGAGCTCCAGGACGTGGCGCGCATCGAGCTCGGCGCCAAGGACTATGTCACCAATTCCTATCTCAACGGCAAGCCGGCGGTGGCGCTCGGCATCTTCCAGCGCCCCGGCACCAATGCGCTCGCCTCGGCGGATGAGATCATGACGACGATGGAGCGGCTCAAGGCCGATTTCCCGCCTGGGCTTGCCTATCAGATCGTCTACAACCCGACCGAATTCATCTCGGAATCGATCAACGAGGTCTACAAGACGATCCTCGAGGCGGCCATCCTGGTCGTCATCGTGGTGCTCGTCTTCCTGCAATCCTGGCGCACCGCCATCGTGCCGATCGTCGCCATTCCGGTGTCGCTCATCGGCACCTTCGCCGTTCTCTATGCCTTCGGCTTCTCGCTCAACATGCTGACTTTGTTCGGCCTGGTGCTCGCCATCGGCATCGTGGTCGACGACGCCATCGTCGTGGTGGAGAATGTCGAGCGCAATATCGGCCTCGGCTTCGATCCGGCGACGGCGTCGCACCGCACCATGAACGAAGTGGGCGCCGCCGTCATCGCCATCTCGCTGGTGCTGATCGCGGTCTTCGTGCCGACGGCCTTCATTCCCGGCATCTCCGGCCAGTTCTATCTGCAGTTCGCCATCACCATCGCGGTGGCGACGGTGATCTCGGCGATCAACTCCCTGACCTTGTCGCCGGCGCTCGCCGCGCTTCTGTTCCGGCCGCATAACCACACGCCGCCGCGTTTCATCGTGACGCGCTGGATCAACGCCGCGGCCAACGGCTTCAACCGCGGTTTCGACCGGGTGTCGGAGCTCTACGGCAAGGTGGTGCGCTTCCTGGTCGGCAAATGGCTGGCGCTCATCGGCATGCTCGCCATCTTCGCCGGCCTCATGGTGGCGACGGTCTATGCGCTGCAGTCGACGCCGCGCGGCTTCATTCCGACCATGGACCAGGGCTATGCCATCGTGGTGGTCCAGCTGCCGGAAGGCGCCTCCTTGTCGCGCACCGACCAGGTCATCCAGCGCGCCTCGAAGATCATCGCCACGACGCCGGGCGTCACCGATGCGGTCGCCTTCGCCGGCTTCTCGGGCGCCACCTTCACCAATGCGTCGAATTCGGGCGTCGTCTTCGCGCGCTTCGATTCGTTCGAGAACCGCCTGGCGGGCGGCCATGACGCGAATACGATCATCGGCGACCTCTATGGCCGGCTTCAGGAAATCCAGGAAGCCTTCACCATCGCCGTGCCGCCGCCGCCCATTCGCGGCGTCGGCAATTCCGGCGGCTTCAAGATCCAGCTGCAGGAGCGCGACAGCGCCGATGTGCGCCGCGTGCTGGGGCTGGCCTACGGCATGATGCAGCAGGCGAACCAGACGCCCGGCCTCACCGGCGTCTACACGACCTTCTCGGCGTCGAGCCCGCAGCTCTTCCTCGAGATCGACCGCGACAAGGCGCGCATGCTGAACGTGCCGATCCCCAATATCTTCGACACGCTGTCGATCAATCTCGGCACGTCCTATGTGAACGACTTCAACGCCTTCGGGCGCGTCTATCAGGTGCGCGCCCAGGCCGATCAGGGGCATCGCCTCGAACGCGACGACATATTGCGGCTCAAGGTGCGCTCGGCCACGGGCGCGCTGGTGCCGATGGGCACGCTCGTCGCCATCCGCGATGTGACCGGCCCGTCGCTCATCCAGCGCTACAACATGTATGTGTCGGTGCCGCTGCAGGGCAATGCGGCGCCGGGGGTGTCGACCACGACGGCGCTCGACCTCATGGAAGGTCTCGCCGCCAAGACCCTGCCGCAAGGCACGTCCTTCGAATGGACGGAGCTGTCGCTGCAGGAGCGCCAGACCGGCAACACCGCCATCTTCATCTTCGGCCTGTCGGTATTGTTCGTCTTCCTGGCGCTGGCGGCGCAATATGAAAGCTGGGTGCTGCCCTTCGCCATCATCCTGATCGTGCCGCTGAGCATCCTGGCGGCGCTGATCGGCGTCAATCTGCGCGGGCTCGACAACAACATCCTCACCCAGATCGGCCTCATCGTGCTCATCGGCCTCGCCGCCAAGAACGCGATCCTGATCGTCGAATTCGCGCGCCAGGCGGAAGAGCGCGGGGCCAATGCCGTCGATGCGGTGGTCGAAGCGTGCCGCCTGCGCCTGCGGCCGATCCTGATGACGGCCTTCGCCTTCATCCTGGGCGTCGTGCCTCTGATGCTGGCGACCGGTCCCGGCGCCGAGATGCGTGAATCGCTCGGCACGGCGGTGTTCTCCGGCATGCTCGGCGTCACCTTCTTCGGCCTGTTCCTCACGCCGGTCTTCTTCGTGGCGCTGCGCAAGGTCTTCCCCTATCGCGTCGCCTCGCGGCCGACCTATTCGGAGGCGGTCGCGACCGACAATAAGATCTGATGTATCCATCCGTCATCCCGGCGAAAGCCGGGATCCCGTGACTAAATCAAATCCGGGCGGTGCTGCCCGCGCGGAAAGAATTTAATGGGTCCCGGCTTTCGCCGGGATGACGTAGAAGAGATTGCGAGAGGGAGGAGCGCCGCATGTATGACGGGCCGGTCATCGATCCGCATCACCATCTGTGGGATTACGGCATGGGCAAGCATCGCTGGCTCAGGCCGGTCGGAGGCGCGGTCGAGGCGCTGGGCGGGCTCGACGCCTTGCGCCGCAACTATCTCGTCGCCGACTATCTCGAGGATTCCGCCGGTCACAATGTCGTCGGCACCGTCCATGTCGAGGCGCTGTGGCAGGAAGACGATGACATCGGCGAGACGCTTTGGCTCGAAGGTCTCGACAAATCGCGCGGCGTGGCGCTGCGTTATGTGGCGCGCGCACCTCTCGGTTCGCCGGAGGCCCGCGACGTCATCGCCAGGCAGGCGGCGGTCGAGCGCGTCGTCGGCATCAGGGGCATATTGAGCCATCATCCGACAGAGCCGCAGAAGAGCTTCATCAAGCGGTCCGATCTCGGCTACGACAAGGACTGGCGGCGCGATGTCGGGCTTCTCGGCGAGGCCGGCCTCCATCTCGAATTGATGGCCTATCCCTACCAGGCGCAGGCCGTCTTCGATATCGCTCAGGCAAATCCCAAGCTGCAGATCATCGTCAATCACTGCGCCAGCCCGATCGACCGCGACGATGCCGGCATGCGGCGCTGGCGCGACGGTCTCGCGCTGATGGCGTCACGCCCCAATGTCGCGCTGAAAATCTCCAATCCCGGCGCCTACGACCCGCACTGGACGCCCGACAGCATCAGGATGGTGGTCGATGACTGCCTCAAGGCCTTCGGCAGCGGGCGCGCCATGTTCGGCACGGATTTCCCGGTCGCCGCCTTGCAGATGACATTCGCGGAAATCTACACCAACTTCAAGCAGGCGGTGGCGCATCTGCCGGCACCCGAGCAGCGCGCCTTGTTCCACGACAATGCGCGCCGCTTCTATCGCTTCGACTAGATGGTCATTGCCTCGTCCATCGCGGCGAGCGCCATCTCGGCGTGCTCGCGCGCGAAGGGCAGGGGCGGCCTGACTTTCAGGACATTGCCGTAAGGCCCGTCGATGCCGACCAAGACGCCCAGCTCGCGCAAGGCGTTGGTGATGCGTTTCGCTTCCGGCGCCGAGGGCGCGCGGGTCGCCTGGTCGGCGACGATGTCGACGCCGGTCATCAAGCCGCGTCCGCGCACATCGCCGATCATCCCGTGGCGCGACGCCAGCGCCCTGATGCCGGCGCGCAGGAAGTCGCCGGTCGCGCGCGCCTTGCGCTGCAGCTCGTCGCGCTCGATGACCGTCAAGGTGGCGAGCGCCGCCGCCGCCGATACCGGATTGCCGCCGAAGGTCGAGAAGAAATCGACGCGGCCGGTGAAGCCGGCGAGAATGTCCTCGCGCGTGACGGCGAGGCCGACCGGATGGCCGTTGGCCATCGGCTTGCCCATGGTGACGATGTCGGGAAGGATGCCCTCGGCGGCAAAGCCCCAGAAGGCCTCGCCCATGCGGCCGAAGCCCGGCTGGACCTCGTCGGCGATGATGACGCCGCCGGCGGCGCGGATTTTTTCCGCCACCAGCGCCAGCCAGCCCTTCGGCGCATTGAGAATGCCATGCGCCGTATAGGCGGTGTCCACCATCAGGGCGGCAGGCCGGTGGCCGCGCTTGGCCAGGGCTTCGATGGCGCGGTCGGCGTCCGCGGCATAGGCCGCAGCCGCATCGGCGTGATCCTCGCGGAAACGGCCGCGATAGGTATCGGGCGGCTCCAGCGCCTCGACATGCGGCGGCGAGGCAATGGCGAGCGGCCCGCTATAGGGGGACAGAGCGGCGATCGCATCCGATATGCCGTGATAGGCATTGGCGATGATGATGGCGCCCGAATTGCCGGTGACCGCCTTGGCGATGCGCCAGGCCGCGTCATTGGCCTCGCTGCCGCTGTTCACGAACAGGCACTTGTCGAGGCCCTCGGGCATGGTGCGGGTGATGCGCTCGGCATAGGCGACCACCGTCTCATGCAGATAACGGGTGTTCGAGCAGATGCGGCTCGCCTGGCGGGCGACGGCCTCGACGACCTCGGGATGCGCATGGCCGACCGAGGGCACGTTGTTATAGACATCGAGCAGGCGGGTGCCGTCCGGCTCCCACAGGAAGACGCCTTCGCCTTTCACCGCATGGACGGGCTTGGCATAGGAAAGCTCGAGATTGCGGCCCATCACCGCGCGGCGGCGACCGACGAGGGTCTCCGTCTCGACCGCATCGAGGCGCGCGGCGCGGAAGGCGGCGAGCGCCTTGTCCGGCCCGATCCCGGTCAGCTCGGCGAGGACCGGGCCGTTGATCGCGCAATAGGCGTCGAGCTTCGCCGCCGCTTCCGGATCGTGCTTGCCGCGCCAGGCATGAATGGCGAGCGTCAGCGCATGTCGGGCGAGGATCGTGTCATAGATGAGCGCATATTCGGCTTCCTCGAGCGGCGTGACGTTTGCGTAACCGGCGAGCACGCGCGCCGCGGTGGCGAGCGGCGACAGGCCCACGCCTTGCGTCTCGGCCATCGGAATGGCGAGATCGAAGAGCAGCGGCCCATGGATCATGTCGCCGAAATCGAGAAGCCCGGTGACCTTGCCGCTCGCAGGATCGACCAGAAGATTGCCGGGATGGCAGTCGTGATGGATGACCTGGCTGCGCAGGCGCTGGAGTTGCGGCATAAGCGCGATGAAGCGGTCGAGCGCCTTTTCGACGATCGCGCGCATGTCGCGGTCGGCGATCAGATGCGTATGCGGGCGCAAAGTCGGCGCCTGGCGCGGATCCCAGGCGATGCGCCGGCCGGCGGCGCCATGGAAGAAGCCGCGCAGAGCGAGGCCCAGGCGGGCGACGACGCTGCCGGTCTCGGCGAGAAGGGCGGGGCTCGCGGCGGAGCCCTCCAGCATCTCGCCGGGCAGGAAGGACAGCGCGTAGACGGCATGGCGCTCGCCTTGCGGGCTTTCGACAAACGCCAGATGATCTCCGGCCCGCGTTTCGATGAGACGCGGCACCGGGAGCGAGGCGTCCATCCGCGCCACATGCCGCAAGGCGGAGAGCTGCAGGTCGATGACCTGCGGGTCTTCTTGGGCGTCGACGATCTTCAGGAGAATGTCCTGGCCGCCGGGCCCGCTGACGTGAAAATTCTGATCGCGTTCGCCATAGAGGAGGCGAGGAGTTCCCGCGCGGGCGAAAATTTCCCGGGCGATCCGGGCGGCATGTTCCTCGGAAAAACGTGGCGGCCGGCCGGCCAGGGCGGTCAAGGTGAGTTCCGCCGGTCCTCTTTCATCTTTCGCCACGCTGTTCCACTACAGTTGTTAGGAGATCACAATATCGCGACTTCGGCTTCGATTTCCACCGGGATGTTGAAAGGCAGTTCCGCCATGCCGACGGCGCTTCGCGCATGGGCGCCGATATCGGGGCCGAAGACCTCGAGAATCAGGTGGGAGAAGCCGTTGATGACGCTGGGTTGGCTGGTGAAGCCCGGCGCCGAATTGACCATGCCGAAGACCCGCGTCCAGGCGGCGACGCGGTCGAGATCGCCGAGCGCGCGTCTGAGGCTGCCGAGCATGCCCAGGGCGGTGAGGCGGGCCGCCTGATAGGCCTCATCGACGGTCAGGTCGCGGCCTACCTTGCCCAAAGGTCCGGCGATCGAGCCGTCCTCCCGGGTCGGCGCATGGCCGGAGATGAACGCCCTGGCACCTAAGATGCGGACGAACTGGAATGGCAGCACGACACCCGGCGGTCCCTTGACCGGTCCGGGCAGCTTCAGGCCCAGCTTCTCCAGGCGTTCCTCGACCTTGGCCATAATCCTTCTCCAGAGGTGCTTGATTCAGGCATGTTTATCCGAGAGTATTGCCGTGATGAAAAGAACAAGCCAGGGAGGTAAGTCATGAAATTCAGATTATTATCAGCCGCATGTCTGCTCGCCGTGTTTACCGTTCCGTCGCTGGCGGACGACGTCACCGTCGTCTCGTGGGGCGGCGCCTATCAGGACAGCGTCCGCAAGGCCTTCTTCGAGCCCTATATGAAGGAATCGGGCGACAAGGTCATCGAGGAGGAATTCAACGGCGAGATCGCCAAGGTCCGCGCCATGGTCGAATCCGGCAATGTGACGTGGGACGTGGTCGAGAACGACTCGATGACGACGCTCGCGGCCTGCGCCGAAGGCATCGTCGAGAAGATCGACTGGGACAAGCTCGGGCTGAAGCGCGACGATTTCATCAGCGCCGACGCCAGCGAATGCGTGGTGCCGAGCATTCTCTATTCGACCGTTCTCGCCTATGACACGACGAAGGTGAAGGAAGCGCCGACATCGATCAGCGCCTTCTTCGATCTCGAGAAATATCCGGGCAAGCGCGGCCTGCAGAAGTCGCCCTTCATCAATCTTGAATGGGCCTTGATCGCCGACGGCGTGGACGTCAAGGACGTCTATAATGTGCTGTCGACGCCGGAAGGTGTCGATCGCGCTTTCGCCAAGCTCGACACGATCAAGAAGGATGTCGTGTGGTGGGAAGCCGGCGCCCAGCCGCCGCAGCTCCTCGCCGACGGCCAGGTGGTTCTGACTTCCGCCTGGAACGGCCGCATCTACAAGGCCGTCAACGAGGACAAGAAGCCCTTCGCCGTGCTGTGGGACCACCAGGCGCTCGACTGGCAGGGCTGGAATGTCGTCAAAGGCTCCAAGCACCGCGACACGGCCTATAAGTTCATCGCCTTCGCCGGCCGCGCCGACCGCCAGGCCGACCAGACGAACTACATCTCCTATGGTCCGGGCAACAAAAACGCGATCGCCAATACAAATCCCAAGATCACGCCCGACCTGCCGACCAATCCGGACAACATGAAGACCGGCTTCATCGTCAATGCGAAATTCTGGGGCGACAATCTCGACGCATTGCGTGAACGCTTCAATGTCTGGGTGGCTCAATAAGACACTGCGGTGGCGGGGGCGTTTTCGCTCCCGCGATCGCGGAATGGCTGAGGGATGACAGAGACCGTCGCGACGGCGCCAAGACTACCGTGGCAGTTCGCCGCCGCCGAAAGGCGCGGCCATCTGCGCGCGGCGGTGCTCATCATCCCTTTGCTGCTGTTCGTCGTCGTCACTTTCGCGGCGCCCGTCGTCTATCTGCTGTCGCGCGCCATCTATGATCCGAGCATCGCGCAGTCACTGCCCACGACGCTCGAGGCCCTGCAGAGCTGGGACGGCAAGGATCTGCCCGACGAGGCCGTCTATGCGGCGCTCGCGGCCGATTTCAAGAAAGTCGGCGAGACCAACAGCGCCGCCCTCGTCGGCAAGCGGCTGAACTACGAAATCTCCGGCGTGCGCAGCAAGGTCATCGCCGCGGCGAACAAGGCCAAGGAGATGACGGCGCCGCCCTATAAGGAGCAGTTCCTCGCTCTCGACAAGATGTGGGGCGACAGGCTGACCTGGGCCAAGATCAAGCAGGCCGGCCGCGCCTATACCGATTTCTACCTGCTGCGCTCGCTCGATCTCGAGCGCAATGTCGACAATGACATCGTGCCGGTCGCCAAGTCGCAGGCGGTCTATATCAATGTCCTGCTGCGCACGTTCTATATCAGCGCGCTGGTGACGCTGATCACCCTGGCGCTCGCCTATCCGGTCGCCTTCATGCTGGCCCATGCGCCGGAGCGGCTCGCCAATATCCTCCTCATCTTCATCCTGGTGCCGTTCTGGACGTCGCTCCTGGTGCGCACCACGGCATGGTTCGTGCTGCTGCAGGACAATGGCCCGGTCAATAACCTTATCCAGTTCCTGCATCTCTCCGACGGGCCCTATAAATTGATCTTCAGCCGCTTCGGCACGGTGACGGCGATGGTGCATATCCAGCTGCCTTTCACGCTGCTGCCGATCTATGGCGTGATGAAGGGCATATCGCCGTCCTATATGCGCGCCGCGCGCTCGCTCGGCGGCGGGCCGCTCTATTCCTTCTTCCGCGTCTATCTTCCGCTGACGCTGCCGGGGATCGGCGCGGGATGCCTGCTCACCTTCATCCTCTGCCTCGGCTACTACATCACCCCGGCGCTGGTCGGCGGCGCCTCGGACCAGATGGTCTCGGGCGTCATCGCCTCGGCGATGAACCAGGAGAACAACTGGGGCAAGGCGAGCGCGCTCAGCCTGATCCTGCTCTTCGCGACCTTCGTCCTGTTCTTCGTTTATAACCGCATCGTCGGCATCGACAAAGTGAAGCTCGGCTGAACCATGCTGAAACCCGCCCCCTATGCCATGCCGGTCGAGAAAGCGCTGTTCTATGGCGGCTGGATCTTCACCGCATTGGTGCTGCTGTTCCTGATCGCGCCGATCCTCGCCATCGTGCCGCTCTCCTTCAACGCAGAGCCCTATTTCACCTATCCGATGCCGGGCCTGTCGCTCAAATGGTACGAAGATTTCTTCGGCAACGAGCGCTGGACCAGCGCCCTCTTCCTCAGCATCAAGCTCGCCATCACGGTCACCATCGCGGCGACGGCGCTCGGCACCATGGCGGCGCTCGGCCTGTCGCGCGCGCATCTGCCGGGGCGCAGCATCATCCTCGGCATATTGCTGCTGCCGATGATCGTGCCGGTCATCGTGGTGGCGGTCGCGGTCTTCATGTCCTTCGGCTATTTCGGGCTGATCGGCACCTTCACCGGCCTGGCGCTCGCCCATACGGCGCTCGCCACGCCCTTCGTGGTGATCGCGGTCACCTCGACGCTCACCAATTTCGACTGGAGCCTGCAGCGCGCCGCGCAAGGGCTGGGGGCGCCGCCCGTCACCGTCTTCCGCCGCGTGATCCTGCCGCTCATCCTGCCGGGCGTGATCTCGGGCGCGCTCTTCGCCTTCGTGACCTCCTTCGACGAGGTCGTGGTGGCCCTGTTCCTGTCGAGCGCCGAGCAGCGCACGCTGCCGAAGCAGATGTTCAGCGGCATCCGCGAGATGATCAGCCCGACGATCACCGCCGCGGCGACGGTTCAGGTGGTGCTGTCGGTCTGCCTGCTCATCGGCGTCGAGCTATTGCGGCGCCGGTCGGAGAGGCTGCGCGGCATTACCTGAACCGTAGCCCTCCTGCTGAGGTGCGAGCGAAGCGAGCCTCGAAGCATGATCCAGGGACAAAGATGGTGCCGCCTGCCACCCTTCGAGGCCCGGCTTCGCCGGGCGCCTCAGGGCGAGGGGTGGTTTAAATATCGTCGAGCGCCCGGCAATCTTCCGCCGACCAGCCGATCTTGACCTTCATGCCTTCCTTGAGGGGCGGCCGGTCGGTGTTGTTGGGGATCTTCACGATGAAATCGGACTGATCCGCCACCTTCAGGCGGGTGCGGACGTGATCGCCGAGATAGATGATCTCCTCGACATCGCCATCGACGACATTGGCGGCGCCATTGGCGGCCGGATTGATCTTCACCCGCTCCGGGCGCAGCGACAGCAAGGTGCGGTCGCCTTTCCTCGCCACCTTCACGGCGGAGGCATTGACGAGCTCGCCGGTGGAGAGCCTGACGGCGCAGGAATTGCCGCTGCCGATATCCTCGACGACGCCGCGCAGACGGTTGTTCTCGCCGATGAACTGGGCGACGAAGGAATTCTGCGGCCGCTCATAGAGCTCGGCCGGGGTCGAGAGCTGCTGTATGATGCCGTCATTGAAGACGGCGATGCGGTCCGACATGGTGAGCGCCTCACCCTGGTCATGGGTGACATAGACGACGGTGATGCCAAGCCGGTCATGCAGATGGCGGATCTCATACTGCATCTGCTCGCGCAATTGCTTGTCGAGGGCGCCCAGAGGCTCGTCCATCAGCACGAGATCGGGATCGAAGACCAGAGCGCGGGCGACCGCCACACGCTGCTGCTGGCCGCCCGACAGCTGCGCCGGCCGGCGGGCGCCGAAGCCCGGCAACTCCACCATTTCGAGGGCGGTCTTCACCCGGCGCTCGATCTCGGCCTTGTCCATGCGGCGGACCTGCAGCGGGAAAGACAGATTCTCGTTCACCGTCATATGTGGGAACAGGGCGTAGTTCTGGAAGACCATGCCGATGCCACGCCGATGCGGCGGCATGCCGCTGATCGGCTGGCCGTTGAGATAGATCTCGCCGCTGGTGGCCGCCTCGAAGCCGGCCAGCATCAGGAGCGTCGTCGTCTTGCCCGAGCCCGACGGGCCCAGCATGGTGATGAATTCACCCTTGGCGATATCCAGATTGAGGTTTTTGACGACCAATGTCTTGCCGTCATAGCTCTTCTGGACGTCCACGAAGCGGACCATCGGGTCGCCGGGCACGGAAACCTTCGCGGTCAAATTCCCTCCCTCTAACGTTATTATCGTTTTCAACCCAAAGGATATTCAGCCTCCGCCAAAAGGCAAGGGCGCTTTCGGCGGCTGCCGGGACTCAGGAAATGTAACCCGATGATTTAGGTTATTTCACTCCGTTCCGGCCCGGTCCCATGGGTAACCTCCAGGAAAGCCATTTCATGGAGTTGGATCGATGACACTTCGATTTTCACGACGCGGGGTGCTGGCCGCGGGATTGGGCGCCGCCGGCTTGGCCTTGGTTCCGACCTCAGGACCGGCGCGCGCCGAGGCCAGGACGGTCCGCATCGGCATCCAGAAATACGGCACGCTCATCCTGCTGAAAGGCAAAGGCGCGCTCGAAAAGGCGCTCAAACCCTTGGGCTACAGCGTCAGCTGGACCGAGTTCCCGGCCGGGCCGCAGCTTCTCGAAGGCCTGAATGTGGGCGCCATCGATTTCGGCTCGACCGGCGAGGCGCCGCCGATCTTCGCCCAGGCCGCCGGCGCTCCCCTGGTTTATGTGGCGCATGAGCCGCCGGCGCCGCGCGGCGAGGCGATCCTGGTGCCGAAGGACAGCCCCATCCAGTCGGTGAGCGATCTCAAGGGCAAGAAGATCGCGCTGAACAAAGGCTCGAATGTCCACTATCTGCTGGTCAGGGCGCTGGAGCAGGCCCAAGTCGCCTATAAGGACATCGAGACGAAGTTCCTGCCGCCCGCCGATGCGCGCGCCGCCTTCGAGCAGGGCTCGGTCGATGCCTGGGTCATCTGGGATCCGTTCCAGGCCGCGGCAGAAGCGGCGACAGGGGCGCGCACGCTGGTGAACGGCGAAGGTCTCGTCGCCAATCACCAGTTCTATCTCGGCACCCGCGATTTCGTATCGGCGCATGCGCAGGCCCTCGATATCGTGATCGCCGAGATCGGCAAGCTCGACCAATGGGCCAATGGCAATACGGATGCGGTCGCCGATCAGCTGGCGGCGAGCGTCGGCATCCCGGCCCCGGTGCTCAAGGTCGCGCTCGAACGGCAGACCTTCGGCGTCAAGCCGATCAGCGCCGAGGTGGTCGCCCAGCAGCAGCAGATCGCCGATGCGTTCCACAAGCTCGGGCTTATCCCCAAGGCGATCTCGATCGCCGAGGCCGTGCCGAAAATAACCTGATCCCCCGTGACGCTGAACACGATCCTCGACAAGGCGCTCACCTGGCTGGTGCCGGCCGCCATCCTGGTGCTGTGGGAGGTGAGCGCGCGCAGCGGCATCCTTGCCGCCAGGCTCCTGCCGGCGCCGAGCTCGGTGGCGCTCGCTTTCATCGCAACACTGCGTGACGGCTCGCTTTGGGCCAATACGCTGATCAGCGGCGAGCGGGCCCTGAAAGGCCTCGCCATCGGCGGCAGCCTCGGCTTCCTGCTCGGCATGCTCAACGGCCTGTGGCCGCCGGCCGAGAAGCTTCTCGACTCGAGCATGCAGATGCTGCGCAACGTGCCGCATCTGGCGATCATTCCGCTGGTCATCCTGTGGTTCGGGATCGACGAGGCGGCGAAGATCTTCCTGGTGACGATCGGCGTCCTCTTCCCGATCTATCTCAACACCTATCATGGGGTGCGCACCGTCGATCGCGGCCTGATCGAGATGGGTCGCGTCTATGGACTCAACTCCACGGCGCTGCTGTGGCGGATCATCTTGCCGGGCGCGTTGCCTTCCATCCTGGTGGGCTTGCGTTACGCGCTCGGCATCATGTGGCTCACCCTCATCGTGGCGGAGACGATCTCGGCCTCGTCCGGGCTCGGCTACATGACGATGAATGCGCGTGAATTCATGCAGACCGACATCGTGCTGCTCGGCATCATCGTCTACGCGCTGCTCGGCAAGCTCGCCGATGCGGCGACCCGCTGGATCGAAAGGCGCGCCCTCGCCTGGCATCCGAGCTATCAGGAAAATGCCGGAGCAGCGGCATGAACAGTGTCGCCCAGCTCAGGCTGAAGCGGATCGAGCCGCCTGACGAAGAACATTTCACCATCACCGGCGAGGAGCGGGAGGCCGGACTCGGTCTTCCCGTCACGCTGAGCAAGGTATCGAAACGCTTCGGTGGTCGCAGTGTCCTCGATGCTCTATCGCTGTCCATCGAGGCTTCCGAATTCGTCGCCGTCGTCGGCCGCTCCGGCTGCGGCAAGACCACTTTGCTTCGGCTGATCACCGGCCTCGATCCGGTCTCCGACGGACAACTCGCGGTCGCCGGTGAAGAGGTGCGGGGCCTGCAGAAGCGCGTCCGTCTGCTCTTCCAGGATGCCAGGCTCCTGATGTGGCAACGCGTGCTGAACAATGTCGGCATTTCCCGCGAGGCGGGCTGGCGCGAGACGGCAAAACAGGCCCTGCAGGATGTCGGTCTTGCGGATCGTGCCCAGGACTGGCCGGCGGTGCTGTCGGGCGGGCAGAAGCAGCGCGTGGCGCTGGCGCGGGCGCTGGTCAGCCGCCCGGGTGTGCTGCTGCTCGATGAGCCTTTCGGGGCGCTCGATGCGCTGACGCGGGCCGAGATGCATGAGCTCCTGATCCGCATCTGGAGCGCGCACCGCTTCACCACGATCCTCATCACCCATGATGTCGCCGAAGCCGTCACACTGGCGGACCGCATCATCGTCCTGCGTGACGGTGGCGTCGCACTCGATCAGAAGGTCGACCTCCCCCGCAATCGCCGCTCCGGCGCCGAGGCGGCGCGGCTGCAGAACGTCGTGCTCGGCCACGTCTGACAATTCTCTTGCCGGGCGGATCAAATAAAACTCAATTGTCGTCCGCGCCGTCCTTTGCATGAATGTTGCATCCATTCAACACGGAGGACGTGCGATGAGCAAAGACAATGATACGCTTCTCACCCTTGCGGCGGTCCGCAAGTTCAACCGGCGGGCCTTCACCAAGGCGGCGCTTGCCGCCGGCGCCCTGATCGCCACGGGACCTGCCTATGTCAGATCGGCGCTCTCCTCATCGGGCGAGCTCAATCTTCTCAACTGGTCGGATGAATTCCCCGATCCGGTGATCCCGGACTTCGAGAAGGCGACCGGCATCAAGGTGAACTCGACGCCCTTCTCGCAGAATGAGGAGCAGATCAACAAGCTGCAGGCGACCGAGGGCGACGGTTTCGACCTCGTCCAGCCGACGCGCGACCGGGCGCCGCAATTCAAGGATCTCGGCGTGCTGGCGCCGATCGACATCAAGAAGCTCAAGAATATCGGCAATGTGCTCGGCTCCTTCATCGAAAGCTCGTCGAGCATCTGGACCTGGGAGGGCGGGCTCTATCACCTGCCGCATCTATGGGGCACGGAGGCGATCTCCTGGCGCACCGACCAATGGAAGGGTGATCCGGCGGCGCTGAGCTATGGCGATCTGTGGGGCGAGGCGGTCAAGGGCCATGTGCAGGGCCGTCCGCATTCGCTGCTCGCCGGCATCGGCCTGTGGCTCGACGGCACTGGCAAGCTGCCGAGCAACCGGCTGCTCGACGCCTATAAGGACCCGGATGCCTTCAAGAAGATCTATGACGAGATCCTCAAAGTGGCGATCGAGCACAAGCCATGGATCAAGCAGTTCTGGGATTCGGCCGACAACACCAAATCGGGCCTGCTCGAGAACGATGTGTGGATCGGGCTCACCTGGGACGGGCCGGCGCTCAGCCTGAAGAAGGATGGCAAGCCGGTGAACTATCAGGCGCCGAAGGAAGGCGCCATCACCTGGCTCGACGGCCTGTCGCTGACCAAGGCGGCGAAGAACGCAGAGCAGGCCTATGCCTTCATCGACTTCCTCTACACGCCCGAGATTTCCGCCAAGCTGGCGGAAGGCTCCGGCTACAATCCGGTGGTCACCGGCGCCGATACGCTGCTCTCCGATGTCGCCAAGCGCAATTTCCAGGAGGCTTTCCCGGGCGATGCCCTGCAGAAGCTCTGGCATCGTCCGCCCGAGCCCTCCTGGTTCGCCGAGCTCCGGACGCAATATGCCGGCAAGTTCCAGGCCGCCTGACGGTCCTTCTCCTTTCCTCCGACGACTTGCGCCCGGTGAAAGCCGGGCGTTCTTTATTGCCGGATTTGACCGGCGTTCCGGCACGGTGCAGACTCGAAGCGAGGGGCAAGTCTTGAGATTAGAGGATCGATGCGATCGCATCCCTGCGTTGTCGTCGCGCTCAGCGCCGATATTGCCCGGCAGCTGCGGGAGGGCGACCGGCTGACTCTCGTTCCGGCGGCGCAGGTGAACGATGCCGTCGCCTGCTTTCACGGCGAATCATGCATCGGACATATTCCCGTGAGCCGCGACTGGGTCGCCCGCTCGCTTGCCGATGGCGACAGCCCCGAAGTCACGGTCACCGGCTTCGACACCGATGCCGAGGGCCGGCTGGCGCAGGTCGAGATCGCGGTTGCTCTTCCGGGCGATGACCGGCCTGAAAGGCCGCGGATCCGATCGGTCATTTCGGAGCTCGGTGATGAGCTGCGCATCCTGGCGCTGGTCGGCGCGGCCGACGGCCGGCTGGCGCCGGCGGAGCGCGGAGTGATTGAACAGTTTGCCGCCGCTCGCGCCGCCGATCTGGGCCTCACGCCCGATGCCGGCGAGATCGCCCATGCGGTGCGCTGGGCGCGCCGGCATGTGCCCGACACGCTCGATGTCGCCGGCATCGTGCGCCGGTTGACGAAAGAACAGCCCGAAGCGCTGCCGCTCATCCAGGAAGCCTGCGCGATCGTCGCGGAGGTCGACGGCCGCATCGCGCCCGAGGAGCGCCAATCGATGATCACGCTCGAGGCCCTGCTCGAGCAGGGCATGGCTCAGGCGAAGCGGAATCGCACCAGTGGCTAGACTCGACCGCCGCAGATTCCTCGTCTCCTCGCTCGCCCTGTCCGGCAGTCTCGCCATGCCGGCCATCAGCCACGCCGCCACGCGGCCTGAGCTCAGCCACGGCATGCAGGCGGGCGACGTCGATGCGACATCGGGCATGATCTGGGCGCGCAGCGACCGGCCGGCGCGGCTTCATGTCCAGGTCGCCACCACCGAGAGCTTCAAGGATGCGGTCAGGGTGGCGCGCCTCGATGCGCGGCCGGCGCGCGATCTCACCGTGAAGCATCTTCTCGTCGGCCTGCCGCCCGACCAGACCATCTTCTATCGCCTGCGTTTCGCCAATCTCTCCTATACGAGCACCAAGAGTCAGGCGATCATCGGGCGCTTCCGCACAGCCCCCGTGAGCCGCCGCAATGTGCGTTTCGTCTGGTCGGGCGACACGGCCGGACAGGGCTGGGGCATCAACACCGAGGACGGCGGCATGAAGACCTATGCCACCATGGCCAGGCACGATCCGGATTTCTTCATCCATTCCGGCGACACGATCTATGCCGACGGGCCGATCAAGCCGGAAGTGCAGCTGCCCGGGGGCGGCGTATGGAAAAACATCGTGCAGGACGGGGTGGGCAAGGTCGCCGAAACGATCGAGGAGTTTCGCGGCCGCTTCAAATACAATCTGCTCGACGAGAATCTGCGCGCCTTCAATGCGCAGGTCCCCACTTATTTCCAATGGGACGATCACGACGTGATCGACAACTGGTCGCCGGGGAAGGATCTCCAGGCGGATGACCGCTACAAGGAAAAGTCGATCGCCAAGCTGGCCGAGCGGGCGGCGCGCGCATTCCACGAGATGACGCCGATCTGCCATTTTCCGGAAGAGCCGGGACGGATCTATCGCCGCATCTCCTACGGCCCGCTGCTCGACATCTTCTTCGTCGATCTCAGGAGCTACCGCGGCCCGAATGGCGCGTCGCTCGAAACCGAGCCGACACCCGAGGCGCGCATCCTCGGCGAAACCCAGATGCTGTGGCTCAAACGCGAGCTTGCGGCGTCCAAGGCGGCCTGGAAAGTGATCGCCTGCGACATGCCGATCGGCCTCGTCATCTGGGACGACTGGAAGGAGAGAAAAGGCATCGAGGCGGTCGCCAATGGTGATCACGGCAAGCCGCTCGGCCGCGAGCTCGAATTCGCCGAGCTTCTCCGCTTCATCAAGGGATCGGAGATCCACAATGTCGTCTGGCTGACGGCGGATGTGCATTATACCGCCGCCCATTATTACAATCCCGACAAGGCGCAGTTCCAGGATTTCGCGCCCTTCTGGGAATTCGTCTCAGGTCCCCTGCATGCCGGCACTTTCGGTCCCAACGAGCTCGACCGGACCTTCGGACCGGAAGTCAGATTCATGAAGGCGCCGACGAAAGAGCAGGGCGTCAACCTGCCGCCCTCGGCGGGGCTGCAGTTCTTCGGGCTCGTCGATATCGACGGCAAGACCGAACAGATGACGGTCCGCCTCATGGATCGCGACGACAGGGAGCTCTACAAGATCACGCTCGATCCCGAGCGGAAAGATTAGACCCCCATCGCGGCTTTGACGCGCTGGCGCGTCAGCGGCAGATCGTAGAGTCTTTTGCCGATGGCGTTGCGGATGGCGTTGCCGACCGCTGCCGATGTCGGGCCCTGCGCCGCTTCGCCGGTGCCGAGGAAGGGCTGGCCCGGCTGGTCGATCACATGCACCTCGACGCTGTCCGGCACGCTGGCGAAACGCAGGATCGGATAGCTCGACCAGTCGGTGCTGGTGATACGCATGCGGTCGAATGTCACCGCCTCATAGAGCGTCCAGCTGATGGCCTGCAATATGCCGCCCTGGGTCTGGTTCTTGATGCCGTCGGGATTGACGATCTGCCCGCTGTCGATCGCCGCCACCGCGCGCGTGACCCGCACGCGGCCGGTCTCGCGCTCGATCTCGACTTCGACGGCCAAGGCCAGATAAGCGGCCATGTTCTTGTAGCGCGCGAAGCCGAAGCCCTTGCCATGCAGCGGCGCCATATCCTGCGCCCAGCCGAAACGGTCGGCCGCCAGCCGCACGACGGCCCGGGCGCGCGGATCCTCGAGATGCTTCAGCCGGAACTCGACCGGATCGGCCTTGGCGAGAAGCGCCAGCTCGTCGATCGAGCTCTCCAAGGCGAACACATTGGCATAGGCGCCGAGCGCCCGCAGCGCCGAGACGCGCAACGGCATATCGGGCAGGAAATGCCATTGCACCTTCTTGTTGGCGATCACATAGAGCGGATCGGCATTGCGGTCGCCATTGCCCGCCGGGCTGATCTGCAGCTTGGGCGGGCGCGGCGTGGCCGGCGCGCCCTTGTGTATGCCGGCGAGCAATGCGCCGGCGCCGCCCGGACGGGTGGAATGGGTGTTGCTCCACAGGTCGAAGGCCCAATCGGCGATGCGGCCGTCGCCGCCGAGCGCGGCCTTGACCTTGACCACCATGGCCGGCCCGAAGGGCTCCCAGGCATGCTCCTGCTCGCGCATCCATTGCACACGAACGGGCCGGCCCGGCAGTTTGACGGCGATGAGCGCCGCATCGGCGGCCGCGTCATCGGCGCCGTTATGTCCGTAGCAGCCCGAGCCTTCCATGTGGATCACCTGCACGCGGTCCTGCGGCATCGACAGCATGGCGGCGATGGCCTCGCGATCGGGATAGACGCCCTGGGTGTGCGACCACACTTTCACGCCATCGGCCTCGGTGAAGACGGCGAGCGCGCAGCTCGGGCCGATCGAGCCGTGAATCTGATAGGGACGCGTATAGGTGGCCTCGAAGACATGGCCATCCAAGATCTGGCCGTCGAAAACTGGCATGCCGGCTTCCGCGACGGTGCCGACCTCGCGCTCGAGCCCCTGCAGCACTGCCGGCAGATCGCCCGCATCGGGCAGCATCTCGCGTTCGGTCCATTGCGCCGCGGCGGCGAGCTGCCGCATGGCGTTCACCGCCTGATATTCGCGCTCGGCGACGACGGCGAGAAAATTTCCGTCCTGCACGACAGAGACGACGCCGGGCATCGCCGCGACCGGCGCCGGGTCGAGCCTGGCGAGGGTCGCGCCATAGCTCGGCGGCCTGACGACGCGCGCATGCAGCATGCCGTCGAACCGCAGATCCTGCACATAAGCCACGCCGCCGGTGACCTTGGCCGGGATGTCGACGCGCGCCATGGGGGTGCCCATGACGCGGAAATCGGCAGGGGCCTTCAGCACCGATTGCGGTGTCGCCTCGATATGCAGGTCGATCGCCGCGGCGAGCTCGCCATAGCTCGCCTGGAGCCCGTCCGGCGCGATCACCCGTTTTTCCGCGGCCTTCAAGGTCGGGACGGCGACGGCGAATCTCTTCGCCGCCTCGGCGAGCAGAAGCTCGCGGACCTGGGCCGCGGCATGGCGGATGGCGGTGCCGCTGTTCTGCATCGACTGGCTGCCGGCGGTGAAGCCTTCATCGGGCGTGCGGCCGGTATCGGCGGTGATGAGCTCGATGTCGCCAGGCTCGACATTGAGCTCCTCGGCCGCCACCTGGATGAGCGCCGTCCTGATGCCCTGGCCGAGCTCGGCCTTGCCGGTGAAGACGGTGATGTTTCCTCCGGCATCGACGCGGATCCAGTTGTTGAGGAAGCGCGTATCGTTCAGGCTGCCGGGCAGCTTGATCGGCTCCGGCAGAGGCTGCGCGGTTTCCTGAGCCGAAGCGGGGGCGAGCGCGAAGGAGAGGATCAGGGCGCCGCCACCCTTGAGCAGAGCACGACGGTCGAGAGGCATGTTCATCAGCCGGTCCTCCCTGCGCCGTCCGCCGCTGCCGATTTCATCAGCTGCCCGGCGCGTCTGATGGCGGCGAGGATGCGCATATGCGTGCCGCATCGGCAGAGATTGGTTGTGAGCGCCGCGCGAATCTCGCCGTCGCTCGGCTCGGGGTTCTTCTGCAGCAGCGCCTGCGCGGTCATGATCATGCCGGGAATGCAGTAGCCGCATTGCGCCGCCTGCAATTCGATGAAGGCGGTCTGGATCGGCGCCGGATCGGCAAGGGTTCCCAGTCCCTCCAGCGTCGTCACCTTGCGCCCCTGCAGCGCCAGCACCGGCGTCACGCAGGACAGCACCGCCTCGCCGTCGACCAGCACCGTGCAGGAGCCGCATTGGCCGAGACCGCAGCCGAATTTCGCCGCGTTGAGCCGAAGCTCGTCGCGCAGCACGTAAAGCAAGGGCGTCGCCGGATCCGCTTCGATCTGATGGGTCTTGCCGTTGATTTCGAGGGGGACTGCCATGGCTACTCCTTCGCGCCGACATTCTGCGGCGCCCGTTCGATGCCGTCGGCGGGCCTGACGGCGACCTTGTGCTCGCCGGAGCGGGTCTTGCGCGCCATTTCGGCGACGCCCGTCCATTCCGCGCCGCCGGCGAAACGCTTGCGCATGTAGCTGAGGAGATCGGCGATCTGCCGGTCGTCGAGCGTCGCGGCGAAGCCCGGCATCACCGCGCTCGCCTCGCCATCCGCCGGCGGCAGGCCGAACAGCGTCACATTGACGATGTTCTGCGGATCGGGCGCATGGACGGCGGTGCTGAGGCGGAAATCCAGCCCGCCGAAAGGCGGCGGCCTGCCGCCTTCATGGCAGGAGGCGCAGGCCGAGCGGTAGATCGCCTCGCCCGGCGGGGCGTTCGGGCCGAGGGCCACGGTGTCGATTTTCGCCGGGTGCGCGATTTCGGCGCGCAGGCGCTCCGCCGCCGCCTTTCGCTCCGCCGTCGCCTCGCCCATGCGGTCGGTCACATAGGCCGCGATGGCCTGGATATCGGCGTCGGGCAGGAAGGCGAGATTGCCGGTCACTTCCGCCATCGGGCCGCGCGAGACGCCATGCAGCTCATGCCAGCCGTTGCGCAGGAAGAAAGCGAGTGTTTCCTTGTCCCACGGAATCTGCGCCGGCGACTCCGCGTTGATCGCATAAGCCACCCAGCCCTCGGCTTCGCCGCCGGCGAAATGGCGGGATTGGTCGACGGCGCCCAGCGCGTTGCGCGGCGTGTGGCAGGCGCCGCAATGGCCGAGCCCTTCGGCCAGATAGGCGCCGCGATTCCATTCGTCGCTCCGCTGCGGGTCGGGACGGAACGGGCCCTTGTCGAGATAGAGCAACTTCCACGCCGCGAGGATCGGCCGGAAGCCCAGCGGAAAAGCGAGATCGTTCTCGGGCGCTGTCGCCTTCACCGGCTCGCGCGTCATCAGGAAGGCGTAGAGCGCGCGATTGTCCGCATCGGTCACATGCGTGAAGTGATCATAGGGGAAGGCCGGATAGAGATGGCGGCCGCGCCGGTCGACGCCTTCGCGCATGGCGCGGCTGAAGGCGGCTTCCGACCATGTGCCGATGCCGGTCTCGGGATCGGGCGTGATATTGGTGGAATAGATGGTGCCGAAAGGCGTCGGCAGCGCCAGTCCGCCGGCAAAGGCCTTGGCGCCGGGCACGGTATGGCAGGCGATGCAATTGCCGACCGCGGCGAGCTCGGCGCCTTTCCTGACTGCCGCGGCATCGAAATTCTGCGCCGCCGTGACCGGCTCGATCTCGGATCGCCAGGCGATCGCCGCAAGGGCCGCCGCCGCGATCACCAGCAGCGCGACGACGAGGCTCAGAAATCTACCAATACGCATCGCTCCCCGGAAACTTCGCCAATTCGGCCGTGATGGCTTTGGGAAAGTGGAAAAGCGCGGCGCACTTTTCCGGATCACGTTCCAACGCGAAAGTCCGGCCAATGTTCCCGTCAGGGCGGCTTCACGAGATCGTTATGCGCCCAGCCATGAGGTCAGTCCCCCGGCCGCGCCGCCCGTTTGCGCCGGTCGGACGCCGCATAGTCGTCGCCCGCCGCCGATGTTTCGCCGGGCGCATCCAACGCCGCCGCCATGGCGTCCTCGACCTTGTCGAGCCACACGATGCGGACATGCTCGCGCGCGTTCTCGGGAACGTCCTCCAGATCCTTGCGGTTGCGCGACGGCAGCAGGACCGTGGTGATGCCGGCGCGTATGGCCGCGAGGACCTTTTCCTTCACCCCGCCGATGGGCAGAACCAGCCCCCTGAGCGAGATCTCGCCGGTCATCGCCGTGTCGCTGCGTACCGTCCGGCCGGTGAGAAGCGAGGCCAAAGCGGTGAACATGGCGACGCCCGCGCTCGGCCCATCCTTGGGGATGGCGCCGGCCGGCACGTGGATGTGAATGTCGGTCTTCTCGAAGCTGTCCGCAGGAATGCCGAGCGGCGCGGTGCGTCCCTTGGCCAAGGTCAACGCCGCCTGCGCGCTCTCCTTCATGACCTCGCCGAGCTGTCCGGTGAGCAGCAGCCGGCCATTGCCCGGGGTGCGCGTCGCTTCGATGAACAGGATGTCGCCGCCGACCGGCGTCCAGGCGAGACCGGTGGCGACTCCCGGAACGCTGGTCCGCATGGCGCTCTCGCGCTCGAAACGCGCCGGCCCGAGGATGGCGGGCAGAGTCTCCTCGGTGACACGCAGCTTTGCGTCGTCCTTCTCGGCGATGCGCATGGCGGCATGCCGGCACACGGCGCCGATCTCGCGCTCGAGATTGCGGACCCCGGCCTCGCGCGTATAGTCGCGGATGATCCGGCGCAGCGCCTCGTCGGTGATCTCGCACTGCTCAGGCGTCAGCCCTGCCGCGGCGAGCTGCCTTTTCACGAGATAGCGCTTGGCGATCTCGAGCTTCTCCTCGTCGATATAGCTCGGGATCTCGATGATCTCCATGCGGTCGCGGACCGGCCCCGGAATAGTGTCGGCGACATTGGCGGTGCCGATGAACATCACTTTCGAGAGATCGAAGGGAACCGCCAGATAATTGTCGCGGAAGGTCGCGTTCTGCTCGGGGTCGAGGACCTCGAGCAGCGCCGATGACGGATCGCCCTGGATCCCTGAGCCGAGCTTGTCCATCTCGTCGAGCATCATGACCGGATTGCGGATCTCGGCCCGGCGCATGGCCTGGATGATATTGCCGGGGAGTGCGCCGATATAGGTGCGGCGGTGGCCGCGGATCTCGGCCTCGTCATGCACGCCGCCCAGGCTGATGCGCGCGAATTTGCGGCCCGTCGCATGCGCGATGCTCTGGCCGAGCGAGGTCTTGCCGACTCCCGGCGGTCCGATGAAGCAGAGGATCGGACTCTTGCCGTCGGGATTGAGCTTGCGCACGGCGAGGAATTCGAGAATGCGCCGCTTCACCTTTTCGAGGCCGTAATGCTCTTCGTCGAGGATGCGCCGCGCTTCGGCGATGTCGATGCGTTCCGGCGCCAGCTTCGACCAGGGCAGGTCGATGAGCCAGTCGAGATAGGTGCGGATCATGGCATATTCTGCGGCCGCCTCCGGCATCCGCTCCAGCCGCTTCAGCTCCTTCTGGGCCTGCTCCTTGGCTTCCGGAGACATTTGCGCCTTCTCGATCCGGTCGTTGAGATCGGCGATCTCGGCCGATTTCTCGTCGCCTTCGCCGAGCTCCTTCTGAATCTGGCGCAGCTGCTCGCGCAGGATGTGCTGGCGCTGCTGGGTGGAGAGCGAGCTCTGGGTCTGCTCGCCGATCTCCTTGGTGAGGCGCAGCACCTTGAGACGCTCGCCGATCATCGCCAGCACCTTGTCGAGCCGCTCCGTCACATCGACCGCTTCCAGGATTTCCTGCTTCTCGGCCGGCTTTGTGTCGCTGACGCCGGCGACGAAGTCGGCAAGCGCCGAGGGCGAGCCCAGGCCTTCGATGGCGGCGCCCATTTCGGCCGGAAAATTCGGCAGGAGCTGCAGGACTTCCTGGGCCCGCTGCTTCAGAAGCCGGACGCGCGCCTCGATCTCCGGCGTGATGACTTCGGCGGTGCCGATCTCCTCGACCCGCGCCGCGAGGAACGGATAGCCCGGCAGGAATTCCACGATGCGCATGCGCCGCACGCCGCGGCAGATCAGATGATGCGTGCCGTCCGGGGCCGTCACATACCGTAAGATTTCCGCGACGGTGCCGACACGATAGAGCTGCTCATCCGTCGGTTCGTCGGCGCCGGGATCGCGCTGCAGGAGCACCCCGATATTCTTCTCATGCCTCACGGCTTCCTGGGCCGCCGCGATCGATGCCGGCCGATTGAGGGTCAGCGGCAGCATGATGCCGGGAAACAGAACGGCTTGCCGCGCCGGAACTATGACCAGGGCGTCGCCGGGCAGCGGCGGAATGGCTTCGGACTTGCGCGCGGACTCGGGTTGGGAAGCTGTGTCGGGCATGATCCACCTGTCGGTCAGGTTTCTTCTCGGGCGAATATCAGCGTCAGCAGACCGTCCTTGAATTCGGATCTGCGGGTCGGACCCCAGCCGGCCGGCAGATGGACGCGCCGCTCGAAGCCGCCATGGGGAATTTCAAGACGATGGATGAGAGCGCTCCGCGCCAGACGCGGCAGACGCTGCCGGCCGCGGATGATGACGGTGCCGGCTTCCATGCGGATGTCGAGATCATCGGCGGCGACACCCGGCAGGGCCACCACCAGGATCACATTGTCGTCGTCCTCGAAGATGTCGATCGGCGGCACCCAGCTGGCGGTGGGGGCGTCGGAAAGCTGGGGCTGGAAGAAATGGCGATGCAGATTCTCCGCGCGCTCGATGAAGGCGCAGGCTTCGTTCCACATCCAGTTGCGGGGATCAATCGACATCGCCGAACCTCCTTGGTCTTGGACCGGGATCGTGCCCGTATCAAAGACCCTCGCTCCGATGCCTGTCAATTGTCTGCCGCGGCATGTGCGCAGAGCTGCCGATCGTCGCAACGCGCATGCTCCCGCGATTGTTCCTCCGCCGTCATCGCATTGTGACACGAGTCGCGGAATGTCGGTCTTCCCATCCGCAAGACAGGAGGTTCGCCATGCGCTTGACCGTCAATCGCCGCAAATTCATCAAATCATCCGCGCTGGGCGCCCTCGCTCTGTCGAGTGGTCTCGCCATGCCCTCGTTGAGCCGCGCGGCGGCGCGTCCGGTGGTGAGCCATGGCGTGCAGTCGGGCGATGTCGACGCGACATCGGGCATGATCTGGGCGAGGAGCGACCGGCCGGCGCGGCTCCAGG
Organism: Pseudomonadota bacterium; assembly: GCA_049323275.1. Classification (GTDB taxonomy): domain Bacteria; phylum Pseudomonadota; class Alphaproteobacteria; order Rhizobiales; family Aestuariivirgaceae; genus Taklimakanibacter. Next base: position 97,443 of record JBMOOM010000112.1, read on the forward strand.
TCGAGGTGGCGACGACCGACAGCTTCAGGGACGCGATCAGACTGGCGCCGATCGATGCGCTGCCCGAATCGGATTTCGCGGTGAAGCGGCTCCTCGCCGACCTGCCGCCCGACCAGACCATCTTCTACCGCATGAATTTCGTCGATCTCGCCGATGTCAATGGCGTGAGCGAGCCGGTCGTCGGCCGGTTCCGTACCGCGCCGGCGAGCCGCCGGGCGGTGCGCTTCGTATGGTCGGGCGACACCGCCGGCCAGGGCTGGGGCATCAATCCCGATGACGGCGGCATGAAGACCTACGCCACCATGGCCAGGCACAATCCCGATTTCTTCATCCATTCGGGCGACACCGTCTATTGCGACGGTCCGATCAAGGCGGAAGCCGAGATCGCGTCGGGGGGCGTGTGGAAGAACATCGTGGCGGAAGGCGTCGAGAAGGTCGCCGAGACCCTCGATGAATATCGCGGCCGCTGGAAATACAATCTGCATGACGACAATCTCAAGGCCTTCAACGCGTCCGTGCCGACCTTCTTCCAGTGGGACGATCACGAGGTGACCAACAACTGGTCGGCGTCGAAGGACCTGAGCAAGGACGACCGCTATAAGGAGAAGTCGATCGGCGTTCTGTCGGCCAGGGCCGGCCGCGCCTTCCATGAGATGACGCCGATCCGCTACATCCCGGAAGAGCCGGGTCGCGTCTATCGCAAGATATCCTATGGCCCGATGCTCGACATCTTCTTCGTCGATCTCCGGAGCTATCGCGGCCCGAATGGCCCGTCGCTCGAGACGGAGCTCACGCCGGCCTCCCGCATTCTCGGCGAAGCGCAGATGCGCTGGCTGAAGCGCGGTCTGTCGGCCTCGCGGGCGACCTGGAAGGTGATCGCCTGCGACATGCCGATCGGCGTCATCGTCTGGGACAATGGCAAGGAGAAGAAAGGCGCCGAGGCGATCTCGAATGGCGATCAGGGGAAGGCCGTGGGCCGCGAGCTCGAAATCGCCGAGCTTCTGAAGTTCATCAAGGTGGCGGGCATTCCCAATGTCGTGTGGCTCACCGCCGACGTGCATTACACCGCGGCGCATTACTACAATCCCGACAAGGCGCAGTTCCGGGATTTCGCGCCGTTCTGGGAATTCGTGTCGGGCCCGCTCCATGCCGGCACTTTCGGTCCCAATGACCTCGACATGACCTTCGGGCCCGAGCTCAAATTCGTGAAGGGTCCGACCGCCGAGCAGGGCCAGAATCTGCCGCCTTCGGCGGGGCTCCAGTTCTTCGGCATCGTCGATATCGACGACAAGACCGAGCAGATGACGGTCCGGCTCATGGATCGCGACGACAAGGAACTCTACAAGGTGACGCTCGATCCGGAGCGGGTGGGATAGTTTCATCCTCTTTCGTCATGCCGGCATGACGGAACTGGGTTTGGCGGCGTGCGAGAGGCGTGATACATCCGATCATTCTCTCCACCCGATCGCACCCATCTTGACCTCGCTCGCCGTCACCGTCTTCATCCTCGTTTATATCGGCATGGCGCTCGGCCGGGTGCCGGGCTTGCGGCTCGAGCGCACCGGCGTGGCGCTGCTCGGGCTCATCGTGCTGCTGGCGTCGGGCGATCTCAGCCTCGCGGAAGCGGGCAGCGCCGTCGACATGCCGACCATCGCGCTCCTCTTCGCGCTGATGATCCTTTCGGCGCAGTTCGAGCAGTCGGGCTTCTACGGCCTCGTCGCGGCGCGCGTGACGCATGCGGCGCGGAATCCGAAGGTGCTGCTGGCGGTTCTCATCGCCGTCACCGGCTTTCTTTCGGCGATCCTCACCAATGACGTCATCGTCTTCGCCTTCACGCCGCTCATCTGTGTGGGCCTTCTTTCCCAGAAGCTCGATGCGCGGCCCTATCTCGTGGCGCTGGCGGGAGCCGCCAATGCCGGGTCGGCGGCGACGCTCATCGGCAATCCGCAGAACATCCTGATCGGCCAAGCGGGCGGGCTCGATTTCTGGCGCTATTTCCTGATGGCCCTGCCGCCCGTCTTCCTCTCGCTGGCTTTCGTCTATTGGGCGGTCCTCGCCACCTGGCGGCAGGCGCTCGCGGCGCCGCCCCAGACGACGCCGGCCGAGCCGGTGAGCATCGACCGGTTCCAGACGGCCAAGGGCCTTATCGCCATCGTGGCGCTGATCACCCTCTTCCTGACGCCCTTGCCGCGCGAATTGAGCGCGCTGGCGGTGGCGGGCTGCCTGCTGCTGTCGCGGCGGCTGTCGTCGCGCGAGATGATCGGCGCCGTCGACTGGCATCTCCTCCTGCTGTTCATCTGCCTCTTCGGCGTGACCGAGGCCTTCGCCAAGACGGGTCTCGCCCAGGAGGCGCTGGCCGGGCTCGCCGGCCTCGGCATCCTGCCCGAAAGGCTGTCGGTGATGCTGCCGGTGACGCTCGCCGCCTCCAATACGATCGGCAACGTGCCGGCCGTCATCCTCATCCTGAAGCTGCTGCCGAGCCTGCCGGAAGGGGCGCTGGCAGGCCTCGCGCTGCTGTCGACCTTCGCCGGCAACCTGCTGCTGACCGGATCGATGTGCAACATCATCGTCGCCGAGCGGGCCCAGGCGTCAGGAGCCTCCCTGAGTTTCATGGATTTTGCCCGTTCCGGCATTCCGATGACGCTGGCGAGTCTCGCCGTTACCGCGCTCTGGCTGTGGGCCATGGGGCTCATGGGGCTCTGACTGCCCCGAAAATGCCCTGAAAATGGGCTCGCCTTGCGGCAAGCCCTGTGCTAAGCCCGGCCCCGAATCCGGAGCGGGATGGCGAAGACGAACCAGTTTTCGCGCAAATCCCGGTCTTTTATACCGAAATTGGCCATGTGTCGGGCCTTGGGACATCTCCTAAGGTCATGTGGCCGTGACAGATTTTTTCTGGAAAGTCAGCGCGCCATGAAACTGCGCAATATCGCCATCATCGCCCATGTCGACCACGGCAAGACCACCATGATCGACCGGCTCCTCGCCCAGTCCGGCGCCTTCCGCGACAATCAGAAGGTCGCCGAGCGGGCCATGGACTCGAACGACCTCGAAAGAGAGCGCGGCATCACCATCCTCGCCAAGGTCACCTCGCTCGTCTGGAAGGACACCCGCATCAATATCGTCGACACGCCGGGCCACGCCGATTTCGGCGGCGAGGTCGAGCGCATCCTCAATATGGTGGACGGCGCCGTCCTCCTCGTCGACGCCGCCGAAGGCCCGATGCCGCAGACCAAATTCGTGCTGCAGAAAGCGCTGAAGATCGGCATCAAGCCGATCGTCGCCATCAACAAGATCGACCGGCCCGACCAGCGCCATGTCGAAGTGGTGAACGAGGTGTTCGACCTTTTCGCGGCGCTCGACGCCACCGACGAGCAGCTCGACTTCCCGATCCTCTACGGGTCCACCAAGCAGGGCTGGATGGCCGACAAGCCGGAAGGCCCGCAGGATTCGATGGCGCCGCTCTTCGATCTCGTGGTCCGCCACGTGCCGGAGCCCAAGGTCGAGGAAGGCCCGTTCCGCATGCTGGTGACGACCATCGAGGCCAATCCGTTCCTCGGCCGCGTCCTCACCGGGCGCGTGCGTTCGGGATCCATCAAGGCCAACCAGCCGGTGAAGGCGCTGACGCGCGACGGCAAGCTCATCGAGCAGGGCCGCGCCTCCAAGGTGCTCGCCTTCCGCGGCCTCGAGCGCCAGCCGGTGGACGAGATCCAGGCGGGCGACATCGTCGCCGTCGCCGGCCTCACCCAGGCGACCGTCGCCGACACGATCTGCGATCCGGCGGTGACCGATCCGATCGCGGCGCAGCCGATCGATCCGCCGACGCTGACCATGACGTTCCGCATCAATGACGGCCCGCTCGCCGGCAAGGAGGGCGACAAGGTGCAGAGCCGCGTCATCCGCGACCGCCTGTTCCGCGAGGCGGAAGGCAATGTCGCCTTGCGCGTCACCGCATCCGCCACCGAGACCGACGCTTTCGAAGTCGCGGGCCGCGGCGAATTGCAGCTCGGCATCCTCATCGAGACGATGCGCCGCGAGGGCTTCGAGCTCACCGTGGGCCGGCCGCGCGTGGTGTTCCGCACCGACGAGGCGACCGGCCAGAAGCTCGAGCCGATCGAGGAAGTGATCATCGACGTCGATGAGGCCTATACCGGCGTCGTGGTGCAGAAGCTCTCCGAGCGGCGCGCCGAGATGAAGGACATGCGCCCGTCCGGGGCCGGACGCCAGCGCATCGTCTTCCATGCGCCGACGCGCGGCCTCATCGGCTATCAGTCGGAGCTGCTGTCGGACAGCCGCGGCACCGCCATCATGAACCGCATCTTCCATGACTACGCCCCGCATGTCGGCGAGATTCCGGGCCGCCATACCGGCGCCCTCATCTCCAATGGCGACGGCGAGGCGGTCGCCTATGCGATCTTCAACCTGCAGGACCGCGGCCCGATGTTCATCGATCCGGGCACCAAGGTCTATGCCGGCATGATCATCGGCGAGCACACGCGTGGAAACGATTTGGAACTTAATGTTCTGAAGGGCAAGAAGCTCAGCAACGTCCGCGCCGCCGGCAAGGACGACGCCCTGCTGCTCACGCCCCCGATCCGCATGACGCTCGAGAAGGCGCTCGCTTATGTCGGCGAGGACGAGCTCGTCGAGGTGACGCCGGAGTCGATCCGCCTGCGCAAGACGCTGCTCGATCCGCATGAGCGCAAGCGCGCCAGCCGCGCCAAGGAAGCCGAGAGCGCGGCGTAAGCTCATCGCGTTATTGTCGGCCTGCCGGAACATCGCTACATTTCCGGCATGACCGACCCCTATGAAATCCTGGGCGTCACCAAGAACGCCTCGGCGGACGATATCCAGAAGGCCTATCGCCGCCTCGCCAAGAAGCACCATCCCGATCTCAATCCCGGCGACAAGAGCGCCGAGGACAAGTTCAAGGACGTCTCGGCGGCCTATGATCTCCTGGGCGACCCCGAGAAACGCGGCCGCTATGATCGCGGCGAGATCGACGCGTCGGGGGCTGAGAAACCACAGCCGCAGCGGCGCTATTACCGCGACTTCGCCGAAAGCGGCCAGGCCGGCGGGCGCGGCTTCGAGCAGGGCTATGCCGATTTCGGCGACGAGGACGTCCTGTCGGAAATCTTCGGGCGGCGGCGCGCCAACATCAAGATGCGCGGAGGCGATGTGCGTTATCACCTGGCCGTCGATTTCCTGAGCGCCGTCAATGGCGCCAAGCCGCAGCTGGCGCTTCCCGACGGCTCCGAAATCACCGTCACCATCCCGCCTGGCACCCGCGACGGCCAGGTCTTGCGCCTCAAGGGCAAGGGCCGGCCCGGCTATAATGGCGGCGAGGCGGGCGACGCGCTGATCGAGATCGAGGTGCGCCCGCATCCCTTCTTCACACGCGACAATGACGATATCCGCATCGAGCTGCCGGTCTCGCTCGCCGAAGCCGTGCTGGGGGCCAAGGTCAAGACGCCGACGCCTTCGGGCGACGTCATGCTGAGCATCCCCAAGGGCGCCAACAGCGGCACGGTGCTGCGTCTCAAGGGCAAGGGCGTCGCCAAGGCCGGCGGCGGCCAGGGCGATCAATATGTGACGCTGAAAGTGATGCTGCCGGAGAAACCAGATCCCGAACTCGAGGCGTTCATCGAGCGCTGGAGCAAGGACAAGGCCTATGATCCGCGCCGGGCGATGGGGGTGTGAGATGGTCACGAAAAGCACGATCGTTTTCGCCGCCCGCTACGATGAGGAAACCTTGCGTGAATGGGCGGCGGCCGGCTGGATCTCGATCGAGGAAAACGCGATCGGCGAGCCTTTGTCGGAAGCGCATCAGGCGCGCTGCGATCTCATCTGCGACCTGAAGCAGAATATGGGCGTCAATGACGACGGCATCGACGTGATCCTCAATCTGGTCGATCAGATCCATGGGCTCAGGCGCGCGCTGCGCGAGACGATCCGTCACACCAAGCGGGGATGAAGCTGTCGATGAGGCCGTCGCCTCCGCCCAGATTGATCTGATCTACTGGATCCCGGCTCTCGCCGCTATCGGATTCACACATCTTGCGAGGCGCCTGGGATTTACCTCGCCCCGCTTCAGCGCAGGACAGTCTGGTGAAACGATGAGACGTTAGAGAAAGCAGCGTGTGGCAAGCGGATAGAATGTATCTTCGATGGGACGGGACACAGAATCTCTCATCCAGATTTTCTCCTTCTCCCGCTTGCGGGAGAAGGTGCCCGACAGGGCGGATGAGGGTGTTGGTTCAGTTCACGGCGGCTTTTCAAAAGAATCAAGAGAAGCTTCATCACCTCCCAGACCTACGACTCTGCTGAAGCTGAAAGAGCACCCTCATCCGGCCTTCGGCCACCTTCTCCCGCACGCGGGAGAAGGGGAAAACAGGCAAGGTCTGCATATTCCCACGAGTTTCCCCGGACAGCCCTGCACAGATGCGGGGCGAGGGGAAGAGGCGTCCTCCCGAGATGTGCATACGATAGTGGCTCTCGCCGGGATGACGGTGGTGTGCCGTTATTCCTCCCGATAAGGACCGCCGGGGCAGGGCATGCCGCTGGCATAGTCGGTGGCGCTGCCGCCACGCGCGGAAAAAATCTCCGGCATGTCCCTGGCGCAGTCGAAAACGGCGGCGCGCTCATCGGCGCGCTGGCGGGCCACTTCATTGGCATCGGTGTATGTGGTGTCGATATAGGCAATGTGGCAGGCGGTCTTGCCGTCGAGCTTGGTCACCACGAGCCAGTTCTGCTTATTCTCTCCATCGGCGCCTCCCCCGGTGAACCAGCGCAGGATGGTGGCGAAGGGCTTGCCGTCCTTGAGCCGCCATTCGACGCGGGGGCCCAGGGAATTGAAGGCGCCGAAGGTCTGCATCGCGGCGCATTGCGCCGGCGCTTCCTTGCCGAAGCCGACGAAGCTTCGGAGATCGCCCTCCCAGACGCGGACGTCGAAGTCCTTGATCCCCTTGCACAGCCACTCGCCGCCCGAGCCCTCGTCCTCATAAAGCGCCAGCCGCTCGCATTTCTTCAGGTCCAAGTCACTGTAAAGACTGGTATTTTCTTGTGCCGCGGCGGCGGATGCGAAGACCGTCAGGGCTATTGGAAAGAGATGCCATTTCATGCAAAGAAGGCCTCAACTGACGTTTTCTAGAGGTGCCTGCTTATGAGAATTGATGCCATATCGATCGGCAAGAATCCACCCAAGGAGGTGAATGTCATCGTCGAGGTGCCGGTCGGCGGCGAGCCCATCAAATACGAGATGGACAAGGCGGCGGGCACGCTGGTCGTCGACCGCTTCCTCTATACGTCGATGCGCTATCCCGGCAATTACGGCTTCATCCCGCATACTCTGTCGCTCGACGGCGACCCGTGCGACGTGCTGATCGCCAATCAGCGCGGCATCGTGCCGGGGGCTCTGGTGGCGGTGCGCCCGGTCGGCGTTCTCTTCATGCAGGACGAAGCGGGCGGCGATGAGAAGATCGTCGCCGTGCCGGTGCCCAAGCTCACCAGGCGCTATGAGAACGTCCACAACTATACCGACCTGCCGGAGATCACGCTCCAGCAGATCCAGCACTTCTTCGAGCACTACAAGGATCTCGAGGACGGCAAATGGGTCAAGGTCAAGGGCTGGGGCGACGCCGCCGCCGCCGAGCAGATGATCGTCGAGGCGATCGAGCGGGCGAAGGCGGCCAAGGCATCGTCATGATGGCAGAGCGCGGGCGGGGCAGTGGTCGATCTGCATAACCTGCCGCTGCCGACCTTGCGGACCTTCGCGGCGGCGGCGCGGCATCAGAGCCTGGCGAAAGCCGCGGTCGAGCTCAATCTGACCGACAGCGCCGTCAGCCATCAGATCCGCCGTCTCGAGGAGGCGCTCGGCTGCGATCTGTTCATGAAGGTCGGCAGAGGCGTCGTGCTGACCGATGCCGGCCGCGCCTTCGCCAATGTCGTTTCGACCGCGCTGCAAGATGTTTTCGCCGCCGCCATGCGCCTCGCCGAGGCCGATCAGGTCGGAGGCCGGCTCGACATCGCCTGTCCGCCGATGTTCGCCAGCACATGGCTCGCCCACAATCTCAACGAGTTCTGCCTCGATCATCCCTCGGTCGAATGTCATGTGCGTCTCGTCGAAAATGAGCGCGTCCATCAGCTGAGCGACATCGACATCGGCATCTCTTTCGGATCGGGCGGCTGGTCCGAGCGCTGGTCGGCGCTCCTGGCGCATGTCAATGTCACGCCGGTCTGCAGCCCCATCGTCTTCGAGCGGATCGGTGGACCGATCACTCAGCCTTCCGATCTTCGCCACACCATGCTGCTGCATCGGGATGACGGCTCGGAATGGCGGCGTTGGTTCCTGGAGGCGGGCGCGCCCGGCCTCGAGCTGGAGATGCGCCATCTCTATTGCAGCGATCTCGGCATGGCGATCGATCTCGCGGTCAACGGAACCGGCGTCGCCCTGGTGAGCGACACGCTCTCGGGCTCCGATCTGAAGCGCGGCCTCCTGATCAAGCCATTCCCCTTCGCCATCGACGCCTTCGGCGGCTGGCACGTGGTCTGCAACCCGGCCAGCCTGTCGCGCTCGGCCTCGCGCCTGTTCCTGCGCTGGCTCCTGGCGCGCTTCGGCCGCAACGCCGCGTGGGAAACGCTTCCCTAGAGCGCTTCCCGCCAAAGTTGCTCGACTTTGGCGATAAGGAAGCGCTCCAGAATATATGTTTACGAGCCCTTTTACCCGTTCTGATCGAATCGGAACGATTCGATCAAAACGGGAAGGGCTCTAAAGATGTACGCGATACATGATCCCTCGTCATGTGTCGGGTGATGATTCGTCATTTGCGCCCGACGGCCTCCTGTCCATAAGAAGCTGAGCAGGACGGGAGACAATGCTGAAACTCAGCGTGACGGACATCCATAAATCCTATGGCGCGCAGGAAGTGCTGAAGGGCGTTTCGCTCCAGGCGAAGGCGGGCGACGTCGTCAGCGTCATCGGCGCGAGCGGCTCCGGCAAGAGCACCTTGCTCCGCTGCATCAATTTCCTCGAGCGTCCGGCCAGCGGCGAAGTGGCCATCGCCGGCGAGGTGCTGAAGACGGTGCGGGACCGTGACGGGCTGCTGAGGGCCGCCGACCGCGACCAGCTGCGGCGCCTGCGCGGCAAGCTCGCGATGGTGTTCCAGAATTTCTGCCTGTGGTCGCATATGTCGGTCCTGTCGAATGTCACCGAGGCGCCGATCAGCGTGCTCGGCCTCAGCCGCAAGGAAGCGGTCGAGCGCGCCAGGGCCAATCTGGCGAAAGTCGGCCTCACCAGCGACGTGCTGGGCAAATATCCCGCGCATCTGTCGGGCGGCCAGCAGCAGCGCGTGGCGATCGCCCGCGCCCTCAGCATGAATCCCGACGTGATGCTCTTCGACGAGCCGACCTCGGCGCTCGATCCCGAGCTCGTCAGCGAGGTCCTGCGCGTCATGCAGTCGCTCGCCGAGGAAGGCCGCACGATGGTGGTGGTGACGCATGAAATGGGATTTGCGCGCCATGCCTCCAGCCGCGTCGTTTTTCTCCACCAGGGACGCGTCGAAGAAGAGGGCGAGCCGGAAGCGCTGTTCGCCCGGCCGGCCAGCGCGCGGCTGCAGCAGTTCCTGGCCGGACGGCTCACCCACTGAACATACGAAATCAACCTCGGAGGACGAACCATGAAGACCCGCCTGAAATCCCTGTGCGCCGCCGTGATTCTGGCCGCCGGCGCCGCCGCCGCCCACGCCGCCGACAAGATCGACATCGCCACCGACGCGACCTTCCCACCCTTCGAATCCATCGATTCCAACGGCAAGCTCGTCGGCTATGACGTCGAGCTGATGGAAGCCGTCTGCGCCGCGGCCAAGCTCGACTGCAACATCTTCAATGCCGCCTGGGACGGCATGATCCCGGGCCTGATCGATGGCAAATATGACGCGCTGATCTCGCAGCTCACCGTCACCGACAAGCGCCGGCAGGTGATCGCCTTCAGCGACATCTACGATCATCCGATCTTCCGCTTCGTCGCCAAGAAGGGATCGTCCTTCGAATTCACGCCCGAGGGCCTCAAGGGCAAGACGATCGCGGTCCAGACCGGCACGCCGATGGACGCCTATGTCACCAGCCACATTCCGGGAGCGGTCATCAAGCGCTACGACACCGGCAGCGCGCCTTATCTCGAGCTCGCCGCCGGCCGCGCCGACCTGCATATGAGCTATCAGGCCCAGATTATCCACAGCTTCCTCAAGAGCGAGGCGGGCAAGGACTATGAGCTCGTCGGGCCCGAATATACCGGCAAGGACGCCAAGGAATTCGGCGAAGGCGTCGCCATCGCGATCAACAAGAAGAACACCAAGCTCGTCGAAGAGGTGAACAAGGGCCTCGCCATCATCCGTGAAAACGGCCAGCTCAAGGCCCTCAACGCGAAATATTTCGGCGAATGACCGGCGTCGTCGCCGAATTCGCGACGACGATCCTGGCGGCAGGGGCCACCACCCTGCTGCTGGGTCTCGCCTCCTTGCTCCTTGCCGTGATACTGGGTCTCGCGGCCGCCTTCGCCAAGCTGTCGCGCAGCCGGGCGCTGCGCCGCGCCGCGGCTCTCTACACGTTCATCGTCCGGGGCATACCCGACCTCGTGGTCATGCTGCTGGTCTATTACAGTGTGCCGGCGCTGCTCAATCAGGCGATCGATGCGCTGGAATGGGACATGCGCATCGAGTTCTCGCCGATCGTGGCCGGCATCGCGGCGCTCGGCCTGATCTTCGGCGCCTATATGACCGAGACCTTCAAGACGGCCTTGCAGAACATCCCGAAGGGCCAGATCGAGGCGGCCGTCGCCTTTGGGCTGAGGCGCCGGCGCATGTTCACGCGCATCATCCTGCCGCATCTCGTCCGTCTCGCTCTGCCAGGCTTCACCAACAACTGGCTCGTCCTCGCCAAGGCGACGGCGCTCGTCTCGCTGATCGGCCTGCAGGACGTCATGTTCCGCGCCAAGGGTGCGGCCGAGGCCACCGGCATGCCCTTCACCTTCTACCTGATCGCCGCGGCCTTCTATCTCTCCATCACCATCCTGTCGCTTGCCGTGCTGGCGCTCATCGCGCGCCGCTTCGAGACGGGCCTCAGAGAGTTGGCGCCATGAACTGGGGGATCATCGTCGAGAATCTCGGCCTCTATGCGCAAGGGGCGAAGCTGACGCTGCTTCTCGCCTTCGCGGCGCTGGCGATCTCGTTCATCCTCGCCGTGCCGCTCGCCTTTCTGCGCAACAGCAGGATCGCTGCCATACGTCACGCGGTTCTCGGCTACACGCTGGTGTTCCGCGGCACGCCGCTCCTGGTGCAGCTGTTCCTCATCTATTTCGGCCTCGCCCAGTTCGAGCTGGTGCGCGAGAGCGTGATCTGGCCATGGCTCTCGAGCCCCCTGGTCTGCGTCCTCATCGCCTTCGTCCTCAACACCACCGCCTACAGCACGGAAATCTTCGCCGGCGGCCTGCGCCACATTCCCATCGGCGAGATCGAGGCGGCGCGGGCTTTCGGCATGTCGGCCTTCGCCCAGGCGCGGCGCATCCTGATCCCCGCCATGCTGACCCGCTCGCTGCCGCTCTATGGCAATGAGATGATCATGATGCTGCATGCCACGTCGCTGGCGAGCACGGTGACCTTGCTCGAGACGACCGGCGTCGCGCGCATGATCACGCTCAATTACTACATCCAGTTCGAACCCTATGTGACCGCCGCAGCGATCTATCTCGCCATGACCTTCGTCCTGGTCTCGGCCTTCCAGCTCGTGCAGTGGCGCTGGGCCGGATATCTCGAAAACCGAATCGGCTGACAGGGCCGCTGCCATGGAGAACATCTTGACCGCGAAACCCGATCTCGGCGCCCTGTTCGGCGCCGCCCCCGAGACCGCCACTTTCCTCGGCCTCGAGGCCTGCGCCGATCTCGACACGCTGGCGGCGCCCGTCGCCCTCATCGGCGCGCCCTGCGCCACGCCCTATGCTTCCGTCGGCGCCTATTGCCGCAACGCGCCCGAGGCGCTGCGCCGCGCCACCGGTGCGCTGACGGCCAATGTCGACCGTCACGATTTCGACCATGGCGGGCCGGTCTTTCCCGCGCCGCATCTGCGTCCGGTCGATTGCGGCGACCTGCCCTTCGATGAAGCCGATGCCGCCGGCAATCGCCGCCGCATCGCCGAGGCCGTGACCAAGGTGGTGAAGCGCGGGGCGGTGCCGGTGCTCATCGGCGGCGATGATTCCATTCCGATCGCGATGCTGGAAGCGATGGGCGCCTCGGCGAGGGAGCGGAAATTCACGATCCTGCAGATCGATGCCCATATCGACTGGCGCGACATCCATATGGGCGAGCGCCTCGGCCTGTCGTCGACCATGCGCCGGGCCTCGGAAATGGCGCATGTCGAGCGGATCATCCAGGTGGGCGCCCGCGGCATCGGCTCGGCCGCCACCAGCGACTATGCCGACGCGCTCGCCTGGGGCGTCAAATTCGTGACCGCGCACGACCTTCACCGGCAGGGCGTCGGCGCCGTCCTCGACCTCATTCCGGAAGGCAGCAGCATCATCGTCTGCATCGATGCCGATGCGCTCGACCCGGCGCTGGTGCCGGGCGTCATCGGCCGGGCGCCGGGAGGGCTGAGCTACTATCAGGTGGCCGATCTCATCAAAGGCGCGGCCCGGCGGGGACGCATCGCCGCCATGGACTTCGTCGAGTTCATGCCGGAGCGCGATGTCGATGGCATCGGCGCGCTCACCTTCGCCCGCCTGATCACGACGGCGCTCGGCGTGCTCGTCCGCCAGGCCGCCTGATCACATATACGCCTATGCGCTATCCCGCTTTCGCGAGCCTTACCGGTTCCGCGTCATAGACATGGCCGAAGCGGTTGGCGAGGAAGTCGGCGAGCGCCACTTCCTCCTGCCGCACGAAACCTTGCCGGCGCAATTTGCCGTGGCTGAGAAGATCGAGGAGCGTGCAGATGCCGGCGGCGGTGGTGATCTGGATGGCGCTCATCTCTTCGCCGGCGACCGTGCCGGCATAGACTTTCCGCGCATAGGTCTCCTGCAGATAGCGCCCGTCCTTCCAGCCGCAGACGGTGACGAAGATGACCACGACATCCTGCATCGTGGCGGGCAGCGCGTTCTCGAAGATGTCCTTCAGCACGTCGCGGCGGTTCCTGAGATTGAGGTCGTTCAGCAGCGCCTTCATGATCGCCTGATGACCCGGATAGCGGATGGTGCGGTAGTTCATGGTGCGCACCCGGCCTTCCAGCGTCTTGGCCAGCGTGCCGAGGCCGCCCGATGTGTTGAAGGCTTCATAGGTGATGCCGTCGAGCGAGAACTCCTCGCGCTCCTCCATGGCCGGCATCGTCACCAGCTTGCCTTCGACGATCGCCTCGCAGGGCTCGATATATTCGTTGATGAGCCCGTCGGTGCTCCAGGTCAGATTGTAGTTGAGGGCGTTGGAGGGATATTGCGGAAGTGCGCCGACGCGCATGCGCACGCTGTCGAGCGTGTCGAAATGGCGGGTGAGATCATGGGCGACGATCGAGATGAAACCCGGCGCCAGGCCGCATTGCGGGATGAGGGCCGTCTTCGCGTCTGCGGCGATCGCCTCGACCCTGCGGGTGGTGGCGACATCCTCGGTCAGATCGAAATAATGCACCTGTGACTTCGCCGCGACCTCGGCGATCCTCCCGGTGAGATGAAAGGGCGCGGCGGAGAGGACCGCATAGCGGCCGGCGAGCAGGCGGCCGAGCGCGTCGGTGTCGGTGATGTCCACGCCCGCCGTCGCGATGGCGCGATGCGGCGTGAGGGCGGCCAGCTGGGTTTCGCTGCGGTCGGCGACGGTGATGCGATAGCTGCCGCTCGCCGCCAGCATGCGGGCGATGGCGCCGCCGATCTTGCCGGCGCCCATGACCACGATGTCTTTCATGGCGTGACCTCCTGATGTTTCCTGACATCAGGATGCTGATCGTGCCTTTCGATTCCTAGTGGCGATTTATCCAGATTGCAGTATAAATTTTGGCATATCGCCGAAGGCATTCGACAAAATGCAGATCACGGACAAGGATCGGAAATTGCTGGCGTTGCTGGGTGAGGATGCCCGCATGCCGGTCGCCACGCTCGCCCGCGAGCTCGGCCTGTCGCGCACCACCGTCCAGGCCCGGATCGAGCGGCTGGAGCAGCAGGGCGTCATTTCAGGCTATGGCGTGCGGCTGTCGGACGCCTATCAAAGCGATCTCATCCGCGCCCATGTGCTGATCACCATCGCGCCCAAGTCGCTGTCGGCGGTGACGGCCGACCTCAATGCGATCCATGAGGTGACGCAGCTCTATTCGGTCAACGGACCCTATGACCTGATCGCCATCATCGCCGCGCCCTCGATCGCCGATCTCGACCGGCTGATCGACCATATCGGCGAGACGGAGGGAGTCGAGCGCACGCTGTCGTCGATCATTCTTTCAACCCGCATCTCCCGGTGAACGAACTCACATTTCCGGAACGGGCAGAGACTTCTGCGCGCAGGCGGCGCGCACCGTATTGTGCAGCAGGCAGGCGATGGTCATCGGGCCGACGCCGCCGGGCACCGGGGTGATCGAGCCCGCCACAGGTGAGCAGGACGCATAGTCGCAATCGCCGACGAGCTTGCCCTTGCCGCCACGCTCGATGCGGTTGATGCCGACATCGATGACGCAGGCGCCCGGCTTGATCCAGTCGCCCTTGACCATTTCCGGGCGGCCGACCGCGGCGATGACGAGATCGGCAGTCCGCACCACGCCGGGAAGATCCCTGGTCTTCGAATGGGCGATGGTGACGGTGCAGTTCTCCTGCAGCAGCAGCTGCGCCACCGGCTTGCCGACGATGTTGGAGCGGCCGATGACGACGGCGTGGAGGCCTTCGAGCTTGCCGAGCGCGTCCTTGGCCAGCATTACCGAGCCGACCGGGGTGCAGGCGACGAGCGAGTCCTGGCCGGTGGCGAGCTTGCCGGCATTTACCACATGGAAGCCGTCGACATCCTTGGCCGGGTTGATGGCGTTGAGCACCTTGGTCGAATCGATCTGCTTGGGCAGCGGCAGCTGCACCAGGATGCCATGCACGGCGGGATCGTTGTTGAGCTTGTCGACCAGCGCCAGGAGGTCCTTCTCCGAGGTCGACGCGTCGAGCCGGTGCTCCCAGGAATTCATGCCGACCTCGACCGTCTGCTTGGCCTTGTTGGCGACATAGACCTTGCTCGCCGGGTCCTCGCCGACCAGCACCACCGCGAGGCCGGGCTTCAGCCCATGCTTGGTCTCGAGCTCCTTCACGGCCTTGGCGATGCGGGCGCGCAGTCCCTCGGCATAGGCTTTTCCGTCGATCACTTTGGCGGTCATGATGTCTGATCCTGAATGAACTGGCCGAGCGTCTGCTCGATGGCGGTGGGATTTCCGGCGATGTGAACCGTCTTCAGACGGCTCGTCTCGCCGGCGGTGAAGCTGAAAGCCTTGCGCGGCAGGCCGAGGGCGTCGGCCAGGAGGTCGATAACCGCTTCGTTGGCCTTACCCTTTTCCGGTTGCGCCGTGACTTTAATCTGAAGCGACACTTTGCCGTCCGCGCCCTGGAACAGCCCGGCAATTTCGGGCCGGGCCGCCTTGGGCGTCACGCGGAGGTAGAGGGAGCCGCCGCGGGCGTCGGGTTTGAAAGGCAGCAGGCTCAAAACAGGCGGATACCGTAATAGATGACCAGGTAGCGGATGAACTGGAGCGCGATGAGGGCCACAAGCGGCGACAGGTCGATGCCGCCCAGGTCAGGCAGGAACCGTCTGATCGGGCCCAGGACAGGTTCGGTCAGCCGATAGAGGGCGTAGCGGATCTGACGGACAATATCGTTATGGCCATTTATGATGTTGAAGCCAATCAGCCAGCTCATCACCACCGCAGCGATCAGGATCCAGAAATAGATGTCGAGGATGGTGACGATAAGCCACAAAACGGGGTGCATGCTGAATTCCTGAGCGCGAGGGACCTGGGGCAGATGTAAAGGGCCTCACCTTCCCGTGCAAGGCGGCGAAAGCTTGACAGGCCGTGCGGCGGACCCTACACAGCCCCGTCCTGTGGAAGGGGCAGTAGCTCAGTTGGGAGAGCGCGGCGTTCGCAATGCCGAGGTCAGGGGTTCGATCCCCCTCTGCTCCACCAAGACTTTCCCATATCGTTGAAATCCAACGACTTTTTCTTTCTAGTCAGAAGCGCGGGCGGGTTTCCCATGCGTCATTCGGCGGAGGGATGGCCGGCTGGCGCGAGCGTGACCGGCATGGCTACATGGCGGCCTTCGAGCGTGCCCCGGATCTCAGGGACAAATCCGCACGACCTTCGCCAATGCCTCACCCCTGAGAATGAGCGCGCGTGAACTCAACCCTCCCCCTTGATCCAGCGCTGGACCCCCGGCGGATATTTGTTGAACAGCCAGCGGGTGAAAAGTCGCGCCATCTTGTCATTGCCCTTGAGATGCACGGCATGAAAACGCAGCCGCGCATCGGCCTCCACGCAGTAGCGCTGAACGGCCAGGTAAAGCGTGCAGGCGGAGCCGCAGGTCCCACCAATCCTCACGCTTTCGCCTTTTTGATTCAGCTCCAGGACTCGCTGGTAGTACAGCCGGACGGCTCCGCCCCAATCGTTCCGGATCACCACCTCAGCCCGGGCGACCGGCGACGCGGCTGCGAAAGCGGCGGCGAGGACGAGGCTGCGCAGGATTTTCATGCACGGAACTCTTTGCGCGTCTCAACACTGTCCTCACCGTGTCGACGAAACTGAAAAGACCGCCCTCTGAGATGATCCTGGCATTCTGATTACCATGCGTCAACGATGTTTCTGTTTCTTCAAAGTAGTTATGATGCTTGAGGAATCTTGATTGTGTGGCGGGGCTGCCACCGCTGTTGGATTCGGACTCACGGGGCTGCCCGGCAATTGTCTTCTGGGAAGGGTGATCGAGCAGATCACCGGCCAACCCTATGAAGACTTCGTCCGCCAGGCCATTCTGAAGCTCGCCGGCGCCGACGGCATGACGATTGCCGGAAACCTCAGCGACCGCCGGCCGATGGAAGTGGCGTATCATGGCGAACATGCCTATGGCATGAATGTGCGCCCCATGGATTCACATGGCGGATGGATCGGATCGGCGGCCGACCTGATCAAATTCGCCCATACGGTCGACGGTATAAGAGAGTGTCGCCGGCACAGGCCTCCCGAACGAGTAGCATTCTCGTGAGGGTGGACGGCGATGTCTGCTTCGCCGGTCTGGTGAATAGCAGCGCGAACGGACTGGACGAGGCGCTCGGCCCCTCATGCGGGACATCCATGCCGAGGTCAATCGGTTGACGATCGGCGAAGCCTGCCAAAAGCGTCATCAGCGGATAGCCCCGCCTTGCGACTGCCGTTATGATCGGTCCCTTGCAGGGAGAGAAATCCATATGCTCAATTTCGACGTCAACCGCTACCTGAAAATCCAAGGGGGCGCGGTCGCGCTCCAGGGGCAGATCCATGACGTGATCGGCCGCCATGTCGCCGACGGTCTCGACAGCGTGTTCTTTCTCGGCACCGGCGGGGCGGCGATCCTGATGTATCCGGCGGCGGCGCTGCTCGCCCGGCGCTCGCGTCTCCAGGTCATCACCGACAAGTCGGCCGAGCTCATTCTGACCGATCACCAGGCATTGGGACCGCGCGCGCTGGTGATCATTCCCTCGCTCTCCGGCACCACCAAGGAAAGCATCGCGGCGCTCGACTTCTGCCGCGCCCGTGGCGCACGCATCATCAGCCTGGTCGGTCATGCCGACTCGCCGCTCGGCAAGGCGGCCGACCACAGCTTCGTCAACTATGCCCAGGACGACACGTCGTCGGAATCCTTCTATGTGCAGAGCCTGCTGATCACCTTGTCGCTGCTCCAGCATCGCGGCGAATCCAGTCTTCATGCCGAAGTGACGCCGGCGCTCGCGGCCTTGCCAGAGGCGCTGCTCAAGGCGAAGTCCGGCTTCGAGCCGCGCGCCGCCGCGCTAGCCGAACAGCTCAAGGACGAGCCCTATCACGTCATCACCGGCGCCGGCTCGGCCTGGCCGGAAGCCTTCTATTACGGCATGTGCATCCTGGAGGAGATGCAGTGGATCCGCACCCGGCCGGTCCATGCCTCGGACTTCTTCCATGGCACGCTCGAAGTGGTCGAGAAGGGCGTGAGCGTCATCCTGTTTCACAGCGAGGACGAGTTCCGGCCGCTCGGCGAGCGGGTGGCGGCTTTCGCTCGGCAATATACGGACAAGCTCACCATCCTCGATCCGCGCGAGGCCGATCTGCCCGGCATCCCGCCGGGGCTCCGGGGGCTTCTGTCGCCGGCCGTCCTCGCCACGCAGCTCGAGCGCCTTTCCGCCCATCTCGAGCATCTGCGCAATCATCCGCTGACGACACGGCGGTACTACAAGCGCGTCGCTTACTAGGGTGGGCTTCGCCATCGCCACGGTCGGCGACAATTGCATCGACCGCTATCTGCCGCCGATCGATCGCGAACTCGTCGGCGGCAATGCCGTCAATGTCGCGGTGAACCTGCAACGGCTCGGACATCGAGCCTCCTATTTCGGCGCCGTTGGCGATGATGCGGAGGGCCGGAGGGTTCGGGCGGTGTTGTCGCCCATTGGCGTCGATCTGGCTTCCCTCAGAACCGTCGCGGCGGGCCGCACGTCACTCACCGTCATTGCCACCGGCGCCGATGGCGACCGGCATTTCGTCCATGAGGACTTCGGCGTCTGTCGCGGCTATCGTCCCGATGCCGACGATCTCGCGCGGCTCAAGGCCATGCGGCATGTCCATATCGGCTGGCTCGATGACGAAGGCGCCACCAAGCGGTCGCTGGCGCAAGCCGGCATCAGCGTCTCGCAGGACCTCTCGGTCAATGCCGAGCCGGCCAGCCTCTCGCCGGCGGACCTGACCATCGCCTTCATGTCCTGCGACGGCGACGACGCGCAGGCGCATGACCTGGCCCGCGCCGTCTCGGCCCGCGGCGCCCGCCTCGCCGTCATCCTGCGCGGCGCCCGCGGATCGCTTGCGTGGAATGGGGGCGATGCGTTCGCGGGCGCGGCCCTGCCGGTGTCGGTCTCCGACACGACCGGGGCCGGCGACAGTTTCATCGCCGGCTTTCTCGCGGCGAATCTCGCCGGCGAGCCCATCGGCGCGTGTCTCGCCCGGGGCCATCGAGAGGCGGCGTCGACCTGCCAGATCCTCGGCGGCTTTGCGCAGGAAGGTATCTGAACGCGCCGGTTGACAAGCTCCCGGTTTGCAAATATTTTGCAGAAATAATTAACCTTGCAAGATTTTGCAAAACATGACGCTGCTCGACCGTATCAAGGCTCAATCCCCGAGGCTCACCGAAGCGGATCAACGGCTGATCGGCGTTCTCATGGAGAATTCCGCCGAGGCGGTATTCCTGTCGGCGACGCAGCTCGCAGAACGGGTCAATGTTCACGAGGCGGCGGCGACCCGGCTGGCGCAGAAGCTCGGTTACAAGGGCTATCCGGAGATGCGCGCCGATCTGCAGCGCGGCATGATGGAGAGCCAGGACGCCGCCAACCGCATCCGCCGCTCGCTGGAGAAGGTCGCGCATGGCGACTATCTCGCCGATCTCATCGGCAGCGAGATCAGCGCGCTCGAGAATCTGCGGCAATGCGTGGCGCAAAAGGACATCGACCGCGCCGCCGACATGATCGTCGCCGCGTCGCGCATATTCCTGTTCGGGCAGGGCCATGCGCAGTCGATCACCAACTTCCTGCAGCGCCGCCTCGACCGTTTCGGCCTGACCACGATCGCGCTCGAGGGGCGCGGCCG
The DNA here is from genome assembly GCA_049323275.1 of Pseudomonadota bacterium. Classification (GTDB taxonomy): domain Bacteria; phylum Pseudomonadota; class Alphaproteobacteria; order Rhizobiales; family Aestuariivirgaceae; genus Taklimakanibacter. The sequence goes on from JBMOOM010000112.1 coordinate 117,279, forward strand.
CGACATTGCCGAGCGGGTGGTCAGCCTCGACAAGAAGGACATCGTGGTGGCGCTCGCCTTCCGCAAGCAGCCGCAAAGCTACGCGCCGCTCATCGATCTCTGCCGCCGCCGCAAGACGCCGGTCATCCTCATTTCCGATCTCGCCGGATCGATGATGCGGCCCGAGGCCGATCTCATGCTGGCGGCGCCGCGCGGCAGATCGGGAAGCGAATTCCAGACGCCCACCATTCCCTTCGCCATCGTGAATGCCGTCCTGCTGACCATCGCCGGCCGGCACGAGAAACGGATGATGGCCGCCCTGGAGAATCTGACGGAGCTGTTCAAAAGCTTCGATTGAAACGGGAGGAAACCTTATGCTCAAATCATTCAGGATCATGGCCTTGACGGCGCTCGCCGTCCTGGCGCCGGCGGGCTTCGCGTCGGCGCAGGCTCTCGACGGCATGACGGCGGCCGAATTGCTGCCGCTGGCGCAGAAGGAAGGCAAGGTCACGGTCTTCTCGCTCTCGAGCCGGATCGCCAAGGTCGAGAAAGCCTTCGAAGAGGCCTATCCGGGCATCGACATGGTCGGCATCGACATGAGCTCGGTGAAGCAGATCGCGCGTGTCGTCGCCGAGCAGACCGCCGGCGTCCATGCGGTCGATGTGCTCTATATCGCCGACACGCCCGTCGTCTATGAACAGCTGGTGACGCCGAAACGGGTACAGGCCTACATACCGCCGCGCATCGCAGGCGAGCTCGCGGCCGAATTCAAGACCCCGCTCCTGACCCAGCGCCTGTCGACCAAGGTGCTGATGTATAATGAAGCGGCCAATCCCAATGGCGCGCCGGTCAAGAATCTCTGGCAGCTCACCACGCCCGACTGGACGGGCAGGGTGCTCATGGTCGATCCGCTGCAGCGGGGCGAGCTGCTCGATCTCCTGGTCGAGATATCGCTCCATCCCGATGAGATGGCCAAGGCCTATGAAGCGCAGTTCGGCAAGCCCATCACGCTCGAAAGCGATGTGCAGGGGGCCGGCGAGCAGTTCATCCGCGATCTGTTCAAGAACGATCTCATCCTCGTGCCCAACAGCGATGTGCTGAACAAGGCCGTCGGCGACAAGACGGCGAAGAATCCCCCGGTCGGCTTCGGCACCTATTCCGACCGGCGCGACAATGAAAAGGAAGGCTGGGCCCTGCAGGTGGCGAACGATGTCACCCCCGCCAACGGCATATTGTTTCCGGCCGTCCTCGCCGTCGTCGACAAGACGCCCAATCCGGCCGCGGCGCGCCTTCTCATCGATTTCATGATGGGCGACGATTCGCCGACCGGCGGTCCGGCCTTCGAGCCCTTCAATGTTCCGGGAGACTATCCGGTGCGTCCCACGATCAAGAGCCACGCGGACTCGGTCCCCCTCGACAAGCTGAATGCCTGGCGTATCGATCCGGTCAAGACGGCGGCGGCGCGCAAGCGCATCGCCGACCTGATCGTCACCTTGCAATGACAGCGAAGCCGGTGCGCCTGGCGCACCGGCTCTTCCGGGCATAATCCATGGCACTCGCCTCTCTGCTCCGATCACCCCGGAAGGACTTTCTGCGTGCCGATACGCTGCTGCCCCTGGCGCTGCTCGGCCTGGTCGTCCTTCTTGTCGTCGCGCCGCTGATCAAGATCCTGCTCACCACCTTGACCCCGGATGGGATCGCGGCGTGGTTCTCGGTGCTCGCCAGCTCGCTGTCGATGAATCTGTGGTGGCGGCCGCTCGGCAACACGCTGCTGCTGGGCGCCGGCGTCGCCGGCGGATGCATCCTCGTCGGCGGCTTTCTCGCCTGGCTCGTCGTTCTCACCGACGTGCCGGGCCGCCGCGCTCTGTGGTTCCTTGCCGCGCTGCCTTTCATGATCCCGAGCTTCGCCGCGGCGCTCGCCTGGGGCGCGCTGTTCCGCAACAGTAGGCTTGGCGGATCGGTGGGATTCTTCGAGGCGAATGGCTATACAATTCCCGACTGGCTCGCCTGGGGGCTCGTCCCGACGCTGATCGTCCTCATCGCGCATTACTACTCGCTCGCCTTCACCATCATCTCGGCGGCGCTGAGCTCGGTCGGCGCCGATCTGGTGGAGGCCGCCCAGATGGCCGGCGCCAGGCGATCGCGCATCTTCTTCGGCATCATCCTGCCGGTGGTGACGCCGGCCCTCATCGCCGCGGCGTCGCTGACCTTCGCCGGCGCCGTCTCGAACTTCGCCGCGCCGGCGTTGCTCGGCCTGCCGGTCCGCCTGCAGACGCTGTCGACGCGCCTCTTCGGCATGATCGAGACGGGGCAGACGGAGCGCGGCTTCGTCATCGCGCTGCTTCTCATCGCCGTCTCGGCCGCCTTCCTGTGGCTCGGCGAAAGGCTGGTGACGGGGCGCCGGAACTTCGTGACCATCACCGGCAAGGGCGGCCGCACCAAGCGGTTTCCACTCGGCAAATGGCGCTGGCCGCTGTTCGGCTTGGCCGTCGCCGTCTCGCTGCTCACCACCTTCATCCCGGCGCTGGTCCTCTTCGCCTCGAGCTTCGCCGCGCAGAACGGCGCGCTCTTCTCGAACTGGACGGTCCATTTCTGGATCGGCGAGGGTGGAACCGAGATGGCCCAGGGACAGGCCGGCATCTTCCGCAACCCGGTTCTGATCGAGGCCCTGTGGACGACGCTCAAGCTCGCTCTGTCGGTCGCCGCCGTGACGATGGTTCTCGGCCTGGCCCTGGCGCATGCGATCGCCCGCAACAAGGGAACGTTGCTGGCGATCCTGCTGGCCCAGATCTCCTTCATGCCCGTCTTCATCCCCAGCATCGCCTTCGCCGCCGCCTATATCGCCCTGTTCGGCGCGCCCATCGGTCCGCTGCCGCCGCTCTACGGCACTTTCGCGCTCCTGGTGATCGCCGCCTCGGCGCATCTGCTGCCTTATGCGGTGCAATCGGGCCGCTCGGTGCTGGGCCAGATCTCGGCCGACATCGAGGAGAGCGCCAGGCTGACCGGCGCCGGCGTCCTGCGGCGGATGGGCGTGATCATCCTGCCGCTCGCCATACGCGGCCTGTTCGCCGGGGCCCTGCTCGCCTTCGTCAAGATCGTGCGCGATCTCTCGCTCGTCGTGCTGCTCTTCACCTCGACCTCGCCGGTGCTCAGCATGATGGCCTATCGCTATGCCTCGGAAGGCTTCCTGCAATTCGCCAATGCGATCACCGTCGTCATCCTCGCCGTCTGCCTGGTGACGACGCTGATCGCCCGGCGTCTCGAAAACCGCGTCCAGAAGTGGAAAGATCATGACCGACGCCATCCGTCTCAGCCACCTGAGCAAGCGGTTCGGAGATTTCGCCGCCGTCGACGACGTCAATATCGTGGTGCCGAAAGGCGCCTTCCTGGTGCTGGTCGGGCCGTCGGGCTGCGGAAAATCGACGCTGTTGCGCATGCTGGCGGGACTCGAGACGCCCAGCGAAGGGGAAATCGTCTTTGGCGGGCGGGTGGTCTCGAGCGGAAGAGACGGGCTGCTCGCCGATCCGAGCGATCGTGATGCCGGCCTCGTCTTCCAGAGCTACGCGCTCTGGCCGCATATGAGCGTCGCCGGCAATATCGAATGGCCGCTGAAGGTCGCCGGATGGTCCAGGGCGGATCGCCAGGCGCGCGTCGGCGAGGTGCTGCAGCTGCTCGGCATAGAGGAGCTCGGCCAGCGCTATCCGGCCGAGATATCGGGCGGCCAGCAGCAGCGCGTCGCCATCGCCCGCACCATTGGACCGAAGCCCGGAATCCTGCTGTTCGACGAGCCGCTCTCCAATCTCGACGCCAAGCTGCGCATCGAGATGCGCAGCGAGCTGATGCGCATCCATCGCGCCACCGGCGCCACTTCCGTCTATGTCACGCATGACCAGGTCGAGGCGATGACGATGGCGAGCCACGTCGCGGTTCTCAACAAGGGCAAGGTCGAGCAATTCGGGCCGCCCATCGATCTCCTGGAAACACCGCTGACCACCTTCGTCGCGACCTTCCTCGGCACGCCGCCCGCCAATCTGCTGACCGTCCAGCACCGGTCGGGCGATCTGTTGTTCGGCGATCTCGTGCTGGCCCAGGCCACGCAAGGCGGCCGCCAGGAAAAGGTGCAGCTGCTCTATCGCGCGCATGACATTCTGGTCGGCGAGCGGACAGGAAAGCCGGTGATCTCCGCCGTCTTCGACGAGGCCGCGCCCATCGCCGGCCGGACGATGGTGACGGCGCTGGTCGAGGGCAAGCGGATCACCGCCATGGCCGACGGCTATTTCCGGGCACAGCCCGGCGAGCGCATTCCATTGTCGTTTATCGAGCCGCCGAGCGCGGTCTTCGCAATGTCTGGTGAGAGGATTGGTGAATGAGAGTCATTCTGGTGCGTCACGGCGAAACGACGTGGAACGCGGAGCAGCGCCTGCAAGGCCAGGACAACGCGCCTCTGTCGCAGCGGGGCGTGCAGCAGGCCAAGCGCTTCGCGGCCTTCGCACGCGCCTTGGCGCCGGCGCGCGTGGTGTCGTCCGATCTCGGCCGGACGCGCGAGACGGTGACTCTTCTCGGCTTTGCCGATGTGCCGGTGGATGAGCGGCTGCGCGAGATCGACATGGGCGAATGGACCGGCCGCATCAAGCCGGAGCTCGAAGCCGAGCGGCGCGATGAATATCTCGCCTGGCGCGCCGGCACATTCACGCCCCGGAATGCCGAGACCTGGGAGACATTCCGGGCGCGCGTCGCCGCCGCCGTCCGCGATTGCCTGAGGCACTGCGCCGGCGACACACTCGCCGTCGTGCATGGCGGCGTCATCCGGGCGGCCTGCCATGAATTTCTGGGCTTGCCGCCATCGCGCGTCGTGCCGGTGACGCCCGGCACCGCCACGATCCTGAGCTTCGCCGCGGCCGACGCCTCTTCGGCGCGGCTCGAAGCCTATAATATCGCTCCCGCGGCGCCCGACCTCGACGCGCCGGATTGACCGTATCGCCGTCTATCCTTTCATCGAGGCGGCAGGACTGCTGCGCGATTTCGCGGATCGGGCCGGACCGACCCGGGCAGGGGCTTGCAATCTCCGCAAATGTCAGGCTCGATATGTCATACAAAAGGGAGACGGGTGGAAAGATGGCTACTTCCGATTATTACGAGGTGTTCGATACACGTTTTGCGCGGCTGTTCAACGGCAACGCCCATGTCGACAAGCTGTTCACCGGCTGCCGCTGGGCGGAGGGACCGGTTTATTTTCCGGCCGGACGGTACCTCGTCTGGTCCGACATCCCCAATGACCGCATGCTGCGCTATGACGAGACCGACGGCTCGGTCAGCGTGTTCCGCACGCCTTGCGGCAACAGCAACGGCAACACCACCGATTGGCAGGGCCGGCTCATCACCTGCGAACATGGCGGAAGGCGCGTCAGCCGCACCGAATTCGACGGCAGCGTCACCACGCTTGCCGATAAATGGAAGGGCAAGCGTTTCAACTCGCCGAACGACGTCGTGGTGAAATCGGACGGCTCGATCTGGTTCACCGATCCCGCTTACGGCATCGACAGCGACTATGAGGGCAACAAGGCCGAGAGCGAGATCGGCGCCTGCCATGTCTATCGCATCGATCCGAAGAGCGGCGCGGTCGAGGCGGTGATCACCGACATGGTGCGTCCGAACGGCATCGCCTTCTCGCCCGACGAGAAGCTGCTTTATGTCGTCGATACCGGCCGCACCCATGGACCGCAGAACCCGGCGCATATGCGGGTGTTCAAGGTCGGCGACAAGGGCAAGCTTTCGGGCGGCAAGGTCTTCGCCGATTGCACCGCGGGCTTGTTCGACGGCTTCCGTCTCGATACCGACGGGCGCATCTGGACCAGCGCCGCCGATGGCGTCCACTGCTACGATCCGGACGGCACGCTCATCGGCAAGGTCAAGGTGCCGGAAGTCACCGCCAATGTCGCCTGGGGCGGACCCAAGCGGAATGTCCTTTATATCTGCGGAACGACCTCGCTTTATGCGGTCCGCCTGATGGTCAACGGCGTCAAGCTCTGCTGAGGGGGCGCATCCATGCCCTTCGTCAATATCCGCATCGTCAAGGAAGTCATCGCCGCCGATCCCAAGGGCAAGAAGGCCGAGATCAGCCAAGCTGTCACGGCGGCAATCGTCAAGGCGACGGGCCTCGGTAAAAACGATGTCTGGGTCGTTTTCGAGGAAGTCGCCGCCTGCGACTGGTATGTCGGCGACACCGATGTCGAGACGCTGCGATTGAAAAGCTGAACTAAAACGCAGAAAAACGGGGAGGCCCACCGGCACTCCCCATTCTCAGAATTCCGCCGGGTACGCAGTACCTGATCCCGGCCGCGGCCCCGCGTTTCACCCTCGTGAGCCTTGGATAGGGATGATGGCTCAACGAAGTTTCCAAATACCTAAAAATTGAACTTTTTCAGTTGGTTAATAGTTTGTGAAAATCCTGGCGCGGGACGGGATGGAGAGCAAGCGCCGGGTGGTCATTTACGCGCCCCGCCGCAGCCCCTATTAAGTCGTGATCAATATGGGGCAAATCAGCGGAATGGCGGTCACTCTCGACAAGATCGAGACCCTGGCTCCCGATCAGGCGTCTCTCGCCGCGGCGGCCAGGATCAAGGCTTCGGCCTGGCCGCTTCTGGCGCAGAACAGCGCCGGGGCGCTGGCTTGGGGAGAGTGCCAGGGCTCCGGCTCGACGCCCTATCGCGTGGCGCTGGCGCTCGACGATCTCGGTTACAAATGCACCTGCCCGAGCCGCAAATTCCCCTGCAAGCATTCGCTCGGCCTGATGCTGCAGTTCGTCCGCGCGCCGCAGAGCTTCGGCGAGGCGGTCATCCCCGATTGGGTCGCCGACTGGGCCGGGCGCCGGCGCGCCAAACCGGTAGGTGGTAAGCCCGAAGGCGCCGCCGGACCGCGCGCCTCGCTGGCCGTGGCGGAAGCCGAGGCGGCGCCGGCCGAGAGTGACGAAAAGGCGAGGCAACGCGCCCTCGAGCAACGCGAAAGACTGCGCGCCGAGCGCGAGGACAGCATCCGCCGGGGCCTCGACGAGCTCGATCTGTGGATCTCTGACCGATTGGCGCGCGGCATCGCCCATTTCACCACCGATGCCGCGCAGCAATGCCGGATCGCCGCGCAAAGGCTGGTCGACGCCAAGGCGCCGGCGCTGGCGGCGCGTCTCGACGGCCTGCCGAGCGAGCTTCTGGCGCTGCCCGAACGTCTGCGCGCCGATGCCGCGATCGAAGCGCTTGGATCTTTTCATCTGCTGGCGCAGGCCTATCGGCGCCAGGAGAAGCTGCCGGAAGACCTGCGCCAGGATGTCAGGCGGCTCATCGGCTGGACACAGGAACGCCAGGCGCTGCTCGACGACAGCTCCGCGCGGCGCGTCAGCGCGGACTGGACCGTCATCGCCACCCACGCCGAAATCCAGCCTGACCGATTGAAACGCATCGAGACATGGCTCGCGGCCGCGCAAGGCGACGACGCCCTGTATGCGGTGCTCATCGATTTCGTGCCGGTGGCGACGGGCAGCGGCGGGTCGCCCTATCTGCCTGGTGAAAGCTTCACGGCCGAGCTCGTCTATTATCCTTCAGCGGCGCCCTTGCGGGCGCTGATCGCCACGCGTGGTGGCGCTGCGGCGGATATCCGCCTGCCGGCCAAGCGCCTCGCCGCGGCGCTTGCCGATTATGACGAGCTGCGCGCCCGCCAGCCATGGCTCGACCAATGGCCGATGACGCTTGCCGGGACCGAGGTGATCCGTTGCAAGGATGCCGGGCTGTGGCTCGCCGACGGTGATGACGGGATCAAGCTGGCGCCGCGCCAGGAGGGCGAGGCGCTGGTGCTCGGCGATATCCCGCATGAGGCCATCACCGGCCTGTGGGACGGGCGCTTCTTCACCGCCGTTCTGGCCGACACGGCGCTCGGTCGCTGGATACGCGCCTGATGATGGATTTCTCATCCGCTTATATCGGCGCGATCCGCCAGGCGATGATGCTGGGTCTGGCGCATCATCCGCTGCCGGACGGCGCTGGCGACACGCTCACCACCCTGGCGCTCGTCGCGGCACGCAGCCGTTACGGGCGGCCGCTGCCGCCGCGCCGCGAAAATGATGGCATGCGCGCCAGCGGCGGCATTGATCCCGCGACGCTCATGCCCGAGGCTGCGCGGCAGCCGCTGTTGCGTCTCGTCACCGGCAAGGACGGCAGCGCAAGCGACGCGATCGCATGTGCCGCGCTGCGCGCAATCAAGCTTTCGGGCCTCGGACTGCATCCCTTCGATTTCTCGCGCCTCGAAGATTTCATCGCGCGCTATGCCGAAGATCTCGGCCCGGCGGAGCGCAAATGGCTGAAGGAAGTGCGGCCGGACGACAAAAGGAGCGCCGGAACGAGCGACGACGACGGATCCGTCACCGCCGAAAATCTGGATGCGGCCGGCAAGGCGGGGAAACTCGCTTTCCTGCGCAGCCTGCGCGCCAGCGATCCGGCCAGGGCGCTGAGCCTCATCGAGGGTCTGCTGCCCCAGGAAACGGCGGCCCTGCGCGCCGAGCTCGTCGGCCTGCTGGGCGTGTCATTGACCAAGGCGGATGCGGCGTTTCTCGAAAGCCTGGCCCAGGACCGCGCTTCCTCGGTGCGCGATGCCGCCGCGGCGCTGCTGGCGCGTCTTCCCGGCAGTGCCGCCTATGAAGAGAAGCTCGAGCGGCTGCGCGACAGGATCGAGATCAAGAAAGCCGGCCTGCTGCGCCGGCGGATCGTGCTCGAACTGCGCAAGGAGCCCCGCGCCAATGGGGTTTTTCGGGCATTCGAAGGTTTCCATGAGAACAAGGAGCTGTTCGAAGGCGTCCGGCTCGGGGATCTGGCGCGCATCCTGAATCTCGCGGAAGACGAGATGATCACCGCCGGTCTCGAACAGGCCGAGCTCGGCAATCTGATCTTCCGCGCCGCCGTTCTCGAGAATCCGAGGCGCGACCTCAGCCGCTACGCCGCGCTGTTCAAGGGAGACCTCTCTCACCTCACGCTTCTGACCCTGACGGATCTGCTGCCGCGGCTGGACGCCACCGCGCGGGCGGCTGTGCTCGATCTCACCATATCCCCCAGAGGCTGGAGCTCCCTGCCTGAGCCGATCATCCTTCAGCAAGTCCATGTGGTGCTGGGCGCGGCCCTGCCGCTGCATCTCGCCACGGATCTGCTGCGTTCGCCGCTTTGGCGCGAGGCGATGGAGGGCGGGCCCGACGATGCCCGCCTGTCCTGGCTCAGCGCCGTGGCGCCGCTCATCCCGCGGCCGCTTTCCGGGGACTTCCTGCGCGATGCCGAGCCCGAGGCGCGCCGGGCCGCGCTCTATCATCGTTTTCTTCTCGCTCTTCCCGATCCAGCCATATGAGGACGTAATGGCCCAGACAGCGAAACCACGCGACGCTTCGGCGGAGCTCCGGCGCACGGCCGAAGATGCCTATGGGACCGAGCTCGCGGCGCTCGCCAAAGCGGATGACCGGCCGCGCCCGCCGGGCTGGAAGCTTTCGCCGCAAGCCGCCGTCGCCTATCTGATGGGCGGCAGGCTGAAAGACGGCCAGGAGATCACGGCGAAATATATCGGCAACCGCCGCCTGATCGAGACGGCCGTCGCAACGCTCGCCACCGACCGGGCGCTGCTGCTGCTCGGCGTGCCGGGCACCGCCAAATCCTGGGTGTCGGAGCATCTCGCGGCGGCGATCTCGGGCAATTCGCAGCGCCTCATCCAATGCACCGCCGGCACCGACGAGAACCAGATCAGATATGGCTGGAACTATGCGCTGCTGCTCGCCAAGGGGCCGTCGCGCGCGGCGCTGGTCGAAACGCCGCTGATGCGCGCGATGGAGGAGGGCAGCCTGCTGCGTCTCGAGGAACTGACGCGCATGGGCTCCGATGTGCAGGACACGCTCATCACGGTGCTGTCGGAGAAGATCCTGCCCATTCCGGAGCTCAACGACATGGTTCACGCGCAGCGCGGCTTCAATGTCATCGCCACCGCCAACAACCGCGACAAGGGCGTCAACGAGCTGTCCTCGGCTCTCAAGCGCCGCTTCAATGTCGTCGTGCTGCCGCTGCCCACCGACATCGAGGAGGAAACCGCCATCGTCAGCAAGCGGGTCAATGAGATCGGCACGGGGCTGACGCTGCCCGAGATCGAGCCGGCCGACAAGGAGATCGCCCGGGTGGTGACGATCTTCCGCGAATTGCGCGACGGGCAGACGCTCAACGGCAAGCAGAAGCTCAAATCGCCAAGCGGCACCTTGTCCACCGCCGAGGCCATTTCGGTGGGCATCGGCGCCTGGGCGGAAGCGGCGCATTTCGGCTCCGGCGCCATCGACGCGACGTCGCTCTCCGCCAATATCGTCGGCGCGGTGGTGAAGGATCCGGTGCAGGACCGCATCGTGCTGCAGGAATATCTCGAATCGGTGATACGCGAGCGCCAGGGCTGGCGCGACCTCTATGACGCGATCCGGGAAGTGATGTGACGCAAGACCGTCTCCATCTTCTCGGCATCCGGCATCATGGTCCGGGCTCGGCCGCGAGCGTGCTCGCGGCCCTGGACGGCATCACGCCGGCGGTCGTGCTGATCGAGGGTCCGCCCGAGGCCAATGACATCATCGCTTTTGCCGCCCGGCCTGGCATGCGCCCGCCGATCGCGCTGCTCATCCATCCCGCCGACGATGCGGCGCGCGCCGTATTCTATCCTTTCGCGGAATTCTCCCCCGAATGGCAGGCGATCCATTGGGCGCTGAAGCATGAATGCGCGGTGCGCTTCATCGATCTCTCGGCACTGAGCCGTCCGACTCAGCCGGCCGAAGATGAAATCGCTCCGCAAGAAGGGGCATTGCTGCGCCACGATCCGCTGAGCGCGCTTGCCGCGGCGGCGGGTGAAAGCGACGGGGAGAGCTGGTGGAACGCGCTGGTCGAGCAGGCGGCGCATGAACGCGGAGTCTTCGCCGCGATCGAGCAGGCGATGAGCGCGGTGCGGGAGAGTTTCGAAGCGACGCGGCCGTCGCCGCCCGAGGAAGAGTGCCGCGAGGCGCATATGCGGCTCGAGATCGGCAAGGCCCTCGGCGAGAGCGATGGCGCGGTCGCCGTCATCTGCGGCGCCTGGCATGTGCCGGCCCTGCGCCGCACGGTATCCGCGAGACAGGATCGTGAAAAACTCAAGGGCCTCGCCAAGGTCAAGGCGGTCGCCACCTGGGTGCCGTGGACCGATACGCGGCTCGCCGCGCTCTCGGGCTATGGCGCCGGCATCGTATCGCCCGGCTGGTACCGCCATCTCTGGCATGATCTCGGCACGCGCGAGAGGAAGGTCGAGCCGGTGCCGATGGCGGCGCGCTGGCAGGCGCATGTCGCCGCGCTGCTGCGCGCGGAAGGACTGCCGGCCGCCACCGCTTCGGTCATCGAGGCGGCCCGCCTGTCGGTGAGCCTCGCCGCTTTGCGCGGCCATCCGGTGCCGGGCCTGCGCGAGATGCAGGACGCCTCGCTCTCGGCTCTGTGCCATGGCGACGACATCCTGCTGCGCCTCATCGAGACGCGCCTGGTGATCGGCCAGGAGATCGGCGAGATCGACGACAGCGTGCCGCAGATGCCGCTCGCCGCGGATCTGGCGCGCTGGCAGAAGAAATTGCGGCTCAAGCCCGAAGCGACCGAGCAGGAAGTGGCGCTCGATCTGCGCAGCGAAACGGGCCTCGCCAAATCGGCGCTGCTGCACCGGCTGCTGCTCATCGATCTGCCCTGGGGACGGCTCAGCGAGGCGCAGGCCGGACGCGGCACCTTCCGCGAAATCTGGCATTTGCTCTGGCAGCCGGAATTCAGCGTGAAGCTCGCCGAAGCGCTGCGCTTCGGTACGACGATCGAGCAGGCGGCCGGCAATGCGGCGCTCGAAGCGGGCGAGAAGGAGCAGGGTCTCAAGCGCTGCTCTGAGCTCATCGGCCTCGCCCTCAATGCCGATCTGCCCGCGGTGGCGGAAAAGCTGGTCGCGCGGCTGCAGGTTTTGAGCGTCAGCGCCGGCGACATCGCCGCCCTCATGCAGGCGGTGCCGCCGCTTGCCAATATCCTGCGCTATGGAACGGCCCGGCGCCTGCCGAAAGAAGCGCTCGAAAACCTCATCACGTCGCTCACGGCCGAAATCCACGCCGGCTTCGGCCCGGCCTGCCGCGGCCTCAATGAGGAAGCAGCACGGACGATGTTCGCCGCCATGCAGGGTTTCGACGGCGCGGTCGAGCTTCTCGCCGAGGCGCATCAGAGGGACAGCTGGCTCGATGCGCTGATGAGACTCGAGCAGGACGATCAGGCATCGGCATTCCTGCGCGGCTATGCGCTGCGCCGGCTCTATGACCGGCAGCGCCTCGCGGCTGACAGGGCGGCCGCGCGGCTGGCGCGGGCTCTGTCGCCCGCCATTCCGGTCAGCGAGGCGGGCCTGTGGCTCGAAGGCTTTCTCGCCGGCGCGGCGCAGCTTCTGCTCCATGATGCGCGCCTCTTCCGGATCATCGACATGTTCCTCGCCGGGCTGGCGGAGGACGCCTTCATCGAAATGCTGCCGATGCTGCGCCGGGCCCTGGGCGCCTTCGACCAGATGGAGCGCCGCCGTCTCCTCGAGGCCGTGAAGCATGGCAAGACCGCCGGCGCCGGCACGGTCGCCGACAGGGAAGACGATCCGCGCGCCGCGGCCGCCTTCGCCAAGGCGCTGCCGCTCCTGAAAACGATACTGGGTCTCGCCGATGAGTGAGCCCGACGGGAAAGAGAGGTACCGCCGCTGGCGGCTGGCGCTCGGCGACGAGGAGGACACGGCCTCGCTGTCGGAGCGCGATCTGCGCATCGATCGGGCTCTGTCGGCCATCTATGGCGCGCCCGAAGGCGGGAAAGGCAGGGGCGGGCTTGGCGGGTCGGCGCCGCGGGTGGCGCGCTGGCTCGGCGATGTCCGCGAATTCTTCCCGACGCCGGTCGTGCAGGTCATCCAGAAGGATGCTTTCGAGCGCCTGGGCCTCAAGCGCATGCTGCTCGAGCCCGAATTGCTGGCGAGCTTCGAGGCCGATGTACATCTCGTCGCCGATCTCATGAGCCTCGGCCGCGCCATTCCGGAAAAGACGAAAGAAACCGCCCGTCAGGTCATCCGCAAGGTGGTCGACGAGCTCATGGCGCGGCTGGCGCAGAAGACCAGCGAAGCGGTGCGCGGCGCCGTGAACAAACGCAAGCGCACCACGCGGCCGCGTTTCGGCGACATCGACTGGCCGCGCACGATCCGGGCCAATCTCCGCCACTACCAGGCCGAGCAGGCGGCGATCGTCCCGGAAAAGCTCGTCGGTTATGCGCGCAAGACCCGCATCGCCGATCTCGACGACATCATCCTCTGCGTCGACCAGTCGGGGTCGATGGCGAGCTCGGTCGTCTATTCCTCGATCTTCGCCGCGGTCCTGGCGTCGCTGTCGGCGGTTTCGACCAAATTCGTCGTCTTCGACACGGCGGTCGTCGACCTCACCGAGAAGCTCGCCGATCCGGTCGATGTGCTGTTCGGCGTGCAGCTGGGCGGCGGCACCGACATCAACCGGGCACTCGCTTATGTGCGCGACCTGGTCGGGCAGCCGGAGCGCACCCATCTCATTCTCGTCACCGATCTCTTCGAGGGCGGCAATCGCGACGAGATGCTGGCGCGCGCCGAGGAGGCGGTGGCCTCGGGCATCAATGTGATCGTGCTGCTCGCCCTGAGCGACGACGGCAAGCCGCAATATGACACGGCGGCGGCGCAGCATCTGGCGGCGCTCGGCTGTCCGGTCTTCGCCTGCACGCCGGACCGGTTTCCGGATCTGATGGCGACGGCGCTGCAGAAGGGCGACATCCAGGCCTGGGCTTCGGCGCAGGGGCTGGTAACGGTGCGAGCGGCGGAGTGATCAGGCGGCCACGGCCGCGCTTCTATCCTCGGGCTTCAGCCAGACATCGAGGAAGCCCGACAGCCAGTCGCGTACCGGCGCATCATGAAGCATCTGACCGGCGAGCTGCTCGGCGCCATTCTGGGCGCCCTTCAGCACGAAGCGATGCGCGCCCGTCACCGACCAGCGATGCATCATGAGCCGCGTCACTTCCGGATGGAATTGCAGCCCGAAGGCCGAGGCGCCATAGCGGAAAGCCTGGTTGGCGAAGGTCTCGCCGGTGGCCAGGAGCTCGCATCCATCCGTGAGCGTGAATCCCTCGCGGTGCCAGTGATAGACCTGGCCCGGCCAGTCGCCGCCGAGCTTGCGGCCCGCATCGGTGGCCTTGAGAGGATAATAGCCGATCTCGACAAGGCCATCGGCGTGCGGGCCGACCGTGCCGCCCAGATGGCGCGACAGCATCTGGGCGCCGAGGCAGATGCCGAGAAAGGGCTTCCCTTCCTTCAGCGGCACGCCGATCCAGTCGGTTTCGTCGCGGATGAAGGCATCGCAGTCATTGGCGCTCATCGGGCCGCCGAAGATGGCGGCGCCTGAATGATCGGCGAGGGTTTCCGGAAGCTTGTCGCCGAGGCAGGGACGACGGATATCGAGCGTATAGCCCTTTTCCCTGAGCATGTGGCCGACCCTCCCGGGTGAGGAGGTTTCGGAATGCAGCACGATGAGGATTTTGCCGGCGGGCATGATTCGCAAGGGTGACATGGGAAATGGTCTGGCGTCGAGAGGGTCTTTGGCGGCGCGTCGGCCTATCGGAAAAGTCTGCACCCCTTCGGGCCGATGCGTCTACTTGGCTTTCGCTGCGCCCATTGCACGCCTGATCACCGGCAGGATCATGCGCCGCGGCGCGCCGCGCAGCGCATAGGCGGTGAGCTTGTTCATCGTGCCGGGCACCACCAGCCTTTCGCCGTCCTTGAAGCCGGCCCAGCCGGCCTGGGCCACCGCCATGGCGCTCTTCGGGATGACCCGGCTCAACATGCGGGCCTGCTTCATGCCGGCGCGGCGCTGGAAGCCGGTCTCGACCGGGCCGGGGCTCAGGGTGGTGAGGGTCACGCCCGTGCCCTTGGTTTCCTCATGGAGCGCGTCGGTGAAGGAGACGACGAAGGCCTTGGTGGCGAAATAGACCGCCATATTGGGGCCCGGCATGAAACCCGCGGTCGAGGCGACATTGATGACGCCGCCGCGGCCCTTGGCGATCATCTGCGGCAGGAAGCGCAAGGTGATGTCGGCGAGGCTTCTGACATTGAGGTCGATCATCCTGAGCTGATCCTCGCGCGAAAGCTCGGACGCCTTGCCGATCAGCCCGAAGCCGGCATTGTTGATGATGATATCGGGCGCGAGCTTGCGCGCCTCGAGCTCATTGGCGAGCCTGTCGCCGGCGCCCGGCGCGCCCAGGTCATGCACGATGACGGAAACCGGCACGGCGTAGCGTGCGATCACCACGCCGCGCACCCGGTGCAATTCGGCCTCGCTGCGCGCCACCAGGATGAGAGGGTGGCCTTCGCCCGCCGCGACATGGGCAAAAGCCTCACCGATGCCGCTCGAGGCGCCGGTGATCAGAACCGTCGGAAAGGGGGATTTATCGTCCATCGCCCCTGTCTATACGGCAATTGGGGCGGAGAAAAGATGGTCCGTATACCCCGTTTTAGCGCCTTCCTTTCCCAACGGCGCTTTGCCTGCCGGGCAGCGACAGGGTCAGCCGAGACCGAGCTTCCTGCCGGCGGCGAGGGCTATCGGGCTCAGGGCGCCGGCCTCCTTGGCGATCACCTCGGCCAGCTGCTTGCGCATGCGCGGGTCCCAGTAGGACTTGATGTGGTTGGCCGTTTCCTTGACCGCCTCGTCTTCCGGATAGCCGGCGAAGGCCTTGGCGATCTGATTGGCCATGCGTTTGATGTCGCTGAATTTGTCCATGCGCGGGGTCTGCCTGATCAATGAAAACAAACGATGCCGTCGGGGGCGCGGCTCGCCAGCGTGATGCCGGCCTCCTGCGCCAGATGCAGCGCCAGGCCGGTCGGCGCCGAGATCGTCACCAGATGGGCGATGCCGAGTTGGGCGCATTTCTGCACCAGCTCGAAGCTGCAGCGGCTGGTCATGGCGACGAAGCCCGCCTCTCTGTCGAGGCCCTGGCGGATGAGCGCGCCCAGCAATTTGTCGAGGGCGTTGTGGCGGCCGATATCCTCGCGCGCCAGCAGAATGCGGCCCTCGGGCGCCACCCAGGCGGCGGCATGGACGGAATGATTGAGCCGGTTCATCGGCTGATGCGCCGGAAACTCGGCGAAGGCCTCGAGCACCGCCGCGGGGTCGAGCGTGAAGCGCGACCGCACCGGCGCCGTCGGCTTGACGACATCGGCGATGTCCTCGACGCCGCACAGGCCGCAGCCGCTGCGGCCTTCGAGGGCGCGCAGCGAGCGCGGCTTCAGCGCCGCCTCATCGACGGCGATGTCGGCGACGAAGCCATTGTCGACGCGGAAGGCCACGACATTGCGGATGGCCGCGGCGTCGGCGACGAAGCCTTCCGACAGCGAGAAGCCGACGCCGAAATCCTCGAGATCGGCGGGCGTCGCCATCATCACCGCGGTCGAGACCGAATTGTGCATGATCGCCACCGGCACTTCCTCCGGCAGCTGCCAGATGAGGCCCGAGTTCGAACCGTCGGCGCGATAGACCCAACCCTCGGCCGGCCGCGAGGTCGCGGGCTCGGCCTTCCAGGACGGGTCGGGCCGCAAGGTCACCTCATCACTCCGCCGCGACAAGCGGCTTCACGGCGACGCGCTTGTGCTCGTTCTCGCGCTGCTCCCATTCGACCTGCCAGTCGGACGGCTGGTTGGACGGCGTCACCTGCACCGCGGTCACCTTGTATTCCGGACAGTTGGTCGCCCAGTCGGAGAACTCCGTGGTGATCACATTGGCGCCGGTCATCGGGTGATGGAAGGTGGTGTAGACGACGCCTTGCGGCATGCGGTCGGCGATGACGGCGCGCAAGGTGATGGCGCCCATGCGGCTCGACAGCGACACTTTCGAGCCGTCCTTGATGCCGCGCACTTCGGCATCATGCGGATGGATCTCGAGCACGTCCTCGGCATGCCAGGAGACATTGTCGGTGCGCCGCGTCTGGGCGCCGACATTGTACTGGCTCAGGATGCGGCCGGTGGTCAGGATGAGCGGGAAGGAGCGGTTGGTGCGCTCATCCGTCGGCACGAATTCGGTGATCATGAAGCGGCCCTTGCCGCGCACGAACTTGCCGATATGCATGGTCGGCGTGCCTTCCGGCGCCGCATCGTTGCACGGCCACTGCACCGAGCCCAGACGGTCGAGCTTCTCGAAGCTGACGCCGGCGAAGGTCGGCGTCACGCGGGCGATCTCGTCCATGATCTCGGCGCCCGACGAATAGCTCATCTCATAACCCATGGCGGTGGAGATGCGCGCGACGACCTCCCATTCCTGCATGCCCTGCTTCGGCGCCATCACCGGGCGCACCCGGTTGATGCGGCGCTCGGCATTGGTGAAGGTGCCGTCCTTCTCGAGGAAGGACGTGCCGGGCAGGAAGACATGGGCGAAGGCCGCCGTCTCGTTGAGGAAGAGATCCTGCACCACGAGGCATTCGAGTGATTCGAGCGCCCGGTTGACGTGCTTGGTGTTGGGATCGGACTGGGCAATGTCCTCGCCCTGGACGAAGAGGCCCTTGAAGGAGCCCTCGACGGCGGCGTCGAACATGTTGGGAATGCGCAGGCCCGGCTCGGGGTCGAGCCCGACATTCCACACTTTCTCGAACAGATCGCGCACCGTGTTGTCGGAGATGTGGCGATAGCCGGTGAATTCATGCGGGAAGGAGCCCATGTCGCAGGAGCCCTGGACATTGTTCTGACCGCGCAGCGGATTCACGCCGACGCCTTCGCGCCCGAAATTGCCGGTCGCCATGGCGAGATTGGCGAGGCCCATCACCATGGTCGAGCCCTGGCTGTGCTCGGTGACGCCGAGACCGTAATAGATGGCGCCATTGCCGCCGGTCGCATAGAGGCGCGCCGCGGCGCGAATGTCGGCCGCCGGAACGCCGGTAATGCTCTCGAGCGCCTCGGGCGAGTTCTTCGGCTCGGCGATGAACTTCTCCCAGCGGGCGAAGTCCTCGGGCTCGCAGCGCTCGGCCACATAATCGCGCTTCACCAGGCCTTCCGTCACCACGACATGGGCCATGGCGTTGATGACGGCGACATTGGTGCCGGGCAGCAGGGGCAGGTGATACTGCGCTTCGATATGCGGGGTGCGCACCATGTCGATGCGGCGCGGGTCGGCGACGATCAGCTTGGCGCCCTCGCGCAGGCGCTTCTTCATGCGCGAGGCGAAGACCGGGTGGGCGTCGGTCGGGTTGGCGCCGATGATCAGGATGACGTCGGCCTTCTCGACCGACTTGAAATCCTGAGTGCCGGCCGAGGTGCCGAGCGTCTTGCTCAGGCCGTAGCCGGTGGGCGAATGGCAGACGCGGGCGCAGGTGTCGACATTGTTGTTGTGGAAGGCGGCGCGGATCATCTTCTGCACCACATAGACTTCCTCATTGGTGCAGCGCGACGAGGTGATGCCGCCGATCGAGCCCACGCCGTGCTTGGCCTGGATCTCCATGAAGCGCCGCGCGGTGAAGTCGATCGCCTCGTCCCATGACACTTCGCGCCACGGATCGGTGATCTTCTCGCGCAGCATCGGCTTCATCATGCGGTCGTTATGCGTCGCATAGCCCCAGGCGAAGCGGCCCTTCACGCAGGAATGGCCCTCATTGGCGCCGCCATCCTTGTAAGGCATCATGCGGACGACCTCGTCGCCCTTCATCTCGGCCTTGAAGGAGCAGCCGACGCCGCAATAGGCGCAGGTCGTGACCACCGAATGGTCGGGCTGGCCCTTGTCGATGACCGACTTCTCGGTCAGCGTCGCGGTCGGACAGGCCTGCACGCAGGCGCCGCAGGAGACGCATTCGGAGGCGAGGAAATCCTCGTCCATGCCGGCCGAGACATGGGACGCGAAGCCGCGCCCGTCGATGGTCAGCGCGAAAGTGCCCTGCACCTCTTCGCAGGCGCGCACGCAGCGCGAGCAGACGATGCATTTCGCCGGATCGAAGGTGAAATAGGGATTGCTCTCGTCCTTCGGCTTGTAGCGGAAATTCTCCGAGCCGTTGTTCTTGGCGAAGACGTGATTGTCGCCGTCATAGCCATAACGCACGTCGCGCAGGCCCACCGCCCCCGCCATGTCCTGCAATTCGCAGTCGCCATTGGCGGCGCAGGTGAGACAGTCGAGCGGATGGTCGGAGATATAAAGCTCCATCACGCCCTTGCGCAGATCGGCCAGATGGTCGGTCTGGGTCTTGACCTTGAGGCCGGGCGCCACCGGCGTGGTGCAGGAGGCGGGCGTGCCCTTGCGGCCTTCGATCTCGACCAGGCAGAGGCGGCAGGAGCCGAAGCTCTTCATCGAATCGGTGGCGCAGAGCTTGGGGATCTTGGTGCCGAGCTCCATCGCGGCGCGCATGATGGAGGTGCCTTCCGGCACGGTGACCGGCTGTCCGTCGATCTCGAGCGTCACCATCTTGGCGCTGTCGGATTTGGGCGTGCCGTAGTCGATTTCCTTGATGAGCGTATGCATGTCGCTCTCTCCTATTCTGCGGCCTTGGCCATGGGAGGCCGGTCGAAATCCTCGGGGAAATGCTTGACGGCGCTTTGCACCGGCATGGGGGTCAGGCCGCCCATGGCGCACAGCGAGCCGTCGGTCATGGTCTGGCAGAGATCGTCGAGGACGATCAGATTCTTGTCGCGCTCGATGCCGGCGATGATGCGGTCGATCACCTCGACGCCGCGCACCGAGCCGATGCGGCAGGGCGTGCACTTGCCGCAGGATTCGATGGCGCAGAACTCCATGGCGAAGCGCGCCTGCCTGGCCATGTCGACCGTGTCGTCGAACACCACGATGCCGCCATGGCCGACCATCGCGCCATTGGCGGCAAAGGTCTCATAGTCCATCGCCATGTCGAACTGCGAGGCGGGCACGTATGATCCCAGGGGACCGCCAACTTGAATGGCCCGCGCAGGGCGCCCCGTATAGGTGCCGCCGCCGAAATCCTCGACGAGCTGGCGGAGCGTGATGCCGAAGGCCTTCTCGACGAGGCCGCCGCGCTTGAGATTGCCGGCGAGCTGGAAGGGCAGCGTGCCGCGCGACCGGCCCATGCCGTAATTCTTGTAGAACTCGGCGCCCTTGGCCAGGATGTCCGGCACGGCGGCGAAGCTCAGCACGTTGTTGATGACGGTCGGCTTGCCGAACAGGCCTTCGAGCGCCGGGATCGGCGGCTTCGGCCGCACCATGCCGCGCTTGCCCTCGAGGCTGTCGAGCATGGAGGTCTCTTCACCGCAGATATAGGCGCCGGCGCCGGTGCGCACGGCGAGGGTGAAGGACTTGCCCGAGCCCTGGATATTGTCGCCGAGGTAGCGCGCCTGGACGAGCACGGCGATGGCGCGTTTCATCTTGGCGATGGCGTGGGGATATTCGGAGCGGATGTAGATGAGACCTCGGGTGGCGCCGGTGGCGATGCCGGCGATGGTTATGCCTTCGATCAGCGTGAAGGGGTCGCCTTCCATCAGCATGCGGTCGGCGAAGGTGCCGCTGTCGCCTTCATCGGCATTGCAGCAGACATATTTCTGGTCCGCCTTGGCGTCGTGGACGGTCTTCCATTTGATGCCGGTCGGAAAGCCGGCGCCGCCGCGGCCGCGCAGGCCCGAATCGGTGACGTCCTTGACGATCTCGGCGCCGGATTTCTTGAGCGCCGCCGTGAGGCCGGCGAAGCCGCCATGGGCGACATAGTCCTCGACCGACAGCGGATCGATGACGCCGCAGCGGGCGAAGGTCAGGCGCTCCTGCTTCTTCAGATAGTCGATCTCCTCGGTGAGGCCATGGCCCAGAGCGTGCTTGCCGCCGGTCAGGAAACCGGCGTCGAAGAGGGCGGCGACATCCTTGGCTCCGACGGGTCCGTAAGCGATCCGGCCTTCGGCCGTCTCGACCTCGACCAGGGGCTCTAAATAAAGAAGCCCGCGCGAGCCGGTGCGGATGATTTCGATATCGAGATTGCGTTTGCCGGCCTCGGCCTTGATGGCGGCGGCGACCTTGTCGGCGCCCATCGACAGGGCGGCGGCGTCATCGGGAACGAAGATGCGGGTCATTGCGCGGCCTCGCCCAGCGTTTCAGCCATGATCTCGTCGAAGCGGCGGGCATCGACACGGCCATGCAGCTCTCCATCCACCATCATCGCCGGCGACAGCGCACAATTGCCGAGGCAGTAGACGGCCTCGAGCGTCACCTGGCCGTCGGCGGTCGTCTCGCCGAAGCCGGCTTTGAGGCTGGCCTTGGCATGGCTGCACAGAGCCTCGCCATTCATCGACTGGCAGGATTCGGCGCGGCAGATCTTCACCACATGGCGGCCGGCCGGCTCGCGGCGGAAATCATGGTAGAAGGTGACGACGCCATAAACCTCGGCGCGCGAAAGGTTGATCGCCTTGGCGATGACCGGGATGATGCTTTCGGGCACATAGCCCAGCTCTTCCTGGACGTCGTGCAGGATCTCGATCAATTCGTCGGGGCGGTTGCCGTGGCGGCTGCACACCTCACGGGCGCGCTCGCCGTCCGGTGACATTTCAGGCTTCGTCAACATCGAGCCAAACCTTCCTGGCCGGGTGACCGGCGCCGGGTACCAACATTATATAATCATTCTCGTTTTGCCGGAACAGGAACCGGCCAGCAAATCGGTAGTTCCGATGAACCGATTGTTATGCCCGATCAAGGATCAGGGGTTTGCGCAAAGCGGCGGGATCAAACCCAAGTGCGACTTGCTGCAGCGCAGCAATGATCGGCGCGAGAGGCTCGCGATCGACCACCAGAAGCCCTACGGCATGTTCGACATGCGGTTCCGCCAAAGGCACGGCGGATATGCCGGTGGTGGGACCCAGAGCGTCGAGGAAATATTCCGGCATGATGCTGCCAAGGCCGGCGAAACGCACATTCGACCACAGATTGATCACCGAATTGGTCTCGAGCCGCGGCTGCGGCTGGCAGTTGGCGGAACGGAAGGCGCGGTCGATGATGCGCCGGTTCTGCATGTTCGGCGTCAAAAGGCACAAAGGTTCCTGCGCCGCCTCGAACCACGACACAGTGTCGCGCTTGGCGAGCGGATGGGTGTCGGCGACGAACAGGCAGTAGCGCTCGCGATAGAGCGGCGAGGCGACGAGCCCGTCGATCGGCTCATTGTCGAGATAGGCGATGCCGACATCGAGGGAGAAGTCGTTGAGACCGCGCAGGATCTCGGCGGTCGAGTAGGAGAGCACCGTGAAATCGACGCCCGGATGCTGGGCCTGCATGGTCTGGGTCAGGAGCGGCGCCATGGGAAGCGCCGAGGGCACCGCGCCGATCATCAGCCGGCCGGTCAACTGCTCCTTGCGGCCCTTGATCGAGGCGAGCTCCTGCTGCATCGCCTGCCAGTTGTCGAGAATGGTGTGAGCCCACTTCAGCACCCGCTCGCCTTCCGGGGTCAGGCCGTGGAAGCGCTGGCCGCGCTCGACGATCGGGACCCCGAGCTCCTGCTCGAGCTGCCGGATACGCCCGGAGAGGGTCGGTTGCGAGATATTGCAGGCCTGAGCGGCGCGGGTGAAGTGCTTCTCGCGGGCCAGAGCCGACAGATAGGAGAGCTGGCGGATATCCATAGGACCCGATAGCAGATCGTCGCCCCTTTGGCGAAGAGGGCTTGACGTCGCCCAATGTGCAATTTTCAGTTGCGCGATGCGGCGGGTTCGCCTGTTTTAGGGCCAAATTTATTCACGTTACAAACTGTTACTTATAAGCGTATAGTCTGCAGCGGGGACGGTGACATTGCCCCCGGATCCGCACCCCGCGAGAGCCCTCGCCTTACGGCGAGGGCTTTCATGCTTATAAGCGACATTTCTTACTCTGGGTTATTCGACCAGATGGGCAATGGGCGTCAGGAGTCCGCGCTCCATCAAGAGCCATGCCGCCGCAGCCAGAGCGGCCAGTAGACCCAGGGGAATGATGACCGGCCAGCGCGGCAGCGGCGCGTAAACGATCTGCGGCGCCCAGGGCGCGGTGCCCGGTGCCGGAGGACCTTCGGTGATCTGCTTTGTCACGCCACAACCCTCGGTCAACGCCTGCTGACCGGGGCACTATAGCCGACAGTGTGACCTTGGGATAGGCCGCCCCATAGTGGCGATTCGCCGGGCCGGACGGCGCTACAGGCCTGGATCACGATGAGCTTGGATCGTGACGATCCAAACTCATAACGTGATCAGTCTTCAGTCAGCGCGGGATTCTACCGAAAAACCGGTATCCGCTTTTTCGCATGCCGCGCTAGGGCCTGAAGTGATGAAGTTCTGTGCACCAGCTTGAAAACCGTGCACAGGACTGAAGCCGTTGCTCAACGCTTGGCTTTCTTCGCCGCCTTGCGCGGAGCACTCGATCCGGAAACCTTCTTCGACATGCTAGGCGAAAGCTTGGTCTTGAAACGCTTGTCGACGGAGGTGAACGAGAAAGGCTCGCGGCCCAGCCACAGAAGCAGGGAGAGCAAATGCTCCACTGCAACAGGTGTGGCGCGCTCGAGCCGGAAGATGACGGTATGATCGCAATCGACCTCGCGGGCCAGATCGCGAATCGTGAAGTGCCGGGCCAGACGGGCCGCGCGCAACTCTGCGGCGACCGAAGCCCAGCCGAAAGTCACGGGCGACCACACACGGGACGCCGGACGTTTCTTGTTTGCAGAAGAAACGGATTTTTTAGATTTTGGAGAACTCAGCATTTTCCACCATAGCCGCCCCCGTTGATACGCGTTGTGCGTGTGGAATTTTCATACCTACGGGAGATTTCATTTAAAAGTGACAAATTGGAGAGGAATCACAAATTCGAGCTCCTCGGGCGCCACGGCGGGGATAAGGACGGGCAGGGCGTAGCAGTAGTGAGACTGTGCTCCGGGCGCCATCGGCCGATCGTCGAGAAGACGCGACAAACGGCCTATTTCGTTGCTATATCCCCGTCTCTTAACGGCAATATCGAAGCGGACCGAGGCGACATCGCGGCTGCTGCCGTTCACCACATTCGCAAGAATCGGCGTTTGTAGCGCGCAGGCTACTGGATCGTAAGAGGCGGTAATCTTGACCTTTTCCTCTTCCGCCAGAGTCCGGCTGTTTTGGAGCCACTCGTACAGAGCCCAGCCGCCGAGCAGAACCAGGGCAGCAAGAAGAATATAACCCGCCGCGCGCGGGAAAAACACCAGCGGGACGACAAAAACGATTGCAGCGATCAACCAGGCCATAGCGCATCTTCCCGCCAGGCCGGCGACCGGCGCAAGCGGCTCGTCCGGCTGACACATGCAGAAATATATGAAGGTCTCGGCATCGCAAATAGTGATCGCTGCCATCGCTTTGGGCGATCCCGGCGGGCCTTCCTATGGTTTCCAGGGAAAAATGTAGTAGTGCAAAGAGAACTTGTCATGAACTGACCCGCTGCTCCGTCCGCTGACGGTATGGCGCGCGCCGTGCCTTCGGACAAATTGGCAACATGGGCGATAGCCTTTGCGGCTTGCTCGCTACGCGCGAGATGATCCTCGCCGGACCCGGAGAAGCTGATCGCGCTTGTCGGAAACAAGCTCGGCCAGGCCCTGCGGAATTCCGCATCGCCAAATGCAAAACGAAGGAGCGAAATTTCCGTTTGCCGGTGAGGGCACAATGAATGTTGTAAGGCTGCGTGACAACTTCGTGAAGCTCGTTCGACATTTCGAAACAGCGGGACGCCGCCTGCGCGCCAAGGCGATTGCCGCTGGCGCCGGCTGCAGTGGGACGCGCCTCGCGCGGCCGGGATGAGAAGAGAGGTGATGCGCGTCGCCCGACTCGATGTCCCGGCGCGCCGGCGTATCACTGCGAGATCAGTCGAAGATGTCGCCGAGACCGGCGAGCGGATTGCGCTTCTTCTTGTTCTTGCGCGGAGCATATTCGTTATAATCGTAATCGGATATCCCGCTCGAACGCGACGAGCGGCTCGAGCGCGACGAGAAGAGATCGAAGTCGAAGCCGAAGCCGCCTTTGACGACGACGCGGGTGTTCTTCATGCCGTTCTTCTGGACCAGCGCGAAGAGCTTCGCCGCATTGGGCGGCGCGAGCCGCACGCAGCCATGCGAGGCGCGGGTGCCGAGCCGCTTGGTATGGGGGCTGCCATGGATGGCGTGGCCCTGCATGGTGAAGAAGATCGAATGCGGCATGGGCGCGTCGTCCCATTCCTTGGAGAAATGATCGCGTTCCATCCGGAAGGGACGAAAATCGCCGCTCGGCGTCGAGTAGCCGGGCGCCCCGGTCGAGACCGGCCAGACATAAGTCTTCTCGCCGTCGATCGAGACCGTCATCTTCTGGTTCGACTTGTTGATCGAGATGAGCACCTGGGCGGCAAAAGCATCCCCGGCCCCGAGCATGCCCAGAAGCATGACCGCCGCTACAACGAGCCTCAAACGCATCGACCTCTCCCCTGGACCCAGGACCGCCGCCATTCTAGCCATTTGCGCGGCGGCGTCCAACCTATTCCCCGTAATCTAGAGCCCTTCCGGAGCGCTCCCTTATCGCCAAAGTCGGGCAACTTCGGCGGGAAGCGCTTTAGCTGCGGCGCCAAGCGATCAGGGACAGGAGCTCGAACATCATCACCATGGCGACCTGCGCGGTGATCTGGTTGGGGCTGTCCTTGGTCGGCATCAGGCAGACGACATCGGCGCCGATGATGTCGAGCCCCTTCAGGCCCTGCAGCAGCCGCGTCGCTTCCCGGATGGTGAAGCCGCCGAAGCCCGGTTCCAGATTCGACACGCCGGGCGCGACGCTTGGATCGAGGCAATCGAGGTCGAAGGTGATGTAAGCCGGCCCGTCGCCGACGCGGGCGCGAATCATCTCGACCGTCCTGGCGACGCCGAGCTCCTCGAATTCCGACATCTTCACCACCCGGTAGCCGAGCTCCTCGCTGGAAGAGCCGACCTTGCCCTGATGAATGGCGGCGGACGGATGCCCGCGCATGCCGATCTGCAGGCTGCGCGACGGGTCGACCGCTTCCTCGCGCGCGGTATAGGCGGCCCAATGCGCCGCCGACCGGCGGGCGCCCAGCCAATGCGGGATGTTCTCGTAGGAATCGGTATGGGCGTCGAAATGGATGAGCGCCGCCGGCTGGCCCTTGGACAGGTTGCGCCCGGGTCCCGCCAGCGCTTTCAGGATCGGCCCGGTGATCGAGTGATCGCCGCCGATCGAAACGGGGCGCGTGCCGGTCTTGTCGAGCCTCGCGAAATAGGCCTCGATGTCGCGCACGCAGGCTTCGTTGTTCATCGCCTCGGGCAAAGGCACATCGCCCAGATCATGGATGCGCGCCGTGTCGAAGGGCGAGAAATCATGGACGCCATGGGCGCGCCGGTAGAAGCCCGAAACATGGCGCACCGCGCGCGGCCCGAGATGCTGGTCGCGCTCGGTCGAGCCGTTGCCGGAGCTGTGCGGGACGCCGACCAGGGCGATATCGCAGGCGGCCGGATCCTCGTTCCATGGGCAGCGGAAGAAGGTCGGAATGCCCCACCAATACCAGGATTGCGAACTGGCCCTGGCGGCCGCCAATGATTCATCCGACATATGCGCCTCCGCAGCTGAAAAGCCGAAACTAGAGACAAGTTCTGTATAGGTCAACAAAGTTTGTTCATGCTAAACTTACTGCCATGACATCTGAAATCCCCATCCGAAACTCGCCGCGGATCGGCGCCATGCTGCGGCTACGGCGCCGGCATCTGGAATTGACTTTGGAGCAGGTCGCGGAAGCGGCCGCCATCACCAAGGGCTTCCTGAGCGAGGTCGAGCGCGACAAGGCTTCTCCCTCGGTCGCCTTGCTGGTCCGGCTCTGCGATGTGCTGTCGCTGCCGGTCGGCAGCCTGTTCTCCACCGTTGGGTCGGCGGTGGTGCGCAAGGCCGAGCGCGTGCCGATCAAATTCGGCGGCGCCCGCATCAGCGATTATCTTCTGTCGCCGACGAGCGCCGTCAAGGCCAAGGTGATCTTCTCCGACATCGCGCCCGGCGGCTCGGGCGGCGAGGCGCTTTACAGTCTCAATTGCGAAGAGGAATTCGTCTTCGTCCTCTCGGGCGAGCTCATCGTCACGGTCGATGAGGAGGAGACGCGGCTCGCGGAAGGCGACGCCATGACCTTCGATCCGCGCCAGCCGCATACTTTCCGCAATGCTTCGGCGAGCCTGCCCGCGCAGGCGCTGTTCATGCTGATGCCGCCGCCCGCCTGAAGCGATCTCCTCCTTATGCCGGCTTTATGCTGGCCTCCGGAATCCGCATCGCTTTCCGATGACGTGATGCCTAGATCGGGATGATCATGTTCAGGGTTCCGCCAGGCCTCACGGGAATACTGCTGCCACCGGCCGCGGTCGTGCTCGCTCTGGCGCCGGCGCTTTTCGTTCTTCTCGCCACGCTGGCGCCCGTCGCCGTCAAGGATACACGCGACGCGCCGAAGTCCGGCATGGATGAATGCCTCACGATCGCGGCGCCGCAGGACCGCCTCGCCTGCTATGACACGCTCGCCAGGCAAGAGCGCCCGCTGCCCGCGAAAGGCGGCGAGCCCATGCTTCCCTGATCTGGAGCGATCGTGATTCACGCCTTCCATCTGGGCGGCGGATCGGCATCGTGCCGTTGATCTAGGCCCGTAACATTCCCGGATATTGTCCCAAAGGAGGAGGCGTCAAACCGCGTTCTCCCACGAATCCGCGTTGACAGCTTTTTGTTGTCCCATTAATTAGACTTGTATCCCAGCAAACGGGACAAAGCATCACTAAGATGCAATAAATGAGGAGGAAATCGTGAGCCTGTCCATTCCACGCCTGTCGCGTCGCGCCTTTGCCTTCGTTCTCCTGGCCTCGACCGCCCTGGCGGCCCCGGCGCAAGCCGCGGCGCCGAAGATCTGCGTCAATCAATATGCGACCGCCACGGTCATCGACGACATCCTGAACGGCTTCAAGGACAGCCTGACGAAGAAAGGCATCTCGACCGAAGCCATGGTCGTGCAAAATCCGGAAGGCGACGCCGCCACCCAGCTGACCCTGGCGCAAGGCTTCGTCAGCGACGGCTGCGAGGTCATCGTCGCCATCGCCACGCCGGGCGCGCAGGTCTTCCGCAAGCTGACCACGACGATCCCGGTGGTGTTCGTCGGCTCCTCAACCCCGGTCGAGGCGGGCCTCATCAATTCCTTCGAGGCGCCGGGCACGAATTTCACCGGCGTCGCCGATCCCGCCCCCGTCGAAGCCGATATCGACGCGATGATGAAAGTGTTGCCCGGCATGAAGACGGTCGGGCTCATCTACAAGGCCGGCGACCCGGCCGGCGACTTCCTCGCGGCGCGGGCCATCGCGCATCTGAAGGAGCGCGGCCTCGCTCATGTCGTGGCGGCGATCGCCAATGCGGGCGAGACGACCCAGGCGGCGCAGTCGCTCATCGGCAAGGTCGACGCGATCCAGATGCCGGGCGACTCGACGACGATGAGCGGCATCGCCGGCATCGTCAAAGTCGGCAACGACGCCAAGATCCCGGCCTTCGGCAATCTCTCCGAGGGGGTGAGCCAGGGCGCGCTGCTCTCCGGCTCCTACAGCTATGTCGAGGTCGGCAATCTCGCGGCCGATGTGGTGGAGAAAGTGCTGGCCGGCGGCAATCCGGCGACCATGCCGGTCGTGGTGCCGAAAGCCGCGGGTTTCGAGATCAATGTGACCCAGGCCAAGGCGCTCGGCCTCACCATCCCGCAAGAGCTTCTGGACAAAGCCACCAAGACCTATTGAGAGGCATCACGTGAGCATCCTGCTGATCGGCGCCCAGGTCGGGCTGATCTACGGCCCCCTGGCGCTCGGCATCTACTTCGCCCTGAACATATTGAGCCTGCCCGATCTGACTCTCGAAGGCTCGTTCGGGATCGGCGGCGCCTCCACCGCGGTCGCGCTCGTCGCCGGACTCGATCCGGCGACGGCGCTGCTGCTCGGCATTCTCGGCGGCGCGATCGCCGGACTCATCACCGGCCTCCTGCATGTCTATCTGCGCATGAATGTGCTGCTCGCCGGCATATTGATGACGACGGCGGCGTGGTCGATCTCGCTCGCCATCATGGGCGCCGGCAATATCTCGCTGCTCAGCCAGGCCACCATCTTCACTTGGGTCGAGGCCTTGGGCTTCTCGGGCCAATGGGCGGCGATCATCGTCGGCGCTCTCGCCTCCGGCCTCGTCGCGCTCGTGCTGATCTGGTTCCTGCACACCAATTACGGCCTGTCGATGCGCGCGTCCGGCCTCAATATCCAGACGGCGCGCAGCTTCGGCATCCGCACCGAGGCGCGCCAGATCGTCGGCCTCGTCATCGCCAACGGCCTCGCCGCCGCCTCGGGCGCGCTCGTGGTGCAGAGCCAGGGCTTCATGGATGTGTCGATCCAGACCGGCGTCATCGTGGTCGG
This sequence comes from Pseudomonadota bacterium, assembly GCA_049323275.1. Taxonomy (GTDB): domain Bacteria; phylum Pseudomonadota; class Alphaproteobacteria; order Rhizobiales; family Aestuariivirgaceae; genus Taklimakanibacter. The sequence goes on from JBMOOM010000112.1 coordinate 146,705, forward strand.
GCTCGCCGCCCTGATGATCGGCATGAGCGTGTTCAAGACGCCGAAGATCATCCCCTCGATCCTGGGCGTGCTGCTCGGCATCCTGGTCTATCGCGTGGTGGTGACGATCGCCTTGAAGCTCGGCCTGCCGCCCTATTTCGTCAAGCTGGTCACGGCGCTGGTGGTCTTCGCCATCATCGCGGTGCGCGCCAACGGGCTGGGTCTCATCGCCTTTCCGGGCACGAAGGCGGCGAAGAAGAATGCCCGCGAGCGCCTCGAATATCTGGAGAATGATCGTGTCGTCAACATCACCTGAGGCAGCGCTCGAGGTCAGGGACTGCGTGAAGCGCTTCAAGGGCTTCGGACGCAACGAGTTCGTCGTCGCCGCCGACAATATCAATCTCGCCATCACCGCCGGCAGCATCGTGGCGCTGGTCGGCTCGAACGGCTCGGGCAAGTCGACGCTGATGTCGATGATCGCCGGCAGCCAGCTGCCCGACAGCGGCCGCATCATCGTCGCCGGCGAGGACGTCACCGAGCAGCCCTCCTGGCAACGCACCGGCAAGGTTGCCCTGGTGCGCCAGAATCCCGAGCATAATGTGTTCTCGGCGCTCACCATCGTCGAGAATTTCGCGCTGGCCGAAGCGGGCCAGGCGCGCCGCTTCGATCTCAAGCGCGCCGCGGGCTCACGCGTGCGCGATCTGGCGCGCGATACGCTCGCGCCGTTTTCGATGGGGCTCGAAGACCGGCTCGACCAGCTCGCCGGCACGCTGTCGGGCGGCCAGCGCCAGGCCGTGTCGGTGGCGATGGCGACGTCGCGCAATCCGGCGCTGCTGCTGCTCGACGAGCATGTCTCGGCGCTCGATCCGACACGGGCGCGGGTGGTGATGGAGCAGACCGAGGCGATCGTGCGCCGGCGCGCCATCGCCACGCTGATGGTGACGCATGACATGGGCCACGCAATCAAACATTCCGACCGCCTGATCCTCATGCATCGCGGCCGCATCGCCATGGACCTGAACGAAAGAGAGAAGGCCGGCATAAGCGTGCCCGATCTCCTGGCGCGGTTCGAGAGCCTGACGGGTGAGACCTTGCCCGACAGCGCCGTGCTGGCGCGGGCTTCATGAAAAACGACAAGAAGAAGGATTGACCGATGATCGTTGACTTCCCGCTGCCGGAACTCGGCCAAGAGGTGCCCAAGGCGACCATCATCACCTGGCACAAGAAGGTCGGCGATCAGGTTTCCGCCAAGGACGTGCTGCTCGAGGTGATGAGCGAGAAGGTGAATGTCGAGGTCGAGAGCGGCATCGACGGCACGCTCATCGAGATTCTGCATCAGGCCGATGCCGAAGTGGAGCCGGGCACGATCCTGGCGCGCTTCGAAAAGGCCGACGCTTGAGGAGGCCCCACCCGTGACGTCCGATGCCAATCTATTGACCTCGCTCTTCCATCTCGTCGCCAAGGGCCGGGTGCTCGAAAGCCTGCTCGGCAAATTGCCGGGCTTCCATCCCGGCGTCGGCGAAGAGGGCGTGGTGGTGGGCGCCTTCTTCGGCCTCGAGGACAGCGACTACATCGCGCCGCATTATCGCGGCGCCTTGCTCGCCGCCCATATGCGCGGCGCCGATCTGCGCCGCCTGATCGCCGGCGTGCTCGGCAAGGTCACCTCCTATTCGCGCGGCCGCGTGCGCGGCGACATCTGCCTGCCGCTGCAGTTCAATGCGCTCGGCATGTTCTCGGGCGTGCTCGGCAATCCGCTCAATATCTCGACCGGCATCGCGCTCGCCGCCTCGCTCGACGGAAGGAAGGGCGTGGTGGTGACGAGCTTCGGCGAAGGCACCAGCAATGTCGGCGCCTTCCATGAGAGTCTCAATCTCGCCGCCTGCCTGTCGCTGCCCATCGTCTATGTCTGCCAGAACAACGGCTATGCCATGTCGACGCGCACCGACTATGCGCTCAAATGCGCCTCCGTCGCCGACCGGGCGCTGGGTTATGGCATGCCGGGGGTCAGGGTCGAGGGCAATGACGTCGTCGCCATGCACCAGGCGGTGCAGGCGGCGGTGGCGCGGGCGCGCGCCGGCGACGGGCCGACGCTCATCGATGCGGTGACCTACCGCATCAGCGGCCATTACAGCGCCGATCCCAATGACTATCAGCCGAAGGATGAGCGCGCCTTCTGGCTCAGGAAGGACCCGCTGCTGCTCCTGAAGACGCGTCTGCGCGAGCAGGGCGTGATGACCGAAACGCAGCTGGTGGAGATCGAAAAAGCGGCCGAAGCCGAGATCACAGAGGCCATTGCCCAGGCGCAGGCCGATCCAGATCCCGATCTCGAGGTGCTGGGCCCCGATGATCTCTATTCGCCGGTCATGGAGCGCGTGGCATGAGCCAGCTCACTTTTCAGGAAGCGGTGATCCAGGGGATCAGTGAAGAGATGGAGCGCGACGAGCGCATCTTCCATCTCGGCCAGGATATCGGCCCGATCTATAATGGCGCCATGCATTCGGCCAAAGGGCTTGGGGTGAAATTCGGGCCGCGCCGGATCATCCAGACGCCGATCAGCGAAAGCGCCATGGTGGGCGCCGGCATCGGCGCGGCGCTGGCCGGCCGGCGGCCGATCGTGCAGCTGATGTTCGCCGAGTTCCTGGGATTGGGCATCACGCCGCTCGCCTGCGACGCCGCGGCCATGTGGTACAAGTCGGACGGCAAGGTCTCGGTGCCGCTGGTCATCCGCGTTCTTTATGGCGCAGGCCCGCATCGCGGTCATTCCGAGGACTACCAGGCCTGGGTGGCGAGCGTGCCCGGCATCAAGGTGGCGATGCCCTCCTGTCCGCGCGACGCCAAAGGGCTGATGAAAGCGGCCCTGCGCGACAACAACCCGGTCGTCTTCTTCGAGCATATGGCGCTTTATCACGGCGCCCGCCAGGAAGTGCCGGAAGAGGATTATGTCGTGCCGCTGGGCGAGGCCGAGGTCAAATGTGAAGGCAGCGACGTCACCATCGTCGCCACCGCTTTGATGGCGCAGCAGGCGCTGAAAGCCGCCGAGCAGATGCGCGGCGAGGGCATCTCCGCCGAAGTCGTCGATCCGCGCTCGATCGTGCCGATGGATGTCGCGACGGTGTTGCGCTCGGTCGCCAGGACGCGGCGCCTCGTCGTCGTCTCGGAAAGCTGGAAGACCGGCGATCCGTTGTCCGACCTCACGGCGTCGATTGCCGAAGAGCTCGCCGGCGACGCGCCGCTCAAGATCGCCCGCGTCGGCCTGCAGAATACGCCCAGGCCGTTTGCGATGCCCCTCGTCCGCGCGGCGATGCCCAATGTCCAGACGATCACGGAAGCGGTCCGCCGCATTACGGAGTCCAAGTGATGAATCCCGGCCTTCCCACCGACGAGCACATATTCTTCCGCAGCGCCGGATCGGTCAATCCGGTCATCGAGCGCGCCGACGGCATCTATTGCTATGACATCGCCGGCAAGCGCTATATCGACGGCATGGGCGGGGTCGGCGTGGTCAGCATCGGCCATAATGTGCCGGAAATCCGCGCGGCGGCGATGCGCCAGATGGAGAAGGTGAGCTTCGCCCATCCGTTCCACTGGAAGAACCAGCCGCATATGGAGCTGACCGAGCGCATCGCGCGTTTCGCGCCGCCCGGCATGACCAAGATCTTCATGTGCTCGGGGGGCTCGGAGGCAACCGAAACGGCGCTCAAGCTCGTCCGCCAGTATCATGTCGAGCGCGGCAAGCCGTCCAAATACAAGGTGGTGTCGCGCTGGAGCAGCTTCCACGGCAATACGCTGGGCTCGCTGTCGATGACCGGCATGCGCTCCAGGCGCGAGCTCTTCGCGCCGCTCCTCAAGGACATGCCGCATATCGCCGCCTGCAACTGCTATCACTGCCCGTTCGGGCGGACCTATCCCGGTTGCGGCCTGCCTTGCGCCACCGATCTCGAAGCGATGATCCAGCGCGAGGGGGCGGAGAATATCGCCGCCTTCATCGCCGAGCCGATCGTCGGCGCCGCCGGCGGGGCGCTCACCGCGCCGCCCGACTATTTCAAGATCATCCGCGAGATCTGCGACCGCCACGACATATTGATGATCGTCGATGAGGTGATCACCGGTTTCGGCCGCACCGGCAGGAATTTCGGCATCAATCACTGGGGCGTGGTGCCGGACATCATCTGCACCGGCAAGGGTCTCTCCAGCGGCTACTCGCCGCTCGGCGCCGTGATCGTGAGGGAGAAGGTGTTCGAGCCGTTCCGCACCGGACGCGGCTTCTCGCATGGCTATACGTTCGGCGGCAATCCCCTGTCCTGCGCCGTCGGCAGCGCGGTGCTCAAATATATCGAGGACCACCGGCTGGTGGAGCGGGTGGCGCAGCTCGGGGAATATTTCTTCGAGAAGGCCCAAGAGCTCCATGAGCTCGACATGGTCGGCGACATTCGCGGCAAGGGCTTCTTCATGGGCATCGAATTCGTCGCCGACAAGAAGACGCGCCGGCCCTTCGAGGTCGCCCGGAACGTGGCGGGCAGGATCGGCGATGCCTGCTTCACCAACGGCCTCATCGTCGGCGCCGGCAAAGGCGGCATCGACGGCGTTGCCGGCGACCACATCAATCTGGCGCCGCCTTTCATCTCGGGCGAGGAGGATCTCGACGAGATCATCGCCATCCTGCGCAAGTCGATCCTTGACGTGCGGCAGTCGCTGACGGTGTGAGCATGAGCGCTGGCGCCGAGACGATCCGAAAATCGAAGCAAGGTGTCGCGGTGCGCCAGGCGATCCCCTACACCGCCATGAAGAAGATGATCGGCGATCATCTGCTGTCGAGCCACCAGCAGGTGCCCGCCGTGTCGGTCTTCGCCGATCTCGATGTCGATGCGGTGCTGGCCTGGCGCAAAACGCGCTTCGCGGAATCGCCGCACAAGGTGACGCTCACCCATATCCTGCTCAAGGCGGTGGCGGAGGCGCTGAAGGCCTGTCCGCTGCTCAATGCGACGCTCAGCGACGGCGAGATCCTGGTGCTGGACGAGATCAATATCGGCATGGCGGTGGCGCTCGCCGACGGCAATCTCATCGTGCCGGTGATCCGCGACGTCGATCGCCTGAGCGTGGCCGGGATCGCGGCGCGCTCGAACGAGTTGGCCGAGGCCGCACTCAAAGGCAAGCTCGGCCTTGAAGATGTGCGCGGCGGCACCTTTACCCTGTCCAATGTCGGCAGCGTGCCCGGTACGTTGTGGCAGACGCCGCTCATCAACCCGCCGCAAAGCGGCACGCTGGCGTTCGGCCGGGTGCGGCAGGCGGCGGTGGTGCGCGAGCGTACGATCGTGATCGGTGAGATCATGGGGGCGAGCCTCACTTTCGATCACCGGGTGATCAGCGGCCTGCCGGCGTCGGAATTCATGGCCCATCTGGCCGAGCTTTTGCGGAAGCCCGAGCCATGGTGTGCTTGACTGTGGAGTCCCGGCCACCGATAGTCGGTTCCGGTTGTTGAGATAAAACGTGAGGACGATGCGCCAGAAGGAAAGCCTGCAAGGGATGCAGAGCCTCGAAAGGGCGACGATGACCTTGCGTGTCGTCGCCGCCAAGGGGCCGTCCGGCGCCAAGCTCGCCGATGTGGCGGAAGCGACGGGCTTGAGCCGCTCCACTGCGCATCGCTTCCTGGGGGCGCTCGTTCAGGTCGGCCTCCTCGAGCAGGATGAAAGCTCGGCCACCTATTTCCTCGGCATGGAGCTGGCGCATTTCGGCGCCATCGCGGCCAACCGCTTCGGCCTGCGCGATGTCGCCTATGGATCGCTGGCGCGGCTGACCGAGCGCACCGCCGACACGATCTACATGTCGATCCGGCGCGACTATGAATCGATCTGCATCGAACGCTTCGAGGGCGATTATCCGATCAAGACGCTGACGCTCGATGTCGGCGACCGGCGGCCGCTCGGGGTCGGCGCCGGCAGCCTGGCGCTGCTCGCCTTCCAGAGCGACGACTTCGTCAGCCGCGCCGTCGCGGTCAATGCGGAAGCGATCAAGGCGCGCGGCTTCACGGCGAGCGAATTGTTCGAGCTCGTCGAGGAGACGCGCCGCCAGGGTTATGCGTTCAATCCGGGCCGCGTGGCGCCCGGCATGACGGCGCTCGGCGTGCCGATCAAGGGCGCCAATGGCGAGGCGGTGGCGGCGATCGGCGTCGGCGCCATCACCAGCCGCATGCCGCCCGAGCGCTGCGCCACCATCGCCGGCTGGATGTTCGAGGAAGCCCGTGAGATCGAGGCGAAGCTCACCCATCTGGCCGGCCCGCTTACGGCGCAAGCGGTCAAGCGCCTGGCGCGCAGTGGCGTGCGCGCGCGCTGAGCTTCCGGTCCATCTGCAGGAAGCCGCGGCAGGATGAGGCTGGCGCCTTTTCCGCGCCAGCCTCGCTCACGCCATGTGCGGCGCGGATTATTTATTGGTCTGCGGAGGCGCAGGCGCAGCCTCCGGCTTGTTGTCCTGCTTGGGGTCGTCCTTGGGGGTCGGCGCGACGGTGGGCGAAGTGGGTTCCGCCATCGGGGGATTTGCCATGATTTTATCCTTTTCAGGCATATTACCGCAGACAAAATGCACTACGGATCGTGACGCACGTGAAAGCCGCGCGTCCTGCGGACCGGGATCGCCCGGACCGAAGCTGGGATCGAAGGAGACCGGCTCTCCGGCAGGAGCATGATCAGGAAAGGTGCGAAGCAGCTATCCGGAAATCATGCGCCGGCGAACCTTCTCGTAAACACCGTCACGCTTTCAGAGATCCGCGCAAGATCTCATCATCGCCATGCCGAGATGAGCGGCGTCCCGATGAGCCGACGACAGTGTCGGCTCTCAGTTTCGAGAGCGAGAGGGCTCGAATTCTCCAGTCAAGACCGCTTCGTGAAGCGGCCCTCATGACGAGCGGCGACCAACATGCGAAGAGCGGCAAATTTCATGATAGCCTCCGATGCCAAGCGGGCGGGAGCAGCTATCTCTCTGTCATCGGCATGCCAAGAGAGGTCGAAGCCGACGGTCAAACATCTATGCGCCCTTCCTGGAAGATCACCTAGGAAAATCGGATGTCCGATCGAATTATTCTTGGCGCGGATGGTATTATGCTTGTTTGGCGCGCAAAGCGCCTCATATGGACGAGAGGGCGCGGCCCTGTTTCCGGAGCCATCCGATGTTCAATCGAGTCAAACGATTCATCTATACTTTCCCGACCCCGTTTCAACTGACGGGCATGAGCGAGATTTGTGCCGCCGGCGACTACGAGATCACGACCGAAGAGGAACTGGTCGGAGATTTCATGGAGCCTGTCTATCGGCGCATCTCGACCACGATCTACATCCCGCCTCCCGTCGGCAGCCCCGGAATCGGACAGATCATCGAGATCAACCCGGAACAGCTCACGGTGCCGATACTCAAGGCTTCATCATGAGGCTGCCATGTGTCGCGGAGGCGGGTACCGATGCATCTGCCGGATTCAGCCGCGAGGCGCCAGCACCTTGCCGGGATTGAGGATGCCGTTCGGATCGAGCGCCGCCTTGATGCGGCGCATGACGGCGAGTTCCTCCGGCTTGCGCGAATAGGGCAGGTAATCGCGCTTCAGCGTGCCGATGCCATGCTCGGCCGAGATCGAGCCGCCATAGCGGGCGACGATCTTGTAGACGATCTCGTCGATCTCATGCAGGTCGGTCTCGCCCGCTCCCGCGACCGAGACGGCGATATGCATGTTGCTGTCGCCGATATGGCCGTAGAATGACACATAAGCTTCCGGGAAGCGCGCTTTCAGCGCCGCATCGCAAGCTTCCGCAAAGCGCCCGAGATCGCCGATCGCGAGGCTGACATCGAGATTGACGATCGCGGGCAGGCTGTCCATCACCAGACCCTCGCGCACGATCCAGAAGGCGCGCCGCTCCTTCTCCGATTGCGCGATGAGCGCGTCGGAGATCAGCCCGTCGGTGAGGACGCTTTCGAGGAAGGCTTCGAGCGGGGCTGACTGGCCGGCGCCTTCCGTCTCGATGATGACCGCGAAGGCGGGCTCCTCGGCGAACAGCGCGATGTTCTCGGCCTTGGCGGTGACGCTGAAATAGCTGCGCCACATGGCCTCGAAGGCGGAGAGTCCGCCGAGCTCGCGCTGCGCCCGCTTCAGGAGCTGGACCACATCGTCGTAGCTCGCCAGCGCGCAGAGCGCCGTGGCGCGGCCTTCCGGCAGCGGCTTGAGGCGCAGCACGGCACGGGTGATGATGCCGAGCGTACCCTCGGCGCCGATGAAAAGCTGGCGCAGATCGTAGCCGGTGTTGTTCTTGACCATCTTGTTGAGCATGGTCAGCAGCGTGCCGTCGGCCAGCGCCACTTCGAGGCCGAGGACATTGTCGCGGGTCACGCCGTGGCGGATCACGCGGATGCCGCCGGCATTGGTCGAAAGATTGCCGCCGATCTGGCAGCTGCCGCGGGCGCCGAGATCGATGGCGAGCAGGAAGCCCGCTTCTTCGGCCGCCTTCTGCGCCACCTCCAGCGGCGTGCCGGCCTTGACCGTCATGGTCTGCGCCGCCGCGTCGATCTCCTCGATGCCGGTGAGCCGCTCGAGCGACAGAGCGAAATCGGCCGCCTGCGGGCTGGCGCCGCCGGCAAGGCCGGTCATGCCGCCTTGCGGCACCACGCTTTGCTGATGCGCATTGCAGAGGCGCAGGGCCGTTGCGACGGCTTCGACCGTTGCCGGGCGCAGCACCGCCTTGGGCAGAAAGCGGCCGGTCTGGCTGGCGTCGCTGCGGTGACGGTCGCCGACATCGGCGCCGGTCAGCACCGCGTCGGCGCCCAGCGCGCGCTTCAGCTCGTCGATGAGGCTCGTTTGATCAGCGGACATAGCTCGCGCCATTGATGTCGAAAGTGGCGCCGGTCATATGGCGCACCTGGTCGGTGCACAGGAAGGCGACAAGAGCGCCCACTTCCTCAGGATCCGCCATGCTGCCGAGCGGGATCTCCGAGACGATGCGCCTGATATCGGCCTCGCTCATGCCAACATAGGCCATGTCGGTCTCGGTGAAGCCGGGCGCCACGGCGAAGGCCAGGATGTTCTCGGCCGCATAGCCGCGCGCAATGGTCTTGGTCAGCGCGACCAGGGCGCCTTTCGAGGCGGCATAGGGCCATTGATCGGGGGCGTCGCCGCGATGGGCGGCGCGGCTCGCGATGTTGACGATCTTGCCGCCGCCCTTCACGCGGAAATGGCCAACCGCCAGCTTGCACAGCTCGGCGGGCGCGGTGAGATTGACCTGCATCACCTCTGCGAAGCTCTTCTGCCAGTCGGCCATCGGCGCGGCGATCGGCGCCGGCGCGAAGATGCCGGCATTGTTGACGAGCACGTCGATGCGCGCCGTCGCCGCCTCGGCGTCACGCCACAAGGCGCTCGCCGCATCGGGCAAGCTGAGATCGGCGGCGAGGAGCCGGCAGGAGGCAGGCCCGATCTCGGCCTGCAACTTCTCCGCCGCCCCGCGGCTCCGGGCGTAATGCAGCAGCACGAACGCGCCCGCCGCCGCGGCCGCCCGCGCGATCGCCGCGCCGATGCCGCGCGATGCGCCCGTCACCAGGAGGGTCTTGCCGGTGAGATCGGTCATGAGTTCTTTCTCCTGCCTGTGCTGCAGACGGGATAGCAGGTCACACAGGTACTGGCCAGCGGGGAGGCCTATTTGCACAGGCCGAGATAGTCGCTCGCCTTCACCGTCTTGAAGCCGGTGCCATATTCGGGAAGCTTGCCCAGGCGCTTCAGGTTCCTGGGGCCGATCATCGTGACCCAGACGATGTCGGGCTTCTTCATCGGCCGGCCGGTCTCCTTGTCGAAGCCGAGATGGAAGTGCAGCTTTGCCTTAGGACTGGCGCAGATGCGGCCGGGCATCTGGTTCTCGAGATAGACGACCTGCAAGGCGGCCGCCGAGAACTGGTCGCCGATCACGCGATAGCTCTTGCCGCTGTGCAGCATGTCGATGGCCTGGGCGATATAAGTGTAGACGTCGCCGCCCGGCCGGAAGCCGATCGCCGCGGACCCGGCCGCGTGGGTCGCAGAGCCGTAGACAGCCGTGGCGAAAAGCGTAGCGCTTGCCAGCTGGCGCCAACGGACCATCAGTCTCCCCTCCGGATTCAGTACCGCCCCTTGCGATCATCGTGCAAAAGAGCCGATTTTCCAAGATGCGGCAGATTACCGAATGTCTGGGATTTGAATGGATTCAGGTGATCAGAACCTTCGGCCATAAGGCCGGCACATCGGCGGTATCCAGCCGTCATAGGTATCGAAGTAGAAGATGCAGCGGTCGTCCCAGCCGGCATTGGGTTCGCCCCACGGATATTTCTTCTTCCCATGGGGGTGCTGCTGCTTCTTCTGACTCTGGCTCGCCGGCTTCTTCGATTTCTTTTTGACGCTGGTCTGCCCCGCCTCAGCCTGTGGCGGCGTGACGGGAGCAATGGCGAAAACGAAGCTTCCCAGTACGGCGCCAACAAGCAGATGCCGGATGCTCATGTCGATCCTCCTTTTCAGCGCCCGATATCTTCCAAGACGCAGATGGGCGGAAGGCACGTGTGTGAAACATCATATTCGGTGGACACGAATATTTCTCGTTGATCGTGTATATCCCCATCAACCCACTCGGCCCATCTTATGTCTCGTAGCGGGCCATAGTTTTTCCAGCCTAACTCCGACCGCGCTAGCCGCCACTTTCGTCGGGCGCTCATTTCGCGTCGAACGCTATCGGAAGGCTGAGCGCATCCTGGTAGCATGGCCGATGGAGCCGGAGCCCTGAGGCCCAGCTTCCGCGTCCTCGGAGGTAAAAATGCCGAAATGGAAGAACGCTTTTATTGCCGCCGGACTGATCAGCGTAACCGCGATTTTGGTAGTCCGCCCTGCAAGCGCTGGAGTTTGCGGCTGCATCTCTCATCGCGGTGTGTGGAGCTGCTATCCTTCTTTGCTGTGGTGCAATGATCAATGCCGAAGTGACTACAAGCTCTATTCAGATCGGTCGTCATGTTTCAAAGCTCGATCTCAGTCTCCGAGGCCGGCTAAAAAAGCGACCCAGACTAAGAAGAAACCGGGGTGACGCGGGTTTTCTTTTTGGCGGACGACCGGCGGAGGAATATCGCGATGGCGACCCCTATCCCAAGCTCCTCGAGCAACGCATCGCCAACCTCGAAGAGGCGTGTTTCCCCCTCAACCGCGCCAATTCAGGCGCCAAGCGGGGACGCGCCAACATACTGATACATTTAGGGAAGTGGTGCCGCCTAGGTGACTCGAACACCTGACCTACGCATTACGAATGCGCCGCTCTACCGACTGAGCTAAGGCGGCCCGCCTGGAATGGGCGGACTGATACAGTGTTCGTCGGCCCATTTCAACCGTTTGTGGATTATTCAACCGTCGGCAGAGACCCGGCGCGTCGATTGTTCGGGATCGTCCTCCGGCAGGCCAGGGTCGTCGGGCGGGCGGACCGGCTCGACGATGCGGGGCTTCTGCGCCGCGGCCGGGGCCGGCGGCGGGGCGGGCGGCGCAGGTGGGGCCGTTGCCGCCACGGGCGGCGGCGGGGAAACCGGCGCCGGCGCGGCCAAAGCCGGCGTTTCCTCGATCGGCTCGGCTTCAGGCGGCGGAGACGCCGTGGCGGCCGACTGGCGCGGCAACTGGTCGAAAGGCACTTTCCATTCGGCGAAGCCGATCTCGCCGGTCACCGGTGAAATCGGCGTCCAATAGGGCGAGGCCGCGCCGTCGATGACCCACATGGGATCGCTCGGCGCCCGGACCGCCCGGGCCAGCCATTCGCGCGCCCGGCCCTTGTCGCCGCGGCCTTCCTCGATCTCGGCCATCACCGCACAGATGCGGGCTTGGGGCTCGCTGCCGAGCAGGGGCTCGAGCGCCTTCGCGGCATCGTCCCATTGGCGCGCCTCGGCGGCGGCGCGGCCCAAAGCGTAAGAGCCCTCGACGCCGCCGGCATAGGCGCCGATCAGGCGGCGCACCCGCTCATAACGCTCCTGCGGCGGGCTGGTCAGGCGGGCATAGGCATAGGCTTCAGCAAGATCGGGATGCGGGCTCAAGGCCCAGGTCTTCGACGCCACCCGCCAGGCCCGGCGCAGAGCGTCGTCGGCGCCGTAGAGACGGGTGGCGACGGCGGCCGCCGGCACCAGGGATGGGTCGAGCTTGTGGGCGTCGAGCGCCCAGCCGAGCGCGGCCTGGCGGTCTGTCGTCTCGGCGGCCAGCGCCTTGGCGGCGAGAAGCACCGCCTTCAGGCGCTTCAGCCTGTCGGGGGCGAGCTGGCCGGCCTTGCGCTGCGTCTCGAGCGTGATCAGCGCCGCATCCCAGTCGCGCGCCTGCGACTGGATGGCGAGCAGCGCGGAAGAGGCCCAGCCATGACCCGGATTGAGCTTCAAGGCGCGCTCGGCATAACCCCGGGCGGCGGCGAGGTCGCCGGCCTGCCGGGCCTCCGAGAACAGGCCGCGCAGACCCAGCGCCTCGGTTTCGGGTGATTTCAGCATCGCCTCGAAACCCTGGCGCACCTTGGCGCGGTCGCCCTTGAGCTGGGCCGCCTGCACTTCGAGCAGCTTCAGCAAGGGCTCGTCGGTCAGCGATTTGGCGGCGATCGTGGCGAAGCGCTGGGCGCTCACCCCGTCGCCGGCGCCCGCCGCGATGATGCCTCGCGACAGGCTCTCATAACCGCGGCGCGCCTTGCGGAATCGGAAATAGCCGCCGATGGCGCCCGGCGTGCCGATCAGCCGGCGCAGCAGGCCGAGCAGGAACCACAAGGCCAGTACAGCGAAAATCAAGCCGGCGAGCCCGGCCAGCACCGATGTCTCGATCTCGCGATTGAGCCAGCGGATGACGATGGTGCCCGGCCGGTCGGCGATCCAGGCGAAGCCCGCGGCGGCGGCGGCGAGGAGAATGAAACGGATGAGCAGTCGGATCATGGCGTGCCTGAGATGACGGCGGTGACCGCGGCGCCGAGCTGCGCCATGGCGCTTTCGGCCTTGAGGCGCTGACGCGCCTTGTCGCGCCATAATGCGAGTTCGGAGGGAAGCTCGCCGCCCGGCTCCTCGAGCCGGGTTATGGCGGCATTGAGGTCGCCGGCCCTGGCGTCATTCGTGGCGGCGCGCGCCAGATCGCCCCAGTCGAGCGTGTTGAGATCGCGGATCTTCACCACCGTGCCGAACCAGGCCCAGAAGCCGCTGGCTTCGCCGGCGGTCTCGCCGCTGCCCGGTTTCGCAAGCCCCGGCAGCAGCGCTTCCAGCGCGGTGGCGAGGCCTTGCGGATTGACGATGCCGGCCGCGGCATAGGGCTGGAGGGCCGCGAGATCCTGATTGCCCGGCACATAGACGGCAATGCGGTCGAGCTCGTCCTTGAAAGGAAGCCCGCCGGCGAATTTCGCCTTGAGATCGGCGAGCGCCTGCGACAATTGCGCGAAATCCTGACCGCCGCCGCTCGTCGTCGTGGTGGTCGTGGCGCCGCCGCCCGATTCGCGCAGAGCGGCGACGGCCTGCTCGAGCTTGCTCACGCGTTCGCTCAGCGCGGTGAGCGCCGCCGGGTCGGCCGTCGCGCCGCCGCCGCCGGTCGTCTGGCCGATGGCGGCGAGCGACTGGCGAAGCTCGGCCACCGCCTTGTCGAGATCGCCCAGGCGGGTCTCGACGCTCGCCGCGGCATTGGCGCCGTCCTCGCTGCGTTTCGCAAGGTCGGCCTTCAACGAGTCGAAATTGCCGCCGAGCGCCACGAGTTGCTCATTGACGGTGCGGTTCGCCGCCTCGAGCGTCGACAGCCGCTCGGCCATCGACGAGGGCGGCCACAGATCGGAGACGAAAGCGCGATAGATCCAGGCGCCCAGCAGGACGGCGATGATCGCCGCTATGATGGCGGCGCGATGGCGCGCCCAGAAAGAGGGCTGTTTTTCAGACTCGGGCGGTGGTGGTGGCGGAGCGGGTTCCTCCGTCTCTTTCGGCGGCTCGGTATCGCCGGTGTCGGTGGGCGGCGAAATGTCCTCGGCTTCGAGGTCGATGACGGGGTTCCGGGATTTCGAAACCTGCGATTCGCTTTCGATATTGCTCATCGGCACCCATTCATCTCGTGGTTGTATCCGTTATGCTAGGCTAATCCATCCGCGCGGCCAATGATTTCCAACAGGGCGTCCTCGACCGGCCGCGCCGCCACCCGTCTGGCAAAAGCGTCGGGCAGAATCGCGGCAATATTCGCCGACAGGCAATAATGAACCATGACATCGGCCGGAACCGCCTGACGTTCCGCGAGATCGAGCCACAGCCTGGCGGAACGAGGTGAATAGAGCAGCACGCCTTCCGCGTGCGTCGCGTCCGCGGCGAGCGCCGCGGCGGGCTTCGCCTCATAAACGATGACGCGCCGTGCGCTGAGCCCGCCTCTTTCGAGAAGCCCGGTGAAGTCGCTCGCGGTGTCGAGCCCCGACAGATAGAGAACCGGCCCCGCGTCGGGATCGAGTGCGCCGATGATGTGGCGGGCGAGGCCGATGCCGTCGCCGCCCGCTTCCGTGATATCGGAGAAACCCGCCTGGCGCGCCGCCGCCGCCGACTGCGGACCCACCGCCATCACCGGCAGATGGCGCAGCCCCACGAGCAGCGTGCTGCTTTCGAGGCAGCGGATCGCATTGGCGCTGGTGAGCGCCAGGGCCTGATAAGGCTCCGCCGGAATCTCGATGTCCGGGCGCGGCGCAATGGCGAGCAGCGGCGACAGGATCACCTGGTGGCCGAGCGCCTCGAGCCGTTCCTTAAGAGTTTCGGCGTCTTCGCGAGGCCTCGTGACGAGCAGCCGCATGACTCACTCGAGATGCAGCAGATGGCTGCCGCCCTTGGCTTTCACTTCCTCGCCCGCCTCGCGGCCGAGGCGCGCCGCGTCGGCGACGGGACCGCTGCGTTGGGCCGTGAAGGTCATCCGTCCATCGAGGGTGAGCGCTTCGCCGCGGAAGGAGATCACACCATCCTTGATCGTCGCATGGCCGGCGATCGGCGTGCGGCAGGAGCCGTCGAGGGTCGCGAGGAAGGCGCGCTCGCAGGCGACGGCGATTTCGGTCGGCGTGTCGCTGACGGCGGCGAGCAGCTCGCGCATGCGCGCATCGTCTTCGCGGATCTCGATGCCGATGGCGCCTTGCGCCACGGCGGGCAGCATCTCGTCTTCGGGCACCGGCGCGGTGATGCGATGGCTGAGGCCCAGGCGGTTCAGGCCGGCGCAGGCGAGGAAGGTCGCCGCCACTTCGCCGCGGTCGAGCTTGGCGAGGCGGGTTTCGACATTGCCGCGCAGATTGACGACGGCGATGTCGGGGCGCAGACGTTTCAGCTGCGCGGCGCGGCGCACCGAGGCCGAGCCCACGATGCAGGCTTGCGGCAGGTCGCCGATACGGGCGCAGAGATTGCTGATGAAGGCATCGCGCGCATCCTCGCGCGGCAGAAGCGCGGTGATGGTGAGCGGCGCGGGAAGGACCGCCGGCATGTCCTTCATCGAATGGACGGCGAGATCGACCGCGCCCGACAGCAGCGCCTCCTCGATCTCCTTGGTGAACAGGCCTTTGCCGCCGATCTCGCTCAAGGGGCGGTCGCGGATGCGGTCGCCAGTGGTGGTGATGGCGACGATCTCGATTTCATCGGGCGCGAAACCATGGGCGGCGGCGAGCCGGGCGCGGGTCTCTTCCGCCTGGGCAAGGGCGAGCTTGGAGCCGCGTGTTCCGATCTTCAGGCGAGGTGTTTGCAAGTCAGCTCCGCAGAATGCTAAAGCGGTCGCGCCCGCCTGGGGCTGCTCACGCTTTATCTCCTTGTTTGTGCATGATCTTTCCGGAAAAACCATACCGGTTTTTCGAGATCATGCTATATCACGGCTCCTCTTAATCTCTTACGCGCGAAACGTCATTGGCATTCATGGCCGCACCGGACCAGACCATACTCGGCATCGAAACCTCCTGCGACGAGACCGCGGCGGCGCTGGTGCGCCGTCACGCCGACGGCTCGGGCGAGATTCTAGCCAATATCGTGCTGTCGCAGATCAAGGACCACGCGCCCTATGGCGGCGTGGTGCCGGAAATCGCGGCGCGCGCCCATGCCCGCCATCTCGACCGGCTGATCGCCGAGGCGCTGGCCCAGGCGAATTTGGGCCTCGCCGACATCGACGGCATCGCCGCCACCGCGGGGCCCGGGCTCATCGGCGGCCTCCTGGTCGGGCTCACCACCGCCAAGGCGCTGGCGCTCGCCACCGACAAGCCGCTCGCCGCCGTCAATCATCTCGAAGCCCATGCGCTCACCCCCAGGCTCCTGGGGCCGGTCGGATTCCCCTATCTGCTGCTCCTCATCTCGGGCGGCCATACGCAGATCCAGATCGTCGAAGGGGTCGGGCGCTATCGCCGCATCGGCACCACCATCGACGATGCGCTGGGCGAGGCCTTCGACAAGACGGCGAAGCTCTTGGGCCTTCCCTATCCGGGCGGCCCCAAGGTCGAGGAGCTGGCGCGCCAGGGCAATCCGAAACGCTTCGATTTCCCGCGCCCGCTCAAAGGCCGCGAGGGCTGCAATTTCTCCTTCTCCGGTCTCAAGACCGCGGTGCGCGAGGCGGTCGACGACCTGCGGCCGATCGGTGAGAAGGACATCGCCGATATCTGCGCCAGCTTCGAGGCCGCCGTCGCCGAAACGATGCGCGACCGGCTCGGCCGCGCGCTCAGATTCTTCAAGGACGAATTTCCGGAGGCGCGCAAGCCGGTGCTGGTGGTGGCGGGCGGTGTCGCCGCCAACCGCACGCTGAAAGCGGCCTTCGAAGAGGTCTGCAGGCGCTCGGGCTTCAGCCTGCTGGTGCCGCCGGGTCATCTGTGCACGGACAATGCGGCGATGGTCGCCTGGGCCGGCGCCGAGCGCCTGGCGCTCGGCCTCGCCGATCCGCTCGATGCGCCGGCGAAAGCGCGCTGGCCGCTCGATCCCCACGCCAAGCGCCTGACCGGCGCCGGGGTGAAGGCATGAGCCGCATCGGGATTCTGGGCGCCGGCGCCTGGGGCTTGGCGCTCGCTTCGGTCGCCGAGCGCGCGGGCCACGAGGCGATCGTGTGGGCGCGCAATGCCGAGACGGCGGCGCTCATCAATCAGACGCACCGGCTCGAAAAGCGCCTGCCCGGCATCGAATTCGGCGCCAGGCTGCGCGCCACGGGCGATCCGGCGGATCTCGCGGGCGCGGATGCGGTTCTGGCGGTCGTGCCGGCGCAGGTGCTGCGCCAGGTGCTGACGCAGTTCTCCTTTCTCCGTGTGCCGGTCATCCTCTGCGCCAAGGGCATCGAGGCCGACACCGGCCTGCTGATGAACGAGGTGCTGGCGCAATGCCTGGCCGGCGTGCCGGGACTCATCCTGTCGGGACCGAGCTTCGCGGCGGATGTGGCGCGCGGCCTGCCGACGGCGGTGACGCTCGCCGCGCCGGACCTCCGGCTCGCCAAGCAGTGGGCTGCCGCCTTGAGCCTTCCCACTTTCCGCATCTATCCGTCGGACGATCCGCGCGGCGTCGAACTCGGCGGCGCCGTGAAGAACGTGCTGGCGATCGCCTGCGGCATCGCCGCCGGCAAGAATCTGGGCGACAGCGCGCGCGCCGCGCTGACGACGCGCGCCTTCACCGAGCTCACTCGTTTCGGCAAGGCCTTGGGCGGACGTCCGGAGACGCTCACCGGCCTCTCGGGGCTCGGCGATCTCCTGCTCACCTGCTCGAGCCGGCAGTCGCGCAACTACTCCTTCGGCGTGGCGCTCGGCGCGGGGAAAAGCACCGCCGCGGCGCTCGCCGAAGCCAAGGGAACCGTCGAAGGCATCGCCACCGCCCGCATCGTCGCCAGGCTGGCGCGCGCGCAGAATATCGACATGCCGATCTCGGCCGCGGTCGCGGCGGTCATTGACGGCGGCTCCGATCCTGAGACAGAAATCGCCAGACTGCTCGCCCGTCCCGTCAATCCTGAATTCCATAGAGGGTAGAAAATGCTGTATGCCTTGATCTGCACGGACAAATCCAATTCGGTCGACTTGCGCATGAAGGAGCGGCCCGGCCATATCGAGTATCTGAACGGACTCGGCGATGCGCTCAAGGCGGCCGGGCCCTTCACCGACGAAGCGGGAAGCCCGATCGGCTCGCTCGTCATCGTCGAGGCCAAGGACCGCGCCGGTGCGGAGGAGATCGCCAAGAACGATCCTTATGCGAAGGCCGGCCTCTTCGCCGCCGTCGAGATCCGGGCGTGGAAATGGGGTCTCAAGAATCCGGAGAACAAATAATGGCTTACTGGCTGTTCAAATCGGAACCCGATTCCTGGTCGTGGGACCAGCAGAAAAAATCCGGCGCCAAGGGCACCGAATGGACCGGCGTGCGCAATTTCCAGGCGCGCAACAACATGAAGGCGATGAAGATCGGCGACAAGGGCTTCTTCTATCACTCGAAT
This sequence comes from Pseudomonadota bacterium, assembly GCA_049323275.1. GTDB lineage: Bacteria > Pseudomonadota > Alphaproteobacteria > Rhizobiales > Aestuariivirgaceae > Taklimakanibacter. Next base: position 165,087 of record JBMOOM010000112.1, read on the forward strand.
GAAGGCAAGGAGATCGTCGGCATCGTCGAGGTGTCGAAGCTCGCCCATCCCGATTCGACCGCCAAGGAAGGCAATTGGGAATGCGTCGATATCCGCGCCGTCACCGACGTGCCGAAGCCGGTGACGCTCGACTACATCAAGACCGACAAGCGGCTGAAGGACATGGTGCTGGTCAATAATTCGCGCCTGTCGGTGCAGCCGGTGTCGGCCGAGGAGTGGAAGCTCATCTGCGAGCTGGGCGGCGTGAAGAAGGCGTGAGCAATCCTCGCCCTGAAGTGCGAGCGAAGCGAGCCTCGAAGGGGCTGCTGCAACAGGCTCACTCCATCCTGACGGATGCTTCGAGGCCCGGCTGCGCCGGGCGCCGCAGCATGAGGGACTTTGAAAGTTGATATCACCTTGCTGAAGCTCGTCGATCATCCGGAATTCATCCGGCAGAATACCAGTCTGCTGGCGCCGCCCCTGGTGCCGGAAGTCGTGCTGCATCTCGCGCATGAGGCGGTGCCGATCTGGCAGAAGACCGAAGAGGAGCTGGGCGAGATCGGTCTGCCGCCGCCCTTCTGGGCCTTTGCCTGGGCCGGCGGCCAGGCGCTGGCGCGGTATGTGCTCGATCATCCGGCGCTCGTCGCGGACAGGAGCGTGCTCGACCTGGCGACGGGATCGGGCCTCGTCGCCATCGCGGCGAAGAAGGCCGGCGCGCGGTCCGTGCTCGCCGCCGATATCGATCTCTTCGCGGTTGCCGCGACCAGGCTCAACGCGCAGGCGAACGAGGTTGCGCTCGACATCACCGATGACGATCTGCTCCGGCATGGGCCGGGCGATTTCGATGTGATCCTGGTCGGCGATCTCTTCTACGAGAAGGATCTCGCGGCGCGCGTCCATGCCTGGCTGAGATCGGCGCAGGGGCAGGGCGCCCTGGTGCTGATCGGCGATCCCGGCCGGTCCTATCTGCCGAAATCGGCGCTCACCCATGTCATCGACTACAATGTCCCGGTGACGCGCGAGCTCGAGGATTCGGAGATCAAGCGCACCGCCGTGTGGCGGGTATAGAACACCCTCATTGCCCCTTCTCCCGCTTGCGCAGGATTGTCCGGGGAAATTCGTGGGAATACGCAGACCTTGCCTGGTTTCTCCCGCTTGCGGGAGGAGGTGCCCGAAGGGCGGATGAGGGTGTATGGTGCCGCCATGACAACGCGGCAAATTGAGCCCAAGCGGCTGGATCAGGCTCGCCGTCTACGCAGGAGTCAAACGCCCGCGGAGGTGAGGTTGTGGTCAGGTCTGCGCGGTCGGCGCCTGCAAGGACATAAGTTCATTCGCCAGCATTCGATCGGCCCGTTCACCGTCGATTTTCTCTGTCGCGAAGCCGCCCTCGTCGTCGAAGTCGATGGCGCCACCCATTCAGAGGATCACGACATAGATTACGATGCGCGACGCACAGCCTATCTCGGACTGAAGGGATACCGTGTCCTGCGCATCCTCAACGATGCTGTATTTCATCGCTTCAATGATGTGATGGACATGATCCTCCCGGCGCTCGCGGATGAGCTGCCGCCAGACTGACCAACACCCTCATCCGCCCTGTCGGGCACCTTCTCCCGCAAGCGGGAGAAGGGGAATCCAAGTAATGCATCATGCTCGTGACGGAGCGCCAGAGCGAGCATTTTCGCGATTTTGCGTGTTTCTACCCTGTATCCGTTGGAGGCGTGTTACATCGCCACGCGCCGGGTACTGTTGTTGAGCCACAGCGCGCCCATCAGGATCGCGAGGCTCGCCCAGATCCAGGCGTCGGCCGGCCGGCCGAAGATCACGATGGCCCAGAGCACCGCCGCCGGCGTCGACACATAAATCGCCTGGATGGTGTAGAGCGCGCCCTTGTCGCGGATCAGGGTGAAGAAAGCGATGCGCTCGATGATCCATAGCGCCGAGGCCGCGAGCGCGGTCCAATAAGCGAAAAGCGGCGGCGTCGCATCGCTCCAGGGCGGCGCCAGGACCAGCATGAAGGGAATGGCGAGCAGGCCGGAGAACAGCGATTCCAGCGCGCCCACCGTCATCGTGTCGGCCTCCCTCGGCCAGTATTCAGCGGCGAAGGAATTATAGGCGCTGTAGATGATCGGCACGATGAAGGCGGCGGCGAGCCACCAGGAAATGACCCCTTGCGCGCCATGGTCGCGCGTCAGGATGAGGACGGCGCTCGACAGGAAACCGAGCATGAGGGCGCCGAGGCGGCGCGGATGGGCGCTCTCGCGCCGCCGCACCAGCGCCAGGATGTAGTTCCAGAAGGGCGCGGTCGACACGACCAGGGCATATTCGGTCGCCGGCACATGGCGGGCGAAGAACAGGCTCAGGGAAAACGGGATGTTGAGGAGCGTGGCGCAGCCGAGGCCATAGAGCAAAGTCTCGCGGGTCAGCATGAACCGGCCCCTGAACCAGGGCACGACCGCCAGCGCCGCGCCGACGATGAGCCCGGTATAGACGATGATATGGCTGACCGGCAGGCCGGCCTCGCCCATGAGCTTGTAGAAGGAGGGCGTGAGGCCCCAGAAGCAGCCGAGAACGAGAAACCAGAGGAGATGGACGGGCATGGCTGTTATGGGCTGATTTTCTTAGACAGTTGTCGCATTGCAGGATAGGACTCGGCGCCATCATACTGCTTGCCCGAACCCGGCATGAGAGGGAGGAATTTGCTGATGTCCGACAAGGTTTACCCGGTCCCGGCCCAGTGGAAGAAGCGGGCGCTGGTGAACGACGAGCAATACAAGAAAATGTACGCGGAATCGATCGCCGCGCCGGACAAATTCTGGGCCAAGCATGCCAGGCGGCTGGACTGGTTCAAGGCGCCGAAAAAAATCAAGAACACCAGCTTCGCCCATGACAATGTCTCGATCAAATGGTTCGAGGACGGCGTCCTCAATGTCTCGGTCAACTGCATCGACCGCCATCTCAAGAAGCGGGCCGACCAGACGGCCATCATCTGGGAGGGCGATGATCCCTATTACGACAAGAAAATCACCTATCGCGAGCTCTATGAGCAGGTCTGCCGCTTCGCCAATGTGCTGAAGAAGCAGGGCGTCAAGAAGGGCGACCGGGTCACCATCTACATGCCGATGATCCCGGAAGCGGCCTATGCGATGCTCGCCTGCGCCCGTATCGGCGCGGTCCATTCGGTGGTGTTCGGGGGCTTCTCGCCCGATTCGCTCGCCGGGCGCATCAACGACGCCCAGTCGAAATTCATCGTCACCGCCGATGAAGGCCTGCGCGGCGGCCGCAAGATCCCCCTCAAGCTCAACACCGACGAGGCGCTCAAGAAGTGCTCGGGCGACGAGAAGGTCGTCGTGGTCAGGCGCACCGGCGGCCAGGTGTCGATGCAGGCCGGACGCGATGTCTGGTATCACGAGGAGGCGGCCAAGGTCCCGGCCGACTGCAAGCCTGAAAAGATGAAGGCGGAAGACCCGCTGTTCATCCTCTACACGTCAGGCTCGACCGGCAAGCCCAAGGGCGTGTTGCACACGACCGGCGGCTATCTCCTCTTCGCGTCGATGACCCATCAATATGTCTTCGACTATCATGACGGCGACATCTACTGGTGCACGGCGGATGTGGGCTGGGTCACCGGCCATTCCTATATCCTCTACGGCCCGCTCGCCAATGGCGCGGTGACCTTGATGTTCGAGGGCGTCCCGAACTATCCGACCGCCTCGCGCTTCTGGGAAGTGATCGACAAGCACCAGGTCAATATCTTCTACACCGCGCCGACCGCCATCCGCGCGCTGATGGGGGCGGGCGAGGATTTCGTCAAGCGCACCTCGCGCAAGTCGCTGCGGCTCCTCGGCAGCGTCGGCGAGCCGATCAATCCGGAAGCCTGGGAGTGGTATCACCGCGTGGTCGGCGACGACCGCTGTCCGATCGTCGACACCTGGTGGCAGACCGAGACCGGCGGCATATTGATCACGCCGCTCCCCGGCGCCACCAAGCTCAAGCCCGGCTCGGCGACGCGGCCGTTCTTCGGCTGCAATCCGGCTCTGGTCGACGACAAGGGCGAGATTCTCAAGGGCGAAGCCTCGGGCAATCTCGTCATTCTCGATTCCTGGCCGGGCCAGATGCGCACCGTCTATGGCGATCACGAGCGTTTCGTGCAGACCTATTTCTCCGCCTATAAGGGCATGTATTTCACCGGCGACGGCTGCCGGCGCGACAAGGACGGCTATTACTGGATCACCGGCCGCGTCGACGACGTGCTCAACGTGTCGGGCCACCGGCTGGGCACCGCGGAAGTGGAATCAGCCCTCGTCTCGCATCCGAAAGTGTCGGAAGCCGCGGTCGTCGGCTATCCGCACGACATCAAGGGCACCGGCATCTATTGCTACGTCACCCTGATGGCCGGCGAGCAGGGCTCCGACACGCTGCGCAAGGACCTCGTCAGCCATGTGAGGAAGGAGATCGGTCCGATCGCCTCGCCCGATCTCCTGCAATTCGCGCCGGGCCTGCCCAAGACGCGCTCCGGCAAGATCATGCGGCGCATCCTGCGCAAGATCGCCGAGGACGAGTTCGGCAATCTCGGCGACACCTCGACGCTCGCCGATCCGGCGGTGGTCGAGGACCTCATCGCCAATCGTCAGAACAAGAAATAGGGAACAGAGACCGGGGGACAGATGAGCCGCATCGAAGAGAAGGGCGTACTCAGGGCTAAAATGGGCGAGGTCGGTGAGCTCGCCGCCGGCAAGACGCTGAGGCGCATCGACAAATACGCGAAGACCTATATCGAGCGCTCGCCCTTTCTTTGCATCGGCACGGCGGATGAGAACGGCAATGCCGATGTCTCGCCGCGCGGCGATCCGGCCGGCTTCGTGCGCCTCGTCGATGACCGCACGCTGATCATCCCCGACCGGCCCGGCAACAACCGGGTCGATACGATGGCGAATATCATCGCCAATCCGAAAGTCGGCATCCTGTTTCTCATTCCAGGCATAGACGACACGCTGCGCGTCAATGGCCGGGCCGAGATCATCGACGATCCGGCCGAGCTGGCGCCGGCCGCGATCAACGGCCGGGCGCCGAAGATCGGCATCCGCGTGCATGTGGACGAGGTTTTCTTCCACTGCGCCAAGGCGTTCCGCCGCTCGAAACTGTGGGATCCCGAGGCGCGGCAGGACCGTTCCTTCCTGCCCGGCCTCGCCCATATGGTGATGGAGCAGGCGCGCGCCTGCGAGGTCGAGACGGAGGAGTCCGACAAGATCGAGGCGGAGATCCAGGAAGAATACAAGACGGGGCTCTACTGATGACGAACGCAGCCGATCTCAAGCATATCCGCCGCGCCGTCGAACTGGCGCGCGAGGCGCTGGAGGCCGGCGATGAGCCTTTCGGCTCGGTGCTCGTCTCGGGCGACGGCAAGGTCCTCGCCGAGGACCGCAACCGCGTCGCCGGCGGTGACCAGACGCGCCACCCGGAATTCGATCTCGCCCGCTGGGCCGGCGAGAACATGACCATGGCGGAACGCGCCAAGGCCACCGTCTACACATCGGGCGAGCATTGCCCGATGTGCGCGGCGGCGCATGGCTGGGCGGGCCTCGGCCGCATCGTCTATGCGGCGTCCTCGCGCCAGCTCAACCAATGGCGCAGGGAAATGGGCGCCACCGGCGAATCGCCGGTGCGGTCCTTGCCGATCCAGGAGATTGCCCCCTTCGTGAAGGTCGAGGGACCGGTGCCCGAGGTCGAGGCGGAGGTGCATGAGCTGCACCGCCGCGCTTTCGCGAAATCGAGAAGCTAAAGCGTGATGGCTTTTCCGGAAAACCGCTACGCACTTTTCCGGATCATGCTCTAACGCCGCTCCACCGGCACGATGAAGCGTTCGCGCAATTCACCGCGCCTGAGCACGGTGACTCGCGTCTCGTGACCGACCCGCTCATGGTTGAGCAGGCGCAGGAGATCGTCGATGCCCGCCACCGCATGGCCGTCGATGGCGATGACGAGATCGCCCGATTTGATGCCGCCTTCATCGGCCGGGCTCTTCTCGACCACCTTCATGACGCGCACGCCCATCTCCTGGTCGATGCCGGCGAAGCGGGCGACATGGCGCGGCACCACGGTCTGCTGGCCCTCGATGCCGATGGCGGCGCGGCGCACCCGGCCGTGCTGCAGGATCTGGGTCAGCACATAAAGCGCGGTGTTGCTGGCGACCGAGAAACAGATGCCCTGGGCGCCGAGGATCACCGCCGTGTTGACGCCGATGACGCGGCCTTTCGAATCGACCAGCGGTCCGCCGGAATTGCCGGGATTGAGGGCGGCGTCGGTCTGGATCACGTCGTCGATGAGGCGGCCCGTCGAGGCTCTGAGCGAACGGCCGATGGCGCTGATGACGCCGGTCGTCACCGTCTGCTCGAAGCCCAGGGGATTGCCGATGGCGATGGCGAGCTGGCCGCGTCTGATCGTCTTCGAATCATGCAGCGCCAGCGGCGGCACATGCAGATTCTCGTCGGTGCGGATGACGGCGATGTCGCTGTCGGGATCCTCGCCGATGATGCGCGCGGCGGCGCGCTGGCCGTCGGGCAGGCCGACCAGAATGGTCTTGGCGCCCGAGACGACATGGCTGTTGGTGAAGATGAGCCCGTCGGAGGCGACGACGAAGCCCGAGCCGCCGCCCTGGCGGCCCTGGCCGTTCTTCACCGCAATATGGACGACGGACGGCCCGGCCTTGTCGACCGCACCGATCACCGCCGAGGAATAAGCGTCAAGCAGTTCGCCATCGGACACCCTGTGGGTGACCTCCGGCAGGGACTGGCCCTGTTCTTCCAGATCAAGCATGAGAGTTCTCCGCCAAAGCATATGGGGAGACGGAAAACAGGTTACCAGTGGTAGCCGTCATTCCGGCGTAAGCCAGAATCCTCTAAATCCGTCAATGCGATAGCTTAAGGACTCAGCCCAGCGCCTGTTCGAGGTCTGCTATGAGATCGTCGGCATGCTCGATGCCGATCGACAGGCGGATGAGATTGTCGGGCACCGGGCTTTCCGGGCCTTCCACGGTCTTGCGGTGCTCGGCGAGGCTTTCGACGCCGCCCAGTGACGTCGCCGGCACGATGACCTTGAGCCGCGTGCAGACCTTGACGGCCGCCGCCGCGTCGCCCTTGATCAGCAAGGACAGCATGCCGCCGAAGCCGTCGGTCATCTGCTTTCTGGCGATGGCGTGTCCCTGATGCGAGGCGAGGCCCGGATACAGCACGCGCTCGATCTTCGGGTGCTTCTCGAAATGGCGGGCGATGGCCATGGCATTGGCCGAGGCCTGGCGGTAGCGAACGTAAAGGGTGCGCAGGCCGCGGATGAGCAGCCAGCATTCGAAGGGCGCCAGCGGCGAGCCGATCTTGGTGCGCAGGCCGGCGATCTCCTTCCAGCGCGCATTGGCCTCGCGGGCGACGAGCACACCCGCCAGCACGTCGGAATGGCCGTTGAGATATTTGGTCGCCGAATGGAAGACGATATCTGCGCCGAGAGTGAGCGGCCGCGTGGTGACGGCGGCGCTGGCGGTCGCGTCGACGGCGAGAATGGCGCCTGCCTGATGCGCGGCCTTGGCGGCCTCGGCGATGTCGATCACGTCCCAGGTCGGGTTGAGCGGCGTCTCGATCCAGACGAGATCGGTCTCGCCTTTGCGCAACGCCTTCGCCAAGGCGGCGGGATCGGCGGCATCGAACAGGGTCAGGGTGATGCGGCCCTTGGCCTCGAGCCGCTTCAGCCAGTCGCGGGTGCCGTAATACATGACATCGGGGGCGGCGACATGGGCGCCTTGCGGCACCGTCTCGAGCAGCGTGGTGATCGCCGCCATGCCGGAGGCGAAGAGCAGCGCTTCGACCCCCTGTTCGAGGGCCGCCACCGCTTCCTCGGCATGCCATAAAGTCGGATTGCCGCTGCGGATGTAATTTTCCTTGAGCTTCGGCGTGTAGGTCTCATCGCGCGCATAGGTGGACGCGGTATAGAGCGGCGGCGCCACCGATCCGGTCGTCTCGTCGATCGCCTTCAGCGCATGCGCGGCGATGGTTTCAGGACGCAGATCGTGGTTAGACATGCTGACCGCCATTGATGTGCAGTTCGGCCCCGGTCACGTAGCTCGAGGCGTCGGTGCACAGGAAATAGATCGACTTAGCCACTTCCTCCGGCTGGCCCAAACGGTGCAGCGGGATCTGGGCGACGATCTTCTCGGTGCCGGGCGACAGGATCGAGGTCTCGATCTCGCCCGGCGAGATGGCGTTGACGCGCACGCCGAAGGGACCGAAATCGGCCGCCATCTCACGCGTCAGCGCGGCGAGCGCCGATTTCGACGTCGCATAGGCGGCCCCGGCGAAAGGATGGACCCGCGAGCCGGCGATCGAGGTCACGTTGACCACCGCGCCCTTGGCGCGGGCCAGCTCGTCGATGAGGCCGCGGGCCAGCATGATCGGCGCGTAGAAATTGACCTGGAAGACGGTCTTCCAGTCCTCCTCCATCGTCTCGATGGAATTGAGGCGTCCGCCGCCCGGCTTCTTGGGCGAGATGGCGGCGTTGTTGACGAGCGCGTGGAGGCGCGAACCTTGCGCCTTGAGCTTCTCCTTGATCTGAACGATCGCGTCCGCCGTCTCCCCGGGGTCGGCGAGGTCGGCCTGGATATGGTCCTCGGGTCCCGCATCCCATGGACAGTCTTCCGGGAAGGGATGGCGCGACACGGTGATCGCCCGCCAGCCGGCGGTCGAGAAGCGTTTTGCCGTCGCATGGCCGATGCCGCGTGACGCGCCGGTCAGGATCAGGGTCTTGCGTTCGCTGTCGGGAATATTGGTCATGACCTGCTTTTCTCTGGCGTCGCGATGGCGACGCTCACGGATATAGCCGGGTTTTGTTCCAGGCGCCCTGCGGCGTCTCGCGGCGGAAGACGACGCGGTCATGCAGGCGGAAGGGCCGGTCGTGCCAGAATTCGATGGAGGTCGGCAGCAGCCGGAAGCCCGACCAGTAGGGCGGGCGCGGAACTTCGCCGATGGCGTAGCGGGCGCCATAGAGAGCGACCTGTCCTTCGAGCTCGAAACGCCCTTTCAGGGGACGCGATTGCTGCGAAGCCCAGGCGCCGATGCGGCTGTCGCGCGGGCGCGAGGCGAAATAGGCATCGGCCTCGGCATCGCTCACCGTCTCGACCGGGCCCCTGACGCGCACCTGGCGGCGCAGCGATTTCCAGTGGAAGCAGAGCGCCGCCTTCTTCGCCGAGAGAAGCTCATGGCCCTTCTGGCTTTCGTAGTTGGTGTAGAAGACGAAACCCCGGCCATCGACCGCCTTCAGCAGCACCATGCGCACATTGGGCAGGCCTTCCTCGTCGACGGTGGCGAGCGCCACGGCATTGGGATCGTTGGGCTCGCTCTTGCCGGCATCCTTCAGCCATTCCTCGAACAGCGAGATCGGCTCCTCGCGCTCGGTGAAACCCTGGGCTGCCATAAGGGTAGAAAGATCGCTCAGTGACATCTGGTTAACTCAACCTCGTTATGCCTCAGACTTACCATATTTCGCCCGTCTTGCCGCCATCGCCCGGGCCTAGTCAGGCATGCGCCCAACGGGATGGGTGGTTTCTGTTCTTTAGAGTGCTGGGGAAGTCGAATGCAATCCAAGTCTGTCGCCGTCATCGCCCTTTCGGGTCTCCTGCTCGCGGGCTGCGCCAATTCGGGGCCGAAGGAAACCGGCGGCGCCGTCATCGGCGGCGTGGCGGGCGGCCTGCTCGGCAACACGATCGGCCATGGCAAGGGCCGCGCGGCGGCGACGATCCTCGGTGCGGCGCTCGGTGCCGTCGTCGGCGGCGCGGTCGGGCGCAATCTCGACGATGCCGACCGCGAACGCGCTTATTATGCCGCCGATCGTTCGTTCCGGACCGGCCGCGAGGCCACCTGGCGCAATCCCAATAACGGCCATCGCGGCCGTTTCGTCCCACAGCCGTCCTATCGCGACGACGACAACCAGATGTGCCGCGATTTCGAGCACACGATCTGGGTCGATGGCGAACCGGAAGTCGTCGAAGGCACCGCCTGCGAGATGCGCGACGGCAGCTGGCGCGTCGTCGGCTAATTCAGAACTTTATCCGAGATTTCTGATTCTCTCTGCATCCTCACCCAACAGGGAAAATAGACGAGGACGGTGAAAGTGCAGCAGAGGAAAATCAGCGCATTCGCCACGTCATTGCGGGCGAAGGCGCGGCTCTCCGACAATGCGGTGACGCTTCCACTTCGGCAAGCGCCGCACGCGCCTCAGTGAGCAAGGCTTCCGGCACCTCTATGCGGATGCCGCCTTGCGCGACCAGATAATCACCATTGCAGGTGGCGTGGTGACGTTCGGCTGGAATGGCCGGAATGCCGGCGCTCGCCAGATAGGCACAGATGACCTCGCTTTCCGGCCGGCTGAAGCTTGTGCGCAAGGTCGCGAGCGTCATTGCAATCCCAGCCGCTCCCTGAGCTTGGTGATCTTGAGCTGCTGGCGCGCGGTGACCTCGCCGTCGACGGCGGCGATGCGGCGCACCATCTGGACGAGATCCGCCCGCTCGCTTTCGGAAAGATCGCGGGCCCATAATTTCGAATAGCGCAGCGACACGTTGTTGGCGTCCTCGACATGCGAGGCCACCCATTTGCCGAAGACGAGAAGCTCGGTCGGATCGGCGATGCCCATGGTCTTCGTCACTTCGGTGCGGATCGCCGCCTCGGCCTCGGGCGTCAGCGGGTGCTCCTCCTTGGCGACGGCGATCATCATGATGACCGCGGCGGCGACCGGATCGTCGACCGCTTCCACCGGCGAGGCCTCGGCCTTCTTGCGGAACTTGTAGCGCTTCCACTTGCCCCAGGCGGTGCCCGCCATATCGGTGATCTCGTCGGCGGTCTCCTTGGCGGCCTTGAAGCGCCAGTACCAGAAACCGACGGCGCCGATGATGCCGGCCAGCGCCAGAAGAATATGCATATGAACCCCCGTCCTCACGCGCGAATCCACCGGCTCCGCGCGCCGCCAATCAAGCCGATTTGATCGGATGTCGCAAGGGCAGGCCGCCGACAGGATTGACACCAACCGTCCGGACGGTACAGTAGTCGCAGAGGAAACTGGCATGGCGACCCTAGCCGCTCGCGACACCCGCACCCAGCTTCTCGACGCCGCCGAGGCGGTCGTCGCCGAGGAGGGCGTGCGGGCCTTGACCCTCGATGCCGTGGCCGCCCGTTCCGGCATCTCGAAAGGCGGGCTCCTTTATCATTTTCGCAGCAAGGAAGACCTCGCCGCGGCGATGATCGAGCGTTCGATCGCCTGGTTCGACAGGGCGCTCGCCGAAGCGGGCGCCGACGACACCGACGCCAAGGGGCGCCATACCCGTGCCTATGTCAAAGCGAGCCTCGGTCTGACGCCGCTCACCGGTTCGGGCTTCGACAATCTCTGCGCCGCCATCACCACGGCGCTCCTGTCCTTCCCGGAAAGGCTGGGGCCGGTGCAGGACCAGGGTGCGCGCACCCAGGCCGATGTCGAGCGGGACGGCCTCGACCCGGTGCTCGCCACCATCATCCGCCTCGCCATCGACGGGCTGTGGCTCTCCGAAAACTTCAACCTGATGCGCTTCGACCCGGACATGAAAGCCAAGGTCGCGGCGCGTCTTCTCGAATGGACCCGCAATGAACCAGAATAAATTCAAGCCGCAAGGCCCGGAAGGTATTTCCTACGACCGCGCCACCCTCATCAAGGCGCATGAAACGCCGCGCTTCCTGTGGGGCGACGAGAAGGCGCGCTACGTGTCGGACTGGATCTACGGTTCCTCGCCGAAGATTCACATGATGAGCTTCGAGATGTCGGTCGGCGCGCGCTTCGGCAATTCGCCGGACTTCAAGACCTACTATAACTGCGCCGAGACCTATCACTGCCTGAAAGGTGAATTCACCTTCCATTGTCCGGAGACCGGCGAAGTGCATGTGCTGAGAAAGGGCGACACGCTCTATTTCCCGCCGAATACCTGGCACTGGGGCTATAATTTCGGCTCCGAGACCTCGCATATCCTCGAATGCCTGACGCCGCGCACGCTGGAGGCGGTCGAGGCCTATGCGGCGAAGCAGCCCTGGCTCGACAGGATCAAGCTCGGGCCGCGCGAGGCGCTCGGCAATTTCCCGCCGGTAAAGGCGGCCGCCGCCGGCCAGCGCGGCACGCTCGTGCGCCCGGGCGAGTATGTCTACGAGATCGTCGGCGAGACGCGGCCGATGCGCGTCGGACTCGTCTGCTCAACCGAAAAACTGACCGTCGGTATTATTGACCTTCACGCCGGACAGGAGTGTGAATGGCTCAGCCACGAGGGCGACAAGGTCGTCTACAGCCTCGAAGGGAGGAGCAACATCCATCTGCCCGACGAAACACCGAACTGGTGGGAGCTCAATCCCGGCGACGCCGCGTTCATTCCGGGCGGCGTCCGTCATGCGTTCTTCAACACGTCGGACGGGCCTTCGAAAGTGATCTTCGGCGTGGCGCCCGATTATTGAGGCGCCGGCCACCGCGCAAACGAGAACAGATATCAGGGAGACCAACCATGGCACTGCATAGGGACGACCTCGCCCTTCTCTTGAAGATGGACCGGCGCAAGTTCATGGCGGCGATGGCCGCGGCGTCCGGCGCGCTCGCTTTCGGCGTCGGGCCCGCTTGCGCCGACACGACGGTGAACTGGCTCGGCTGGCAGGGTTATGACGAGCCGGTGAAGCTCGGCTCGTTCCTGAAGGACAACGGAATCGCGCTCGCCACCACCTATATCAACACCAATGAAGAGATCATCACCCGGCTGCAGGCGGGCGGCGCCGGCCAGATCGACTTCATCACCATCTATTACGGCCATATCCCTATCCTCATCGCCGCCGACCTGATCGAGCCGATCGATGAGAGCAAGGTGACGGGCATCGCCGACATCTTCCCGGAATTCCTCAATGTCGACACGATCCGCAAGGACGGCAAGCTTTATGCGATGCCGTTCAGCTGGGGCACGCTGTCGATGGTCTATGACCCGGCCGCCACGGCGAAGCCCGCCTCGTGGAAGGATGCGCTGAAGGACGACGTCAAGGGCAAGGTCGCCATGGTCGACGACATGACCGGGCTGCTCGCCACCTGGGCGCCGATCGTCACCGGCACCAAGACGGCGACGCGCCTCACCATGGACGAGCTCAAGAAGACGATCGACTTCCTCATCACCATCAAGAAGAACCATGCCCGCACCTTCTCGGCTTCCTATGGCGAAGCGGTCGATCTCTTCGCGCGCGGCGAGGTGGTGACCTCGGCGATCGGCTGGGACGCGATGGTCGGTTTCGCCGCCGCCAAGAACAAGGTGCTCGACTTCGTGGTGCCGGACGAAGGCGCCATGGTGTTCATGGATACGCTCGCCATCCCCAAGGGCGCGCCCAATCGCGACCTCGCCTATAAGCTCCTCGGCCAGTCGATCTCGCCGGAAGGCCAGAAGCAGATCGCCGACGCGCTGACGCAGGCGATCATCACCAAGGCGGCATTGCCGCTGGTCGATGAGAAGAACAAGAAGATCTACCAATACGACAACCTGCCGAAGCTCTTCGAGAAGGCGCGCTTCTATCCGTTCTGGCCGATCGAGGCGGAAGGCGATTTCGTCACCCACACGCAGGTGATGGAAGAATATCAGCGTTTCCTGAAGGCATAATTGGTGAGACACCCCACCCGGCGCTTCGCGCCATCCTTCCCGCAAGTGCGGAGAGGGAGACGTCGACAACTCTCCCTCCCCGGAACGGGGAGGGCGGCGAGCGAGAGCGAGCCGGGTGGGGAATAGATCGTTATGACGCCCGCTCCCCTTCTCACACTCTCCGGCCTTTCCAAATCCTTCGGCGCGGCGCGCGCCGTCGAGCCGCTCGATCTCGCCGTCCAGGCGGGGGATTTCTGCGCCATACTGGGCCCGTCGGGCTGCGGCAAGTCCACCTTGCTGCGCATGATCGCCGGCTTCATCGAGCCGACCGCCGGCACGATCGCGATCGAAGGCCGCGATGTCACCGGCCTCGGACCGGAAAAGCGGCCGACCAATATGGTGTTCCAGAGCTACGGGCTCTTTCCGCATCTGACCGTCGCCGAAAATGTCGGTTTCGGTCTCGCGCTGCAGAAGAAGCCCAAGGACGAAGTCAGCCAGCGTACCGAGGATGCCCTGCGCCTGGTGCGGCTCGAAGCCTTCGGCACGCGCATGATCGACCGGCTGTCGGGCGGTCAGCAGCAGCGTGTGGCGCTGGCCCGCGCCCTCATCATGCGGCCCAAGATTCTTTTGCTCGACGAGCCGCTGGCGGCGCTCGATCTCAAGCTGCGCCACCAGATGCAGGAAGAGCTGCGCCGCATCCATCACGAGATCGGCGGCACCTTCATCTTCGTCACCCACGACCAGAGCGAGGCCTTCGCGCTCGCCAATCTCGTCGCGGTGATGAATCAAGGCCGCGTCGAGCAGATCGGCAGTCCGGCGCAGGTCTATCTCTCTCCCGCCACGCTTTTCGTCGCCGATTTCGTCGGCGAGACGAGCCTCCTCGCCGGCGAGCGGCGGCAGGGCCGCGTCACGCTCAAGGCCGGACCACAATTTGCCAGCGCCGGCGGCGACGGACCGGTGCGCGCCGTGGTGCGCCCTGAACGGGTGGCGCTCAAATCCGGCGGCGTGCCGGCGGTCGTCACCGATGCGGTGTTTTTCGGTGCCTCGCTCAAGGTCTCGCTGCGGCTCCCTTCCGATGAGACATTGATCCTGCGCAGCAGCGAGGCGGATGCCGCGGCGCGCTATCGTATCGGCGACAAGCTCGCTGTCGGCTGGGAGGACCAGCAGGTCATCGATGCGGGGCGGACCTGATGCGCCGCGTCGGGCTGCTGCTGGTGCCGTCCTTCGCCGTGCTCATCGGCATCTTCGCCATACCGGTGCTGCTCCTCTTCGTGGTGAGCTTCTGGTCGGTGAAGACGTTCAGGCTGCAGCCCGATTTCTCTTTCGCGGCCTGGCAGCGCTTCTTTACGGTCTATGGCGACCTCACGTTCTACACGCTGTTGGTCGGTCTCGCGGTCGGATTGTTCTGCACGCTGCTCGGCTTCGTCTTCGCCTATGCGGCGCGCTTCAAGGCCGGACGCTTCGGCGACCTGTTGCTGGTCGCCACGCTCATCACCCTGTTCGGCGGCTATCTGGTGAAGATCTATGCCTGGAAGTCGATTCTTGGCGCCGATGGTCTTCTCAACCAGGCGCTGATGGGCATCGGCTTGACGTCCGAGCCGCTCGCCTTCCTCATCTACAGCCGCGGCGCCGTCATCATCGCGCTCGTGCATTTCCTGCTGCCCTTCGCCATCCTGCCGATCTACGCGTCCTTGCGGAACGTCTCGGAAGCGACGATCGAGGCCGCGCGGGACTTGGGTGCGTCCGCAGATCAGGTGCTGATGCGGGTCATCGTGCCGCAATGCCTCTCTGGCCTGTTCTCGGCCTTCGCCTTCTGCTTCCTGCTCGCCGCCGGCGATTATGTCACGCCGATGCTGCTCGGCGGCACCTCCGGCAGCATGCTCGGCCAGTTCGTGCTTCTCGAATTCTCGACCAACTTCAACTGGCCCGCAGGGTCGGCCATGTCCTTCGGCCTGCTCTTCGCCTGTCTCCTGGTGATCGCGGCGCTCGCGGCCGCGGGCAGCCGGATCATGCGGCGTCCGCAAGGAACCGCGTCATGATCTGGCGTCTCGTCATCGCGCTGTTCCTGCTCTTCATGCTGGGACCGATCCTGCTGGTCGTGCTGTTCTCCTTCGGGTCGAATGCGCTGATCGGCTTTCCGATGGGCGGCCTCACTCTCGATTGGTATGCGAAGCTTGCTTATGACACCGGCTTCCATTCCGCCTTCTGGGCAAGCTTCATCGTCGCGCTGGCGACGGCGATCCTCGCCACCATCACCGGTACCTGCGCCGCGCTCGCTTTGACCAAGGCGGCGCCCAGGCTGGTCAGGAGCGCGCTCGCCGCTCTGTCGCTGCCGGTGCTGCTGCCGCCCTTGGTCGTGGCGATCGCCATCGTCGTGCTGTTCGTGCGCGGGCTGGGGCTGGGGCTCGGCCTGCCGGTCGTCATACTGGGCCACATATTGGTGGCGCAGCCTTTCGTCATCCTGATCGTGATGGCCAGGCTCGCCCGTTTCGATCAGGCGACCGTCGATGCGGCGCGCGATCTCGGCGCCTCGCACTGGCAGGCCTTCCGGCTCGTCACCCTGCCGCAGATCGCCAGCGCGCTCATCGGCGCGGCGCTGGTCAGCGCCGCCATCTCGCTCGATGATTTCATCATCGCCTCCTTCACCATCGGCGGCGGCAACACGATCTCGACCTTCGTCTGGGGCAAGATGCGCACCACGCTCGATCCCTCGATCAACGCGATCGCGACGATCCTGCTGGTGCTGACGGTGGGATTGTCGGCGCTGGCGCTCCGGGTGAGCAAGTATAAGGGCTGATCCGTCATCCCGGCGAAAGCCGGGATCCACTGAATAAATGCAGTCTGGGAAACGCTGCTCGCGCGGAAAGAATTTAATGGTCCCGGCTTTCGCCGGGATGACGATCGTTTTTACAGCCGCCGCTCGACCATCATCTTCTTGATCTCGGCGATGGCCTTGGCCGGGTTCAGATGCTTCGGGCAGGCCTTGGCGCAGTTCATGATCGTGTGGCAGCGATAAAGCCGGAACGGATCCTCGAGATTGTCGAGACGTTCGCCGGTCGCCTCGTCGCGGCTGTCGATCAGCCAGCGATAGGCCTGGAGCAGGACGGCCGGGCCCAGATAGCGGTCGCCGTTCCACCAGTAGCTCGGGCATGAGGTCGAGCAGCAGGCGCACAGGATGCATTCATAAAGCCCGTCGAGCTTGGCGCGGTCGGGGCGCGACTGCTTCCATTCGGCCTGCGGTGTCGGCGTCGTGGTCTTGAGCCAGGGCTCGATCGAGCGGTGCTGGGCGTAGAAGCGGGTGAGGTCGGGCACGAGGTCCTTGACCACCGGCATATGCGGCAGCGGATAGATCTTCACCGGCCCCTTCACGTCCTCGACCGCCTTCAGGCAGGCCAGCGTGTTGGTGCCGTCGATATTCATGGCGCAGGAGCCGCAGATGCCTTCGCGGCACGAGCGGCGGAAGGTCAGCGTCGCATCCTGCTCGTTCTTGATCTTGATCAGCGCGTCGAGCACCATCGGCCCGCAGGACTTCATGTCGACATGATAGGTGTCGAGGCGCGGATTCTGGTGATCGTCCGGCGACCAGCGATAGATGCGGAATTCCCGGAGATCGCCGCCCTGAGGCTTGGGCCAGGACTTGCCCGTATCGACCTTGGAATTCTGCGGGAGACTGAAGGCAACCATTGGAAGTGCTCACTTAGGATTGCAAAGGGAGAGGGAATGGAGTTGCGCGGGGATAGGCGCCGGCGAGCCATCCTGCCAATACAGGGATCGCGGCGAATGACACCTGCAGAATGAAGCCGCTTGCCTCATGCGAGAGCAGCACGAATTGGACAAAATAGATCATACCGGCGAGAAGTGCGCCGATGACGAGCAGAAACAGCCAATAGGGCAACCAGCGCCCGATGAGATAGGACATCTGCCAGGCAACGATGATGATCGCCGAATAGATGAGGGGCAAGACCGCCCAGGCGAGAGGCGCTGGGGGCGTATATGTTACGCCGGGAGCCTGGGATTCAAGCCAGAAAAACGTCCAGATGAGGGCGACCATGGCGAATGTCGCCAACCCGCTGATCCATCGTCCCCATTGCAAGAGCATGGTGCCTTTCAATAAACCCGCGCCTTCGGCTTGATATAGGCGATGTCGTTGGACATGGTGAAATCATGCACCGGGCGATAGTCGAGCTTCACGGTGCGCTTGGCGTCGTCGGCCCAGGCGAGCGTGTGCTTCATCCAGTCCTTGTCGTCGCGCTCGGCGAAATCTTCCCGCGCATGGGCGCCGCGGCTTTCCTTACGCGCCAGCGCGCCCTCGACCGTCACCGCAGCCTGGGCGATGAGATTGTCATATTCGAGCGTCTCGACGAGATCGGAATTCCAGATCAGCGAACGGTCGGAGACATGGATGTCGGCGGTCGCCTGCCAGACATCGGCGATGAGCTTCTTGCCCTCGGCCAGCACCTCGCCGGTGCGGAACACGGCGCAGTTGTTCTGCATCGTGCGCTGCATGCGGTTGCGCAATTCCGCGGTGGGCGTTCCGCCCTTGGCGAAACGGTAATGGTCGAGACGCGCGATCGACGCTTCGCCCGCATCCTTCGGCAACTCGGCATGCGCCATATTGGGCTCGATCTCCTCGGCGCATTTGAGCGCCGCAGCGCGGCCGAAAACGACGAGGTCGATGAGCGAGTTGGAGCCGAGGCGGTTGGCGCCATGAACGGAAACGCAGGCCGCTTCGCCGACCGCATAAAGCCCCGGCACCACTCTTTCCGGATCGTTCGGGTCGCCGGCCAGCGCCTGGCCGTGATAATTGGTCGGCACGCCGCCCATATTGTAGTGCACCGTCGGCACGATCGGGATCGGATCGCGGGTGACGTCGACATTGGCGAAGATCTTCGCCGATTCCGAGATGCCGGGCAGGCGCTCTTCGAGGATCTTGGGATCGAGATGCTCGAGATGGAGATGGATGTGGTCCTTCTCCGGTCCGATGCCGCGGCCCTCGCGGATCTCGATGGTCATCGAGCGCGAGACGACGTCGCGCGACGCGAGGTCCTTGGCCGAGGGCGCATAACGTTCCATGAAACGCTCGCCGGCGGAATTGGTGAGATAGCCGCCCTCGCCGCGGGCGCCCTCGGTGATGAGCACGCCGACGCCATAGATGCCGGTCGGGTGGAACTGCACGAATTCCATGTCCTGCAGCGGCAGGCCGGCGCGCAGCACCATGGCGTTGCCGTCGCCGGTGCAGGTATGGGCCGAGGTGGCGGAGAAATAGGCGCGGCCATAGCCGCCAGTGGCGAGGATGACGCGATGAGCGCGGAAGCGGTGCACCGTGCCGTCTTCGAGCGACAGGGCCATCACGCCGCGGCAGGCGCCGTTTTCCATGATCAGGTCGAGGGCGAAATATTCGACGAAGAACTCGGTCGAATAACGCAGCGACTGGCCATAAAGCGTGTGCAGCATGGCGTGGCCGGTGCGGTCGGCCACCGCGCAGGTGCGCTGCACCGGCGGGCCGTCGCCGAAATTCATCATATGGCCGCCGAAGGGCCGCTGATAGATCTTGCCTTCCTCGGTGCGCGAGAAGGGCATGCCGAAATGCTCGAGCTCATAAACGGCGACCGGCGCGTTGCGGCACATATATTCGATGGCGTCCTGGTCGCCGAGCCAATCGGCGCCCTTGACGGTGTCATACATATGCCAGCGCCAGTTGTCGGGACCCATATTGCCGAGCGAGGCGGCGATGCCGCCCTGCGCGGCCACCGTGTGCGAGCGGGTCGGGAACACCTTGGTGATGCAGGCGGTCTTGAGGCCCGATTGCGAGGCGCCGAGCGCGGCGCGCAGGCCCGAACCGCCGGCGCCGACGACGACGACGTCGAAGCTGTGATCGATGATCGGATAGGCGCGCCCGCCGACGGTGAAGGATTTGGGGGCGGTTGCGGTATTCTCAGGCGCGGCCATGCGCTCAGGCTCCGAAGCTCATGGACAGGATCGCGTAGAGGGCGGCGACGCCCAGGGCGATGGTGAAGAAGGTGTTGGCTAGCAGGCAGGCGATGCGCCAGCCGCCATGGACATAGTCCTCGATCACGACCTGCATGCCGAGGCGCATATGCCAGAGGATCGACAGGAAAGCGGCGATGAGGCCGATGGCGATCAGCGGATGCTTTATGCTGGCGACCAGAGCGGCGCGGTCGGCGCCGAGATGGCACAGGATGAAAACGACGAGGAACAGGACGAGCGGAATATTGGCGATCGCCGTCACCCGCTGCAGCCACCAATGTTCGGTGCCGGTCTTGGCTGACCCTAAGCCCCGCACCATGCCGAGAGGGGTTCTCATAACGTGCCTCGCACCAGATAGACGCCGATCCACAGGGCGAGCGTCAGGACGATGGACCCGATGAGATTGGCGCGGGCCATGAATTCGACGGTGGGCAGCTTGAAGCCGTGACCGGTGTCCCACAGAAGATGGCGCAGGCCGCCCAGGCAGTGGTGGATCAGCGCCCAGGTGAAGCCGAACAGGATGATCTTGCTCAGCCAGAAGCCGAACACCGCCTGCGTCATGGCGAAATAATCCGCCGAAATGGCGCCGGCGATGAGCCACCAGACGAAGAAGATGATGCCGAAATAAAGGGCGCAGCCAGTGATGCGATGCATGATGGACATCATCATGGTCAGCATCGGCCGGTAGATCTGCAGATGCGGCGACAGGGGCCGCTTGTCGGTGTGTGTGTCAGCCATTGGTCGTATTTGGTCTCAGCTAGGTCGCCTTTTAACCCCATCCATGCTGCACCGCAATGATCCATAAGACATAGCGTCCGTGCAGGAAAGCGGAGCGCGGATTTCTGTCCGCTCAGGTGTTAAGCATTTGAATCCAGTCGGGTTTATGTCGTGAGAGGGGCCAGGGGTGACATGGCCGGACCGAGATGCTAGGGGACCCGCCGAAACAGAGCCCAAATTCATGAATATCATGCAAAATTCTTCCGCCGCCTCAGAAGTGGCGCGGCGGCGCACTTTCGCGGTCATCTCGCATCCCGACGCCGGCAAGACCACCTTGACCGAGAAATTCCTGCTGTTCGGCGGCGCCATCCAGCTTGCCGGCGAGGTCAAGGCCAAGAAGAACCGCATCTCGACGCGTTCCGACTGGATGGCGATCGAGCGCCAGCGCGGCATTTCCGTCGTCACCTCGGTGATGACCTTCGAATATGGCGGCCATGTCTTCAACCTGCTCGACACGCCGGGCCATGCCGACTTCTCCGAGGACACCTACCGAACTTTGACCGCGGTCGATTCCGCCATCATGGTGATCGACGCCGCCAAGGGCATCGAGGCGCGCACCCGCAAGCTGTTCGAGGTCTGCCGCCTGCGCGACATCCCGATCGTCACCTTCATCAACAAAATGGACCGCGAGACGCGCGATCCCTTCGAGCTCCTCGATGAAATCGAGAAGACGCTCGCCCTCGACGTCACGCCGATGACATGGCCGGTCGGACGCGGCCGCAGCTTCGTCGGCACCTATGATCTTGCCCGCAACTCGCTGCGCGGTCTCGATTCGGAAGAGACGCCCCGCCAGCTTTCCGGCCCCGATGATCCGCAAATCGCGAGTCTCATTCCGGCGGATGAGGCGAGCGCCTTCCAGGATGTGGTGGAACTGGCGCGCGACGGGTCCAAGCCCTTCGACCTTGAATCCTTCCGCGAGGGCCATCTGACGCCGGTTTTCTGGGGCTCGGCATTGCGCAATTACGGCGTGCGCGACCTCATCAACGGGCTCGGCGCCTATGCGCCGTCGCCGCGCAACCAGCAGGCGGCGAGCCGCATGGTGGAGGCGAGCGAACAGAAGATGGCGGGCTTCGTCTTCAAGATCCAGGCCAATATGGATCCCAATCACCGCGACCGCATCGCTTTCCTGCGCGTCTGCGCCGGCAAACTGCAGCGCGGCATGAAGGCCAAGCTGGTGCGCACCGGCAAGCCGATCTCGCTGTCGGCGCCGCAGTTCTTCTTCGCCCAGGACCGTTCCGTGGCGGACGAGGCCTATGCCGGCGACGTCGTCGGCATTCCCAATCACGGCACCTTGCGCATCGGCGACACGCTGACCGAGGGCGAGGATCTCGTCTTCCGCGGCGTGCCGAGCTTCGCGCCGGAAATCCTGCGCCGCATCAAATTGCAGGACGCGATGAAGGCGAAGAAGCTGCGCGAAGCGCTGCAGCAAATGGCGGAAGAGGGCGTGGTTCAGCTGTTCCTGCCCTATGACGGCTCGAATGCCATGGTGGGCGTGGTCGGCGCGTTGCAGCTCGACGTGCTGGCCGAGCGTCTGCAGGGCGAATATGGACTTCCCATCGCCTATGAAACGCCGCGCTTCTCCGTCTGCCGCTGGATCTCGTCCGACGACGAGGTGGAGCTCGAGCGTTTCATCGACGCCAACCGTTCCGGCATGGCGCATGATCTCGACCAGGCGCCGGTGTTCCTCGCCGGCAGCGCGTTCCTGCTGCAATATGAGCAGGAGCGCTGGCCGAAGATCGCCTTCGCCGATGTGAAGGACTATCAGAAGCAGGCGTGACGGGCGGGATTATGCGCCGATGTCCACCTTGGCGATATCGGTCTTGCCGAAGTCGTCGCCTTTGAACAACAAAGGCTGCTGCCGCGTGAAAGCGAGCGCATAGGAAAAGCAATCGCCGTAATTCAGTCCGGCGGGATGGCGGCCCTTTCCGAAACGCCGCCAGGCGCGGCGCGCGACCTCGATCTGGTCGGCATCGACGGCGACAACATCTATGCCGGCTTTCAGCAGCCACAGATCGAGCTCGCGGCCAGCGGCCTCGCCGAGGCGCGTCTCAAGCGCCATCGCGACTTCGAGCAGTGTCGCCGCCGAAATCAGGCGCACCGGATCCGCGACGACGCATTGTTCGAGATGCACTGCCTCGGGTTCGTCGAGCGCGATGGCGATGAGAGCGGATGTGTCGATGACCATCAGCGCGGCAGGCCATTCTCATCATAATCGATGATCTCATCCGCGCCGCGGTGGTCGATTTGCGGCATCGCGGCCCAGCGCCGGCGAATTTCCGCCAGGCCGTCGAGCATGAGCCGTTGCCTGGGAGAACTGGATACACGCTGCAGACGCTCCTCCAGGGCCCGCCGGGTCGCTGTCGTGATGTTTTCGCCGGTCCGGCGGGAAAGCTCGCGCGCCAGTTCTTCGGTCACCGGATCCTTGATGCTCAGAGCCATGCCTTGCTGCCTAGGTACCTGTGCAGGTACTTTCTACCTCTTCCGGAGGGACTCGTCAATTTTAGCGCGATCTCGGGCTCCGCTCTTCAAGAAGGATTACCTCTCCTTGAGCTAACGTAAGTTCTGGGCCGAAGGAGAAATCAGCATGACGACGGATGCGTTGAAATTCTACCCGATCAAGGGCGGCGAGGTCGGGCGCGCCCGGCTCGCGGTGCTGTCGAAAGCCCTGGCGCCGACGACGGAACGGCACCTCGACCGGGCCGGATCCCTCACGGGGCTAACCGCGGTCGATGTCGGCTGCGGCGGAGGCGACGTGACTTTCGCCTTGGCGCGACGGGTCGGGCCCCAAGGCCAGGTCCTCGGCATCGATCTCGATGAGGAGAAGCTCGGCTGGGCGCGCGCCGAGGCCCAGGCACAGGGCTTCGCGCAGGTGCGCTTCGAGACCTTGAATGTCACCCAGCCCTGGCCGGTCACCGGCGTCGATCTGGTCTATGCGCGCTTCATCCTCACCCATCTGCGCGAGCCGCAGGCGATGCTCGCCCAGGCGCTGGCGGCACTCAAGCCCGGCGGCCAGATCCTGGTCGAGGATATCGACTTTCCCGGTCACTTCGCGTCTCCCGAATGTCCGGCGCTGGACCGGTATGTCGCGCTTTATATGAATCTGTCGCGTCGCCGCGGCGGCGACCCGTCGATCGGCCGACGCCTGGAGCTGCTTCTCGAAACCGCCGGCTATACGGCGATCGAAACCGCCCTGATCCAGCCTTTCGGACGACAGGGGGGCGCCAAGGACATCCTGATCTTGACCTTCGAGGCGATCGCTGAGGGGCTCGCTGCCGAACAACTTGCCGGCGGAGATGAGATCGCCACGATCGCCCGCGAGCTGAAGGAATTTGCGGCGCGGCCCGACACGATCATTTCGATGCCGCGAATTTTTCAGGCCTGGGCGCGGAAAGTCGATACAAAAATACCCTAAGGTAATTTGAGTCGGCAAGAATTACGCTCTGTTGCGGGAAAGTCACAGATTTTTACCTTGCAGTATGGGAAAGCTGACGCAGGTCGAGGCAGATCAGTCAGATCACGGATGTCTATCATGAAGTTTAATCGCGTTTCCGCGCTTGCTATCGGGCTTTTCTTGTCCGCCGCTCTGAGCGGGACCGTCCTCGCTGCGGACGTCGAGGCTCCCCCTGTTGCCCATGACTGGACCGGCTTTTATGTCGGCGGCCATTTCGGCTATGGCTGGATCGATGTCGAAGGCGCATATGACAGCAACGATGGCGACGATTTCAGCGAAGATGGCGGCGACTTCGATATGGATGACGATGGCATCCTTGGTGGTGTCCAGATCGGCTACAACCATCAGATCGACAATTTCGTTCTTGGTGTCGAAGCCGATTTCTCCTTCATGAATCTGAACGACGAATTGGACAACGGCGACGAGCTGGTTTCCTTCGACACCGACTATCTCTTCAGTTTGCGCGCCAGGGCCGGTTATGCCGTTGACAACATGATGATTTATGCCACGGCGGGCGCCGCCTGGACGAATACGAACTATTACGCCAACGATCACATCGATGATGCCGCCTGGGATGAGAAGGGTCACAAGCGGCTCAATGACATCGGCTTCGTTGTCGGCGGCGGCGGCGCCTATGCGTTCGATGACAATTGGAGCATCCGGGCGGAGGGCCTCTATTACTATTTCGACGACAAGCAGGACACGGATGATCTCACCCACGATTCGGATGAGAACGATTTCGCCAAGCTGAACGACATGTTCGTCGTGCGCGTCGGCGTCGACTATGCTTTCAAGCCGTACTGATCTCGAAAATTCGGCGTAACGGAATGGAAGGCCCCGCAAGGGGCCTTTTTCTATCGCACTTCGTTGGGCGCCTCGGTGACGAAGCGCGCCTTGGCGCCGGGCGGCAGGATCATGCAGCTGTCGCGCTTGCCGAACCACTTGTAGCGGTTGCGCGCCAGAACACTATAGAGTGGATCGCGGATGAAGCGCGGTATCACCTGACCGATTCCGGCCCAACGCCAATAGGGCAGCCGGCGCATGATGGCGATGGCGGCGTCCGATTTGAACAGGATGCGGCCCCGGTCGACGAAGGCGAAGGTCTCGGCGAAGTCGCGGTCGATGCCGTAGCGGGCCATGATCTCGTAACCCCAGGGCGACTGGCAGGGCACGTAAGTGAATTGCAGATCTCTGTCGCGCGCGAGAAGAAACTGCACGCCGCCCGAGCAGACATGACAATAGCCGTCGAACAGGACGAGGCCGTCCGGCAGTTTAGGGGCAGATGCTGGCTTCCAGGTTCTTCCCGGCATGATGGGCTCCAAGCCCCAATGTGGGATATTCGACGTCCCATATCCCTGGGGCGCGGCGCCGCAGCTACAGCACGATCACCTTGGTGCCGATCGGCACCCGGTCATAGAGCTCGGTGACTTCTTCATTGAGCATCCGGATGCAGCCCGACGAGGCGGCGGTGCCAATCGACTGCGGCTCGTTGGTGCCGTGAATGCGGAACAGCGTGTCGCGGCCATTGTCGAAGAGATAAAGCGCCCGGGCGCCCAGCGGGTTGTCGGGGCCGCCCGGCATGCCATTGGCGAATTTCGCGAGCTCCGGCTTGCGCCTGATCATCGAGGCGGGCGGCGTCCAGCGCGGCCATTCGGTCTTGCGCCCGATCTTGGCGATGCCGGACCAGGAAAAGCCGTCCTTGCCGACGGCGACGCCGTAACGCACCGCCTCGCTCTCGCTCAATATGTAGTAGAGGGCGCGCTTGCCGGTATCGATGATGATGGTGCCCGGCTCTTCATAGCTGTCGAAATAGACGAATTCGGCGCCCTGGTAACGCTGGCGCTGACGGCTCTGCTTGGCCGCTTCGGCCAGGCCAGGAAATGCCGCGGCCCCCAGGCTCGAGGCCAGAGCGGTCAGGAACAGGCGGCGATGCATGCGAAGTCTCCCGAAAGTCATTCACGGTTTAGACGAACGGGAAAAGCCGGTTCCGTCGCCATCAAAAAAGTGTGAGGCGACGATCGGATGATCGCCGCCTCATCACAATCTCGAGGGTTGAACCTTAGTTGCCTAAAATGGCGGATTCGAGGATGTCGAGGCCTTCCTTGAGGATGGCTTCCGACGCGGTGAGCGGGGTCAGGAGGCGGATCGTGTCGCCATAGACGCCGCAGCTCAGGATGAGCAGGCCGCGCTCGAGGCACTTGGCGACCAGCGCCTTGGCGCCCGCCGCGTCCGGCTTATTGCCGCCACGCTCGGTGACGAGCTCGAAAGCGACCATGGCGCCGAGCGAGCGGATGTCGCCCATCGGCATGCCCTGGTTCTTGGCCTTGATGGCCTTGAGACGCTCGACCATGAGCTTGCCCTGCTTTTCCGCCTTTTCGAGGAGCTTGTCCTGCTCGAAAGCGTCAAAGACGCCGAGAGCGGCCGCGCAGGACACCGGATTGCCGGCATAGGTGCCGCCGAGGCCGCCCGGCTCGGGCGCGTCCATGATCTTGGCGCGGCCGACGACGCCGGCCAGCGGGAAGCCGCCGGCGAGCGACTTGGCGACCGTCATCAGATCCGGCTCGACGCCCATATGCTCCATGGCGAACCACTTGCCGGTGCGCCCGAAGCCCGACTGGATCTCATCGGCGATGAGCACGATGCCGTGATCGTCGCAGATCTTGCGCAGCGCCTTCATGAGCTCCTTGGGCGCCACATAGAAGCCGCCCTCGCCCTGCACCGGCTCGATGACGATCGCGGCGACGCGCGACGGCTCGACATCGGCCTTGAACAGCCACTCGATGGCATGGATCGAATCCTCGACGGTGACCCCGCGATGCGCAACCGGGAAAGGCACATGCCACACGCCACCCGGCATGGGACCGAATTTCGTCTTGTAGGGAACGACCTTGCCGGTCATCGCCATGGTGAGGAGGGTACGACCATGGAAGCTGCCCTGGAAGCAGATGACGTCGCTGCGGCCGGTATGGGCGCGGGCGATCTTGATGGCGTTCTCGACCGCTTCGGCGCCGGTGGTCACGAACAGGCTCTTCTTATCGCCCGAGATCGGCGCAATGGCGTTGAGCTTCTCGGCCAGCTCGATGAAGGGCGCATAGGGCGCCACCATGAAGCAGGTGTGGGTGAAGGCGTTGAGCTGCTCCTGCACCCGCTTCATCACCGCCGGATGGCGATGGCCGGTGTTGAGCACGGCGATGCCGCCACCGAAGTCGATGTAACGGCGACCCTCGATGTCCCACATCTCGGAATCCTCGGCGCGCGCCGCGATCACCGGGGCGGCCATGCCGACGCCGCGCGAAACCGCTTTCGCGCGCCTTTCAACCCAAGCTTCGTTGAGGCCCTTGGCCGATGCCTTGACGTTCATGATATGGTCTCCTCAGAAATGCTGCGGCGTTCTACCTCCATTGACCCCCGGGCGGCAAATGGATTCAAATCGACAAGGCAGAGGGGGCGACACCATGACCGACCTGATCCACAAAACCGCTAATGAGATCGTAGGTTTGCTGAAGACCGGCGAGATTTCGCCGCTCGATTGTCTCGATACATTGGCGGCCCGCATCGCAGAGGTCGATAAAGCCGTAAATGCGCTGCCGACCTTGTGCTTCGACAGGGCGCGCGAGCACGCGCAGGCGCTGATGCGGAAACCCATTGCCGAGCGCGGGCCGCTCGCCGGCCTGCCTGTCCCGATCAAAGACCTTAATGACGTGGCTGGTGTGCGCTCGACGCAGGGCTCGCCCATCTTCGCCAACCACATTCCGAAGAAATCCGACTTGCTGGTCGAGAATCTCGAGGACCGGGGCGGCATCGTCTATGCGATGTCGAACACGCCGGAATTCGGCGCCGGCGCCAACACCTTCAACGAAGTCTTCGGCCGCACGCTCAATCCGTGGAATCTGTCGCGCTCGGCGGCGGGCTCCTCGGGTGGCGCCGCCGCGGCGCTCGCCACCGGCACGGCGTGGGTGGCGCATGGTTCCGACATGGGCGGATCCTTGCGCAACCCGGCGAGCTTCTGCGGCGTCGTCGGCATGCGTCCATCACCCGGCCGGGTGGCGATGAGCGTCTATGGCAAGATCGACGGCACGCTCGGCGTCGACGGGCCGATGGCGCGCAATGTCGAGGATCTGGCGCTGCTGTTCGACGCGATGGTCGGCGCCAATCCGGCCGACCCCCTGTCGCTCCCGCGCGAGGACATCTCCTATCTGGAGCAGGCGCGCTCGGGTCCGAAGCCGAAGCGTGTCGCCTTCAGCCGCGATCTCGGCATCACTCCGGTCGATCCGGAAGTGGCGGCCATCGTCGAGAAGGCCGCGCTCAAGCTGCAGGATGCCGGCGTCGTCGTCGAGGAGGCGCATCCCGATTTCCGCGAGGCGCATGAATGTTTCCAGGTGCTGCGGGCGCTTTCCTTCGTCACCGGCCTCAAGACGCTCTATGAGAATCATCGCGACAAGCTGAAGCCCGATGTCGTCTGGAATATCGAGAAAGGCCTGGCGCTCACCGGGGCCGATATCGCGCGCGCCGAGATGCAGCGCGGCGTGATGTTCGCGCGGGCGCGTGAATTCTTCACCCGTTACGATCTCATTCTGTGCCCGGCCACCATCGTGGCGCCGTTTCCGGTCGAGCAGCGCTATGTCACCGAGTGCGACGGCCATAAGTTCTCGAACTATGTCGAGTGGCTCGCCATCGTCTATGCCTTCACCAATGTCGCATCGCCCGCCATTTCAATCCCGGCCGGCTTCACCGCTGAGAATCTGCCGGTCGGGCTCCAGATCGCCGGTCCCTGCCGGGGCGAGGGCCGCCTGCTTGCCGCCGCAAAGCTTATGGAGGATGTGATCGGTCTCGGCCGGATCACTCCCATCACGCCCCGGCCGGACGCTTAATAAGAAACACGAGTATAATTCGATGAGAATCCCCAAGACCTTGTTGTCCTGCGCTCCCCTTTTGCTGGCCTTCGGCATCCAGCCGGCAATGGCCTTCGACTGCGCCAAGGCGCAAAGTCCGATCGAGAAAGCGATCTGCGCCGATCCCACGCTCAAGGCGGCGGATGATGCGATGTCGGCCGCCTATTCGAGCCTGCGCGAGGCGCTCAATACCGCCGAGCGCAAGGGGCTCGCCGCCTCGCAGCGCAAGTGGATCAAGGGCCGCGAGGACAGCTGCGGCGTCCAGGAAGGCGCCGAGCTCACCAAATGCATCGCCGAGCAGACCGAGGAACGCCGGCGTCTGTTCCTGGCGGCGCCCGAAAGCGGCCCGGGCACCGGCGCCCGCATGGTGCCGATCTTCGTCCAGCAGGATCCCGATCCGCATCGTTTCGATGTGGATTACACTTTGATTCGTTTCGCCGCTCCCCGATCGAAAGGGGAAAAGCTGTTCAACGCCGATGTCGACAAGATCGTCAAGGACGCGCCGTTGAAGCGCCAGGAAGAGGCGGCGCCCGAAGGCATGAATTACGCCTCCTATTCGGCGATGGACATCACCTATGCGTCGCCGAAATTCCTCTCGGCCAAGATCGAGGCATGGGAGAATACCGGCGGCGCCCATGGCAATGGCGGCACCTCTGCGATCAATATCGATCTCGTACGCGGGGCGGCGCTGAAGGCCGAGGATATGTTCAACGACAAGGCGCTGTTAGGGCTCAAGAACGACTGCATCACCCAGATCGCCGTCCAGAAGAAAGAGAAGAATGATGGGCAGGATTTCGATCCGGCGAACGACCCGAACTACCAGGAGCAGACCGTGGTCGATGTGCTGAAGTCGCTCGAGGCGTGGAATTTCTGGCAGGACAAGGCGATCGTCACCTTCAATTCCTATGCGATCGGCTCCTATGCCGAAGGCCCCTATGAGTGCGAATTTACGATGACGAAACTCAAATCGATGGCGAAGCCCGGCGCCCTGTTGCCCGAATAGGAGGAGAGCCATGCTCGATCATGTCGGATTTGCCGTGGCGGATTATGCCAGGTCCAAAGCTTTCTACGAAAAGGCCCTGCGGCCGCTCGGCATTGCCCTTTTGATGGAAGTGACGCCGGAGCAGACGGGCGGTGACGCCCATGCGGGTTTCGGCGAGAACCGCAAACCGTATTTCTGGATCGGCACCGGCGCCAAGCCGAAAGGCGGCCAGCATGTCGCCTTCGCGGCGGCGGACCGCCAATCGGTCGATGCGTTCTATGAAGCGGCGATCGCCGCCGGCGGACGTGACAATGGCAGGCCGGGGCCCAGGCCGCATTATCACGCCGATTATTACGGCGGCTTCGTGCTCGATCCCGATGGCAACAATATCGAGGCCGTGTGCCACAGCCCGGCGTGACCACTCAACTGTCACCGCCGCATATCAGGCGCTCTATCAGAGCGAGGGAAGGCCGCGGCATTGGAGCTGAAGTTACAATATCCGCTTGCCGAAAGCGGACAGCGCGAAATGGACGACCACCGAAGCGAGGCGGGGTTCCGCCTCGCCGTCGAGGCCGGTGATGTCCATGCCGCGCATCGCCTTGCTCTGGTGGATCGCCTCCATCGCCTGATGCGTCTCGCGCACCGTGATGCCGCCCGATCCCGGCAGATAGGCCGGAATGTCGGTCGCCGCCGGATTGTAGCTGACATGGAAGCCCTGCATGCCGGCGGCGGCGATCTGCACCGCCTGGCGGATCACCTCGCGCATGCCGAGCGCGTCGATGTCGGCGATGGTGAAGATTCTGAGCCGGGCCGATTTGAGGATCTCCACCTCCTCGGGCGCCGTTTCGCGCAATCCGATCAGCACGACATTCTCGGGCGAAAGCTTCGGCGCCAGGGCGCCGGCATGCGATCCGAGGCCCAGAGCGCGATAGAGCACCGATTGGGCGGCTACCGTCTGCCCCGGCTGCTCGGGCAGCATGCTCGCGACCGAATCGATCCAGATCAGGCCGAAGGCGTCGAATGTCCGGGTGAGCGCCTGCAGCGCGGCAAAGCTCGCCCGATGATCGGGACCGAAGACCAGCGGCGTGGCGCGCCGCTCCAGCGCCGGGGCGATATCGTCGGCGGTGACCGCGGTGGTGAAATCGACGTCATAGCCGATATTGGCGAGGCGGCCGTCGAGCGTCTGCCGCGCGAGGACCGGCGCCACATTATCGTCGGCGAAGATGCTCACGCGCGAGGCGGGGGTGGCGGCGTGACGGTCATACATCGGAATCTTCTCCACATATTCGGAGGTCATGGCGGCGAGCAGGGCGCCATAGCCCATGCGGAAATTGACCCGGTCGCCGACCTTGGGCGGGGTCGCCGCCTCGCTGACATCGAGGATCAGATGGTCGCTCGAGGCGCCGAGCACCGTGATGCCGGGCGCCACCGGCAGCAGGCCCTCGATATGCACGTCCTCGCGGCCGATATTGACGATGCCCCGCAATCTCTCGCCGATATCCTGAAAGACCGGCCGGCCGCCGAAAGCGTCGACGCCCGATATGCCGATCGGCATGGACGGCTTCATCTTCACCTCCAGCAATTCGCCGGAGAGCAGGAAAACGTCGCGGTCGAGCTCCGGCCGCGGCCGGTCGAGGAACGTGTCGCGCCCGCCCTGCAATATCGCCTCGCCGATGCGCAGATTGTTGATGCCCTTGGGCATGCCGCCCGCGAGCAGCAAGGGCAGCGAGCTCGAATTGCCGCCCGATATATAAGCGAGGTCGAGATCGAAGGTCTTGCGCACGGTGTCGGCGAGATCGGTGAGCTGGCCGAGATTGACCTCGGTCGGGATGATGGCGCCGAAGCAGGTGAGATTGGTGCCGAGCCCGGCGATGCGGATGCCCGGCAAGTCGAGGATCTTATCGATCGTCGGAATGAGATCGTCGGGCCAGATGCCTTCGCGCAGGTCGCCCAGGTCGATCATGAGAATGATGTCGTGGATGCGGCCCATGCGCTCGGCGACGCGTGACAATTCCCGGATGACCGTCAGCTCGGAATTGAGGCTGATGTCGACCGAGCGGATGACTTCGTCGATGAGCGACAGAGGCGGCGAGCGCAGCAGCATGACGGGCGCGTCGATGCCCGCTTCGCGCAGCCGCTTGATGTTCTCGAAGCGCGATTCGGCGAGCCCGGCGACGCCGCCGCGCAGCATCGCGCGCGCCACCTGCGGCATGCCGCAGGCGCCCTTGGTGACGCCGAAGGTGGAGATGCCGGCTTCGGCGCACCAGGACACGACCGTCCTGGCATTGCGCTCGATGCGTTCGAGGTCGATGGTCACCTGCGGGCCGGGCATGGTCTTCTAAGCCATAGTCAATCGAGCCGACCTCTCCACCCTCTCCCTGAGGTGCGAGCGCAGCGAGCTCGCGCTATCCTGAGGGATGCTTCGAGGGCCGCTTCGCGGCCACCTCAGCATGAGGGTATGGAGAGAGATGGTTCTTAGGAGAGTCATCACTCAATTCGCATAAAGAAGGCCGTCGGTGTCGATCTCGGGCTGGCGGCCGGAAACGAGATCGGCGACGAATTTCCCCGATCCGCAGGCCATCGTCCAGCCGACATGGCCATGGCCGCAATCGAGGAAGAGATTGGCGTAGCGGGCCCGGCCCAATATCGGCACCGAGGCCGGCGTCATCGGCCTGAGGCCCGTCCAATATTCGGCTTGCGCGCGGTCGAAGGCGCCGGGGAAGAGGTCTTCCGCGGTGGCAAGGAGCCGCGCGAAATCGGCGGGCTTGTGGCTTCGATCATAACCCGCGAACTCCGCCGTGCTCGCCACCCGCAAGCGGTCGCCGAGCCTCGAATAGGCGATGAGCCGATCCTCATCGACGCCGCCCATTGTGGGGCCGCGTGACGGATCGCCGAGCGGCAAGGTGGCGGAATAGCCCTTCACCGGATAGATCGGCACATCGAGGCCGAGCTTGCGGGTGAGCAGCGGCGTCTCGGGGCCGAGCGCCACGACCACCGCATCGCATTCGAGCCGGCCCTTGTCGGTGAGGACCGCGACGGCGCGGTCGCCTTGCGTCTCGATGCCGCTGACCGTCGTGCCATGGCGCAGGCGGACATTGATGTTCCGCTCGCACCAGGCCGCGAGGTTGCGGGTGAATTTGCAGGAATCGCCGGTCTGGTCGATCGGCGAATAGACGGCGCCGGCGATGCCCGGCGCCGCCGCCTTCAAGCCCGGTTCAAGCTCCACCAGGCGCTCGCGGCCGATCACGTCCAATGTCAGGCCATTGTCGGACAGGATCCGCATGTGCCGGGCGCCGGCATCGAGGCTTTCCTGCGACCGGAAGAAATAGAGGATTCCCTTGCCGCCGGCGTCATAGTCGACCTTCGTCCGGGCGGCGATCTCGTTGATGCAGGTCTTGGAATAGAGCGCCAGGCGCAGCTTGCGCAAGGTGTTGATATGGGCGCGTGTATTCGTGCATTCGAACAGGAATCTCCAGCCCCAGGCGATGAAATGGGGATCGAGATTGAAGCGCACCTTGATGCCGAGATCGGAGCGGTAGAGCGACTTGATGAAGACGGCAAGCGCCGAGGGCGATGCCCAGGCATAGGAATCGCCGGGCGAGACGAGGCCGGCATTGCCGTAGCTCGTCTCATTCGCCAGCCGCTCATTGCGCTCGATGATCTCGACCTCGTGACCGTCGCGGCCGAGATAATAAGCGGCGGCCACACCGACAACGCCGCCGCCGAGCACCAGCACTTTCATAGGATGCCTCCCCTGATGGCCGGGCCTTTGGGCGGCCGCGCGCGGGGTGGCGCGTTGCCCTCGGCGAAGCGGATGCTGCGCGAACCTTCCTCGAACGAGGCGCAGGACTGCTGCCAGCGCGCGCCCGGCCAGACGAGCGTGGCGGCAGCGTCCTCGGGCCGGTAGAGCGCCGTATAGAGCGTACCATAGCCGCGGCCATAGGCGGTCTGGAAAACCGGCGGGCGCAGGAAGGCCTTGAGCAGCTCCTCCGCGTCGGGCTGATCCACCATCACCTGCTCGAGGCTTTCGGCGCGCTCCGCCGAGCGGGTGGCGGCGGCATGGCGCGGCCATTCGATCTCATGCTGGTGATTGGTGCTGACCCGCCGGTCGACCACCTCAGTCGGCCGGTCCGGCGCCACGAAGACGGTGGCATGGCGGCCCTTGCGGTCGAGCACCGCCACCGAATAGGACATGTGGACCGGCACGCGGTCGAGGATCTTCACCGCTTCGGCGACGGTGGAGGCGAATTCGAGCACGTAACGCATGACGATCGGGATGCCGAAACCGTCGCCGACGGCGGTGCGGCCGCCGAAAGCGAGCGACATGGCGAGCCCGTCCTCATTGATGCCGTCGAGCACGCCCCACAGGCAGTCGACCACCGCCAGGACGCGGCGGCCATTGAGGCGCGAGGCGAGCCAGGTGCCTTCGAGTAGCTCGGGACTGTAGTCGTAATTGCGCAAGAGGGCCGGCGCGCTTCCGGCGCTGGCGGCCTGCGAGCAGCCGCCGACATACATGGGCGGGCACCACATCGACAGGAAGCGGGCCTCGAGATCGCCGCCGCCCGCAGTCTCGGCGATGCGCTCATAAGCGGGCAGCAGCTCAGGCATATGCTGGCGCAGCGCGCGCAGGCTCGCCAGGTAGGTCGGGCGCGCCTTCATGCCGTCGCGCATGAACCAGCGGCTATAGGCATGCCAATGGCGGTCATAGATCGCCCGCCATTTTGGCCCCGGCTGGTCTTCCGCGATCGCTTCGAAGACGAGGTTCATCCCACTATCCTCACTCACTCTATCCTGAGGGATGCTGCGAGGCTCGCTGCACCTCAGCATGAGCGTAACTTACAGTATCTTGAACGACCCCGGCGCCGGGGCTTCCTCGCGCTGCACCTCGCTCAAAGGCTTCGCCGCATAGAGCTTCTTGATGCCCTTGATCCAGTCGCGGGCCCGGTCATTGAGGTCGAAATCGTCGCTCATCACCCGGCCGCGGGTGATCAATATGCCGAGATCCGCGCCTTCATAGCGATAATCGCCCGGGCCGGTGATGCGCAGGAAGAAGGCCTCGCGCTCTGATTCGATCGCCTGGCGGTTATAGTCGAAACGGTCATAGGACACCGAGCCGTCGCTCGCCATGCGATAGACGCCGGTCGGCGGCGCATGGGTCACGATATCGACGATATCGTCGGTCGATTTGATGACGAGCTGCGACCAGGAATCGATGAACTCCTTCTTCGCCCAGCGCTCATTCAGCTCCTCGACGTCGATCCTGTATTTGAGGCCGGAGAATTCGAGGAGATGGAACAGGAAGAGCGGCGCGTCGGCATAGGCGAAGGCGGCGTGATTGGTCATCGAGGAAGCGCCGCAGATGCGCGGATTGAGCTCGCCCAGATAGACCTCGCCATCGGTCTCGTCGATCAGGAAGTCGAGATCGAAATAGCCGCGATAGCCTTCCTTGATCAGCCGGTTGCCGAAACGGAACGCCATGTCGCGCGCCCTGTTGCGCACCTTTTCGCTGAAGGCGCCGGGGAAAATCTCGTTGCCGCACCAGCCACCCTTGTAGGGCGTCAGCTCCTTGCGGCCGACCACCTCGGTCAGGAGCGGGCCGACCAGAGTGCCGGACCTCGTGGCGCAGGCCTCCATCGTGGCGCCGCGGCATTTGATGCGCTTCATGATCTTCACTTCCTTCTCGCCGGTGATGTCCTTCGCGTGGCGGGCGAAGTCCTGCTCATTGGCGATGAAGAAGGTGGTGTGGCCGGAATCGCCGAAGGCGCTCTGCACCACGAGGTCGCGGCCGATCTTCGCCTTGTCGGCCGCCTTGATCAGCTCGTCATAGCTCGTGGCGCGTGCCAGCGTGTTCGGCACCGAGGCGACGCCCGCCTTGTTGCCGATGCGGACCGTCTCCATCTTGTTGTCGCAGCGCGAGCGGAGCCTCGCTTCGGGAAACCACACATCGATGCCGAGCTCGCCGCACAGGCCTTCCGTCTCCTCGTCGAACATCAGGAAGGTGGCCGCCGGCTTGCCGCCGCGCTTCTTCACGTGGTCGATCACATCCTTGTGCTGGAGCATGTGGTTGTTGATGTCCTCGATCGACTCGAATTCGTCATGCGGCGCCTTGGAGGGCACGAAGACATTGGGATGGCGGCCGTCGAAGCAATCGATATAGGAGATGAATTTGAGATTGCGCACCCACTGGTCGATGCCGAGCAGGTTGAAGTTGGTGGCCGAGATGAAATAGATCGGCTGCTCGTTGCGATGCATGACATTGCGCAAATCCGAAACGTTCCTGACCGTCTGCATCGCTTTCCCCTGTTAAACCGTTGAACTTATCCGACGCGCTTTGTGCTTGACTTCGAGATAGGCATCGAGGCCCCAGGGACCGAGCTCGCGGCCGATGCCGCTGGCCTTGAAGCCGCCCCAGGAGGTCTCGACGAAGATGACCTGAGGGCTGTTGATCCAGACGAGGCCGGTGTCGATCGCGTCGGCGACGCGCTCCGCTTTTGCCGCATCCTTGCTGATCACCGTCGCCACCAGGCCGAAGTCGCTGTCATTGGCGAGCGCTACCGCTTCCTCTTCGCTGGTGAAGGTCCGCACGCACAGGACAGGTCCGAAAATCTCCTCACGCCAGAGAGGGCTCGAAACCGGGACATCGCCGAATATCGTCGGCGCGATGAACCAGCCGGTCCCGAGCCCTTCCGGCCTGTCGCCGCCCAGGATCAGATCGAGCTTCTCGGCCTTGCCCTTTTCGATATAGGACAGGACCTTGTCATATTGGGCCCTGGTGGTGAGCGGTCCGAGCGTCGTCGCGGGATCGAGCGGGTCGCCGGCCTTGAGCGCCCGGGCCGCGGCGATAACACGCTCCATCAGTTTCGGCGCGATCGATTTCTCGACCAGAAGCCGCGACGTCGCCGAGCACATCTGCCCGGCATTGAAGAAGATGCCGTTCACCACGCATTCGGTCGCGATGTCGAGATCGGCATCGGCGAAGACGACGATCGGCGACTTGCCGCCGAGCTCGAGGCTCACCGCCTTGGGGCCGGCCGCGGCCGCCGCCATCACGCGCGCGCCCACGACATTGCTGCCGGTGAAGGAGATCTTGGCGACGTCCTTGTGGGTGGTGAGCGGGGCGCCGACATCGGGTCCGAGCCCGGTGACGAGATTGAGCACGCCCTTGGGCAGGCCGATCTCGTCGGCGATGACACCGAGTTCGAGCTCGACGAGGGGCGTCACCTCGGACGGCTTCAGCACCGCGGTGCAGCCGGCGGCGAGCGCCGGCGCCACTTTCCACGAGGTCGTCACCATCGGGAAATTCCACGGCACGATCAGGCCGGCAACACCGACCGGCTCACGTCTGAGGCTCGCCCGGAAGGCGCCGTCCGGCACCGGAACGGCAGAGTCCTGCTCGCGGTCGAGATCGGCGGCGAGCCCGCCATAATAATCGAAGGAGGACGCGACATCCTGCATGTCGATGAGCGCCTCGGCGAGCGGCTTGCCGTTGTTGAGCGAGGAGAGCCTTGCGAGCTCGTCCTTGCGCTGGCGCACCTTCTCGGCAATGGCGCGCAGGAATTGCCCGCGTACGGCGCCGGAGGTGCGGCGCCAGGCCGGAAAGGCCCTCGCCGCCGCCGCCACCGCGAGATCGACGTCTTCCGGGCTTCCCGCCGCGACATGGTGGATGACCTGCTCGGTATAAGGATTATAGACAGGCAGCCTGCCCCCTTTCGCGGGGGCACGCCACTTGCCGTCGATATAGAGCCTGTCCTGCATCACTTGGCCAGTTCGCGGGCGAGGCTGTCGCCGGCGCGGATTTCGATGATGGTCGGCACCTTGCGCTTGGCGGACTGGACGAGCTCCTTGTGGAGCGCCGCGATATTGGCGGGACGGACCGCCTTGCAGCCCAGCCCCGAGGCGATGGTGACGAAATCCGGCGTGTAGATGTCGACGCCGATCTCGGGAATCTGGCGCTCCATCATATAGGCCTTGATCTCGCCATAGCCGGTGTTGTTCCAGATCACCACCGCAAGCGGCACCTGCGCCTCGACGGCGGAAGCGAGCTCAGGGAACGAGAATTGCAGGCCGCCATCGCCGATGAGGCAGACGGAGGGACGGTCCGGCTGGCCGAGCTTGGCGCCGATCGCGGCCGGCAGGCCATAACCCAGCGTGCCGTAGCCGGTGCTCGAATTGAAGTAGGAACGGGGCTTCGGCGCCTCATAGGTCTGGTTCGAGGCATAGACCGGTTCGGTCTGATCGCCGGCGATGACCACATCCGGCAGCGCCTTGCCGATCACCTCGAGCAGGCGGCCATGCGTCTTGCAGGCGGGCCACAATTTGCCGGTGATCTTCTTGCGCGTGGCGGCGGCGCGCTCGGCGCCCTTGCGTGACTGGACGGTCGAGCCGACTGCTTCATTCAGCGCCGCGACCGCCAGGGCGCTGTCGGCGGTGATGGCGATATCGGCGGGCAGCTGGTTGACGAGCTGCAGGGGATCGATGTCGATGCGGATGAGCTTGCCCGCGATCTCGACGGGACGAGCCGCCGGATACATCTCGGTTTCGCCGAATTCGGTGCCGATGGCGAGGACGACGTCGCTCGCCGCGAGCTCGGCCTGCGCCGCATCCATGCCGAGATTGCCGGCGAGCGCCAGTTTATGGCCGGGCGGCAGGATGCCCTTGCCGTTGATCGTGGTGAAGACCGGCGCGTCGAGCGTCTCGGCGAGCTTCCGGATGTCCTGTGCCGCGTCGGCCGCACCGCCGCCGGCGATGATCAGCGGCGTCCTGGCGTTCTTCAGGAGCTTTGCCGCGGCGGCGATCAGCCGCGGTTCGGCGGCGGGCCGCGACGGCAGCGGCCAGGCCCTGGCCTTGCCGCTCATGCGGGCGGTGATGACGTCGAGCGGGATTTCGATATGGACGGGACGCGGTCTGGATCCCGAGAAGACCGCGAAAGCGCGGGCGAGCACTTCCGGCAGCTGCTTGGGGTCGAGCACCGTGTGGCTGAAGGCCGACACGCCGGCGATGAGATTGCGCTGCGAGGGAAGCTCATGCAGGCGGCCCTGCGCCATGCCGAGATGTGTGCGGTCATTGACGCTCGAGATCACCAGCATCGGGACCGAATCGGCATAGGCCTGGCCCATGGCAGTGGCGATGTTGGTCATGCCGGGGCCGGTGATGATGAAGCACACGCCGGGCTTGCCCGAGGCGCGCGCATAGCCGTCGGCCATGAAGCCGGCGCCCTGCTCATGGCGCGGCGTCACATGACGGATGCGCGTCTGCGGCAGGCCGCGATACAGCTCGACGGTATGGACGCCGGGGATACCGAAAATCGTGTCGACGCCATAGGCTTCGAGGATCTTGACGAGGAATTCACCACAGGTGGGCACGTTAGTTCTCCTTGGATGTCAGGCGCCGCAGCACTACTGAGGTTCGCGGCGGAAGACCATCTCATTCGTCATCATGGAATTCGGCGGTGCGCGGCACGACGATCATCGGCACCGTGGCGTTGCGGATGATGCGGCTGCCATTGGAGCCGAGAAAGACCTGCGCCAGGGGGCCGAAGCGGCCCGAGCCGATCACCAGCAGCTCGCCCGGTTTCCACCCGATGGACGAAAGTGCTTCCTTCCAGCTGGCGCCGTCGCCGATCTGTGTCTTGACCGGAATGTCGGTCTGCAATCCCGCGAGCAGCGCCTTCTGCGCCATGGTCGCCTGGCTCTTCCATTGATTGGCGACGAGATTTTCGCTTCGGTAGCCGGCGCCCGTGGGATACATCTGCTTGTCGCGCACCACGAAGGTGGCGAGGCGCAGCGGCACCTGGTATTTGCGGCTGAAGTTGACGCAATAGTCGACGGTCGCCTTGGATTTGCGTGTCGCCGCAAAGGCGCAGGTCAGCCGCGTCGGCACCAGTTTGGGACCGGCGTCAAAGCCGCGCGGCGCCAGCGCCACCGGCAGCTTCGACAGATGCAGCAGATTGCGGGTGACGCTGCCTTCCAGGAACTTGCCGGAATTGACGCTGCGCGGCGAGCCGAGCACGATGATGTCGGCGCCGAGTTCCTCGGCGGTGGCGATCAGGCCTTCCTCGGCCGAATTGTGGCTCCGGGTGATGAACTGCGCCGGCAACTGATCGCCGACATAGGCTTTCGCCTTGTCCATCGTCTTTTGCGCATGCTTGTCGAGGAAAGCCGCATATTCCGCATCGACCCGGGCCATCGAGGGATAACCCCAGGTCTTGGGCAATATGAGGCAGACGACGAGCTTCGCCTTGTCGCGCCGCGACAGCATCATGCCGAGCGAGAGCGCTTCCTGCCCGCCGCGATCGGCCGAATAGGCAACCAGATATTTCATGGCACCCTCCGCGCTCTACGACTTGGTGATGCGAGCCTTGGGCTCGAGCCGGGACTTCTTCATGCTGTAGAAGAAATAGAAGAGCACCGCGAGAAACAGCCACACGCCGAACAGCTCATAGACCTGCACCTTGAGGCTGGAGATCAGATAGAGCGAGGACAGGATGCTGAGGATGGGCAGCACCGGATAGAGCGGCACCTTGAAGCCGCGCGGCATGTCGGGCTTGGTATGGCGCAGGATCATGACGCCGGCCGAGACGACGATGAAGGCGGTGAGCGTGCCGAGGCTGGTCAGATCCCACAATATGTCGTTCGGGATGAAGGCGGCGATGGCGCCGACGAACAGCGCCACGGCGATGGTGTTGGCGACCGGCGACAGCGTGCGCGGATTGACCCGGTGGAAAAGCTCGGGGATCAGCCCGTCGCGCGACATGGCGAAGAGGATGCGGGTCTGGCCGTAGATCACCACCAGCGTCACGCTGAATACCGAGATCACCGCGCCCACGGCGAGAACCAGCGCCGGCCAGTTCGAGCCGGTGAGATTCTGCAGGATGGTGGCGAGGCCCGCTTCCTGGCCCTCGAAGGCGGCGGCCGGCTGCACGCCCAGCGCCGTCACCGCGGTCAGCACATAAAGCGAGGTCACGATGATGAGCGCCGCGATGATGGCGAGCGGCAGGTTGCGTTTCGGGTTCTCCACCTCCTCACCGGCGGTCGAGACCGCGTCGAGGCCGACATAGGTGAAGAAGATGGTGCCGGCGGCGGCGCTGATGCCGGCGAAGCCCGCCGGCGCGAAGGGCTGGAAATTGGCGGATGAGAAGCCGGTGACGGCGATGGCGATGAAGAGGATGAGAACGCCGATCTTGATCAGCACCATGATGGCGTTGGCCTTGGCCGACTCTCTGGCGCCGCGGATGAGCATCAGGCAGCATAGAAAGACCAGGATGGCGGCCGGCAGATTGATATAGCCGTCGCCGCCCACCGCGAGCCGGTGGTTGTCGGCGATCAGAGGAGCCGAAGACAATGCCGCCGGAAGCCCGGAGCCGAAGACGATTTCGAACAGCTTGTTGAGATAGCCGCTCCAGCCGATGGCGACGGCCGAGGCGGAGATGCCATATTCGAGGACGAGGCAGGCGCCGACGAAATAGGCGACGATCTCGCCCAGGGTCGCATAGGCATAGGAATAGGACGAGCCCGAGACCGGGATCATCGAGGCCATTTCGGCGTAGCAGAGCGCGGTCAGGCCGGCGACGACGCCCGCCATGAGGAAGGAGATGATGACGCCCGGCCCGGCGGTCGGCACGGTTTCCGAAAGGACGAAGAAGATACCGGTGCCGATGGTGGCGCCGACACCGAACATGATGAGCTGGAAGAGGGTGATCGACCGGCCGAGATGGCCATGCTCCGGATCGGCCCCTTGCGTTTCGCTGATGAGCTTCTCGACCGGCTTCTTGCGCAGCAGGCGAAGGCTCAGCGTTTGCTGTTCTGACATAAGCGTTCCTCCCGATTCCCGTCGACGGCACCCGGTCCCGCGCCATGGCGGCGGCCGGATCTCTGTTTAGGATGGCGCAGACACGCGCTTCTTTTGACCGCGCTTTTAGCGCGAAACGGCCGGAATGTGCTGCCGTAGTTGAGGGCAGGGACAAGCGAAGCTATCGGCATGTGTCCCCCGCAAAGCGGTTTCTGCTGTCCCACTCGACAGCATCCGCCCTTCGGTGTCAAATGGCGCCGGCGGGAGGGTGACCATGAAAGACAGCGACGCATCCGTGAGGCTCGACCATCTCGACCTCAAGATTCTGGCCAAGCTGCAGACCGATGCCCGCATCACCAACCAGGAGCTGGCCGATGCGGTCGGCCTGTCGCCCAGCCCCTGCCTGCAGCGCGTCAAAAGACTGGAGCGGGCCGGCATCATCGCGATGTACCAGGCGCAGATCGACATCAATAAAGTGTGCCGCCATGTCGACGTCATCGCCGCCGTCACCTTGAACAGCCACGGGCTCGAGGATTTCAACGATTTCGAGAAGATGGTCGCCGACATGCGCTATGTCGTCGAATGCACCAAGGTCTCGGGCACCATCGATTACCTGGTGCGTTTCATCTGTCCCGACATCGGCTCCTATCAGATGCTGTCGGACGAGCTTCTACGGCTCGGTCCCAAAGTGGGAAATCTGAGCTCCTATATCGTGCTCAAGGCGGTGAAGCCCTATCGCGGCGTGGTGCTCGACGACCTCGTTCATCCAGGCTAGTAGCCTGTTCATGAAAGCCGTCTATTACGAAGCCTTCGGGCAGCCGCCCGTTCTCGCCGACCTGCCCGATCCCACCCCCGGCCCGCAGAGCGTGGTGGTCAAGGTCGAGGCGACCGGCCTGTGCCGCAGCGACTGGCATGGCTGGATGGGGCATGATCCCGATATCGTCCTGCCGCATGTGCCGGGCCATGAGCTCGCCGGGATCATCGTGGGCGCCGGCAAGGATGTGCGGCGCTGGCGGCAAGGCGACCGCGTCACCGTGCCTTTCGTCGGCGGCTGCGGCACCTGTCCCGAATGCGCCAGCGGCAATCAGCAGGTCTGCGAAAAGCAGTTCCAGCCGGGCTTCACCGCCTGGGGCTCCTTCGCCCAATATGTCGCCATCGACTATGCCGACATCAATCTGGTCCGGCTTCCCGACGAGCTCGATTTCGCCACCGCCGCCAGCCTCGGCTGCCGGTTCGTCACCTCCTTCCGCGCCGTCGTCGACCAGGGCCGCGTGGCGCCCGGCGAATGGGTGGCGGTGCATGGCGCCGGCGGCGTCGGCCTGTCCGCCATCATGATCGCCAGCGCCATGGGCGCCAATGTCGTCGCCGTCGATCTGTCGGCCGAGAAGCTGGCCCTGGCTCAGGCATGCGGCGCCGTTGCCGGCGTCGATGCAGCCAAGACGCCCGATGTCGCGGCGGCGATCCGCGCGCTGACGCAGGGCGGCGCCCATGTCTCGATGGATGCGCTGGGCTCGCCCGTCACCTGCTTCAACTCGATTGCGTGCCTGCGCCGGCGCGGCCGCCATCTGCAGGTCGGCCTGATGCTCGCCGATCATGCCAGGCCGCAGATTCCGATGGACAAGGTGATCGCCCATGAGATCGAGATCCGCGGCAGCCACGGCATGCAGGCGCATCGCTATCCGGCGATGATGGAGATGATCCGCGCCGGCAAGCTCCGGCCGCAGAAGCTGCTCGGCAAGACGCTCCGGCTCGCCGAGGCGCCGGCGGCGCTCATGGCGATGGACAGTTTCGCCGGCACCGGGATCAGCATCATCGTGCCGTAGTCATGCCGGATTTCGTGCCGGTGCGTCGGGCGTCGAGCATTCGGGATCGAAGACGCTGTGAACAAACAAACCGGAGGGGGCGCCATCCTCCGTGAAACGGGATAAGACCTCCGATGAAAGCGATGATATTGAGCTCCAGTCCGCGCCGGACCGGCAATTCCGCCACCCTGGCCCGCGCCGTTGCCGAGGGGGTGCGTGATTCCGGCCATGAATACGACTTCCTCACCGCCGATGAGGTCCTCACCGATTTTCTGAAGGACTGCCGCGCCTGCCGGCGCGCCGATGGCAGCTGCTCGATCGGGGACGGCTTCGCCACCGCCTTCTTCGAGAGCTATCTGCCGGCGCAAGGTTTCATCGCGGCGAGTCCGATCTACTGGTACGGCATGTCGGCTCAGCTCAAGGCGTTCTTCGACCGGATGTTCTGTTATGTCGCCGCGTCGTATCCGCAATCCTCCTCGGTGGTCACGCGGATGCTGAATAAGCGCATCGGACTGGTGCTGAGCTCGGAAGAGACGTTTCCGGCCATCTCGACGGGAATCGTAAGCCAGATCCAGGAATTCAGCCGCTACACCCGCTCGACTTTCGTCGGTGTCGTCCATGGCTATGGCAATTCGCGTGGCGAGGTCGCGCGCGACCCGCATGATCCTGTGGCGACCGCCTACCGATTCGGGCGCGATTTCTTTTCCGCACACGCAACCGACTATCAAATCGACACGCCGCGTTCGGGGCGGGTCTGGGGACCGGCTGCCTGAGTTATCGCGAGCCGCCAGATGGTTAACGGCTTGGCAAGAACAGGGGCGCAGACTGGAGCGGACATCCAGGAAAGTGCCGTGCCATGCCGTCCAACGCTGCGCCGGAAGCTCCGGCTTTCACCTTGACCTGTCCGGCCAAGGATAGTCCCGACCACGAGGTGCGGGCCATCCGGGCGCGCGGCAATCTGCCTTTGATGATCGACGACCGACTGCTCGCCGAGATCGCCAAGGGCGATCTCGCCGAAAGCTGGGAGACAGCGGTGCATCTGCCGGCGACGGCGCTGGCCGATATGAGCCGGCTGGCGGGCACGCGGCTCGCCCATGTGCTCGACGACAATATCAGCTCGGCCGACCTCACCGATGTGGTGAGCGACGCGGCGGTGCTGTTCCTGCTCGCCATGCGCCGCGCCGGGGTCAAGAGCCCCGACGATATCGGCCCCTGCACATTATTGTGGGACGAGGAGCGCCGGCAGGAGCTCGTTCTCAAACGCGCGTGATCCATGGCTGAGACGAAAGACTTCATGCCGGCGCCGGAGCTCGGCCGCTCCTTCCGGCCGGGACTCGGCGTCAATCTCCTGATGCGCGATGTCGGCGAAGGCGTGCGTTTCGCCAGGGACGTGCTCGGCGCCGTCATCCTCCATGCCAATGCCGATTTCGCCGCCATCCGCTTCGGCGACAGCGTGTGGATGCTGCATCACGACAACACCTATCGCGGCAATGTGGTGCGCGGTCTGGTCGAAGGCCTCGAAGGGCGCGGCGCCGGCGTCGAGCTCAGGATCTATGGGCTTTCACCGGATGAGGCGGAAGCCCGGGCGCGCGCCCAGGGCTTCA
Organism: Pseudomonadota bacterium; assembly: GCA_049323275.1. Taxonomy (GTDB): domain Bacteria; phylum Pseudomonadota; class Alphaproteobacteria; order Rhizobiales; family Aestuariivirgaceae; genus Taklimakanibacter. Next base: position 210,003 of record JBMOOM010000112.1, read on the forward strand.
CCGTGCTGGCGGGATCGATCGACAAGCCGCATGGCTTGCGCGAATGCGTCATCCTCGATCATGAAGGTTATGTGTGGGTGCCGGGCATCGGCATTCCCGATCCGACAGGATGAAATCGGAACATGGCCCGCGACCGGTCCAGCGCGGCCGCGTGCGCTCCTGCTCGGGAGCGGCCGGACGCGCGACTTGCCAATAGACCTGCGCCATCATCAGCGCCGCCAGTCGAACACCGCGGTGACGAAGCCCTGCGCGTCATGGACGAATTCGTCGAGCAGCGAGGCGGGCGTCGGGCCGGGCGGCGTGACCTCGCCGGTGACTTCACCTTCCGCGAAGGAGAGGCGGGCGCCGAACTTGCCGGCGATGTGGCGCATGCGGGCATTCTCGCTGAGGCAGATCATATGGAGGCGCGCCACGCCGCGATTCTGGGCGGCGGTGAGGATGCGGTCCATCAGCTCGCTGCCGAGACCCTGGTCCTGCCAGTCCGCCTCGACCGCGAAAGCGGCCTCGGCGTCAGGCGCCGCGCCGCCGAAAATGCCGCGCAATTCGGCCGAAGCGCGGATCTCGCCGTCGAAGAAGACGCCGAAGATGGTCGCATCCAGCCGGAAGGCGGTATCGACATAGGCGTCGATGAAGTCGTCGGTGGTGACGCCGCCGAAGCGAAGCCGCCGGGCTTCCGGGTCCAGGCGCTTCAGATGCGCCCGCAAGGCTCCCAGATCGCCGATCCACAACTTGCGTAAACTCTTGCTCATAACAGATAAGTCCGGTCTCACGAGGTGATTCCGACCTGGACTGTCCATCCCAGACATGACAAAAGTTATGCTGCGTTGCATCAAAATCAAGGAGATTTTTTGTGCAGTGCATGATAGAAATTCCGGCAATGCAGGGCTGATCCGAACGGCATTTTGGCGCATGTTCCGGAATGACGAGGTGTCTATAGAGGCGCCGACAACGCCATGCGGAGGATTTCATGACCAAGACCATCGGACATTTCATCGGCGGTAAGCGCGTCGAGGGAAAATCGGGCCGTTTCGGCGACATCTTCAACCCCAATACGGGTGAGCTGCAGGCCAAGGTGGCGCTCGCCTCGCAAGCCGAGGTGCGCGCCGCGGTCGCCAATGCCAAGGCGGCGCAGCCCGAATGGGCGGCGAAGAACCCGCAGGTGCGCGCCCGCGTGATGATGAAATTTCTCGAGCTCGCCAACGCCCATCGCGAGGAGCTGGCGCTCCTGATCTCCATGGAGCACGGCAAGACCATTCCCGACGCTCTGGGCGATCTGCAGCGCGGCCTCGAAGTGGCGGAGTTCTGCACCGGCATTCCGCATCTCCTCAAGGGCGACTTCACCGACGGCGCCGGTCCCGGCATCGACATGTATTCGATGCGCCAGCCGATCGGCATTGCCGCCGGCATCACGCCCTTCAATTTTCCGGCGATGATTCCCTTGTGGAAGGCGGCCCCCGCGATCGCCTGCGGCAATGCCTTCATCCTGAAACCCTCGGAGCGCGATCCGTCCTGCCCGATGCGCCTGGCCGAGCTTTTCATCGAAGCGGGCCTGCCGCCCGGCATCCTCAATGTCGTCAATGGCGACAAGGAAGCGGTCGATGCGGTGCTGGACGATCCCGATATCGGCGCCGTCGGCTTCGTCGGCTCGACGCCGATCGCCGAATATGTCTATTCGCGCGGCACCGCGCACGGCAAGCGCGTGCAGTGCTTCGGCGGCGCCAAGAACCATATGATCGTGATGCCCGATGCCGACATGGACAAGGCGGTCGATGCGCTGATCGGCGCCGGCTATGGCTCGGCGGGCGAGCGCTGCATGGCGATTTCGGTCGCCGTGCCGGTGGGCGAGGCGACCGCCGATGCGCTGGTGGAAAAACTCATTCCGCGCGTCGAGAAGCTGAAGGTCGGCCTCTCCACCGACCGCGAAGCCGACTATGGCCCCCTCGTCACCAAGGCGCATCTCGAGAAAGTGCGTTCCTATATCGATCTCGGCGTCAAGGAAGGCGCCAAGCTCAAAGTCGACGGCCGCGGCTTCAAGATGCAGGGCTATGAAAACGGCTTCTTCCTCGGCGGCTCGCTGTTCGACAATGTCACCAAGGACATGCGCATCTATAAGGAAGAGATCTTCGGTCCCGTCCTGTCGGTGCTGCGCGCCAAAACCTATGAGGAAGGCCTGAGTCTCGCCAATGACCATGAATATGGCAATGGCGTCGCCATCTTCACGCGCGACGGCGATGCGGCGCGTGACTTCGCCTCGCGCGTCCAGGTCGGCATGATCGGCATCAATGTGCCGATCCCGGTGCCGCTCGCCTATCACACTTTCGGCGGCTGGAAGCGCTCGGCCTTCGGCGATCTCAACCAGCATGGGCCCGATGCGGTGCGCTTTTATACGCGCACCAAGACGGTGACGTCGCGCTGGCCGTCCGGCATCAAGGAAGGCGCGCAGTTCTCCATCCCGACGATGCGCTGATCATGAAGGAGATCGAGAACGCGATCGCCGCCGCCCAGGTCCTGAGCTTCAGGCTGCCGATGCTGTGGGCGATGGCGTTCTCGCCGACGCCCGGACGGCGCGCCGAGGCGGTGCGGATGATCGCCGAGAAACAGATGGCGGTGGCGGAAGGCCTCAATGCCGCGGCGCTCTCGGCGCTCGCCACCTGGATGAAGCTCGCCGCCGGCGCCAGGATCTCAGGCCCCGCGGCGACGGCTCGGCTCGTCAATGCCGCGGCACGACCCGGCGAAAGGCGCCTGCGCGCCAATGCGCGACGGCTATCACGCCGCAAGCGGATCTGAGCCTGGCGCGGGAAGTGATCCCGGACCTCACGGCGCGACGGTGATGCGGCCCTTCATATTGGGATGGAAGCGGCAGAAGTAGTCGAGCGTGCCGGCCTTGTCGACGACGACACTGCCGGACTGCTTCACCGGCAGCATGATGTCGAAGCCTCCTTGCACCGTCGCCGTGTGGACGAAGGCATCCTTGTTCACCCATTCGATCGTGTCGCCGACCTTCGCTTCGATCTCGGCGGGCGAGAATGTCATTTTCTCGACCGTCACCTCGATGGTGGCGGCGTGGGCCATGCCGGCGCTGAGCAGCAGCGCCGGCACGGTGATCATGGAAAGACGATATCGCATCGTCGCTACTTCAACGCCGCCGCGACATGCTCGGCATGCTGCTGATGGCCCTGGAACAGCTTGAGGCCGGTCTCCAGCAGGCTTTTCAGTTCGGAATTCTGCGCCGAGGGGATGAGCAGGGTCGCGAGCGCGCCATTGACTTGCTTGTGATAGGCCACTTCATTGTCGACATAGGCCTTGTCGAAGGCGGCGCCCTCGAGACCCGACAGCTTCTCGCGTTCCGCCGCGGCGTCCTTGGACAGCGCCTGGCTGGTGGCATTGTCCTCGGGCGTGACATTGAGCTTCTTCACCAGGTCGAGCGCCTGCTTGTTGACCGCCTCATGATCGCGCAGCATGCTTTCGGCGAAGGCGACGACGTCCTTGTTCTTGGATTTGGCGAGCGCCTGCTTCGCCGCCTCGACGTCGATGACGCCCGCCGTATAGGCGATATGGGCGATCTGCGGATCGCTCGGTCTGTCGGCGGCGGAGGCGAGGGACAATGAGCCGGCAAGGCCGAGGGCGGCGATCGCCGCGTTCAGTTTTACACGCATGAGCTTCTCCTTCACTGTAGGTGACGCTCATTGGATGCCGGTGCGGGAAAAAGGTTCCCGGCCGGGCTCCCGGCTCAGTCGGAAAAGCCCAGGCGTTTCATGACGGAAACGGTCAGTCTTTCGCAGCGCCGGCCGGCGAAAGGAAAGGCGTCGAGCAGCAGGGGCCCGATCTTTTCATCCAGCGCGCGGCGCACCAGGACGCGGGCGCGATGCAGCCGCGTCTTCACCGTCTGCGGCTTGATGCCGAGAAGCTCGGATGTCTCCTCCAGGCTCAGGCCTTCGATGACCCGCGCCACGAAGACGGTGCGATAGACATCGGGCAGCGCGTCGGTGGCCTGTTCCACCAGCGCCAGGATCTGTCTCTGTGCCATGGTTCGTTCCGGGTCGTCGGTGCCGGCATTGAGGGGGAAGGGAATGATCTGCGCGTCATTGGCCGGGGCGTCCATCATCACGGTGGCGGCGCGCCGGCGTGTGCGCAGGCGGCCCAGCGCCTCGTTGATGGCGATGCGCGAGAGCCAGGTCGCGAGGCTCGCTTCGCCGCGGAAGGACTGCAGGTTGGCGAAGGCCGTCACATAGGTTTCCTGGACGATGTCCTCGGCCTCGCTGTCATTGCGGATGATGCTGCGGGCAAGGCGGTAGAGCTTCTGATTGTGCCGGCGCATGATGGCCCGGAAGGCCTCCGCCTCGCGGGCGAGCGCCCGGCGGGCCAATTCCATGTCTTCCGGCGCGGCAACGCCTTGATGTGGCTGCGGCATGAGCATCCTCTTTTATCCTTAGATGTCGGGAGAGGGAAATGGTTCCCGGCTGTCAGAGCGAAGCGGAAAAAGCGGAACCATCGTGCCTTACGGCGCATTGGTCAGCAGGTCCAGCATGGGTGGGGGCCGACGAGCGGAGAACAGAAATGCGAAAGCTGATCGGATTAATGTCCGGCCTGGCTGTCGGCATGCTCACCATTTCCGGCGCCGATGCGCAAAGCCAATGTGCACCGCGCACCGAAGTGGTCAAGGTGCTGGCCGCAAAATATCAGGAGAGCCAGCGCGCCCTCGGCCTCATCAATGAAAAGGCGATGATGGAAATCTATGTCTCGCCGAAAGGCACCTGGACGATGGTCGTCACCAATGAGCAGGGCGTCAGCTGCGTCCTCGCCGATGGCGAAGCCTGGGACGAGAAGCCCACCGTGGCGCTGGGCCCGTCCAGCTGAGGCTGACGGTTGCGCAATGCGACGCCCCGCGCCATAAGGCGGCATGGGGTTCTGGGCGGATTATCAGGACAAGATCGAGACCGGCGAATTGAAGCCCGACGAGGCGCAGAGCGCCGTCGCGCGCAGGCTCGACCGACTGGCCGAGGCGCTCGCGGACTATACGCCGAAGCCCGCCGGGTTTTTCGCGCGGCTGGTCGGCGCCAAGACCGGTCCGGCGCCAAAAGGCCTCTATATTCAAGGCGAAGTCGGACGCGGCAAGACGATGCTGATGGATCTGTTCTGCGCCCATGCCGGGATCGAGCCCAAGCGGCGCACGCATTTCCATGCCTTCATGCAGGACATCCATGCGCGCCTTCATGAAGCGCGGCGCGGCGCCAAGGATCCGCTGCTGACGGTCGCCAATGCGGTGGCGGCGGAGGCGCGGCTCCTCTGTCTCGATGAAATGCAGATCGCCGACATCGCCGATGCGATGATCGTCGGCCGCCTGTTCGACATTCTCCTCGCACGCGGCAGCGTGGTGGTGACGACCTCCAATCTCAAACCCGCCGACCTCTACAAGGACGGGCTCAACCGGCAGCTCTTCCTGCCCTTCATCAAGCTCATGGAAGAGAAGCTCGACGTGGTGACGCTCGACAGCCCGACGGATTACCGGCTCGGCCGCGTCAGGGGCCATGAGACCTTCATTCATCCTCTCGGACCCGATGCCGACCGCAGGCTGCAGCAGCTCTGGGTGAAGCTCACCGACACCGAAAGGGGAGACGCCACGACCCTCGACGTGCTCGGCCGCAAGCTCGCGGTGCCGCAGGCGGCGCATGGCGCGGCGCGCTTCACATTCGCCGATCTCTGCGAGGCGCCGCTCGGGCCGCCGGACTATCTGGCGCTGGCGCAGACTTTCCGCACTCTGTTCATCGAGCATATTCCGCTGCTGACCCCCCGCCACCGCAACCCCTCGAAGCGCTTCATCCTGCTCATCGACACGCTCTATGACGCGCATGTGAGGCTCGTGGCCTCGGCCGCCGCGGCGCCGGAAGCGCTCTATAGCGAAGGTCACCATGCGCAGGAATTCCTGCGCACCATTTCGCGGCTCCAGGAAATGCAGTCGGCGTCCTGGTGGGGTGCAAAAATCGTCGAAACTTGACGTTTTGGTCAAGAATTTCCGAATGAATTCTTGAAGATGTCGGGCGATGGGCGTACAGGTTCCGTCGCTTTCGCACTGCAAAAAGGCGCGCGTAACGCGTTGACCTGCACGTCACAGGGAAAAATAGAAATGGCACGAAATAAAATTGCGCTGATCGGCGGTGGCATGATCGGTGGGACTCTCGCACATCTGGCCTCCTTGAAGGAGCTGGGCGACATCACGGTGTTCGACATCGCCGAGGGCCTCCCGCAGGGCAAATCGCTCGACATCGCGCAATCGGGTCCGGTGGAAGGCTTCGACGCCAAGCTCACCGGCACCAACAAATATGAAGCCATCGAAGGCGCCGATGTCGTCATCGTCACCGCCGGCGTCCCGCGCAAGCCGGGCATGAGCCGCGACGACCTGCTCGAGATCAATCTCAAGGTCATGGCGCAGGTCGGCGCCGGCATCGCCAAATACGCGCCCAAGGCCTTCGTCATCTGCATCACCAACCCGCTCGACGTCATGGTCTGGGCGCTGCAGAAATATTCAGGTCTCCCCGCCAACAAGGTGGTCGGCATGGCCGGTGTGCTCGACTCCGCGCGCTTCCGTCATTTCCTCGCCGAGGAGTTCAATGTCTCGGTCGAGGACGTCACCGCTTTCGTGCTCGGCGGCCATGGCGACACGATGGTGCCGCTCACCCGCTATTCGACCGTCGCCGGCATTCCGGTGCCCGATCTCGTCCAGATGAAATGGACGACGCAGCAGCGCATCGACCAGATCGTCCAGCGCACCCGCGACGGCGGTGCCGAGATCGTCGGCCTGCTCAAGACGGGCTCCGCCTATTACGCGCCGGCCACCTCGGCAATCGCGATGGCCGAGTCCTATCTCAAGGACAAGAAGCGCGTGCTGCCCTGTGCGGCGCAGCTCACCGGCCAGTATGGCGTCGACAATTTCTATGTCGGCGTGCCGGTGGTGATCGGTTCGAACGGCGTCGAGCGCATCGTCGAGATCAAGCTCGAGGGCGATGAGAAGACCGCTTTCAAGAAGTCGGTCGACGCGGTGAAGGGCCTGATGGACGCGGCCAAGAAGATCGCGCCCGATCTCGCCTGATGTGAGCCACATGCGGAAGCTTCATTGGAAACACAATCCGTCATCCCGGCGAAAGCCGGGATCCAATGAGCCGGTGAAGCGCGGCAACCGCCGCCCGCATGAGTCTATTCAATGGGTCCCGGCTTTCGCCGGGATGACGGCCGGTCGCCGCGATGACGATGTGAGGAAGACGCCATGAATATTCACGAATACCAGGCCAAGCAGGTTCTCAAGGCCTATGGCGTGCCGGTGGCCAAGGGCCTCCCCGCCTTCACGGTCGACGAAGCGGTGAAGGCCGCCGAAACGCTCGGCGGCCCGGTCTGGGTGGTCAAGGCGCAGATCCATGCCGGCGGCCGCGGCAAGGCCGGCGGCGTCAAGGTGGTGAAGTCGATCGACGACGTGAAGAGCGAGGCCAAGCGGCTGCTCGGCTCGACGCTCGTCACCCATCAGACGGGCCCCCAGGGCAAGGTTGTGCAGCGGCTCTATGTCGAAGAAGGGTCGGCCATCGACAAGGAATTCTATCTGGCGCTCCTTGTCGACCGCGAAACCTCGCGCCTCGCTTTCGTCGTCTCGACCGAAGGCGGCATGGACATCGAGAAGGTCGCCCATGACACGCCGGAAAAGATCGTCACTGTCTCGATCGATCCCGCGACGAATATCTGCCCGCATCATGTGCGCTCGATCGCCAAGGCGCTGAAGCTGCCTCTGGGCGGCCCGCAACAGAAGCAGCTCGCCAAGCTCGTCACCGAGCTCCACCGCGCCTTCGTCGAGAAGGATATGAGCCTGCTCGAGATCAACCCGCTGATCGTCACCAAGGCGGGCGACATTCTCTGCCTCGACGCCAAGATCAATTTCGACAGCAACGCGCTCGACCGCCATCCCGACATCAAGGAACTGCGCGATGTGACGGAAGAGGATCCCAAGGAGATCGAAGCGTCGAAATTCGATCTCTCCTATATCGCGCTCGACGGCACGATCGGCTGCATGGTGAACGGCGCCGGCCTAGCCATGGCGACGATGGACATCATCAAGCTCTACGGCTCCGAGCCCGCCAACTTCCTCGATGTCGGCGGCGGCGCCTCGAAAGAGAAGGTCGCGGCGGCCTTCAAGATCATCACCGCCGATCCCAAGGTGAAGGGCATCCTGGTCAATATCTTCGGCGGCATCATGAAATGCGACATCATCGCCGAGGGCGTGGTCGCGGCGGTGAAGGAAGTGGGCCTCAAGGTGCCGCTCGTGGTGCGCCTCGAAGGCACCAATGTCGAGCTCGGCAAGCAGATCCTGCGCGACTCGAAGCTCAACGTCATCCCCGCCGACGATCTCGACGACGCGGCGCAGAAGATCGTCAAGGCCGTGAAGGAGGCCAACTAATGTCCATCCTGATCGGCAAAGATACCAAAGTCATCTGCCAGGGCATCACCGGCAATAACGGCACTTTCCATACCGAGCAGGCGATCGCCTATGGCACCAGGATGGTGGCGGGTGTCACGCCGGGCAAAGGCGGCATCACCCATGTGGGCTTGCCCGTCTATGACACGGTGGTCGAAGCGCGCGACGCGACGGGCGCGGACGCCACCGTCATCTATGTGCCGCCGGCCTTCGCGGCCGACGCCATCTCGGAAGCGATCGAGGCGGAGATCCCGCTCATCGTCTGCATCACCGAGGGCATTCCGGTGATGGACATGGTCAAGGTCAAGCGGGCGCTCACCGGCTCGAAGTCGCGCCTCGTCGGGCCCAACTGCCCGGGCATCCTGACGCCGGGCGAATGCAAGATCGGCATCATGCCGGGCAATATCTTCCAGAAGGGTTCGGTCGGCATCGTCTCGCGCTCCGGCACGCTCACTTACGAAGCGGTGTTCCAGACGACGCAGGAAGGTCTCGGCCAGACCACCGCCGTCGGCATCGGCGGCGATCCGGTGAAGGGCACCGAATTCATCGACGTGCTCGAGATGTTCCTCGCCGATCCGAAAACGGAATCGATCATCATGATCGGCGAGATCGGCGGATCGGCTGAAGAGGATGCGGCGGAATTCATCCGCAAATCGAAGATCAAGAAGCCGATGGCGGGCTTTATCGCCGGCCGCACGGCGCCCCCCGGACGGCGCATGGGACATGCCGGCGCCATCATCTCGGGCGGCAAAGGCAAGGCCGAAACGAAGATCGAAGCGATGAAGCGCGCCGGCATTGCGATTTCGGATTCGCCTGCCGCCCTCGGAAAGACATTAAAGCATGTCTTGAAAGGCAAGTGACGAGTTCTATGTAGCACAGAGGAGGGCCGGACAGGGTTCCCGGTTCTTGGTGGAAATGAACAAGACAGATCTGACGACCGCTTTCGAGCAAACTTCCTTCCTCTATGGCGGCAACGCCCAGTTCATCGAGCAGCTTTACGACAAGTTTCTCAACAACCCTGCCTCCGTCGATCCGGCATGGCGGCAGTTCTTCTCAGGCCTCGCCGATGACAAGGACGCGGCGAAGAAGCAGCTGAAAGGCCCGTCCTGGGCGAGGCCCGACTGGCCGCAGGCGCAGAATGGCGAGCTGATCTCGGCGCTCGACGGCAACTGGCCGGCGGCGGAAGCGCAGGTCGGGGCCAAGATCGCCGCCAAGGCCAAGGACAAGGGCCAGGCGCTCTCCATCGAGGAAGTGCGCAAGGCGACGATGGATTCGGTCCGCGCGCTCATGATGATCCGCGCCTACCGCATGCGCGGCCATCTCGCCGCCGATCTCGATCCCTTGAAGCTGCGCCAGCCGGTGCCGCAGCCGGAGCTCGATCCGAAATCCTACGGCTTCACCGAAGCCGATCTCGACCGGCCGATCTTCATCGACAAGGTGCTGGGCCTCGAGCAGGCGACCATCCGGCAGATGGTCGATATCCTGCAGCGCACCTACTGCAACACGCTCGGCGTGGAGTTCATGCATATCTCCGATCCCGAGCAGAAGGCCTGGATCCAGGAGCGCATCGAGGGTCCGGACAAGGAGATCTCCTTCACCCCGGAAGGCAAGATCGCCATTCTCGGCAAGCTCATCGCCGCGGAAGGCTTCGAGCACTTCCTCAATGTGAAATATACCGGCACCAAGCGCTTCGGTCTCGACGGCGGCGAATCGATGATCCCGGCCCTCGAGCAGATCATCAAGCGTGGCGGCCAGCTCGGCATGCAGGAGATCGTGCTCGGCATGGCGCATCGCGGCCGTCTCAACGTGCTCGCCAATGTGATGTCGAAGCCGTTCTCGGCGATCTTCCACGAATTCAAGGGCGGCTCCTCGACGCCCGACGAGGTGGAAGGCTCGGGCGACGTCAAATACCATCTCGGCTCCTCGTCGGACCGTGAGTTCGACGGCAACCGGGTGCATCTGTCGCTCACCGCCAATCCGTCGCATCTCGAGATCGTCGATCCGGTGGTGCTCGGCAAGGCGCGCGCCAAACAGGATCAGCGCGGCGACAAGGAGCGCACCACCGTGCTGCCGCTCATCATCCATGGCGATGCGGCTTTCGCCGGCCAGGGCGTCGTCGCCGAATGCTTCGGGCTTTCGGGCCTCAGGGGCCACCGCTCCGGCGGCTCGATCCATTTCATCGTCAACAACCAGATCGGGTTCACCACCAGCCCGCTCTGGGCGCGCTCCTCGCCTTACCCCTCGGACGTCGCCAAGATGATCGAGGCGCCGATCTTCCATGTGAACGGCGATGATCCGGAAGCGGTGGTGTTCGCGGCGAAGATCGCCATCGAGTTCCGCCAGAAATTCAAGAAGCCGGTGGTCATCGACATGTTCTGCTACCGCCGGTTCGGGCACAACGAATCGGACGAGCCGTCCTTCACCCAGCCCTTGATGTACAAGCGGATCGCGGCGCATCAGACGGCGGTGGCGCTCTACGGCAAGCGGCTCGTCGATGGCGGCGTGCTGACGCCTGAACAGCTCGACGCGATGAAGGCCGAATACCGCAAGCATCTCGACGACGATTTCTCGGCATCGGAATCCTACAAGGCCAACAAGGCCGACTGGCTCGACGGGCGCTGGTCGCATCTGAGCTACGCCAAGGACGCGGATGACCCGCGCCGCGGCCAGACCGGCTATGATCTCGCCAAGCTCAAGGAAATCGGCCTCAAGCTCAACAAGGTGCCGAAGAGCTTCAAGCCCCACCGCACCCTGCAGCGCGTGCTCGACGCCAGGCGCAAGACCATCGAGGAAGGCCAGGGCATCGACTGGGCGATGGCCGAGCAGCTCGCTTTCGGAACGCTGCTGCAGGAAGGCTTCCCGGTCCGCCTCTCGGGACAGGACGTGCAGCGCGGCACCTTCTCGCAGCGCCATGCGGTGCTGGTCGATCAGGAGACCGAGAAGCGCTACACGCCGCTCAACCACCTGGTGAAGCAGCAGACGGTCAAGATCAACGTCATCAACTCGATGCTGTCGGAAGAAGCCGTGCTCGGCTTCGAATACGGCTATTCGCTGGCCGAACCCAACACGCTCGTGCTGTGGGAAGCGCAGTTCGGCGACTTCGCCAATGGCGCGCAGGTGGTGTTCGACCAGTTCCTGTCGTCGGGCGAGCGCAAATGGCTGCGCATGTCGGGTCTCGTCTGTCTCCTGCCGCATGGCTATGAAGGGCAGGGGCCGGAGCATTCCTCGGCCCGGCTCGAGCGCTATCTGCAGATGTGCGCCGAAGACAACATGCAGGTGGCGAACTGCACGACGCCCGCCAACTACTTCCACATCCTCAGGCGGCAGCTCAAGCGCAATATCCGCAAACCCCTGATCCTGATGACGCCGAAGTCGCTTTTGCGCCACAAGCGGGTGGTGTCGGCGCTTGCCGAGATGGGCCCCGATACCTGGTTCCACCGGCTCTTGTGGGACGACGCGCAATATTCGGGCGGCCTCGTCGCCGACGACAAGATCCGCCGCGTCGTCCTGTGCACGGGCAAGGTCTATTACGATCTCTTCGAGGAGCGTGAGAAGCGCGGCCTCAAGGACATCTATCTCCTGCGCGTCGAGCAGCTCTATCCCTGGCCGCACAAGTCGCTGATCCAGGAGCTTGGCCGGTTCAAGCAGGCCGAGATGGTGTGGTGCCAGGAAGAGCCGCAGAATATGGGCGCCTGGACTTTCGTGCAGCCCGGCATCGAAAGAGCGCTCGACTATCTCGGCGCCGAGCACCGGCGGCCGCGCTACACCGGCAGGCCCGCTTCCGCCGCCACGGCGACGGGGCTGATGAGCAAGCATCAAAAGGAACTGAAGGCGTTTCTCGAAGACGCGCTTGGGGAGAAGTAGGACAGATGGCAAAGGAAATCCGCGTGCCGCAGCTCGGCGAGTCGGTCACCGAAGCGACGATCGGCAAATGGTTCAAGGCGCAAGGCGAAGCCGTGAAGGTGGACGAGCCGCTGGTCGAGCTCGAAACCGACAAGGTCACGGTGGAAGTGCCCGCCCCCGCCGGCGGTGTGCTCGCCTCGATCGCGGCGCAGCCCGGCCAGACGGTGAATGTCGGGGCGCTTCTCGGCGCCATCGAGGAAGGGGCGGCAGCAGCCGCCGCTGCGCCCAGGGCCGAGCCGAGGAAGTCCGCCGAAATTCCCGCGCCGGCGCCTGCCGCCGCCGCGGTGGCGGCGGAGGCCAAGCCGCTTTCGCCGGCGGTGCGCAAGATCGTCGAAGAGAACAAGCTCGATCCCAACGCCATCGCCGGCACCGGCAAGGATGGTCGCCTCACCAAGGGCGATGTGCTGGAGCAAGTGGGCAAGCCCGCCGCTCCGGCGGTGCAGGCCTTCGTGCCGCCCGCGGCCCCGGCTCCGGCGGCGCCGCGTCCGGCATCGCCGCAGGCTGATGCCGAGCGCGAGGAGCGCGTTCGCATGTCGCGGCTGCGCCTCACCATCGCGCGCCGCCTGAAGGACGCGCAGAACACCGCCGCCATGCTCACCACCTTCAACGAGGTGGATATGAGCCACGTGATGGCGCTGCGCAATCAATACAAGGAAGTCTTCGAGAAGAAGCACGGCGTGAAGCTCGGCTTCATGAGCTTCTTCGTGAAGGCCGTCATCCAGGGGCTGAAGGAGATCCCGGCGGTCAATGCCGAGATCGACGGCGACGACCTCGTCTACAAGAACTATTATCACATCGGCGTGGCGGTCGGCACCGACAAGGGCCTCGTCGTGCCGGTGGTGCGCGATGCCGACAAGCTCTCCTTCGCCGGCATCGAGAAGACGATCAACGATTACGGCAAGCGCGCCCGTGACGGCCAGCTGCAGATCGCCGAAATGCAGGGCGGCACCTTCACCATCTCGAATGGCGGCGTCTACGGCTCGCTGATGTCGACGCCGATCCTCAATGCGCCGCAGTCCGGCATTCTCGGCATGCACAAGATCCAGGAACGCCCGATGTCGGTGGGCGGCCAGGTGGTGATCCGGCCGATGATGTATCTGGCGCTTTCCTATGACCACCGCATCGTCGACGGCAAGGAGGCCGTGACCTTCCTGGTGCGCGTCAAGGAAGGGCTCGAAGACCCGCAGCGGGCGCTGCTCGATCTTTAGGATGAACCGCTTCCAAAACCTCCTCACGCTGAGGTGCCCGGCGCAGCCGGGCCTCGAAGCGCCCGACAGGATGGGGCGGAGATGCGGCAACACACCCTTCGAGGACCGCTTCGCGGCCATCTCAGGGTGAGGGTATTAGTTGATCAGAGAGGCAATCGTAGAAATGGCTGATCCCTTCGACATCACCATCATCGGCACCGGCCCCGCCGGCTATGTCTGCGCCATCCGCGCCGCCCAGCTCGGCATGAAAGTGGCGGTGATCGAAAAGCGCGCAACCCATGGCGGAACCTGCCTCAATGTCGGCTGCATCCCGTCCAAGGCGCTGCTGCATGCGTCCGAGCTCTTCGCCGAGGCCGGGCATTCCTTTGCCAAGATGGGCATCGGCGTCTCGCCGACCCTCGATCTCAAGCAGATGATGGTCTTCCGCCAGGAGGCGATCGACGGCAACACCAAAGGCATCGACTTCCTGTTCAAGAAGAACAAGATCACGCCGATCCGCGGGACCGCCAGGATCATCGCCCCCGGCAAGATCCAGGTCGACGGCAAGGATATTGTCGAGACGAAGAACATCGTCATCGCCACCGGCTCGGATGTCGCGGGCCTCAAGGGTGTCGAGGTCGACGAGAAGCAGATCGTCTCCTCGACCGGCGCGCTCGTTCTCGACAAGGTGCCGGAGACGCTCGTGGTGATCGGCGCCGGCGTGATCGGCCTCGAGCTCGGCTCGGTCTGGGCCAGGCTCGGCGCCAAGGTCACGGTCGTCGAATATCTCGACCGCATCCTGCCCGGCATGGATCTCGAGACGGCCAAGAATTTCCAACGCCTGCTCACCCGGCAGGGCTTCACCTTCAAGCTCGCCAGCAAGGTGACGGGCGCCGAGAAGACCAAGACCAAGGTGAAGCTCACCGTCGAGCCGGCGGCCGGCGGGACGGCCGAGACGATCGAAGCCGACACGGTGCTGCTCGCCATCGGGCGCGTGCCCTATACCAACGGCCTCGGCCTCGACGAGGTCGGCGTCAAGCGCGACGCCAAGGGCCGGGTCGAAGTGGGCGATCATTTCGAGACCAATGTGCCGGGCATCTATGCCATCGGCGATGTCATCCGCGGGCCCATGCTGGCGCATAAGGGCGAGGATGAAGGCGTCGCGCTGGCGGAGCTCCTCGCCGGCCAGGCCGGCCATGTGAATTACGGCGTCATTCCGAGCGTCGTCTATACGACACCCGAGATCGCCGCAATCGGCAAGACCGAGGAAGAGCTCAAGGCGGAAGGCGTCGACTACAAGGCCGGCAAATTCCTGTTCCTCGCCAATGGCCGCGCCAAGGCCAATCAGACGACCGACGGCTTCGTGAAGATCCTCGCCGACGCCAAGACGGACCGCGTGCTCGGCGCCCATATTCTGGGCCCGCAGGCCGGCGAGCTCATCCACGAGGTCGCGGTGCTGATGGAGTTCGGCGGCTCGGCCGAAGACCTGGCGCGGACCACGCACGCGCATCCGACCTTGGCCGAAGCCGTCAAGGAGGCCGCGCTGGCGGTCGCGGGAAGAGCGATCCACTCGTAGGCGGCGCTGAGCTCTCTCCACTGTGCGCGCTGATGGAGTTTAGTAGGCCCCGGCTTTCGCCGGGGTGACGTTTGAGGGAGTGGGGCTCCGCAACTGACCGCCGTCATCCCAGCGAAAGCCGGGATCCATTGGGGACTCTCCATTGGGTGCGCCGATAGAATTTAGTGGGGCCCCCGTTCGCCGGGGTGACAGGAGCGAGCAGAGCCTCTCGTCCTTCTATCGTCATCCCGGCGAAAGCCGGGATCCATTAAACTGTTGCAATTCAGCATCGACGCATTACCTTGTGGGAATGCGCGAGGAGAGGGTCCCTGCCGTTTATATTTTAGCGAGCAAGCGCTACGGCACACTCTATATCGGCGTGACCAGTGACCTCTGCAGCCGTATCGCTGCGCACAAGGAAGGGACAATCCCGGGCTTCACCCGGAGGTACGGCGTGAAATTCCTCGTCTGGTACGAGCTTCTCGGCTCCATGGAAGAGGCGATCAAGCGCGAGAAACAACTGAAGGAATGGCGGCGGGATTGGAAGATCGAGCTGATTGAGAAGCTGAATCCGGCGTGGCGCGATCTCTACGAGGAGACCTGTGGCGCTTGGATTGAGTAGATTTGTTCTGATGGATTTTAATGGATCGCGGCTTTCGCCGGGATGACGGTGATTATTGTATGTCATCCCGGCGAAAGCCGGGATCCACTAAACTCCCCGGGCGTGGGCAGGGCTCACAGCCCAGTCGTCGGCTGCGGGTTCGTCCCGTCGAAATAACGCGTATAGCGGAAGGGCTCCGGATCGACGCAAGGTTTGGCGCCGGTGACGAGATCGGCCATCAGCCGGCCCGCGCCGGGGCCCAGACCGAAACCGTGGCCGGAGAAGCCGGCAGCGAGATAGAGTCCCGGCAACTGCGCGATGGGCGACATCACCGGCACCGCATCGGGCGTCGCGTCGATCACGCCGCCCCAGCGCTGTGCGATCTGGAGGTCGCGGAAGGCCGGGAAATACTCCTTCAGGCTCGCCGCCGCCTCATCGAGGATGGAGGTGACCGGCTCGGGATCGAGGACCCGCACCTCCTCGAAGGGCGATGTCTCGTCCAATGCCCAGCGGCGCTTGAGCCGCGCCTCGTCGAAGAAACGCCTGCCGAAGCGCAGGCGCAAGCCGCTCCAGTCGACCTTGAGCGCCGGCAGGAACTCGCGGAACAGCAGGAAAGAGTCGGGCAGAATGTCGGCCACCGACAGGTGCCGGTGCGCGATCGTATAGCCGCCGTCGAGGCGCTTGCGCAGCGAGAATTTGCCGGCCGAGCAGGAGCGCTCGAGCGGCGTCTCGATCGGGGCCGAACGCATCACCGAATTGACGACGGACAGCTGCGGAAAGCGGATGTCGAGATTGCCGAGGAAGCGGCGCGACCAGGCGCCGCCCGCCAGCACCACCGTGTCGCAGGCGATGCGGCCCTTCTCGGTGACGATTGCCGATACCTTGCCGGCCGACGTCTCGATCCCGCGTACCGCGCATTGGGTGAGAATCTTCGCGCCCTTCTTGCGCGCACCCTGCGCCATGGCGGGTGCGGCCATGAAAGGCTCGGCGCGGCCGTCGGCCGAGGTGAAGAGGGCGCCTTTCCAGCGCCGGGTCGCGCCGGGCTGCAGGCTCTCGGCCTCCTCGCCCGAGACGAGGCGCGTGTCGAGGCCGAAGGGCTTGGCGTTGCGCTCTTGCCAGCTCTCGCGCGCCGCCAGTTCCGCATCGGTCTCGCAGAGATAGATGATGCCGCATTGGCGGAAGCCGGTCTCGCCGCCGATCCGCGCATTCATGCCGCGCCAGGCGTCGAGCGCCACGAGGATCAGCGGGATTTCGCGCGGGTCGCGGCCCATCTGGCGGCACCAGCCCCAGTTGCGGCTCGACTGCTCGCCGGCGATGGCGCCTTTTTCGATCAGGGTCACGTCGACGCCGCGCTCGGCCAATTCGAGCGCCGTGGCGACGCCGATGATGCCGCCGCCGATGACGGCGACCGCGGTCTGCTTCGGGATTTCCGTGTCGGAATAGACGTGATCGGGCGTGACGGGCATGACGGCGCCTCAGTTGACGGGCGTCACTTCGTAGCCCGCTTTGCGTAAAAGCTCCACAAGACCTTGGTCGCCCGGCAGATGCGCCGAGCCGACGGCGATGAAGGCGTTGCCGTCGGCCAGCAGCGGCAGCGCCCGCTCGGCCATCAGGCGGTTGCGCCTGTCGATGACTTCATTTTTCAGATAGGCCGAGATTTCCGCGTCGGGTTGATCCGTCGGCACGCCCTGCAGCGACAGAAGAAAGAGGCTCGCCAGGCGACGGTCGAGATAGAGCCGCGCGAAAGTCTCGGCGAAATCGCCGGCCTGGTTTGCGTATTTCGCCGTCAGGACCAGCATGCGTGCCTGCAACTCGAGCGGCGCACCGGCCAGGATCGCCAGCTGCTCCTCGATTTTCTCCAGTCCGACCACCGGGACGCCGCGGCTCTTCGCCAGCTGGCCGACGGCGCGATCGAGCATCGGCAGATCGGCCTTCTGGCGCTCCATCTCGCATTTCGAATAGCTCAGCATGATGACCACCATCCAGGGCTGGACGGCGCCGAGCGTGATCATCCGTTCCGGCGGAATCTGCGGCGCTTCCCGGATGAAATGCTCGTCCTCATCCGGAATGAGGTCCCACATGTCCTGGCCGAGCGGCATCGCCATGAAGCGCGCATTGCGATAATAGGCGCGCAGATGCTCGGCCGGATCGACGACCTCCTTGACTTCCAGGGCGACGACGCTCGCCGTCTCGATGGCCTCGCGCGCCGCCGCGGGCAGCGCGTGAATGCGCGGATCGGTCAGATGGATCGTGCCGAAGAGATGCGAGGGCCTGACCTTGCCGGTCTTGTCGGTGATGCGCCAGAGCACCGCTCTTCCGTTCGGAATATCGGTCTCGGCGGTCGCCAGCCTGGCGCTCAATTGCGGCGCGCTGGCCGCGAGTTCGGGAAGCACGTCCTTCCCTGAGCAAACCGGAGGCTCGGCCGCCGCCGCGATTTCGAAACCGAGCAGGAGTGCTGCGATGGCGGCGAGGAGGCGCATCGGCATCAGGCGCGCGGATGCGCCTTGGCATATTGCTCGAGCAGATGCGCGGTGTTGACCTCTGTATAGACCTGCGTCGTCGACAGCGAGGAGTGGCCGAGCAGCTCCTGGATGGTGCGCAGATCGGCGCCGCCGGCGAGCAGATGGCTGGCGAAGGAATGGCGCAGCGCATGCGGCGTCGCGGTGTCGGGCAATCCCAGCGCGCCGCGCAGCCTGGCGATCAGAAGCTGGATGTTGCGGGCATTGAGCGGGCCGCCCTTCATGCCACGGAACAACGGCGCCTTGGGATCGAGAGCGAGCGGACAGAGCGAGACATAACGGTCGAGCGCAGCGTGCGCCGCTTCGATGACCGGCACGATGCGGGTCTTGCCGCCTTTGCCGAGGATCGTAAGCGGATCATGCTTCGCCTGCTGCGGCGTGAGGCTCAGGGCTTCGGAGATGCGCAGGCCGCAGCCATAGAGCAAGGTCAGCACCGCGGCGTCGCGCGCCGTGACCCAGGCCGGCGTTTCTTCGCCGGCAAATGTGTCAGCCTTGACCACCTCGCGCGCCGCGCCGGCGGTCAGGGGCTTCGGCACGCCATGTGGAATCTTGGGCGCCTGGAGCACGCTCAATGCGGCGTTGCTCAGGATCTTGCGGCGCTCGAGGAAACGGAAATAGGTCCGGATGGCGGAAAGCTGGCGGGCCAAGGTGCGGCTGCCATTGCCTTGATTGCGCCGCCGCGCCAGGAAGGCGCGGAAATCCGACGGGGTCAGGCCTGCGAGGTCATCGAGCGTCGCCGGCCCGCCCAGATGATCGGAAAGAAAAGCCATGAACTGGCCGATATCGCGGCCATAGGCGTCGAGCGTATGAGCGGAAGCGCGCCGCTCCGTCTTGAAATAGGCGAGCCAGGCCGCGACGGTCCTGGCCGTCTCGGGCGCGGCATGAAAAAGCTCAAGGTCGGAAGTCTCGGCCATGGGCCGAGACTAGCGCCGAAAAGGTTACGAGATCACCCATAACCGGCTTTCGAGATCACCCATGACCGTCACCCCGGCGAAAGCCGAACCCACACCCTTCTACCCGTCATCCCGGCGAAAGCCGCTATCGTATGCACATATCTAACGGGAGGTCTTCCCTGGTTTTTCCCTTCTCCCGCTTGCGGGAGAAGGTGCCCGAAGGGCGGATGAGGGTGTATGGTGCCGCCATGACAACGCGGCAAATTGAGCCCAAGCGGCTGGATCAGGCTCGCCGTCTACGCAGGAGTCAAACGCCGGCCGAGGAGAGGTTGTGGTCAGGCCTGCGCGGTCGGCGCCTGCAAGGACATAAGTTCATTCGCCGGCATTCGATCGGCCCGTTCACCGTCGATTTTCTTTGTCGCGAAGCCGCCCTCGTCGTCGAGGTCGATGGCGCCACCCATTCGGAGGATCACGACATAGATTGCGATACGCGCCGCACAGCCTATCTCGGACTGAAGGGATACCGTGTCCTGCGCATCCTCAACGATGCTGTATTCATCGCTTCAATGATGTGATGGACATGATCCTCCTGGCG
>JBMOOM010000113.1:0-35201 GCA_049323275.1 Pseudomonadota bacterium
TCGACCTGCTCGAGCGCACCATCGTCGGCGCCACGCGGCCCGAACTCACCCTCATCCTCGATGTCGAGCCGGAGCTGGGCCTCAGCCGCGCCAAGGGCCGCGGCGGCGCGGCCGGCGTCGAGGACCGTTTCGAGAAGAAGGGGCTCGCCTTCCATCACAAGCTGCGCGAGGCCTTCCTCGATATCGCCGCCAGGGATCCCCGGCGCTGCCGCGTCATCGATTCGAGCCGTCCCTATGAGGCGGTGGCGGCGGATATCTGGCGCGCCGTGGCGCCGATCGCGGGGCTCGCATGAGCGAGGATGCCGAAGACCCGCGCGAAGGCCCGCATCACCCGCGCCGGCGCACCGAGCTCAAGGGCCATGCGGCGGCGGAAGAGACGCTGCTTCGGCAATACCGCTCGGGCCGCATGCATCACGCCTGGCTGTTCGCCGGTCCGCGCGGCATCGGCAAGGCGACGCTCGCCTATCGGCTGGCGCGTTTCCTTTTGTCCCATCCGGATCCCCGAGCCGCCGGCGACCGGACGAGCCTCTATGTGCCGGCCGAATCTGCGGTTGCTCATCGCGTCGCGGCGCGCGGCCATGCCGATCTCATCAGCCTCGAGCGCGCCTATGACGCCAAGGCCGAAAGGCTCAAATCCGAGATCGCCGTCGATGACGTGCGCAAGGCCTCGGCCTTCTTCGGGCGCACCGCGGGCGAGGGGGGCTGGCGCATCTGCATCGTCGATGCGGCCGAGGACCTCAACACCGAATCGGCCAATGCGCTGCTCAAGATCCTCGAGGAGCCGCCATCCCATTCTCTCTTTATATTGGTTAGCCATCAGGCGGGGCGGCTCTTGCCGACCATCCGCTCGCGCTGCCTCAGGCTCGATCTCAACCCTCTGAGCGAGGCCGAGACGAGCGCCGTTCTCGCGGCGATGGGCGAGCACAAGCCGGAAGAGCTGGCGCGCGCCGCGCAGCTGTCGAAGGGCAGTCCGGGCCGTGCCCTCGAGCTTCTGAACTCCGACGGCGCCAAGTATTTCGACCTCTTGCGTCAATTGATGTCGCGCTCGCAATCCCTTGATCTTGCGGCGAAAATATCGATCGCGGAGGGGCTGCAGGGACGCGACATGGCGGAGGATTATGCGATCTTCTGCGAGCTTCTGCTCACCTATGTCGCCGACATCGCGCGGCGCTCGGCGCTGGCCGGGCAGGGCGCGGCTTTCGCCCGCGCGCATGAGGAGATCGGCCATTCCCTTCGCCTGGCAAATGCCCTAAACCTCGACCGCCGCCAGACGATCCTTGATGCGCTATCGGTTCTCGGATCCGCTAAGGCCGCCTAAACATTCGAGAATTCGTGTGACAGAGAAGTTCTACATCACCACCGCCATTTCCTATCCGAATGGCGCTCCCCATATCGGCCATGCCTATGAGGTGCTGGCCACGGACGCGCTCGCCCGCTTCAAGCGGCTCGACGATTATGACGTGATGTTCCTGACCGGCACCGACGAGCACGGCCAGAAGATCGAGCAGACGGCGCGCAAGCAGGGCCGCACGGCGGCCGAATTCGTCGACGAGATGGCGCAGCTCTTCAAGGACATGGTGTCCCAGCTCGGCTGCTCGAATGACGATTTCATCCGCACCACCGAGGCCCGGCACCAGAAGACCGTCACGGCCCTGTGGCAGCGCCTGGAGGCGGCCGGCGACATCTATCTGTCGAAATATTCCGGCTGGTATTCGGTGCGCGACGAAGCCTTCTATGGCGAGGACGAGATCGAGGACCGCGAGGGCAGGAAGTTCTCGACCAAGACCGGCACGCCGGTCGAATGGGTCGAGGAGGAGAGCTATTTCTTCAAGCTGTCGGCCTATCAGGACAAGCTGCTCAAGCTCTATGCCGACCAGCCCGATTTCATCGGACCTTCCGAGCGGCGCAACGAGGTCGTGAGCTTCGTCAAGGGCGGCCTGCAGGATCTTTCCGTCTCGCGCACCACTTTCGACTGGGGCATCCCGGTGCCGGGCGCCAAGGGCCACATCATGTATGTGTGGCTCGACGCGCTGGTGAATTACCTCTCGGCGACCGGCTGGCCCGACAAGAGCCCGCGCAACCACTACTGGCCCGCCGATCTCCATGTCATCGGCAAGGACATCGTGCGCTTCCATGCCGTCTACTGGCCGGCCTTCCTGATGTCGGCCGGGCTGCCGCTGCCCAGGCGCGTCTTCGGCCATGGCTTCCTGTTCAACCGCGGCGAGAAGATGTCGAAGTCGGTCGGCAATGTCATCTCGCCGGCCGAGCTCGTCTCGCGCTACGGCGTCGACCAGGTGCGTTATTTCTTCCTGCGCGAAGTGCCCTTCGGCCAGGACGGCAATTACAGCCATGAGGCGATCGTGGCGCGCACCAATGCCGATCTCTCCAACGATCTCGGCAATCTGGCGCAGCGTTCGCTGTCGATGATCGGCAAGAACTGCGCCGGCCAGGTGCCGGTGAGGGGGCCGCTCAGCGCCGAGGACCAGGCCATTCTGGGCGCCACCGATGCGCTCCTCGCTGAATGCCGCAGCCAGCATGACGTCCAGGCGATCAACAAGGCGCTCGACGCGATCTGGAAAGTCGTGGCCGACGCCAATCGCTATTTCGCGAGCCAGGAGCCCTGGGCGCTCAAGAAGACGAACCCTGAGCGCATGGGCACCGTGCTTTATGTGACGGCGGAGATCCTCCGCCAGGTCGGCATCCTGGCGCAGCCCTATATGCCGGTCTCGGCAGGCAAGCTGCTCGACCTGCTGGCGGTGCCGGCCGATGCCCGTTCCTTCGCCGCGCTGGGCGAGAAGGGCCGGCTCGCTTCCGGCACGCCGCTGCCGGCGCCGCAGGCCGTCTTCCCGCGCTACGTGGAAGAGAGCGACGGCGCTGCCTCGGCATGATCGTCGACAGCCATTGCCATCTCGACTATCCGGGCCTCGCCGAGGATCTGCCGGGCGTGCTCGGGCGCGCCGAGGCGGCCGGCGTGCGGCTGATGCTGTCGATCGGCACCAGGGTGCGCAAGTTCGAGCAGATCCTGGCGATCGCCGAAGCGCATGACAATGTCTTCTGCACCATCGGCACCCATCCTCACAACGCCGCCGAAGAGCCGGATGTCACGGCGCGCGAGCTCATCGACATCTCCCGTCATCCCCGGGTGGTCGGCATCGGCGAGGCGGGGCTCGACTATCACTATGATCTGAGCCCGCGCGACATCCAGGCGCGGAGCTTCCGCGTCCATATCGAGGCGGCGCGCAAGACCCAACTGCCGCTCGTCATCCACAGCCGCGAGGCGGAAGCCGACACGGCCCTGATCCTCGAGGAGGAAATGGGCAAGGGCGCCTTCAAGCCGCTGCTGCATTGCTTCTCGTCCAAGATCGACTTGGCGCGGCGCGGCGTTGCGCTCGGCGCCTATGTGTCCTTCTCCGGCATCCTCACCTACAAGAATGCCGAGGATATCCGCGTCACCGCCGGCGAGGTGCCGATGGATCGCCTCCTCGTCGAAACCGACGCGCCCTATCTGGCGCCGGTGCCGTTCCGCGGCAAATCGAACGAGCCGGCCTATGTCGTCAAGACACTGGAGAAGCTGGCCGAGGTCAAAGGCGTTCCGGCGTCTGAGCTGGCGCAGATCACCACAGGTAATTTCTTCGCGCTTTTCGCCAAGGTGCCGAAGCCGGACTGGGCGGCCTGACGCCGTGGGCGGGTCCGTCACCATACTGGGCTGCGGCTCGTCGGGTGGTGTGCCGCGCATCGGCAATTCCTGGGGCGCCTGCGATCCCGCCAATCCGAAGAACAGGCGCCGGCGCTGCTCCATCCTGGTGAGCCGCACCGCGGAAGCGGGCGTCACCCGCGTCCTCATCGACACCTCGCCCGATCTGCGCGACCAGATGCTGACCTCGGGCACCGAGACGCTCGATGCGGTGCTCTACACCCACGAGCATGCCGACCACACCCATGGCATCGACGAGCTGCGCGCCTTCTATCTGCGCCAGCGGCATCTGATCCCAATCTGGGCCGACGAGACGACCGCCAATCTGCTGGTCAGTCGCTTCGGCTATTGTTTCGTCACCGCGCCCGGCAGCGACTATCCGCCCATTCTGAGCCTCAATCGCATCACGCCCGGCCAGACGGTCACGGTCGCGGGGAAGGGGGGCTCGATCAGCGCTCTGCCCTTCACCGTTCATCACGGCAATATCGACGCGCTCGGCTTCCGTTTCGGCGATGTGGCCTATACGCCCGATGTGAACGGCATTCCCGAGGCGAGCCTTGCGGCCCTGCGCGATCTCGATCTGTGGATCGTCGACGCGCTCAGGCCGGTGCCGCATCCGAGCCATTTCAGCCTCCCCGAGACACTGGCCTGGATCGAGCGGCTGAAGCCGAAGCGCGCGGTGCTGACCAACATGCACATCGATCTCGATTTTTCCACGTTGACACGGGAACTTCCCCCCTATGTCGAACCGGCCTATGACGGTATGGTTCTCCCGTTCTGATTGATGGAGTCGCCCATGTCCCGCCGGATCGTTACCCTGATCGCCTTGCTGGCCTTCAGCTCCACGCCCGCGCTCGCCCAGCAGGCCTGTCCCGACGGCTCGGCGCGCGATGCGGCCAAGATCCAGGAAGCGGTCGACCGCTATGCGCGCGAGCCGTTTTCGGCGCGCACCTACAGGGTGCTCAAGGGGCTCGGCGATCCGATGATCGATCCCAATTACGGCGGCTATTCCTCGTGGGAGAATGCCGACAAGCTCAAGAAGCTCATCGCCGAGATCGCGCCCGACGCCAAGCAGCCGAATTACTACGGCTATGAATGCCGCCTCGGCTATCCGCTCGAGGTGCTGGAGAAGCGCATCGCCGATCTCGGCAAGACCAGCCCCTATGTGAAGCAGTGGCTGACCGTGCAGCTCGCCGTGCTCGCCGCCTGCGACGGCGAGAAGATCGCCGAACTGCCGGGGCCTCTGGCCGAGCAGCAGCCGCCGGTGAAGGATCTGCAGGACGCCGACCGCGCCTATCAGCAGGCCTCGCTCGTCTTCTATACCGACCGGAGCAAGGCGCTCGATCTCTATAAGGCGATCGGCGCGTCCACCTCGCCGCATAAGGGCGCGGCGCGCTACATGGTCGCCAATATCCTCGCCAACGGAAAGCAGCTCACGGAAGCGCGCGCCGAGGCCAATGCGATCCTCGCCGATCCCGCGCTTGCGAGCGTGCACGGCATCACGCAAGAGCTGCTCGGCTATATCGCCAATCTCGAGGATACGGCGCCCGGCTGGACACAGCTGATCAACAGCACGGTCGCCGTGCTCGACAAGCCGGCCAAGGACATCAAGGCCTCGCCGCAGCTTTCGGCCGACTATGGCCGGGCGCTCTACGACATCGATTTCGTCGGCATTCGCGGCAAGGCCGAGGATTGGTGGCTTTCGGGCACGCTGCCGGAAAATCCGACCATCTCCAAATCGATCGTCGATGCGGTGCGCCAGCATCCGATGGCGGCGTGGATGATCGGCGGCCAGAGCACGCAGGAATATTACGACCGCGCGCCCTGGCAGTTCATCGGCCCCAAATGGGAGGCGCGCACCCAGACGCTGGTCGACGGTTCGCTCGGGCTCGTCGCCGGCACGCCGCCGCTCGCCAGGGACGTCCTCGCGGCGCTCAAGGCGAAGAGCGACGATGCCAGCCGCAAGGCCCTGTGGGACAAGGCGCAGGCCGCCGCCAAGGCCGCCAATGACAGCTGCGGCACGGCGCCCGAGACGGCCGCCGCCGGCACGCTTCTGACCCATGCGGTGCGCGTTTCGGCGCTCGCCGGCAAGTTCGACGAAGCCTATGACGGGCTCGCCAGCTATCCGATCAGGAGCCCCGTCGCTTATACGCAAAGGGCGGTGCAGCCGCTCGGCCAGTATCTGCTGGGGCAGGGCATGGCCGCCGAGGCGCGCAAATATCGCGACAAGCTTCTGACCGACGATCTGTGGGCCACGCTCGACAAGGATGACGGCAGCCGCAATGTGCTGGCCGAGATCGCCATGTGGTCGGCCGAGGACCGCGCGCAGTGGGACAAGGCGCTGGCGAACAATTCGCTGAAGACCGGCGAGGCGCTGCTGAATTTCCTGCCCGCCAAGGATCTGCGCGCCATGGCGAAGAACGAGACCTTGTTCACGCCGGAGGAGCGCGCGCTGCTCATTCGCACCGCCTGGACCAGGCTCTATGCAAGGGGCCGCGTGCCGGAGAAATCCTTCACCGAGGAGCTCTATGCGCTCAATCCGGACGTGAAGGCGGTGGCCGACAAGGTCAAGGCCGACTATCCCAAGGCCAAGGACGAGAACCTCCGGCTGTTAACCATATTGCGCACGCCGCGCATGGGCATCCTGGTCAACGCGCCCGGCATCTGGGAACCGATCACCATGACCGGCGGCGGCGACGTCACGGCGCTCGATTCCTTCGATCACAACGACAAGAACTGGTGGTGTCCGTTCGAGCCCGACCGCCAGCTCGGCGGCCTGCGCAACGAGTTCGACAGCCTGACCGGCACCGAGCGCACATCGTGGTCGGCCAAGCGGCTGGAGCCCGTGATGGAGGCCGATGCGATGACGGCGCTGGCCGAGAAGCGCGAGAGCGTTCTGAAAGCCCATCCGGTGGTCAGGAGCATCAACTGGAAAGAGATCAAGTCGCTGAGCGCCATGCCGAGCGCGCCGAAGCTCCTGGCGACGGCGGCGACCAAATGGGGTCGCAAGGCGCCCAAGGAAGACGCCGGCAGCGGTGCCGCGGAAGCGCTGGCGCTGGCGGTCAAGTCGACGCGCTATGGCTGCAACTGGCATGGCGGGCACGGGAAATATTCGAGCGCGGCTTACGAGGTGCTGCATAATCGCTTCGGCACGACGCCGTGGGCGACGCAGACGCCGTATTGGTTCGACTGCGTGAACTTCTACAACCAGACCAACACGACGGGCGGGACATGTCCGAGCCCGTCATGGCCAAAGCAGGAAATCCCGCGCTAGGAGGCGAAGCGGGCCATACGACCGCGCTGGACGGCGAAGCCCAGGCTTTTCAGGGCTTTGCCGCTTTCCGGGGCATCCAAAAATATTCCATAATATACATTATGCGAATGAGGGATGAATGCTGCCCGTGGCCCTAGCCTGGGATTGAGCCAATATCTTCGGGCGCGTACGCCGTTATTCCGAACGGCTGGAAATGCCTCGCATTTCGCGTGATGACCGCAAGGTCGAGCGCCATTGCCGTCCCGGCGATCAGCGCATCCGCCATTCCAGGGCTGTGCCCGGACGCAATCGCCTTGGCTTCCAGCTGCCCCGATACTGATGTGATGTGAATGTCGAGCGGCAATATCTTGTCGCCATAGGTCGTGACGAGACCAGAGAGCCACGTCCTGAGCGCGGCAGACTTGGCGGTGGCGCCTTTGTGGGCCAGCAGCTTTACCCCCTTCTCGATTTCATGCACCGTCACCACGGACAGGTAGAGTTGCCCATCATTGTCGGCGCGCTCAAGCCAACTGACAAAGGCGGCTGGTGTCGTTTCCCTGGACGGCGCGAGAAGCGAGATCACATTGGTGTCGAGCAGGAAGCCGCTCACAGGTCGACGTCTCGTGACGACGTGGGATTACGTTCGAACTCGTCAATATCGCCTGGGAAAGCCTTGAGATGGGCAACGAGGCCCGCACGGCTCTTGCCAAGTGCTCTTCGGGCAGCCTCCGCGGCGGCAATGGACACGAGCGCCGCCACAGGTTTGCCGTGACGTGTGATGGTCACAAACTCCCCTTTGATCGCCTCGTCCACCAGATTTGAAAAGCCCGCCTTGGCATCCTTCAAACTGACCGTAGCCATGTTCGATATCCCATAAGTAGTCACTTGTGACCAATATGGAGGCGGCCCGGAAAAAATCAAGCCAAGCTCCAGCTTGCCCGGCGAGTCGCTGAACGATATCCCTCGCCGACCATTCCGGGGGAAAGTTTTCGTGGGACACGACAATTCATCATATCGGGCGCTGTGGCGGACGCCCCATCTTCCCGCTCTGCTCGCCTCCATGGCGCTGGCGCGGCTCGCGGCGCGCATGTTCTCGCTGGCGCTCGTCCTGTTCGTCCTGGCGCGCTATGCATCGCCGACGCTCGCCGGCTGGGCGATCTTCGCCGCCGTGGTGCCGGGACTGATCCTCAGCCCGATCTGCGGCGCGGTTCTCGACCGCGTCGGGCCGACCGTGGCGGTCGCGCTCGATCTGGCCGCAAGCGCGGTGTTCACCGCCATGCTCGCGGCCGCGAGCTGGCTCGGCTGGGCCGATCCGACGCTGCTGTTCATCCTGGTGATCCTCTATTCGATCACCGGCCCGCTGGGGGCTTCCGGCATCCGCTCGCTCCTGCCGCGGATGGTGCCGGTCGAGACGCTGGACCGGGCCAATGCGCTCGATACGGCGATCTGGGCCGCCGTCGACGTGCTGGGCGCGGCGCTTGCCGGGTTGTGCGTGGCCTGGCTCGGACCGGAGACGACGATACTGCTCATCGCCTTCGTCTATGCGGGCGCTGCCATGTGCCTGTGGAGAGTTCCTCGCCTGGCGAGCCTGAATACGGTCTCGGCGTCGCTGCTGCTACAGGCCCTGGAAGGAATACTGATCGTCGCCCGCCAGCCGACGCTGCGCGGTCTCGCCATTTCCTATTCGCTCTATCAGGTCACCTGGGGCGTCCTGGTCGTCGCCATTCCGGTGTTCGCCGTCCAGCACTTCACGGCGGACAAGGCGGAGACGGCGACCGGCTTGCTCTGGGCCGCCGCGGGCCTTGCCGGCGGTCTCGGCGCCCTCGTTGCCGGGCATCTCAGGGCCACTGGCCGCGAGCGCGGTATCATGCTCGCCGGGATGACGATTTCCGCGCTCGCCGCCTGGCCGATCGCCGCCGAGTTCGGACTGGCCGGCCTGGTGATCGGTCTTTTGATCCTGGGCGCGCTGGCGGGGCCGATCGATGTCGCCTTGCTGACTTTGCGCCAGCGGCGCACCGATCCGCGTCAGTTCGGCCGGGTGCTGTCGATCTCGATGAGCTTGAACGTCGCCGGCTATCCGATCGGCTCGGCGCTCGCCGGCATGGTGATCGGCGGCTCCTTGAGTATGGCTTTCCTGCTAGCGGGAGCGGCCGCCCTTCTCGCCGCTTTGGCCACCGTCTTCATCCCGCGTGAGCCCGAGAATGCTCACTCATAAGCGCGGATGATCTCGCCAGTCGCCTGACGGCCTTCAGCGCATTTCACATGAGGCGGCGATGAGGCGCGGCATCACCACCGGTTCCACACCTTCTACCAGGCCATTCTGACACCCGCATTGGCGCTCAGCGCGTCATAGTCCTCGGCGAACTGGTAGTTGCCGCGCAGGAAGCCCGACCAGCCATCCGGCGCCTGCACGCTGAAGCCCAGCGACAGATCGCCGATGGTCTCGCCCGGATCGTCCGATACGCCGATGGCGGGGGTCAGCGGCGCGAAGATGGTGACGTCGTTGTCGCCGTTGAATTCCTGCCACACGCTCGCGACGATGTCGGACGAATAAACGACCTGGTTCGACGCCACATGATCGACGCCGAGCCGCATGCCCAGCCGTCCGCGCACGCTGAGCGCATCGTCGAAGTCGACCGCGCCGCCGAAGATGTCGTCGACATCGTCGGTTTCCGTATGCAGGACCGCCAGCGATGCCTGTGGCTCGACGAACATCCCGCCGTCGAAAGCGACCTTGTATCCGGCGTCGATCCAGCCACCGATATTGAACATGTCGGTATCGGCCTCGTTCGCATCGGGAGCGAGATCGTCGGCATCGATATCGACATCGAGAAAGTCGGCCTTCACCAGCAGATCGGCATAGAAAGCGTCATTCAGATAGGTCGCATAGGCGCCGACGGTGGGGCCTTCATATCTCCATTCCGTGTTGGTCGATCTGAAGTCGAGATCGGAGGTGAGATAGCCGCCGAGCAGGCCGAACATCAGCACGTCGCCCTGCTCGGTGAGATTCTCGGTGCCGAAATCAAAGCCGGCCATGAGACCGAAGATCGTCTGCTTGCGGTCGAGCTCGACTTCGCCTTCGCTCGCATCGCGCTCCAGATAGCCGCCGACACCCTTGACCCAGAAGCCCGGCGTCACATTCGCGACCGGCGTCGGCTCGACCGGCTCGCTGAAATCCGCGACCGGCGTCACTTGCGTCGCCGCGAGCATCGGGCGCAGATCCGCCTGCCGCTGCAGCAGCGTGCCGGCCGTCTGGTGCCAGATGTCCTGGCCGCCGGTGATGCCGGCGGCGAATTCATACGAGCCGGTGCCGAGGCCCGAGGTGAACAGCTCATGGGTTTCGCCGTCGCCGTCGAGGCGCATGTCCCAGGCGAAGAAGCCGGCATTGAGCACGCCGCCCTCGACGTCGAAATCGCCTTCGGCGGTATCGCCGGTCACCCGCACGACGGCGATGCCGTCGCTGTTCGGCGCGCTGCCGATGGGATTGGTGAGATTGACGGCAACCCGGGTGGCGCCGCTCGAATTGCCGGCGATGACGAGCAGATCCGATTTGGCCGCCGGACCGGGCGCGGTCAGGAACGCGTCGACCGCGAGCCGCCCGCCGGTGCTCGCATAGTCGAGGACCGGGCCGATGCCGCCCGTCATGGTGAAGGTGTCGCCTTCCTTGCCGTCGGCAAGCGATATCCATCCCGAATTGTTGAAATGCTCGAGATTGATGAAGTCGACGAGCTCGTCGCTGGCGGCATTCCCGGCCGTGCGGACAGTACCGGCATTGTTGACGATGTCGTTGCCGGCGCCGCGGAAATCCGACGTGCCGCGGGCATCGAAGACGCCACCGGCGACGTTGTCGAAGATATCGTCCTCATCGGTGAGATCGATGGCGCCGAGCACGGTTCCGGTATTGCTGATTTCGGTCGACGCCCCGTTGGTGTCGATGGCGAGCATGCCCAAGCCGGTCGAAGTGATCAGACCGCTATTGACGATGTCGATGTCGGCGCCGTCGGCCGTGAGGCCGGTGGTCGTGAGCTGGACGCCGTGCGCGCCGCCTTCGAGAATGCCGGTGTTT
The DNA here is from genome assembly GCA_049323275.1 of Pseudomonadota bacterium. Taxonomy (GTDB): domain Bacteria; phylum Pseudomonadota; class Alphaproteobacteria; order Rhizobiales; family Aestuariivirgaceae; genus Taklimakanibacter. Next base: position 11,014 of record JBMOOM010000113.1, read on the forward strand.
TCGACGCGGATCGAGCTGTTGTCGCCTTGCCCCAGGGCGGTCACGGCATTGTTGCCGGCGAGCACACGGCCGCCATTCTGCACGAGGATGGACCCGGTGCCATTCGTGCCTGTACCGGCGGTGCCGGCCAGGCCGTTGATGGAAGCCCCGATAATTCCGCCGGCGCCTCCCGCCGCGCCGCCGGTGCCTGTTCCGGCCGAGCCGCCCGATTGGCCGGTTCCGATGCCGGTGGTCGTCCTGATGTCGATGCCGTCGATGTCGGCATCGATGGTGCCGGTATTGACGACGGTGACCAGCGCATTGCCGCCGGTGCCGCTGCCGCCGATACCGCCATTGCGGCCATAGGCGTCGCCGCCATTGCCGCCTGAGCCGGTGGCGCCGGCGATCAGGCCGGCGCCCGTCCCGCCGCCACCGCCATTGCCGCCGGTTGCGCTGCCGCCGGTGCCGGCGAGGCCGCCGGTGCCGTCGCCGCCCGCCGCGGCGATGACGATGGCGCTATCGGTTTCGCTGACGATATTGCCGCTATTGGCGACATTGACGATGGCGTTGCCGCCGGTGCCGGTGCCGCCATTGCCGCCGGCGCGTGCTGTGGCGTCGCCGCCCTCGCCGCCCTTTGCGCCGTCTATGGTCAAGCCGCCGCCGCCGGCATTTCCACCATTGCCGCCCTTGCCGCCGGTGGCACTGCCGCCATTTCCACCATTGCCGCCGGTGGCGTCGCCGCCCCGCACCTTGACCGCTATGGCGTTCGTCTCGCTGAGAATATCGCCGGTATTGCCGACATTCGCCACGACGGTGCCGCCGGTTGCGGCGCCGCCATTGCCGGCGTTGCCGCCGGTCGCGTTACCGCCGCCGCCCGCCGCTCCGGCGGCGCCGCCGGTGGACGCAATGCCACCGCCCGCGCCGCCGCTTCCGCCGTTACCGCCGATGCCGCCTTGCCCGGAAGCGCCATTGCCACCATTGCCACCGAGTGCGTCCCCACCTGTCGATCCGATGACGATGGTGGTGGCCAGGGATTCCATTCGTTTGCCGTTAGTCACCGTGACGATGCTGCCGGAGGCGGCCGCAGTGCCGCCATCTCCGCCAGCGCCACCTTCACCGCGGGCGCCGGTGCCGCCACTGCCGGCTGCGCCGCCATCGGCGCCCGTCCCCGCGATGCTTCCGTTGTTGCCTGTCCCGCCGGCGCCGTCGAATGCACTTCCGGCCGCGCCGCCATGTCCACCTGCGCCGGCGCGCGCATTCTGGCCTGTCGTGATGACGATCACCGCCGAGGCCGTCGCCGTCTGAACGTCGATGTCGCCGCTGTTCTCGACAAGAATCGTTCCCACCGAGCCGGCGATCGCATCGCCGCCCTTGCCGCCGGCGCCCGCCGAGGCCGTGCCGGCACTGCCGCCTGTCCCGCCGCTGCCGCCATCGCCGCTGGCGCCGGCTGCGCCGGCGATGCCACCCAATCCGCCGTTGCCGCTGAAGGCGCCGCCACCCTGTCCACCATCGCCGCCCACCGCATCCGGGTCGCCGCCCAGGGGAGGAGAGAAGCTTTGCGTGAGAATGTTGATCGCCGCTACGGCATTGTCGGTGACGGTGATCGTCCCGCTGTTGCTGACAGTGATCTGGCCGATGCCGCCGCCCACGCCATTCCCGCCGTCTCCGCCGGCGCCGCCGGTCGCGCCGAGGCTATCGCCGCCCTGTCCGCCGCCGCCGCCACCGCCGAACGCCAGACTGTTGCCGCCCGTGCCCCCTTGACCGCCGCCTGTCGAACCGACGCCCTGGCCGCCCTGACCACCCGCTCCGCCCCGCGCTGCCGCGGCGCTGGCGCTGACACCGATGCCACTGCCGCCCAGGCCGGCCGCCGCGATCGTTCCCTCATTGGCAATGGAGATGCTTCCGACCGTGCCGGAACGGCCACTACCGCCCAACCCGCCGGCGCCCCCGGTGGCACTGCCGCCGACACCTCCGTCGCCACCTGCCCCGCCACTGCTGCTGAAGCTGCTACTGCCGCCGTTGCCGCCGCCGGCACCCCTATTGCCAATGCCGGCTGTTCCATCGCCGCCATTGCCGCCGGCGGCACTGTTGCCCATGCCGGCCGCCACCGCGACGACAATGCCGTAGGCACTTGTCGGCGATGTGGTGATGTCTGCGGTGTTGGTGATTTGAAGGGGGCCGACCGAACCGCCGATGCCGTCGCCGCTGATGCCGCCGGCGCCGCCGGTGCCATTGCCGCCATTGCCGCCGGCGCCACCGGTGCCGCCAGTTCCGCCAGCCGCCAATCCCGATCCGCCAAAGCCCGCATCCTGCGCGCCGCCGCCGGCGCCGCCGGTGCCGCGCCCGCCATCGGCGCCCAGGCCGGCGGAGCCGTTACCACCAAATACGTTCAGATTGATCGCCGATGTGCCGAGGCCGCTCACATTGATGTCGCCATCATTGGCGACCGTGACGCCGGCGACGCTTCCTCCCGTTGCACTACCGCCACGGCCGCCCGTGCCGCCCGCACCGTCACCGCCCTGCCCGCCATCGCCGCTGTTGCCGCCCCCGCCGCCATTGCCGAAGCTGGATGCACCGCCGGTGCCGCCGAAGCCACCCGTGCCGCCGGCGCCGCCTTGGCCGTCGCCGCCGATTCCACCGCCGCCGCCCAGCGCCGTGCCGCCCAAAGCCGCGAGGTTGATGCCGTTGCCGGTTGAAGTAATGACCGCGCTGTTGCTGACCGAGATCTGGCCGACCGTTCCGGCGATCGCAGTGCCAGCGTCGCCGCCGGTACCGCCAAGGGCCGAGCCGCCGGCACCGCCGGCGCCACCGGTGCTGCCCAATCCGCCGGCGCCCCCGTCACCGCCTGTGCTGCTGCCGCCTCCCGGGCCGCCTTCGCCGCCAAAGGCGAAGCCGCCGGATCCGCCGGCGCCGCTTGAGGCGCTGCCGCTCGTCGCCGAAACGACAATGGCTGTCGTGAAATTCCCGCCGGGGAAAAACGCGAGTCCAGTCGTAGTGATATTACCGCTGTTGGTCACGGTGATCGCGCCAGTCGAGCCCCCGGCTGCATCGCCGCCCTGTCCGGCGGTGCCTCCGGTTGCCGACCCACCCGCGCCGCCCGCACCGGCTACGCCGCTATTGCCGCCCGTGCCGCTCAGCGTATCGGCGCCCGCGCCGGCGCTGCCGCCGGAGCCGCCCTGGCCGCCATTGGCCAGGCCGCCGGCATTGCCGGCGCCACCCGTCGCGGCGCCTGCCGTCGCGCCGGCACTGATGCCATTCGCGGGGCCAAGCATTCCCCCATTGGTGGTGATCGCCCCACTGTTGTCGATCGTGATCGCCCCTGTCGAACCGCCGACGGCTGCCCCGCCGCGCCCGGCCGCGCCGCCGACAGCATCACCTCCGGCCCCGCCCGCGCCGCCTTGGCCGCCATTCCCGGTATTGAGCCCGAGCCCGCCGTTTCCGCCGTCGCCGCCGCTCAGTCCCGTTCCGCCGATGGCTGCTCCACCGGCGCCCCCGATGCCTCCGCCTATCTCCGCAGGCATCGGGAAAAAGACGAAATCGGAAGCATTGCCGGCCGCGGCGCGCACCGCAATCGCACTACTGCTGTTCGCCGCCGCCGTGAGGGCGCCGGAATTCTCGACCCGGATCGCCCCTGTGGATCCGCCGGTCGCCATCCCGCCGTCACCGCCCTGGCCACCGATCCCATCGCCAGCGGCGCCCGCGGCCCCACCCGCGCCACCATCCAGGAACTCGCCGATACCGGCATGGCCACCATCTCCCCCCTCTCCGCCGCCGCCGCCAGTGCCCGCGCCGCCATTATTCGCGTTGCCGCCGAGGCTCTTGCCGCCAAGGGCCACTGCACCGATCGCATTGCTGCCTACGCCCTGAGCATCGATGGCGCGGCTGTTGGTGATGGTGATGCTCCCGCTTGCGCCGCCGGTTCCGCTGCCGCCGGCGCCTCCGGCGCCGCCTGTGCCGGTGCCGCCTGATCCGCCCGTCCCGCCGGCGCCGCCCGCCGTGCTGAGGATATTGGAGGCTCCTGTCCCACCAGTGCCGCCATTGCCCCCGCCGCCGGTGCCGCCCAGGCCACCGTTCCCGCCTTGGCGCGCGGCGCCTTCGGACGTTGCACCTATGCCCGCGGTAAAGAACCCGCCCGGATCGGTCGTGATCGCCCCGGTATTGTTGATGGTGATGTTTCCGGCATCGCCGCCGGATGCCCCGTCGCCTGCGCCGCCTATGCCGCCGGTGGCGTTGCCGCCCGTCGTGCCGTTGCCGCCGGCTTCTTCGGGATCATCGCCATTTGTCCCGGAAGTGCCAGGTGTCCCGACATTGCCGGCGCCATTGCCGCCATTGCCGGCCGGCAGCGCGGTCGTGCCGGAGGTCGCGGCCAGAATTCCGCTGGCGCTGGATGTGATGTTGCCGCTGTTGTCGATCAGGATGAAATTGCCGGCGCCATCCGTGCTGGTCACGATGCCGCTGGCGATCCCTATGGTGCTGAGATCCGCCGTATTCGACAGATCGATGAAATCGCCCGAAATGTTGATGGGGATGCAATCCAGGGCAGAGAGCACGCAAGGGATTGTATTGTCGACTGTCACGGCGGTTGCCGCGCCGCCGAACCCGAACAGGGTCGTCGAGACCAGCGCCGTGCAGGACAACAATGTGAGGCGGGCATGCCGGCTCAAAGCCAGCCCATTGCGACGCGCCATCCGACCCTCCCCAGAATCTACTTCCGGTAAGACTAGTGGACGTCGAGGCCGTCGAGCCAGTTGTTTTCCACCGGCAACACACGATTTCCACACGACTGTTGCGCATTCGCTACATATCGCAAGGAATACTGTTAGTTGTTGAGAATTCTATCCTGCAACGATCGCGGGGGCAATGCGCCTATTCTGCGGGTCCCGCGGGCTCCCAGAGCTCGACCGGATTGCCTTCCGGGTCATGGATGCGGCAGAAGCGGCCGACTTCGGAATCCCATTCGGCGCGTGTTTCGATGGCGATACCGGCGGCCTTCAGCTTCGCCATCATGGCATCGAGATCATCGACGCGGAAATTGACCATCCATTGCTGCTCCGGACGGCCGAAATAATCCGTCTTGGCGGCAAAGGGCCCGAAAATGGTGGTGCCGGCTTCCTGGCGCCAGACAGTGGTCTGGATGTTGCCGATGCCCAGATGGGTCTCATACCAGGCGGCGAGCGCTCCTGGATCGCGCGCCCGGAAGAACAGACCACCGATCCCCGTCACCTTGGCCATGGGTATTCCTCCCCAAATCGTTGCAGTCCCGCATGATGCGCCGGGACAACGCCTATGTCACCTGAACCATGCGGCGGCGATCACGAGGTCGCGCTCGCTCAGCTCGTGGCCCGCCGGGATCACCTGCGCATCGAGATCGGCGCCGGCCTTGCGCAGCGCCGCCTCCAGCTCCGGCGCGAGGCTGCGATAAGGATCGCTCGCGCCTGAGACCATCAGCACCCGGCTTCCCTTGAGATCGGCGTCGGGCGCTTTGTCCAGCACCATCACCGGACGCAGCAGTATGGCGCGCGTCACTTGACCGGGATGAAGCAGCATTACCGCGCCCAGGAGGTTGGCGCCGTTGGAATAGCCGAGAAACGTCATCTTCGCCGGCGCCAGGCCATAGGCTTTGACCGCCTCGCCGATGAAGTCCGCGAAGGCCTCGGCCTCGAAGCGTATGTCGGCTTGGTCGAAGGAGGTTGCCGACAGCCGGCGGAACCAGCGCAATATACCCTCTTCCGTGCTGCGGCCGCGCACCCCCAGCAAGGTCGCATGTGGCGCGATGCGGCGCGCCAGCGGCATCAGATCGCTTTCATTGCCGCCGGTGCCGTGCAGCAGCACGATGGTGCTGCCGTCGGGTGTTTCGGGCGCGCTGAAGCGGTGAACGAAATTGAGGTCGCGATAGATCACGCGGGCGTCTCCCGGCAATGAAAACTGCGGCAGGATGGTCGTGATATCCGCCGCGCGGTTCTTGTCCTGCGGCGGCACGAAGAGGCGGCTGCCCAGGCTTTCGACCGGTTCGTCGATGGTGAAGCCCGGCCCGTCGGTCGCGAGCTCCAGCAAGGTGCCGGCCGGCTCGCGCACATAGAGCGAGGTGAAATAGTTGCGGTCATGCACATTCGTCGGGCTGGAATTGAGCCGGGCGAGCCCCTGCTCCACCTGGCGCAAATGCGCCACGTCGGGGCTGCGGAAAGCGACATGATCGGCGACGCCGGTTCCCGGCAGGCCCGGCCAGAAGCCATGCGCGTCGCGGATGTCGATCGCATCGCCCGATTTTGAAACGAGCCGTTCGAGGGCGCCGTCGCGGGCGCCGCGCTCGAAGCCGAAGTGCCGCGTGATGAAGGCGGATGTCTCTTCCGGAATCTCGGAGAAAATCGTGACGCCCCTGATCCGGCGGATGGCGTGCTCGGCCGGAATATCCGGAACAATCCAAGGATCGCTCGCCGGCAGGCTGGTGCCGACCAGCTTGACCACGACGCCGTCGGGATCGCGCAGGCGCAGCACGGTCTCGCCGAATTCGGCGGCCGGTCCTTCCGCCTTCACATGGAAACGCAAAGCCCGCTCGAGCCAGAAGCCGAGACTCGCCGGGTCGATCGCCAGCGCCACCTCGCCGACCTGGCCATGCCCGGCCCGGCCCTGGGCGCCATCCTCCCAGACAAGGAAAGTGATGAGCGATCCCGGGGAAGCCGAGCGGTCGCCATAGAACAGATGGAGCTGCGTGGCGTCCTCATAGCCGCCGGTGCGCTTGACGAGACGCAGACCCAGAAAGCCGACATAGAAATCGACATTGGCCTGCACCTTGCGGGTGATAAGGGTGACGTGGTGGATGCCGGTGGTCATGTCTTCAGGGGCTCAGTTCCATGTGGATGATTTCGAGCGGATCGCCGCCGAGACCGTGCGAGAAATAGCCGCGCTCGATCGTTCGAAATCCGTGGCGCCGGTAGAAGCCTTCCGCATTGATGGTCGATTCGACCTTGATCGGCCCGGTATGCCCCTTACGGGCATTCTCGATGCCGATGGCGAGCAGGCGCGAGCCGAGCCCCGATCCGGCGACGCCCGGGAGGAGAAACAGACGCGTCACCTCGCCGGGCTCCGAATCCACAAAGCCCATGACCGTATTCTTGAACTCGGCGACGACGACCTGTCCCTGCTTGATGATGTCCTCATAATAGGCCGGCGTGCGGTCGCCCATCCAGCCGGCGATCTGCTCCGGCGTATAGTGGTGCTTGGCGAGCGCTTCGACCGAGCGCCGTGTGACGTCGAAGAGAGCCTCGCCGTCACCTGGGCGCGCCGGACGCAAGTTTACTGGATCCATGTTCCATACATTCCTGTATCTCAGATCGGCAGCAGCGCGTCCGGCTTGACGTCGGCCACAGAAGTGTAAGTGTGGGTTTCGCGCACGCCCGGCAAGGGAAGAATGACACGCTGCAGGAATTCCTGGAAAACCGACATGTCGGCGATCCGCGCCTTGACGAGATAGTCGAAGCCGCCGACCACCATGTGGCATTCGAGGACCTCCGGCGCATTCGCGACGGCTTCGGCGAATTTGTCGAATACATGTGGCGTCGTCTGGTCGAGCCGGACCTGGATGAACACGATGGTGCCGCGGCCGATCTTGCGGGGATCGAGGATGGCCCTGACCGCAGTGATGAACCCGTCGCGGAACAAGCGCTTCACCCGCTGGCTGGCGCCGGTCGGCGAAAGGCCGACGCGCTGCGCCAGATCGAGCGTCGTGCGACGCCCATCCTCCTGCAGCAGGCGCAGGAGCTTGCGGTCAATCTTATCGAGATCGGGCATGTGAATTCCGCACAGATACTCGGTATTTTGCGCGATAATCACGCAAATAGCCAAAAAATATAGTATTTCGCCGCGCCGTTGTCGGCAATAGCCTGCGATCCATGCAGCCGAGTCACGCCGTCCAGCGGCCGAATACACGCCTGGCCTTCCTGGCCGGCTTCACCATGATCGCCATCACGGCGGTGCAGTTCGTCGCCGCCCGTTTCAGCCTGCGCGCCGATCTGACGGCAGTCGACGTCGCCAGCCTGCGCTTCGCCGGCGCAGCTCTCGCTTTCATCCCCATCCTCGGGTGGACCGGCTCGGCCAGGCTCAGGGCGCTCGGCTGGCGCCGCGCTCTGGTCCTCGCCTGCCTCGTCGGGCTTCCCTATCCGATCCTCATCAATTGGGGCCTGACCCATGCGCCGGCGACCCATGCGGCGGCGCTCTGCCCGGCCTCGATCGTATTCTTTTCTTTCCTTCTGGCGCGCTTCGCCTTCAAGGAAACGATCACCTCGCGGCGCCTCATCGGCATCGCGCTGATCATCGGCGGCCTCGTCCTGTTCATCCTGCCCTCGCTTTCGGGAATGTCCGGCGTCCTGTTCGGCGATCTTCTGTTCGTCGGCTCGGGAATCATGTTCGCGAGCTATGGACTATTGGTGCGTCATTGGAACATCGAGTCCGTCACCGCCACGGCCGCCATCTCCCTGCTCTCCTGCCTGCCGCTTCCCGGGCTGCATTTCCTGGCGCCAAGCGGGCTTGCCACGGCATCCGCCACCGAGATCGTCGCCCAGCTCGTCATCCAGGGTCTGCTTGCCGGCGCCGCGGCGATCTTCCTTTACACTTATGCCGTGCGCCAGCTCGGGCCGCAGATCGCCTCGCTGTTCCTGCCCTGCGTGCCGGTCGCGACCGCCTTCACCGGCATGATCGTGCTCGGCGAGGTGCCGGGCCTGCTTCAGTTCATCGCCATGCTGATCATGACGGCGGGCATGGTGCTGCCGGTGCTGCTCAAGGGAAACGGCAAGAGCTAGCGCCGGACCGCTTTCTTCCCGGCGGCTTTCTTCGGCTTTGCGGCCTTCTTCGGCAAGGCGCCGACAAAAGCGACGGCGAGATCGAGCGCGCCATGGATGGCCCTTTTGTCGAGCGCCTTGGCGTCGATATAGACATAACCTTCCATCAGGCGGCCGCCCATCTCCATCTGCCGCGCCTTGCCGATCCTGAGGGCCTCTTTCAGCCGCTCCGCGCCGACGCGCAGAAGCAAGCCCTTCTTGAAAGTGCCGGCGACCATATTGCCGTTGAGCATGAAGCCGGTGCCGCCGAACATGCGGACTTCCCGTATCTCGCCGGCCTTGGTCAATGTCGCGCGCAGATCTGCAATGACGTCATCTTCGGTCATCCTGATCACCTCATCACTCGCGCGGGATGCTAGCGAAATCCGACGTCGATGCCAAATGGTGGTGGAAAGCTCATCGCCTGTTGATTATGGTCGCGCCCCATGCAGCTCGTTTTCATCTATGGTCAGCCGGCTTCCGGCAAACTCACCGTCGCGCGCGCCCTCGCACAACGCATGGGCTTCGCTCTCTTCCACAATCATCTGATCGTCGATGCCGTCGGCGCGGTCTTTCCCTTCGGGTCGCCGGAATTTATACGCCTGCGCGAAAGCCTGTGGCTCGATATCATGACCGAGGCGGCTCGCTCCGGGCGCTCGCTGATCTTTACCTTTGCGCCGGAAGCGACGGTCACTGCGGATTTTCCCGAATGTGTCCGATCCGAGGTCGAAGCCTTGGGCGGCACCGTGACCTTCGTCGCGCTCTCGGTGTCCGAAGCCGAGCAGAAGCGCCGGATCGACGCGCCGGATCGCGCCAAATACGGCAAGCTGCGCTCGCCGGAATTGCTGCGTCAGCTGAAGGAGGTCTTCACGTCCTCCATGGCGCGGATGCCGAAGCCCGCTTTGACCATCGACACTTCCATGGCAACGCCGGACGAGGCGGCCGAGCGGATCGCGGTCCTGCTCACTGCAGGCTGATCAAACCCGTTCCAACGACCGCCAGCATGGCGCCGATCCAGGCGCTGACCGGCGGGGCCGTGCCGGTGCGCCACCAGACCATGGGCAGGATCACGACCGGCGTCATCGAGGAAAGAGTCGAGACGATGCCGACATGGCCCTGGGCAAGCGCCGCCATCAGCAGCGACATGCCGAGGCAGGTGCCGAACAATGCGGCCCCTATCCCGAAACCGAGGTCCCGGTAGGAGAACTGATAGGGCCGGTTGATCGCCGCGACCGGCAGGATGGCGATGACGATGAAAACGACTGCGGCCAGACCGGAGCGGACCGCCATGGCGGTGAAGGGCTCGACGCCGGCGGCCATCGCCGGGCGCGCCAGCAGGCTGCCCAATGCCTGGCCCAGGGCGGTGATGACACCGAGCGCGATGCCGGCCCAGGGCGTGCCGGCCTGCGGCAGGCGGGCGGCGCCGCGCCCGGGCAGTCCGATGGCGAGGACGATGCCCGCCAGGACGAGGCCGATGCCAAGGCCCTGCTGCCGTGAAATCGTCTCGCCGAGGAAAATGTAGCCGAGCGCCAGAGCGAAGGGCGAGGTCAGCGAAAACAGCAGCGCCGTGTTGCGGGGACCGGCCTTGTAGATGGCGGCGAAATAGGTCGTGCTGGCGATGACGATGCCGAACAGGCTCGAGGCCGCCAGCAGGCCGAGCTGCGCCGTGCCGACCGTGCGCCAGCCGCCAAGCGCGAGCGAGACGGCGCCCGTCATGGCGAGCGCCGCCAGCATCTGCCAGCGCGCCAGGCGAAAGACATCGACGCGGCCCTTGAGCTCGCCGATCAGCATGCCGCTGATGGCGATGCACAAGGCCGCTCCTATCGCGAAAGTCTCGGACATCGGTAAGGAGGCAAACCCCACATAGGGTAGCGCTATAGCAGGCGGCGGAGGTGTCGAGAAAGCGCTTGAGGATAGAGCGGGACATTCCTACCTTGCGGCCTCCCCCAATCGCTTGAGTGGCCCCGCATGACCAATCCCGCCGATCTCGATCCCCGCCAGCTCGATACGCTCCGCGCCATCATGAAGGCGCTGCGCACACCCGTCACCGGCTGCCCGTGGGATCTCGAGCAGGATTTCTCGACCATCGCCCCCTATACGATCGAGGAGGCCTATGAGGTGGCCGACGCCATCGCGCGCGGCAACAAGGCCGATCTCCGCGAGGAGCTGGGCGATCTCCTGCTGCAGGTGGTCTATCATGCGCAGCTTGCCTCGGAGGAAAGGAGCTTCACCTTCGACGATGTGGTCGAGGCGATCTGCGCCAAGATGGTCCGGCGCCATCCGCATGTCTTCGGCGATGAAAAAGCGCGCTCGGCGAAACTCGCCAAGGGCTTCTGGGACGACATGAAGGCGCGCGAGAAGAAGCCGGGCGAGACAGCGGCGGGCCTGCTCGACAACGTGCCGGTCGGCCTTCCCGGCATGACGCGGGCGGTGAAACTCCAGGCCAAGGCGGCCAAGGTCGGTTTCGACTGGCCGTCGATCGACTTCGTCTACGACAAGATGAATGAGGAGATCGCCGAGCTCAAGCAGGAGACGGCACGGGAAAAGCAGGAGGCCGAATATGGCGACCTGCTCTTCGCCATGGCCAATCTCGGCCGCCATCTCGACATCGATCCGGAGGCCGCCTTGCGCGCGGCGAACGAGAAATTCATCAGCCGCTTCCGCCATATCGAGGATCAGCTCGCCAAGCGCGGCTCATCGCCCGGGCAGTCGACGCTCGCGGAGATGGATGCGTTATGGGATGACGCCAAGCGGCTCGAGAAGGAGCGCGATCACTCGGCGGCGTGATCGAGCAGGCTGGTATTGCGCAAACGGTATTTGAACCGGTTGGCGGCGATCTCGGCTTTGTCCGTCCCCAGACGAACGGTGAGGACGATGCGGCCATCCTCCAGCTGCTCGCGGCCCAGGACCTCGCCCTTGTCGTAGAACCAGGCCTGGCCCTGCCCGTCGGCCGGGTCGAGCACCGCCTCATAGATGCCGAGATCCTTGCCGAGCCTCGCCTCGATCATGGCGCGCAGCTCGGGCAGGCCCTCGCCGGTCAGCGCCGAGACGACGACGCAATTCGGCTGGCGCTGCGCCTGGGCGCGGCGCATGGCGGCGACATCCTCGGGCAGAAGATCGGCCTTGTTCCACACCTCGATGATGTGGTCGCGCCGGTTCTCGCCAATGCCGAGCTCGGTCAGGATGGCGGAGACGTCGGCCGCCTGCGCCTCGCTCTCGGCATGGCTGATGTCGCGCACATGCAGGATCACATCGGCCTCGATCACCTCTTCCAGCGTGGCGCGGAAGGCGGCGATGAGCGGCGTCGGCAGGTCGGAGATGAAGCCGACCGTGTCGGAGAGCACCGCCTTGCGCCCATGCGGCAGCGAGATGGCGCGCATGGCCGGGTCGAGGGTCGCGAAGAGCAGGTCTTTGGCGAGGACGCCGGCATTGGTGAGGGTGTTGAAGAGCGTCGATTTGCCGGCATTGGTATAGCCGACGAGCGCCACCACCGGGTAAGGCACGCGGGCGCGGCCCGAACGATGCAGCCCGCGCGTCTTCACGACGGAATCGAGCTGCTTCTCGAGCCTGGAGATGCGTTCCTGGATGAGGCGCCGGTCGGCTTCGAGCTGGGTTTCGCCGGGGCCGCCCAGAAAGCCGAAGCCGCCGCGCTGGCGTTCCAAGTGGGTCCAGGAGCGGACCAGCCGGCTCTTCTGATAGCGCAGATGCGCGAGCTCGACCTGCAAGAGGCCTTCGCGGGTGCGGGCGCGCCGGCCGAAGATTTCGAGGATGAGGCCGGTGCGGTCGAGCACCTTGGCGCTCCAGGCCTTTTCGAGATTGCGCTGCTGGATCGGGCTCAGCGTCCCGTTGACGATGACGAGATCGGCTTCGGTTTCCTTGACCAGCGCGGCAATTTCATCGACCTTGCCGGAGCCGATGAGCGTCGCCGGCCGGGGTTCGGCCAGCAGGACGACAAGCTGTCCCTTGATTTCGAGGTCGATGGCGAGCGCCAGCCCGACAGCCTCCTCCAGACGCGAGGCCGCATCCCGATCGGTCACGGCCGCTGCCGCCCTGCCCTTGCGTTCGACATGAACGACGATGGCGCGGGTGGCCTGCGGCCCTTCGATCTGGAAACGTACTTCGTGCCCGGAAGAATGCTTGAGCTTGGGGGGCTTCACCCGTCCTTGCCTTCCTCGTCGAACAGGCTGATCGGCCCGCCCGGCATGATCGTGGAGATCGCATGCTTGTAGACGAGCTGGGACAGGCCGTCCCGACGTAACAATACGCAGAAATTATCGAACCAGGTGATAATACCCTGCAATTTCACCCCATTAACGAGAAATACCGTCACCGGGATCTTCTGCTTGCGGACGTGGTTGAGAAAAGTGTCCTGCAGATTTTGTGGTTTTTCCTGTGCCATATGAAATATTGTCCCCTTCTTATTCGGTCACAGCCAAGGGAATCCGAGCCTAGCACGGTTGCAGTTTGCGCAAAACGGCAATTTCGTTAACGCGCCCAGCCGGAATCCTCACCTCTCATGTGCGCTGCCGCAACAGAGAGTTCAATGGAGCCAGAGCAAATCCCGCCGAAGTCCACGACTTCGGCGATAAGGATTTGCTCCAAGGTCCTGATTTGGCGCGAATCCCTTTCGGCGACGTGATTGCCACGTCGCCGGGATACACGCTAGGTCTATCGTCATTCAGGCAAATGTTGGGCGTCCATTGACTATCCCTTCATTCCTGCACGGAAATCCGGTGGCGGGATACTCAACTATAGTAGGAAATTCCTGAAGACCGCTCCCACCGGCAAAAATCCGGTGAAACCCTGTCGATTTTCCCGGGTTCCCTTCGTCGTGTCCATGTGAACGCCCTTCTGGGCATATTCGATGGAGAAACACATGCGCAAGCTCACCGCTTCCACTTTTGTCAGCCTCGACGGGGTCATGCAGGCGCCCGGCGGTCCCGACGAGGACCCGACAGGCGGCTTCAAATTCGGCGGCTGGACGGCACCCTATTGGGACGACGGCGTCGCCGCCGTGATGGACGAAGTGTTTTCCAGCCCCTTCGACCTCGTCCTCGGGCGCAGGACCTATGACATCTTCGCCGCCTACTGGCCTTTTATCCCGACCGACCCCAAGGCTCCGGGCTATGTCGCGCTGAACGCCCGGATCGCCCGGCTGTTCAACGGCGCCGTCAAGCATGTCGCCACCCACCGGCCCGAGCCGCTCGCCTGGGCGAACAGCAGGTCGCTCGGAAGCGACGTCGTCACAAGCCTGCGCGAGCTCAAGGCCGGGGACGGGCCTGACCTGCTGATCCAGGGCAGCGGCGAACTGGTGCAGACGCTGCTCGCGCATGATCTCATCGATCAGTTCCGCCTCCTCATCTATCCCGTGCTCCTGGGCAAGGGTAAGCGCCTGTTCGGCAGCGGCACCTTGCCCGGCGCCTTAGAGGTGACGAACTCGACCGTCTCGCCGAGCGGCGTGGTCATCGCCACCTATCAACGGGCGGGCGACGTGAAGACCGGCTCCTTCGTCACCACGGAACCGGCCCCGGCCGAGATCGAGCGGCGGAAGAACCTTACCTCCTGAATAGCCGGAAATGCTGACGCTTTCCTGATCCGGGTCAGGCGGCGGTGGAGTTGACCCGGTTGCGGCCGGAGCGCTTGGCGCTGTAGAGGGCCTCGTCTGCCCGCTTCATGACGCTCTCCATCGTGTCGGAGGCGCTTTCGACGGCGGCCACGCCGATCGACACGGTCACCGTCAAGGGACCCGTCTGCGTGCCGACATTGAAGGGGGCGCCCGACACGCTGCGGCGCATGCGGTCGGCGATCTTGGCCGCGACATCGGCGCTGGTATTGGGCAGCACGATGACGAATTCCTCGCCGCCGATCCGGCACACCATGTCGATATTGCGGATCGCCTGCTTGAGGCGCGAGGCGAGCTCCTGCAGGACGCGGTCGCCCACCGCGTGGCCATGCTCGTCATTGACCGCCTTGAAGTGATCGACGTCGAGCGCCAGGATCGACAGCGCCTTGCCGCGATTGATCGCATGCTCGACCAGGGCGCTGGTCTGGCTCTCCATGTAGCGGCGATTATAGAGGCCGGTCAGCGGGTCGGTGACCGCCATCTCCATCGTCGCCTGCACATGCGAGCGCAATTGATCGGTGTAGCGGCATCGCCGGATCTGCGTGTTGGCGCGCGCCAGCAGCTCCTGCTTGTCGATCGGGCGGATCAGATAGTCGTTCACGCCCATGTCCAGGGCGCGCAGCAGGCGCTGATGATCGTCGGGCGCCACCACGATGAGGATGGGCGTCTGGCGGGTGCGCTCGAGCGACTTCAGCTGCGAGCACAGGCGCAGGCCGTCGACGCTGTCCATGTCGAGATTGATGATGATCAGCTCGTAGCGGGTCTCGGCCGCATGCATCACCGCCGTCAGCGGGTCGTCGATGATGGTCACCTCGTGATGCGGCACGAGGGCCGAGCGGGTGCGCTCGGCGGTGTTGGCGCGGTTGTCGATGACCAGGACCTTGCCCGGCCTCGAATTGTCGATGTTCTCGCTGCGGCCGAGCATCTTCACCGTCTCGCCATTGGGCGAGCGGGCGCGCAATTCGTCGGTGAGCATCTTGAGCCGGACCAGGCTCTTCACCCGGCAGAACAAAGCGAGGTCGTTCACCGGCTTGGTGAGGAAGTCGTCGGCGCCCGCTTCGAGGCCTTTCACGCGGTCTTCCGGCTGGTCGAGGGCGGTGACCATGACGACCGGGATATGATGGGTCTGCGCGTCGCTCTTGATCTGCCGGCACACTTCGATGCCGTCGATGCCGGGCATCATCACGTCGAGCAGCACGATATCGGGCTTCGTCCGCTGCACCGAATCGAGCGCGTCGGCGCCGTTCATGGCGGTCACGACATCGAAATATTCCGCTGAAAGCTTGGCTTCCAGCAGGCGCACATTGGCGAGAATGTCGTCGACAACCAGAACCCTGGCGGTCATTGCGGTCCCTTGAGGAAACTGTCCACCGTTTTGAGGAAGCTCATAACGGAAATGGGTTTGGAGATATAGGCCTCGCACCCCCCTTCCCGGATCTTTTCCTCATCCCCCTTCATGGCGAAGGCGGTGACGGCGATGACCGGGATCCGGCGCAGCTCGTCGTCCTCTTTCAGCCATTTGGTCACCTCGATGCCGGAAACTTCCGGCAGCTGGATGTCCATGATGATGAGGTCGGGCATATGCTGGCGCGCGATTTCGAGCGCCGACAGCCCGTCGCGCGTCTGCAGCACGCGATAGCCATGCGCCTCGAGGAGATCGTTGAAGAGCTTCATATTGAGCTCATTGTCCTCGACGATCAGAACGGTCTTGGCCTGCGCCGGATTTGTTGCGAGCATGTGCTCGGTCCCTACTCGTTTTCCCGGTATCTCTAGCACGGCTCGCGCCTCATCGGGGGTGGTGCGGATATGCCGGAAGGTCCGGACTCACCCGATTTCCCTGTTTCGTTTTGAGAATTATTGCGGGTTCTTCTATAGGGAATTCTCAACCAACAGGGTAACTAACAGTTTAACCACTATGGCACTCAACATCATGGTAAATCGTTGATTAAGATCGGGCGTCCGCTGCCGTGAAGACGCCGCGCATAAATCGCGGAGAAGCCGAGGTCATCGCGCTGAAGGCATTGGGCTTTCTGGCGACGGAGCCCGACAGGCTCAGCCGCTTCCTGGCGCTGTCGGGCGTAGACCTCGCCGATATCCGCGCCGCCGCCCGGAATCCGGATTTCCTTGCCGGGCTGCTCAACCACCTGCTGCAGGACGAATCGCTGCTCCTCACCTTCACGGCGGAACAGGAGCTCGACCCGCGCCTGCCGGCGCTGGCGGCAGAAGCCCTCGGCCGCGGCGACGGGACTTAGGCCGCTTCCGCGGTCCTGATCTCGAGCGCGCCATGGGAGTCGAGCGCCGCCTTGAGGCGCGGCCGCGCCCGGACATGGGCCGCCACCCGGGCGATATTCGGGAAATGATCGAGCACCGCCTGCTCCGAGGGATGGCCCCAGATCGTCAGCATGAACAGATAGATGTCGGCGGCCGAGTATTTCTCGCCGGCGACGAACGGGCCGTCCTCGGCGAGCCGCGCCTCGATCATGGCGAAGAGCTCCAGGCTCCTCTGCAGCGACCTGCGGCGGATCGCTGCATTCTGCTCCTCGTTGTCGGCCAGTCGGCGGGCGTCGAAAGCGAGGTCGATGGCCGGATAGAGGTTGTTGGCCATGAAAACGAGGCTCGACAGATAGACGGCATGATCGTCGCTGCCGGCCGGCGGCGCGAGGCCCGCTTCGGGATGCGCATCGGTGAGAAAGGCGACGATGGCGGCCGATTCCGTGATGGCGCGGCCATCGGGCAGCCCCAGCGCCGGGACCATGTTCAAGGGACTGATTTCCCGGAATTCCGGTGCGCGCACCTGCTCCATGGTCAGCCAGATATTCTGATAGGGAACGCCGAGCTCTTCGAGAACGAGATGGGCCGAAAGCGAGCCGCATCTTTTCACATTGTAGAGTTTGTACATGAGCCCCTCGCTGTGTCGCGCGCCGTCCCTATCAGGCTAGTGAACTCCATTTAAGGTGGCTGCGCAACGTCATGATGACAGCTAGAATGGCTTGATGGGACAGGATGTGGGCGCATCGGGCTTCTGCCGGGATTGCTTCGCGCCGGCGGGCGCCAATGACCGCCGCTGCGGCAGCTGCCGCTCGCCCCGGCTCATCCGCCATCCGGAGCTGCATCAGCTCACCACGGCGCATCTCGATTGCGACGCCTTCTACGCCGCGATCGAGAAACGCGACGATCCGACCTTGCGCGACAAGCCGGTGATCGTCGGCGGCCAGCATCGCGGCGTCGTGTCCACCGCCTGCTACATCGCGCGCATCCGCGGCGTGCGCTCGGCCATGCCGATGTTCACCGCCCGCAAGCTCTGCCCGGAAGCGGTGGTGATCAGCCCCAATATGGCGAAATACGCCGCGGTCGGGCGCGAGGTGCGCGCCCTCATGCTCGATCTGACGCCGCTCGTTCAGCCGCTTTCGATCGATGAGGCGTTTCTCGATCTCAAGGGCACCGAGCGCCTGCATGGCCGCACCGCCGCGCTGTCATTGGCGCATCTGGCGCAGCGCATCGAGAAGGAGATCGGCATCACCGTGTCGATCGGCCTGTCGCACAACAAGTTCCTGGCCAAGATGGCTTCAGATCTCGACAAGCCGCGCGGCTTCTCGGTCATCGGCAAGGCCGAGACGCCGGCCTTCCTGGCGGTGCGTCCGGTCGGCGCCATCTGGGGTGTCGGCAAGGCGATGCAGGCCGAGCTCGCCAGGGACGGCATCACCATGATCGCGCAGCTCCAGACGCGCGAGCGAAATGATCTCATCCGGCGCTACGGCACGCTGGGCGCCCGCCTCTATCATCTGTCGCGCGGCGAGGATGCGCGCAACGTCTCGGCCGAGGACGAAACCAAGAGCATCAGCGCCGAGACCACCTTCGATGAGGATATCAGCGACTACAAGGCGCTCGAGCGCATCCTCTGGCAGATGAGCGACCGGGTGTCCCAGCGCGCCAAGAAGGACCGGCTTGCCGGCCACACCGTGACCCTCAAGCTCAAGACGGCGGATTTCAAGATCAGGACCCGCAACGCCTCCTTCCAGGACGCGACGGTGCTGGCCGACCGGATATTCAGCGCCGCGCAACCCCTTCTCAAGCGCGAAGCCACCGGCGCCGCCTATCGGCTTCTGGGAGTCGGCATATCGCATCTGGTCGAGATCGATCCGGCGCAGACCGAGGCGACGCTGGACGAGCGCGCCGCGACGCGCGCCAAAGCCGAACATGCGATCGATCGCCTGCGGGCCAAATTCGGCAAGGACGCCATCGACCGCGGGCTGGCCTTCGACCGCGAGGACGAAGAGCGCGGATGACGAATGAAGTGGAGATGGCGCGCCCTTGGGCCGCCTATTCGCATTTCTGCTGATCGAGCAGGTCGAGCTTGGTCAGGCTGCCGGAAATGATATAGCCGCCGTAGTCGATGGAAAGCGGACCGGCCACGCCATTCTCATAGATCGGGAAGGTGATCTGATAGCTCGGCAGCTCCTCGGTGACCTTGGTGTCCTTGTCATATTCGTAGAAGGTGATCGACAGCGGCCAGGACGGCATGTCCTTCAGCGCCTTGTCGATAGTGGGATCGCTGCCGGGTTCCTTGCGCTTGCCGATGAAGGAGATGACCTTGAAGACCTTCGAGCCGGAAGCGCCGTCATAGAGTATGCTGACGTCGCGCGTCTCGCCGCGCTCGGCCATCTCCATCAGGCGCTTCTGATGCGCCATGGGGAACAGCACGCCGGCGGGAAGATCGAACTCTTCGGGCTTCGGCTCGCTGATCTCGCCGCGTCCGCCCTTGCCCGGATCGGAATCCATGTCGGCCTTGAGCCGCGTCTCGGTCTCGAGCTTGTTGTTGACGAACTGCTTGTCGTTGAGCTCCAGGGAAAGACCGTCGCCCGATTCCCAGGATGCGACCTGGTTGTCGAGAAGCTGGGTCTCGCCTTCATTGGGGCTGAGCTCCATTACGCGCCGGAAGCTGGTCGACCAGCCGTCGCAGGTGGAACCGGTGATCTCCATCACCATGCGCCCGTCGGCGCCGGAAATATTGGATCCTTCCGAGGATCGCTCGAGCTTCAGATCGTAAACAGCGCGATGCGCCCGGATATTCACCCCGGCCCAGGCATTGCTGCCTAATGCCGCAAGGGCAGCGACACCCAAGAGAAGGCTTGCGCCGCGTCTGATCTGATGTTTTCTAGTCCCGGTCATTCGATCCTCTTCAACCCCGCCCTCTTAAGCCAAACGGTAGAACTCAACAATGGCCCCCGCTTTGCCGCGCCTCCTGGTCACCAGACGTCTCCCCAAGGAAGTCGAAACCCGCCTTGGAGAGGCCTTCGCGGCGCAATTCAACGCCGACGACCACCCGATGAGCGAGGCGGAGATCCTGGCCGGCGCGGAAGGCAAGGATGCCCTCCTGATCACGCCGATGGACAAGTCCTTCGCCACCGGCATCATCGCCAGGCTGCCGCCGTCGATCAAAATGATCGCGACATTTTCGGTGGGCTATGAGCATGTCGATATTGCGGCGGCGAAAGCGCGGAACATCGCCGTCAGCAATACGCCCGACGTCCTCACCGACGCCACCGCCGACATCGCGCTCCTCTTGATCCTCGGCGCGGCGCGCGGCGCCTATTGGGGCGAGCGCATGGTGCGCGAGGATCGCTGGACCTCGTGGTCGCCGACGGCGCCCCTGGGCTTCGACGTCACCGGCCGCCGCCTCGGCATATTGGGCATGGGCCGCATCGGCCAGGCGGTCGCCAAGCGCGCCAAGGCCTTCGACATGGAGCTTCATTATCATAACCGTCGCCCGGTCGCCGCCGAGCTCACCTTCGGCGCGTGCTATCATGCGAAGCTCGACGACATGCTGCCGCACTGCGATTTCCTGTCGATCAACTGCGCCTCGACCCCCGAGACGCGCGGCCTCGTCAACGAAAGCTTGATCGGCAAGCTTCCGGACGGCGCCATCATCGTCAACTCGGCGCGCGGCGACATCATCGACGACGACGCGCTGATCGCCGGCCTCAAATCCGGCAAGCTCGCCGCCGCCGGCCTCGATGTGTTCCGCAACGAGCCGAAGATCGATCCGCGCTACCGCGAGCTCGACAATGTGTTCCTGCTGCCGCATCTCGGCAGCGCCACCCGCGACACGCGCATTGCGATGGGCATGCGGGCGGCCGATAATCTCGATGCCTTCTTTGCCGGCCGGAAGCCGGCCGACCTTCTGACCTGAACCACAACGGAGACTCCAGAATGAGCCAGATCGACAAGAAACTCGCCGAACTCGGGATCGCTTTGCCGACGCCCGCCAAGCCCGTCGCCAATTATGTGGGCTGGGTCCGCACCGGCAATCTCGTCTATACGGCGGGCCAGGTCACGCTGAAGGACGGCAAGATCGAATATCAGGGCAAGATCGGCAAGGACTTCTCCGTCGAGGACGGCGCCAAGGCGGCGAGGCTCTGCGCCATCAACATCATCGCGCAGCTGAAGGATGCCTGCGGCGGCGATCTCGACCGCGTGAAGCGCATCGTGAAGCTCGTCGGCTTCGTCAACGGCACGCCCGATTTCGCCGACCAGCCCAAGGTCGTCAATGGCGCCTCCGACCTGATGGTCGAGGTGTTCGGCGACAAGGGCAAGCATGCCCGCTCGGCGGTCGGCGCCGGCTCGCTCCCCCTCAATGTCGCCGTCGAGGTCGAGGCGATCGCCGAGGTCGAATAACCATGCCCATGCCGCCCGCCTTGCGCCAACTGGACTGGCTCACCGCCCGGCCGATCGCGCATCGCGGGCTGCATGACGTGGCGAATGGCGTCGTCGAGAACACGCAAAGCGCCTTCGCCCGCGCCATCGCCCATAATTATGCGATCGAATGCGATCTGCAGGTGACGGCCGACGGCGAGGCGGTCGTCTTTCACGACGAGACGCTCGACCGCCTGATCGAGGCCACCGGGCGGGTCGCCGATCATCCGGCGGCGGCGCTCAAGGCGCTCGCCTTCAAATCCGGCGCCGACCATATCCAGACTTTGCCCGAGCTGCTCGCCCAGGTGCGCGGCCAGGTGCCGCTGGTGATCGAAATCAAAAGCCGTTGGAACGGCGACGAGACGCTGGCGCGCCGCGCCGTCGCCGCGGTCGCCGGCTATGACGGGCCCTTCTGCTTCATGTCCTTCGACCCCGGCATCGTCGCAGCCGTGCGTCGGCTGGCGCCCGACATCATCCGCGGCGTCGTCGCCGACAGCTTCACCCATGAGGAGTACGATGTCCTGCCGGAGGCCGAACGCGTCCGGCTGCGCGAACTTGCGCATCTGGGGCAAACCCAGCCCGATTTCATCTCCTATTATTGGCGGGAGCTTCCCTTTCCGGCCGTCACCCTCTTCCGGGAGGCGGGCCACAAGGTGATCTGCTGGACCGTGCGCAGCGCCGCCGACGCCGTCGCCGCGCAGCGCGTCAGCGACCAGATCACCTTCGAGGGCTTTCTGGCGTAGCGCGGGATGCGAAAAAGTGGATGCCGGTTTTTAGCAAGAATCCCGCGCAACATATAAGAATCGATCACGTTTATGAGTTTGGATCGATTCGATCCAAACTCATCGTGATCTAGGACGGGCATGAAGATCGAAGCCGTCTCCAGCATCGAGAACATCCCGGCAGCCGCCTGGGACAGTTGCGCCAATCCTTCAGGAGGCGCTTTCAACCCCTTTATATCGCACGCTTTTCTCTCTGCCCTTGAGAGGTCGGATTCGGCCGTGCGCAAGACCGGATGGCTCGGCCGGCACCTGGTGGTGAAGGACGATGCGGGGACGATCGTCGGGGTGGCGCCGGCCTATCTGAAGTCGCACAGCTATGGCGAATATGTCTTCGACCATGGCTGGGCCGATGCCTTCGAGCGGGCTGGCGGGAGCTATTATCCGAAGCTGCAGGTCGCGGTGCCCTTCACGCCGGCGACCGGTCCGCGTCTTCTCGCGGCGACCTCCGAGATCAAGGCCACGCTCCTCACCGGCCTCCGGCAGCTCGCCGCGCAGACCGAAGCGAGCTCGGTCCATATCACCTTCATGCCGGAAGACGATTGGCGGCAGTTCGGCGAAGCGCCGTGGCTGCAGCGCACCGACACTCAGTTTCATTGGTTCAATAAGGGCTATGGCTGTTTCGACGACTTCCTGGCCGACCTCTCCTCGCGCAAGCGCAAGAACATCCGCAAGGAGCGCGAGGCGGTCCATGCCGCCGGGCTCTCACTCGAATGGGTGACCGGGCGCGATCTCACCGAGACCCACTGGGATCATTTCTTCGCCTTCTACATGGATACCGGATCGCGCAAATGGGGCAGCCCTTATCTCACCCGGCGCTTCTTCAGCCTGATCGGCGAAAGCATGGCCGATCACATCCTGCTCGTCTTCGCCCGGCGGGCCGGCCGGATCATCGCCGGAGCCCTCAATTTCATCGGCTCGGACGCGCTTTATGGCCGCAACTGGGGCGCGGTCGAGCATCATGCCAATCTGCATTTCGAGGCCTGTTACTATCAGGCGATCGAATTCGCCATCGCTCGCAAGCTCGACCGGGTCGAGGCCGGCGCCCAGGGGCCGCACAAGCTGGCGCGCGGCTACCTGCCCAGGACCACCCACAGCCTGCATTATCTCGCCCATCCCGGCCTGTCGCGGGCGGTGGCCGACTATCTCGAGCATGAGCGCCAGGCGGTCGCCGAGGACCAGAGCGCCCTTGCCGAGCACGCGCCGTTCAGGAATGCTGTCGAAGACGACTTTTGATGGAGTACCGCAATGCCCGCCTATGACCCCAACAATATCCTCGCCAAGATCCTGCGCGGCGAGATTCCTTCCATCAAGGTCTATGAGGATCAGGACACGGTCGCCATCATGGATATCATGCCCCAGGCCGACGGACATGTGCTGGTCATTCCGCGGGCGCCCTCGCGCAATCTGCTCGATGCCGATCCCGCCACCTTCAAGCCGCTCTATGAAACGGTGCAGGTCATCGCGCGCGCCGTGAAGGACGCTTTCGGCGCCGAGGGCGTGCTGGTCCAGCAGTTCAACGAGGCGGCGGCCGGTCAGACGATCTATCATCTCCATGTCCATGTGATCCCCCGGCGCGCCGGCGAGACTCTCAGGGCTCATACCGGCAAGATGGCCGATATGGCGGTGCTCGCGCGCCAGGCCGAGATGATCAGGCAGGCCCTGAACTCGCCGCAGACTTGACCCTGCGCGCCGGAAATGGCTCGTCAGATCACCCGGCGCGATTTTCTGGACGGCATGCTGCTCACCGCCGGCGCGGCATTGGCCGGTACGGGATCGGCGGTCGCAGCGGCCCCCTACCCGCCGGCGCTTACCGGCCTGAGGGGACAGACGCCCTCCTCCTTCCAGGCGCTGCATGCGCTGCGGGACGGAACGTTCTGGGACCAGGCCGGCACGCCGGAAGCGACGGGTGAGACCTACGACCTCGTCGTGGTGGGCGCCGGCATCAGCGGACTCGCAGCCGCCTATCTCTATCGCCAGCAGGTGGGTGCCAAAGCGCGGGTGCTCCTTCTCGAAACCAGCGACGATTTCGGCGGCCACGCGCGGCGCAACGAGTTCACCGCCCGTAACGGCGCCAAGGTCATCGGTTATGCCGGCTCGCAATCGCTGCAGACGCCGAGCTATTTCTCGCCCGCCGTCCACAAGCTTCTGTGCGATATCGCAGTCGATCTGGACAAGCTCGAAACCTATTTCGACCAGGGCTGGGCCCGCCGCCATAAGCTCGGGCCGGCGGCCTTCTTCAGCGCCGAGCGGTTCGGCGTCGACCGGCTGGTGAAGATCACCGAAAGAGCGGCCGACTGG
>JBMOOM010000114.1:0-34327 GCA_049323275.1 Pseudomonadota bacterium
GGCAGGAGCGACCTTGGTGACTTCGGTGTCTTCCAATGTGCCGCGGTTGACCGCGATGGTCTTGCCGGAGAGGCCGGCGGCATCCTTCACGTCGACCTCGCGCGCGCCCATGACGGCGATATAGTAAGGCGCATAGGGATCGGTGAAGCCGACGACCTGGGCTCGCTCGTCGCTATAGCCGATGCTGAGCAGGAGCTGGACCTTGCCTTCGGTGAGATAGGGAATGCGGTTCTGGCCGGTGATGCCCACGAGTTCGGCCTTGACGCCAAGCGCCTGAGCCAGCTTGTCGGCAACCTCGGTGTCATAGCCCTGGATCTTGAGATCGGCGCCGAGCGAGGCGAAAGGCGGGAAGTCCTCGAAGATGCCGATCTTGATGACGCCGGCCTTGGTGATGTCGTCGAGGGCGTCGGCCTCAGCCGGAGCGAAGGAGCCGAACAGCAGGACGGCGGCGAGCGACAGACCATAGCCCAAGCCGGCCCTGCGCGATAGGGAAAGAGTCATATGAATCTCCTGAGCGATTTTCCATGCGCGCATCTTCGGCGCGTTCGTGTCAATGTCGCCACGCGGCCTGTTCGATCAATAGTGCAGTTTAGAAAGTCAGTTCGGCGCCGGTCGATGTAAGCCGGATCAGCCCTTCGGCCGCGCCTCCAGCGTGGCGATCGCCCTTTCCAGAAGAGCCCTGGTACGCGCCGCCTGCGCCTCGTCCATCAAAGACGGATCGAGATAGAGATCGAGACCCGGCGCGTGCTCGCTGATGAGATTCGACACCTGGCCGCCGCTCGCCCGCATGCCGTCGATGACATAGGGCACCACCGGCCGGCTAATGCCTTTCATCTGGATGGGCGGCAGCGAATGGCCGGCGAAGACCTCGCTCACCAGCGCATAGGTTTCGTAGGACAGCACGATCTGCCCCGGCTCGGCGATCGATTGCAATCTCGCCGCCAGATTGGCCTCGGCGCCGATGATCGTATAGTCCATGCGGTCGCTCGAGCCGAAATTGCCGACATTGCAGAAGCCGGTATTGATGCCCATGCGCACCTGAAAGCGGTGCTCGATGCCTTCCAGCCGCCACTTGGCATTGAGCTCGGCGGTGCGCGACTGCATCTCATGCGCCATGCGCAGGCAGGCGAGCGCGTCCTCGGTGACGCCCTTCGTTTCCGGATCGCCGAAGAAGATCAGGATCGCATCGCCGATGAACTTGTCGACGGTGCCGCCATGCCGGAGCGCGATGGTCGACATCTCGGTGAAATATTCGTTCAGCAGATGGGTGATCTCTTCCGGCTGCAACTGCTCGGTGGTCGCGGTGAAGTCCTTGATGTCGGAGAAGAAGATGGTGAGCTTCTTGCGCTCGGTCTGGATCGCGACATCCTTCTCGCCGGCGAAGATGCTCTTATAGAGCTGCGGCGAAAGATACCGCGAGATCTTCATCGACACCGCGGCGAGGAAGGCATTGTTGGTCTCGAGCTCGCGGTTCATGCCGGCGATCAGATTGGATTGCCGGTGCTGCCAGCCGACGGCGCCGAAGCCGGCGAGCGCCATGATGCCGAAATAGCTTATGAGATATTTGAACGAGAACAGGTTCTTGGCGATCGGCTGGTCGACGATGATCTCCTGAATGCCGCGCACATCGCCGACTTTCCAGTCATGCTTCGGGCTGTCGGGCCGGCTGTTGTGGCAGGTGACGCAGGGCGCCGCCATGAGCACGGGCGCCACGAGCCGGACGCGGCCGTTGAGATTGCTCCATGACACCTGATTGATGATCTGGTCCGAATTGGCCCGGAGCCGCTCCAGCGCGGTCTTCTCGAAACCGTCGAGCTCATGCGGCGCCCGTCCCTGGAACGGATAGTCGGACACGAAACGATAGGTGATGTTGCCCTGCTGTTCGCCGATCACCTTGCCGAGCTCGAGCGAGAGCGTCGCCGGGATGGGAATGGCGCCCGGCACATCGGCATAATTGTGGATGACCTGGGTGTCGCCCGGATGCGCCAGCACGCGGCCGACGACATTTTTGGAGTAATAGCTGCGGACACTGGTGATGACGGAATTGAGGTCGCTGGCCTGGAGCCGGAGCGATCCCTCGGCAAGATTGCGCAGATCGAGCCAGGCGGCGAGCGGCAGCCCGGCCAGGAGCAGCAGGACCCCGATGGCGATGGCCCATCCCGGCAGGCGGCCGGGAGCTGCGTTCGCTTGCGGGCTCGTCATGGCGGAATCACCCCTGTGCCAGATCTGAAGCGCGCACTATGTCCGAAAAGCCCCTCCATCGCACCGTCATATTTGGAAACCGATCGATCACCCGTGCAATTCCACCCGCGGATGCCTATGTTCCCTGGAACAAATCCCGCCAAGGTTGAAGACTTTGGCGATAAGGATTTGCTCCAAGCTGACAATTGGCGCGAATCCTTTTCGGCGAAGTGATTCCACTTCGCCGGGATGCGCGCTAACCTCACCTGCCGGGAACCTGCCTCGTGATCGAAAAGACCATCTATCTCCTGACCATCTGGGCCCTCCCGGTGATCATCGCGATCACCTTTCACGAGGCGGCGCATGCCTATGCCGCGCGTCTTCTGGGCGATGACACGGCTTCGCGGCTGGGGCGGGTGAGCCTCAATCCGCTGAAACATATCGATCCCTTCGGCACGGTGCTGCTGCCGGGCCTGCTGCTGCTGACGCAAGCCCCTTTCCTGTTCGGTTACGCCAAGCCGGTGCCGGTCAATTTCCGGGCGCTCGGGCAGCCCCGGCGCGATATGGCGCTGGTCGCGGCGGCCGGCCCCGCGATCAATATCGCGCTCGCCGTGATCGCGGCCCTGGCCGTCCATGTCGTCGCCTATTTTCCTCCGCTCGTTGCGCAGTGGCTTCTGGACAACCTGAAGAACGCCCTGATCATCAATGTCGTGCTGGCCGTCTTCAATCTCTTCCCGATCCCGCCGCTCGATGGCGGCCGCATCCTCGTCGGGATACTTCCGCAAGGCCTCGCCCTCCCCCTCGCCCGGCTGGAAACTTATGGCTTCGTCATCCTGATCGGCCTGTTCATCGTCCTGCCGCTCGTCGGGCCGCAGCTCGGCCTCGATCTGGGCGCCGCCTCGCAGGTCCTTTCCTCCGCCGTGGGAACCGTCATAGGCTGGGTGCTCGCCATCACCGGCCATGGCTGAAGGGACCGATCCATGAAGACCAGCCTGCTTCTCTGCCGCCTCTTTCTCGTCGCGGTTCTGCTGACCGGCGCCTTGCCGGCCGCAGCACAGGCCGCCGGCCTTCTCGCCGACAGGCCGCGCATCGCCGTGGTGTCGGCCTTCGAGCCGGAATGGACGATCCTCAAGAGTGAGCTTGTCGATCCTGTCGAGCACAAGATCAACGGCCGGAGCTTCATCACCGGCAAGCTGGCCGGCAAGGATGTCGTCCTGTTCCTGAGCGGCATCAGCATGGTCAATGCGTCGATGAACACCCAGCTCGCGCTCGACCGCTTTTCGCTGACTGCCGTCGTCTTTTCCGGGATCGCCGGCGGCGTCGATCCCAGCTTGCATATCGGCGACGTCGTGATTGCCGAGCGCTGGGGCCAGTATCTGGAGACGGTGTTCGCGCGCGAAACGCCCGACGGCTTCGTCATTCCGCCCTGGATGGAGAAAGGTCAATTCCCCGGCTATGGCATGATGATGCCGCGCTCGGTCGTCGTGACGCGCAAAGATGCCGAGCCTGAAAGCCGCTTCTGGTTCTCGAGCGACGCCGGCCTCCTCGACATTGCCCGCAAGGTCGCCAGCGACGTCGACCTCACGCATTGCGCCGAGACCGACAAGTGCCTTGTCAACAAGCCCAGGATCATCGTCGGCGGTTCTGGCGTCTCGGGCCAAGCCTTCGTCGACAATGCCAAATTCCGCGAATATGTGTCGGCGACGTTCCAGGCGAAGGTGCTCGACATGGAAAGCGCCGCCGTCGCCCATGTCGCCTATGCCAATGGCGTGCCGTTCCTCGCGGTGCGCAGCCTGTCCGATCTCGCCGGTGGCGATGGCGGCGCCAACGAGATGATGACCTTCATGGCGCTGGCGTCGAAGAACTCGGCGACCGTCGTCAAGGCGATCCTGACGGAAATGCCCTGATCAGACGAGAAGCGCCCCGAGCACAAGGGCCGCACCGAGATTGCCGCCGAGGCTCAGCGCGCCGCCGACTCTGGGCACGAAACTCGCCAGGCCGAAGATGACGGGGATCCCGGCCAGGGCGAAGGCCAGGCCCCCCAACGCCGATATCCAGAAGGCGGCGAAGGTGGCGAGGCCACCGAGAGCAAGCGCCAAGAGGAAAGCCAGGAGCGCCACGGGATCGCTGAGACGCCTTTTGATCCAGGCCCATAGGGAGGCAAATGCGGAAATCATGATCGCTGCATAGCAAGTTATTGATGCTTTTTCTCACCAGTCCGCTGAAAATCTCACATCTTTTCGTGCTTGTGGACAGTTTTTCTATATGACATGCAAGCGGCATCCACGTCCTTCAAGGTTGAGAGATCGAGGCACGGCATGACCACACATAAGCGGGTTGTAATCGTCGGCGGCGGCAATATGGGCGTCGGCCTGCTCTATCATCTGGCGCTCGAAGGCTGGAAGGACATCGTGCTTCTGGAGAAGGGCGAGCTGACCTCGGGCTCGACCTGGCATGCGGCGGGGCTCTGCCCGAGCTTCATCGCCGATTACAACATGTCCAAGATCCATCATTACGGCAATACGCTCTATCCCAAGCTCGAGGCGATGACCGGGCAGTATGTGAGCTGGCATGGCTGCGGCGGCATCCGCTTCGCCACCAACGCGCATGAGCTCGACTATTTCAGGCTGGTGGCGGGCATCGCCGACAATTCGGGCGCCGAGATCGAGATCATCGACCCGGCCAAGATCAAGCAGATCATCCCGTGGATGCAGCTCGACGGCGTGGTGGGCGGCGCCTGGACCAAGGGCGACGGCCATGTCGATCCCGCCGGCGTGTGCAACGCCATGGCGATCGCCGCGCGCAATCTCGGCGCCGAGATCGTCCGCGAATGCCTGGTCACCGATATCCAGCCGACCGCCACCGGCGAATGGGAAGTGACGACGAAGAAGGGCACCTATATCTGCGAGCATGTCGTCAATGCCGGCGGCAATCACGCGACCGCCATCGCCGCCTGGAACGGCCTGGCGCTGCCGATCGTCAATCTGAAGCATCAATATATCATCACCGATCCCTGCCCCGAATTCCTGGCGCGCAAGGAAGAGATCCCGGTCATCCGCGATCCGCGCCATTCGGCCTATTACCGCCAGGAGCAGAAATCGGCGCTGATCGGCCCCTATGAAACCACCGGCTCGCGCATCGCCTGGCCGGAGACCAACGGCATTCCCAGCTGGGAATCGGACCAGGAGCTGTTCGAGGAAGAGTTCGATCCGATCATGCCCTTCCTCGAGGGCGTGCTGAAAGCCATGCCGATCTGGGCCAATCTCGGCGTGAAGCGCGTCGTCAACGGCTCGATCCCGCATACGCCGGACGACCGGCCGCTCTTGGGCCCGGTGCATGGGCTCAAGAACTACTGGCTGTGCTGCGGATCGGCGATCGGCATCGCGCAGGGCGCTGGCTGCGGCAAATACCTGGCGCAGTGGATCGTCAATGGCGAGTCGGAGATCAATATGGCGGGTCTCGACCCGCGCCGCTTCGGCGCCTATGCCGACAGGGGTTACTGCCGCGCCAAGGCGCATGAAGCCTATGAGCATATGTATACCCTGCAGCTGCCGGGCGAGGAGCGGCAGGTGGCGCGCAGGAGCCGCATCACGCCTCTCTATGACAAGCTCACCCGCATGGGCGCCGTCCATACGGAGGCGCATGGCTGGGAGCGGCCGAAATGGTTTTCACTGGATGGCGCGCCTGAGGATCTGGGCTTTCGCCGTGGCAACGCCTTCAAGGCGGTGGCCGAGGAATGCCGCGCCGTGCGCGAGCGTGTCGGCGTGATGGATCTGTCGAGCTTCTCGAAGTTCGACGTCACCGGCCCGGACGCCGAAGCGATGCTGAACCGCCTCACCGCCAACAAGCTGCCCAAGCGCCTGGGCGGTATCGTGCTGACCCACATGCTCACCAGGAATGGCTGCATCGAAAGCGAGGTGACGATCACGCGTCTGGGCGAGCAGCATTTCTATGTGCTGTCGGGCGCCGGGGCCGAGGAGCGGGACCTGGACAAGCTGAGCCAGGGCAAGCTCCCGCAGGAAAATGTGGTGATCAGGAATGTCACCGAGGATTACGGAATGCTGGTGCTCGCGGGCCCCCGGTCGCGCGATGTGCTGGGCACCCTCACCGATGCGCCGCTCGACAATGAGAATTTCCGCTGGATGAGCGGGCGCGAAATCACCGTCGCCGGCGTTCCGGTGCGGGCGCTGCGCGTCTCCTATGTCGGCGAGCTCGGCTGGGAGCTGCACATCCCGATGGCCAAGCTCGAGACCGTCTATGACGCCGTGTGGAAAGCGGGCCAGGCGCATGGCATCGCCAATTTCGGCGCCTATGCCATCAACAGCTTGCGCATGGAAAAGGCCTATCGCGGCCTGCACAGCGAGCTGACCAACGAGATCACGCTCATCGAGGCCGACATGGAGCGTTTCTTCGCGCCTGACAAAGGCGACTTCGTCGGCCGCCTGGCGACGCTCAACCGCAAGCAGCAGGGCATCGCCATCAAGCTCGCTTATGTCGCGGTCGATGCCGCCGACAATGACGTGGTCGGCGGCGAACCGGTCTTCGTCAACGGCGCCTGCGTCGGTGTCGCGACCTCGGGCGGCTACGGGCATTACACCGGCAAGAGCCTGGCCTTCATCTACGCGCCGTCGGAGAACACGGTGCCCGGTTTCGAGCTGGAGATCGGCCTTCTCGGCGAGCGCCGCAAGGCCGTCGTGCTGGCCGAGCCGGCCTATGATCCGGCCTCGAAGAAGATGAGGGCTTGAGCCGAGCTCATATTCGCACGATGAAATCGGTCATCAGAGCGAGCGCGGCTTCGGCATGTGACTCGAGCAGGAAATGCCCCCCGTCGAGAATATGCGCCTCCATGCGTGGCAGGTCCTGCATCCAGGACAGAGTTTCGGCGATGTCGAAAAAAGCGTCGTGCCGGCCCCACACCATCAGCGCCGGCGGCTGGCGCGCCGCGAGATAGTCGGCGATCTCGCCGAAACGCGCCGCGTAATGCGGATAGTCGGCGATCAGCGCGCGTTGCGTATCCATCCGGCCCGGCAGACACATCACCTTCCAGTCCTCCAGCCAGGGGTCGTCCTTGATCCGCGCCGTGACGTCGGCGGGCACCCCGGCCAGATATTGATCGCGCGTGCCTTCGAAGGTCAGATGCGCCGTCGCCGCGGCTTCATTCTCGGCATCGGGATGCGCCCAGTAATCGAGCGTCTCTTTCCATGCCGGACCGAAGCCGGTCCGATGGGCATTGGCGTTCTGAATGATGAGGCCCGCCACCAGCTCGGGCTGCCGCATGGCGATGTCGAAGCCGACCGGCGCGCCGAAATCATGCAGATAGATGTAGCGCGATCCGATCCTGAGATGATCGAGAAGCTCGGAGATCGCCTCAGCGAAGGCCGCGAAGGACGGCGAGGGCAGGACATCGGACTGTCCGAAGCCCGGCAGGTCGGGCGCGATCACATGGGCCCCGCGCGCCAGTCCGGGTATCACGTCCCGGAACGTGCGGCCCGAGCTCGGAAATCCATGCAGAAGAAGAACCGCTGGATCGGTTTCATCTCCCGCGGTGACATAGGAAAGCTCCGTTCCGCCGGAGAGACGCAGCCGGCGCTGGAGAGGAAACCCCATGACAGTATCCTTTCATCGCGTGGAAGGTAAATCGCATCGGATATCAGAGTTGCAACGCATCGGATTCTTGACGGCCTCGCCCCGATATGGTCGCCTGCACCTGCTCTTGCAACCGGGAAGCCGCGAACCTCATGACCGCATCTCCTAACGTCATCGTCATTGGCGCCGGATCGCTCGGCCTGTGCACGGCGATCGGCCTCGCCGAGCAGGGCGCCATGGTGACCGTTCTCGAGGCGAATGCGATCGCCTCGGGTTCGACCGGCCGTTCGGTGGGCGTCGTCGGCACGCAATTCACCGATCCCCAGGAGATCCTCCTGCGCCGCCATGCCATGGCGCATTTCGCGCGCTGGGAGAAGGCGGGACTGCGCTTCAACCACATCGGCTATCTGCGCCTGGCGCGGACCGCGGCGCAGATGGCGCTCTTCGAGAGGTCGGTGCGGATGCAGGCGGAAGCCGGATTCCGCGCCAGGCTCTACCGCGCCGAAGAGCTGCCGCAGCTCGTTCCGCATCTCGATACGACCGGGCTCGCCGGCGGGATCTTCGGGCCCGACAACGGCTTTCTCGACCCGCATGAGCTTTGCATGTTTCTCGCCGCGAGATTGAAGCAAGCGGGCGGAAGGCTCACACAATTTTGCGCCGTCACTCAGATCATCCGGCGTAAGGGCGGCTATCGGCTGGAGACCACGAAAGGTCCCGTCGAGGGCGATGTCATCGTGAACGCGGCCGGCGCCTGGGCGCCGCGCATCGCCGAAATGCTGGGCCAAAGCCTCCATGTGCGGGGTGAGCGCCATGAGGCGGTGCTGGTCCTGCTCGACCGCCCGCTGGATTATACGATGCCCATGGTCATGGACCTGGTGAATGGCGAAGGCACCGGCCTGAACTTCCGTCATGAGAAGCCGGGCGAGCTCATCGCCGAGATCCACAAGGGCGACGCGGCGCGCGCCGAGGATCCGGACTCTTACAATGACCAATGTGACGAAGCCTCGAAAATACACCTGGCCGAGCTGCTGCTGGAGCGCCTGCCGCAACTGTCGGGCGCGCGGCTGGGGCGCGGCTGGGCCGGTCTCTATCCGGTGACGGCCGATCACCGGCCTTTCATCGGCCCGATCGATGCGCGGGAGCCGGCCATCGTCACCGCCGCCGGCGCGGGCGGTTACGGCATACAGCTGGCGCCCGTCATCGGCCAGATCGCGGCGGACTGGGCTTTGCACGGCGCGCCGGCCTCGGCGCCGGAATTGGCTGGCCTGGCGCCAACCACCGACCGGAATGTCTCGCCTACCGAGAAGCCGCTTTCGGACGATACAAGGTAGAAACAAGGTAATCCGCAAAAACGCGGGCGTTACCCCTCCTGCGCGGCATGCGCCTTGGCGGCGGCGGAACGGCGCCGGAGCCGGCTGCCCGAGCAGGGAAAATCGCGATAGGGCAGAACCGTTACTGTCTATCTTCCTTCATCGGCTCTTCGTCCGCTGCGCCACTTGTCGAACTCCTCGGCGAATTTCTGGCGCCGCTCCTTGCGCCATTCCTCATATTCGGCATCCAGCTTCTTCATCTGCTCGGCGCGCCAATGAAGATAATCTGAATCGGCGCCATCGACCTGCGGATGGCCCCGCGGATCACCATCGGCGAATGTCGCATACCAGCCTTCGCCGAATTCATCGTCGAGCTGCCTTGCATAGGCGTCATGAAGACGGCGTTCGAGGTTCGACAGGCGACCCTCCCCGCCTTGGTCATATCGGGCATAACGTCTTCTCGCGGGCATGACATGTCTCCTCGGCAAGCGGTCCGATATTCTAATCGCTTGTCCCGGCCGAAGGTTCCCGCGCCGCGGCCGACGCGAGGGAAATCCTCCTTGCGAAGGCCTGCCCCGGATCGGCTCTTGACCTTCCCATAATGGGAACCCCCACCTTCCCGGCAGATCGCTTCAGCGCCGCACGCAACTGTGCGGCCCGCCTATTGAAAGTACGTGTCTCATGGCAAGCAAAGCCGCAGCTCTCCTCCTCGCAGCCGTCCTTCTCACCGGAGGTGTCGCTTATTCATATCGCGACACCTTGGCCCCCTATCTCGGCAGCATCCTCATGCCGGTATCGCCGCGCGATGCGGATCCGAACGGCGTCATGCCGCCGGCGCCGCCGCCGCCCCAGGTGCCGGTCGCGCAAGTCGTCACGCGCGAGGTGGCGCCATGGTCCGAATTCACCGGCTATGTCGCGGCCGTCGGCAGCGTCGAGCTCCGGCCACGCGTCGGCGGCGCCATCGACGACGTGAGCGTGCCCGAAGGCGACATCGTCGAGGCAGGCCAGCTTCTGTTCCAGATCGACCCGCGCCCCTTCCAGGTCGCCGTCGAGACGGCCGAGGCGCAATTGCGCCAGGCGGAAGCCCTGCTGGCGCAGGCGGAAACCGATTTCGACAGGGCCGCGAAGCTCGTGCCGAACGGCGCGATATCGCGCAAGACCTATGACGATGCCTCGGCCAGGAAACGCGAGCGGCAGGCGCAGATGGAAGCGGCCAAGGCCGCGGTGGCGGCGGCACGGCTCGATCTCGCTTATACGCAAGTCACGGCCCCCATCTCCGGGCGCGTCGACCGGGCGCTGGTGACCAAAGGCAATCTGGTGACCGGGGGCAATGCCGGCGCGGCGACGCTTCTCACCACCATCGTCTCGATCGATCCGGTGCATGTCCTTTTCGACATCGACGAGCCGGCCTATCTCGATCTCGTCGCCCGCGCCCGGCCCGACAGCAAGGGGCGCGCCGCGGTCAGGCTTCCGGTTCGCATCTCCCTGGTGACGGAGAACGACTATCCACATGAAGGCGTTCTCGACTTCATCGGCAACGGCGTCGATCGCGGCACCGGCACCGCGCGCGCCCGCGCCGTCATCGCCAATCCCGATGGACGCTTCGCGCCGGGGCTCTTCGCCCGCGTGAAGCTCGCCACCGACACGCCGCGCGAGACGGTCCTCATCAACGACCATGCGGTCGGAACCGACCAGGGCCGCCGCTACGTGCTGGTGCTCGGCGCCGGGAACAAGGCCGAATACCGCCCGGTCGAGCTCGGTCCGATGATCGATGGCCTGCGTGTCGTGGCCCGGGGCCTCAGATCCGGTGAGACCATCATCGTGAAGGGCCTCGTCCGTCCGGGCATGGAGGTGACGCCGCAGATCGTCTCAATGGTCGCCACGGCCGGCAAGACCGACCTCGCGGCGAAGGAGGCGTCGCGATGAGCCTGCCCCGCTTTTTCGTCGACCGCCCGATCTTCGCGGTGGTGATCTCGGTGCTGATGCTGATCGTCGGCGCCGCCGCCTTCCTCAAGCTGCCCCTGAGCGAATATCCCGCCGTCACGCCGCCGACCGTGCAGGTGACGGCGAGCTATCCGGGCGCCAATCCGCAAGTGATCGCCGAAACCGTCGCCTCGCCGCTCGAACAGGCGATCAACGGGGTCGAAGGCATGCTCTATATGAGCGCGCAGGCGGCAACCGACGGGCGCATGACGCTCACCGTCACCTTCGCGCAAGGCGTCGATCCCGATATCGCGCAGATCCAGGTGCAGAACCGCGTGTCGCGCGCGCTGCCGCGCCTGCCGGAAGAAGTGCAGCGCATCGGCGTCGTCACCCAGAAGACCTCGCCCGACGTGCTGATGGTCGTGCATCTCCTGTCGCCCGACAAGCGCTACGATCCGCTTTATGTCTCGAACTATGCGATCCTCCAGGTGCGCGACGTGCTGGCGCGCCTGCCCGGCGTCGGCGATGTCGTCGTCTGGGGCGCCGGCGAATATGCCATGCGCATCTGGATCGACCCCGGCAAGGTCGCGGCGCGCGGCTTGAGCGCCAGCGAGGTCGTCGCGGCGATCCGCGAGCAGAATATGCAGGTCGCCGCCGGCTCGGTCGGCCAGCAGCCGCAGGCCTCGGCCGAGTTCCAGGTCACCGTCAACACGCTGGGACGCCTCGCCAGCGAAGAGCAGTTCGGCGGGATCGTCGTCAAGACCGGCGCCGACGGCCAGGTCACGCGGCTCAGCGACGTCGCCCGCATCGAGCTCGGCGCCGACGCCTATGCGCTGCGCAGCCTGCTCGACGGCGAGCCGGCGGTGGCGCTGCAGATCATCCAGAATCCGCAGGCCAATGCGCTCGACGTGTCGAATGCGGTGCGCGGCGCCATGGCCGGACTCAAGCGCGATTTTCCGGATGGACTCGATTACCGGATCGCCTATGACCCGACGGTCTTCGTGCGCGCCTCGCTGGAAGCGGTCGCGGTCACGCTGCTCGAGGCCGTGGTGCTGGTGGTCCTCGTCGTCGTGCTGTTCCTGCAGACCTGGCGGGCTTCGATCATCCCGCTCGTCGCGGTGCCGGTGTCGCTGATCGGCACCTTCGCGGTGATGCATCTCCTGGGCTTCTCGCTTAACACGCTGTCCCTGTTCGGGCTGGTGCTGTCGATCGGCATCGTCGTCGACGACGCGATCGTCGTGGTGGAGAATGTCGAGCGCCATATCGGCCTCGGCGAAGCGCCCAAGGAAGCGGCAAGGCGCGCCATGGGCGAGGTCACCGGTCCGATCGTCGCCATCACCTCGGTCCTGGCGGCGGTGTTCGTCCCGTCGGCCTTCCTGTCCGGCCTCCAGGGCGAATTCTACCGCCAGTTCGCGCTCACCATCGCCATCTCCACCATTCTTTCGGCGATCAACTCGCTGACGCTGTCGCCGGCCCTGGCGGGTGTTCTGCTGAAACCGCATCATGGTGGCGTGAAGCAGGACCGGCTCACCCGTCTCATCGACCTTCTGTTCGGCTGGTTCTTCCGGCTGTTCAACCGGTTTTTCGACGGCGCGGCGAATGCCTATGTCTGGTCGGTGCGCCGTGCGGTACGGGTGAGCGGCCTGGTGCTCGCCGCCTTCGCCGGCCTCGTCGCTCTCACCTGGGCGGGCTTCCAGAGCGTGCCCTCAGGCTTCGTGCCGGCGCAGGACAAGTATTATCTCGTCGGCATCGCTCAGTTGCCGACCGGCGCGTCGCTCGACCGCACCGAGGCGGCGGTCAAGGAAATGTCGCGGATCGCGCTGGCCGAGCCCGGCGTGGAAAGCGTGGTGGCTTTCCCCGGTCTGTCGGTCAACGGCTTCGTCAATATTCCCAATGCCGCCGTGATGTTCGCGATGCTCGACCCGTTCGAGAAGCGCCAGGACCCATCACTGTCGGCCAATACCATCGCCGGCCGTCTGATGGGCAGGTTCAGCCAGATTCCGGATGGGTTCTTGGGCATATTCCCGCCGCCGCCGGTGCCGGGCCTCGGCACCATCGGGGGCTTCAAGCTGCAGATCGAGGACCGCGCCGGGCTTGGCTTCGAGGCGCTCGCCAAGGCGCAAGGCGAGATCATGGCGAAAGCGGCGCAGGCGCCGGAGCTCGCCGGCATGCTGGCGAGCTTCCAGGTGAACGCGCCGCAGCTCCAGGTCGATATCGACCGGGTCAAGGCCAAGGCGCAAGGCGTTCCTTTGACCGCCATCTTCGAGACGCTGCAGGTCAATCTGGGCTCGCTCTACGCCAACGACTTCAACCGTTTCGGCCGCACCTATCGCGTCATGGTCCAGGCCGACGCGCCCTTCCGCATGCAGGCCGAGGATATCGGCCGTCTGAAGCTGCGCAATGCGGCAGGCGAGATGATCCCGCTCGCCGCTCTCGTCACTATCTCCGAAAGCTCCGGGCCGGATCGGGTGATGCATTACAACGGCTATCCGTCGGCCGACATCACCGGCAGCCCGGCGCCGGGCTTCTCATCCGGCGAAGCCACCGCCGCGATCGAGAGGATCGCACGCGAAACGCTGCCGGCCGGCATGCAGTTCGAATGGACCGAGCTCACGCTTCAGGAGAAGCTCGCCGGCAACACGGCGTTGTTCGTATTCCCGCTGTCGGTGCTGGTCGCCTTCCTCATCCTGGCGGCGCAATATAACAGCTGGTCGCTGCCTTTCGCGGTGCTGCTGATCGCGCCCATGGCCCTGCTCTCGGCGATCGCCGGCGTCTGGCTCTGGGGCGGCGACAACAACATCTTCACCCAGATCGGCCTTGTCGTGCTGGTCGGCCTCGCGGCGAAGAATTCCATCCTCATCGTGGAATTCGCCCGCGCTAGGGAACATGACGGGCTCGATCCGTTGAGCGCCGTGCTCGACGCGGCGCGCCTGCGGCTGCGGCCGATCCTCATGACCTCATTCGCCTTCATCGCCGGCGTCGTGCCGCTTGCCATCGCGACCGGCGCCGGCGCCGAGATGCGCCAGGCCATGGGCATCGCCGTCTTCGCCGGCATGTTCGGCGTGACGCTGTTCGGCCTGGTGCTGACGCCGGTCTTCTATGTCGTGGTGCGGCGGCTGGCGGAACGGCGGCCGAGGACGGAAGAAGCGCCGATCGCGACTGTGACGGCCCCTTGATTGCCGGCATCGTTGCAAAATAGATACTTTCTTCAGTCCATGTCGTCCCGGAAATTTGCGCTTCGCTTCGACGGGCTTCTCTGTTATCTGCTGGATCCGAGATGTCTGGCGCGCCCATCATCAGAAGCAGCATTTCCATCATCCTGGTCCGGATCGTCGGGGCCGGGCTGGCTTTGCTGGCCCAGGTCGTCGCCTCGCGGATCATCGGCGCGGAGGAGTTCGGGCGTTACAGCCTGATGCTCGTATGGCTGCTGTTGCTGGGGCACGGCGCAACCGCTGGCACCAATCCTCTGCTCTGCCGCTATATCGCGCAGTATCTGAAGTCCGGCGACATTCCCGTGATCGCCGGATTGCTGCGCTGGGCGATCTCAGTCGTTCTTGCGGCCGGCATGACGCTCGGAGTGAGCGCCGTTCTCCTTATTCATGCCGGCATGGTTGCCGTGAGCCGCGAATTGATCCTGCTGGCCACGCTGGCCTTCAGCGCCATTCCGCTGCTCGTCCTGCAGGACTTTCTGGAATCGATCGCACGCGGCATCGACCGCCCGGCGCTGGGCATTGTGCCGGCCTATCTGGTCCGTCACCTGGCGATCATCCTCGGCGTGGGCTCGGCCTTTCTGCTCGGCCATCAGCCCGGCGCGGTGACCGTGATGAGCATGACGATCATCGGACTCGCCATCAGCCTCGCCGTACAGTTCGTTCTGCTGCGCCGGCATCTCGGCGGAATGCTGCGCGCTGCCGCCCCGGTCTATCGGCGGCGGGAATGGGTTCGTACGGCCCTTCCATTGGCGCTCGGCGAGGCCGCGGAAGTGCTCCTTCTGAACGCGGACATATTGATCCTCGGCATGTTCGTGGAACCGGAGCTCGTCGCCTATTACTTTGCGGCGACGCGTCTGGCGCAAGTGCTGACTTACATTCCTTATGGCATGAGCGCGGCGACCGCGCAGCGCATGGCGGCCCTTGCCGAAGCCCGTGAGCGCGGCCAGCTGCAGACACTGATCAACCACACGACGCTTGTTTCCGGCGGGCTCACTTTGCTGACGGCACTGGTCATGGCCGTGCTGGCTCCCAATCTTCTGACGCTGTTCGGCAGCGAATATGCCCAGGCGGCGCCGCTGGTGGCCATCCTCGCCGGCGGCATTGCTTTTGCGTGTCTGCTGGGGCCTGGAGAGGACACGCTCAACATGCTGGGTCAGGAACGGGCGGGGCTGGCCTGCATGACGGCGGCCCTCGCCGTCAATCTCGCGCTCAGTCTCTTCCTCGTGCCACGCATGGGACCCGCAGGGGCTGCATGGGCATCGGCCATCGCGCTCGCCACGCGCGGCCTGCTCGCCGCCGGCTTCGCCAAGCGCAATCTCAATCTCTACCTTCCTCTAGGCGCCAGCCGGCTGGCCGGTGCGTGAGTGAGCTCCATGGATCGGATCGTCCGCCCTCATCACAGCCTTTCGCACCAGTTGCTCGATGCAGACGCCATCAAGGCCCTGCCGGCGCAGGACTGGGACGTCCTCTCGCGCGAGACCATTACCGAGAATCCCGCTTATTCGCGGCAATATGTTCTCGCAGGCCTGGAAACGATCGACGCCGGCACGAAGGTGCGCGCCGTCGCCATCAGCGACGACAACCAACGCCTCATCGGCTTTTTTCCGTTTCGCCGCCGGATCCTGCCGCCCTTTCCCTGGCCGGTGGCCGTCGGCGCGCAGAACATCTATCAGTTTGCCGGCGCCCCGCTGGCGTCGCGCGACCGCGCGGATTCAGTCGTCGGCGCCTGGCTCGACGGTCTCAAGGCAGGCACGCCGAGCCGCTTCTGGGCGCTCTCCAATGTCGATCTGAACAGCGGCTTCATTCACGCCGTCAAGGCGCAGGCAGCCACACGCGGCCTGGGCCTGCGCTTTGTCACGCCCTATCGGCGTCCAAGTCTCATAGGCAAAGCCGGAAGCTCCTCGGCGCATAGCGCCAAGATCATCAGGAAGAGCCGCGTGAAGGACATCGAGCGCAATCTGAGGCGGCTGCGCGGGATGGGTGAGATCGGTTTCGAGCGCGCCGACGAACCGGAACAGGTGAAGAGACGCATCGAGCAGTTTCTCATCCTCGAGCAGTCAGGTTGGAAAGGCCTGAACGGCACTGCGTTTCTGTCGAGGGATTGCGATACGGCCTTTGCCCGGATGGCCTTTGCCGTCAACGGACAGACAATCGCGGACAGCCTGCTTCTCGACGGCGATCCGATCGCCATGAGCATCAACATGTCCAACGGCTCGACGCTCTTCACCCTCAAATGCGCTTATGATGAAAACTACCGGAAATTCAGCCCTGGACTGGTGCTGGAATATCTGGTGGTCGAGGAGTTCTTCGAGAGCGGCGTATTCGCCGAAATGGACTCGTCCACGACCATGGGCGGCCATATCATTCAAGAGTTCTGGGACAGCGACAAGCCTATGGCCTGTGTGATCATCGGCCCTGACAATTTTCAATTGGATCTGTTGGCAAAAGGCTGGCACGCCTTCCACAACTCGAAACAAGGACTCGGCCGCCCGCTGAAACAACTGCTGCAGATATTCCGCAAGCGGTTCCTGTTGAGTTATGCGGCGCTCGCACTGTCCGTGAGCTGGAGCATGGAATAGCATCCGACGGCCGAATGGGCCGCGAAGGTTACGCGCTCCTTCGCGCGGTCAAAGCGAGGCGCAGTTTTTCGATCACGTCCGACCAGTCGAGGAAACGCTGCTGGCGGAACAAATGCAATGACGGATACCAGACGGGTTTGGGACCGGACGCCTTCCACCGCCAATCGGACGCCTTCTTCACTATCACCCAGCAGGGCTGGCCGAGCGCGCCGGCGAGATGGGCGACCGCGGTATCGATCGAGATGACGACCGTCGTGCCGGCGATGGCGGCGGCCGTGTCGTCGAAATCGGCGATATGCTCCGAACCGTCGATCACATTCGCGAACTGCGACAGGAACCGCCTCTCCTCCTCCGTGATATCCTTCTGCAAGGCGAGGAAGGAGGCTCCGGTTCCGAACAGCGGAACGAGCTCGGCCAGGGGAACCGACCGGAAGCGCGGATGCTCGCGCCCGCGCCAGGCCAGGCCGATGAGCGGAGGACGGCCGGCGGCCCTGTCTTTCCAGGCCTTCACCTTCGCGGGATCGGGGCGCAGATAGGGCGCCGTCGGCACCATTGCGTCGTCGAACTGGCCGAGCGCCAGCGGCAGGCTCGTATAAGGGAGGCGCGCGTCGAAGACTTTGCCCGGGAGCGGCCCAGGCTCCACCAGCGCAATGCCCGGATAGGCTCGCGCGACGAGCTCATGCAGAGGCTTCAGCAGCTGCCATACGCAATGCTCCGCCCGCGCTTCGAGCCGTGGCACGAAGCGCAGCATCTGGATGACGTCGCCGAAGGCCTGCTCCCACTGCACGAGAATGCGTTTTCCATCCGGGCTCTGGCGTCCAAGCGGGGCGAGACCATAGGTCGGCATCTTCGAATAAGGCTCGACCTCGAGCCGGCTCTCATAGAGGGCGAGCGCGCGCTCCGAGAGGCCCTCGAAGAGCAGGAGATTCGCCAGATTGCGACGGATCTGCGCGCTGTCGCCCTGAATGCCGAAAGCCCTCTCGAGGCTGGCACGCGCCGCCTGATGCTGACCGAGCTCGAGTTGGGCATTCGCCATGTTGGTCCAGCACTCGCCCCAGCCGGGTCGCATCTTGAGCGCGGCCTGAAAGGCACTCAGAGCGTCGGCGGTACGGCCGAGCGCCATCAGCGAATTCGCACTGTTGAAATGCGCCTCCGGCGCCGACCAGAGACCGAGTACGCGGGCAAAGGCGGCCACCGCCTCCTCATGCCGGCCGAGGCCGGCGAGAATGTTGCCCAAGCGGAACCATGTCATATGGTTCGACGGCTCTAGATCCGCCAGCTCCTGCAGCGCCTCGCGGCAGGCCGGCAGCTTGCCCATCCGCTCATAATTATCGGCGAGCGCCTTGAGAACGGCGCGCCGGGATTCGGCGTCACGCTGCTGCGCCCGCAATTCGTTGCTGCCGGAAGCAGGCAAGTTCTACATCCCGCCTTTCGCCGCGGCGGAGCGTGGAGCCAGCGCCGCGGCCCTGGCGTTGGATGCCTGCGCCTCCGCCTCGCGCCCCATCTGCTGCAGGACTTTGGCGCGGTTGCTCCAGGCATGGGCATAGGCAGGATCGACGGCGAGGGCGGCATCGTAGTCTTTCAGCGCCTCGGCGAACCGGCCCTGCGCCTGCAGGGAATTGCCGCGATTGTTCGCCGCATGGTGGAAGCCCGGCTGCAGCACCAGGGCGCGTGTAAAATTGCCGACGGCGGCCGGATGGTTTCCCAGCTGCTGAAGGGCGTAGCCGCGCATGTTGAAGGCTGCCGCATCGGCCGGATTGGCGAGCAACGCCTTGTCGAGCAGAGGAATGGCCTCGCCATGATGACCGAGCCGCATGAAGAGCTCGGCGGAATCGCGCAGCATGTCGGGGTGGTGGAACTGCCCCGCCGCCTCGCGCAGCCGCTTTTCCGCCGCCGGCGCGGCACCGTCCGCCAGAAGGCCGCGGCAAAGCTCGAGCAGGATCGCCGGATCGCGGGGCGCAAGCTTCGCCGCCCTCTCGAGATCGCGCAATCCGGGGCGGCGCTTGCCTTGCCTCATGAGAGAAGCACCGCGGATGAACAAAGCGCGGGCGTTGTCGGGATGTTTGTCGA
Organism: Pseudomonadota bacterium; assembly: GCA_049323275.1. GTDB lineage: Bacteria > Pseudomonadota > Alphaproteobacteria > Rhizobiales > Aestuariivirgaceae > Taklimakanibacter. Next base: position 18,862 of record JBMOOM010000114.1, read on the forward strand.
GAATGTCCGCGCAGACGCTTTCGGCGGCGGCGAAGAGGCCGTTTCGTAACGCTTCCTCGGCGCTCGACAGGAGTTGTTCATGGCTGAGCGCGGCAGTGAGGTTCTGAGCCATCTTCGACCTCTCTTCAGAGCAGTTTCGCGATATATTGCTCGACGCCCGCCTCCAGCGACAGGAATTGCGCATTGTAGCCCGTGGCGAGGAGGCGCGAATTGTCGGAGCAGGTGAATTTCTGGTACTGCCCCTCGAGCGCTGCCGGCATTTCGATCTCCTTGATCGTGGCCCCCGGGAGCCGGCTCAACACCGCCTCGCCGAGGTCGCGGAAGGAGCGCGCGACACCGGTTCCGCAATTATAGATCCCCGATTGCGGCCGGCGCAGGAAATGAAGATTGACGGCGGTGACGTCGTCGACATGGATGAAGTCACGCAGGAAGCGCTCGCTGCCGGAGAAGAGTTTCAAGGGCTCGCCGCGGGCATGCGCCTCCACCATCTTGAGAATCACCGAGGCCATGTCGCCCTTATGATTCTCGCGCGGGCCATAGACGTTGAAATAGCGAAGGCCGACCACCGGGCTTTCCGCCTGCGCGAGCAGCGCGCGGACATGCTGGTCGAAAGCGAGCTTGGAGAAGCCATAGACATTCAGGGGCTTCTCATGCGCCTCGATTTCGGTGAAGGGCGTGCTGCCGTGGCCGTAGACCGCGGCGGACGAGGCGTAGATGAAGGGAACCTTGCGGCCGAGACACTGGTGCAGGAGATCTCGCGAATAGGCATAGTTCGCCCGCATCATGTAGCGGCCATCCTGCTCCGTGGTCACAACGCAGGCGCCCTGGTGGAACACCGCATCGATCTTGCCGAGCGCCGCGAAGCGGGCGGGCAGCTCGTCCTTGTCCATGTAATCGGTGAAGCGCGCGCCGCCGAGATTCAGGTGCTTGCGCGCGTCGGTGAGATCGTCGACGACCAGTATGTCGTGGGCGCCCGAGGCGTTCAGCGCATGGACCAGATTGCTGCCGATGAAGCCGGCCCCGCCGGTGACGATGATCATGAGACGCTGCGCTGAAGCTTGTTGATGAGATCCGTCGAGGAAAAGCCGGGCGCCAGGCCGACAAGCTCGACCCGGCCGCCATAGCTTTCGACGAAATCCCGGCCGACCACAAGCTTGGACTGATAGTCGGCGCCCTTGGCGAGCACGTCCGGCCGGATCGCCCGGATGAGCTGCTCCGGCGTATCCTCCGCGAAGATCACGACGCAGTCGACGGCGCTCATGGCGGCGAGAACGCGCGCCCGTGCTTCGACATTGTTGACGGGGCGGCCCGGCCCCTTGAGGCGGCGCACCGAGTCGTCATCGTTGAGCCCCACCACCAGGAAAGAGCCGAAGCCGGCGCAGGCCTCGAGGTTGTCGACATGACCGGCATGCAGCACATCGAAGCAGCCATTGGTGAAGGTGATGCGGCGGCCTTCGCGGCGCAGTTCCGCCGCCCGCGCCGCCGCCTGTCCGCGCGTCATGATCTTGCCGGCGGACGGGATGTCCGCAGCGGGACCATAGCGAGAGACCACGTCATCGAGCTCGACAGCGACACTGCCATGCCGGCTGACGGCGACGGCCGCCACGGCATTGGCGAAAAGCGCCGCCTCCCAGTTGGAACGGCCGCAAGCGCGCGCCAGTGCCAGGGCCGCGATCACGCTGTCGCCCGCTCCGGTGACATCGGCGACCGCCTGGGTGAAGGCTTCCGCCTTGCGGGGCCCTTCTTCCTCGACAAGCAGCATGCCGTCCGGACCGAGGGTGATCAGGCAGGCTTCGAGAGCGAGTTTCTCACGCAATGTTTGGGCCGCCGCCTCGACCGCCCCATCGTTCACCAGATCGCGGCCGCTCGCCTCGCCTGCCTCGCGGCGATTTGGGGTGATGATGGTGGCGCCCGCATATTTCGCATAATCGCGTCCCTTGGGATCGCACAGCACCGGGATGCCGCGCAGCCGTGCCAGGGCGATGGCATGGCGCAGCGCCTCCGGATGGCAGGCCCCCTTGTTGTAATCGGAGACGACCAGCACATCGCAGTGCGCGAGAGCAGTCTCGACCGCCTGCCGGATCTGGGCGATATCGGTGGCGGCAAGCTCCCCCGTTTCCTCGAAATCGACGCGGACGATCTGCTGGCCCGCCGAAACCACCCTCAGCTTGCGGGTCGTCGGGCGGCCGGGGATGGTGAGCAGATGAGCGGCATCGACGCCCATATCCCTAAGCGCTCCACGCAGCTGCGCCGCCGCCTCGTCCTCTCCCGCAATGGCGATGATGGCCGCTTCGGCCCCGAGCGCCGCGAGATTGGCCGCGACATTGGCGGCGCCGCCGGGACTCGTCCTGCGGGCCGTGCAGGCGACGACGGGGATCGGCGCTTCGGGCGAAATGCGGTCGACCGAGCCCGACAGATATTCGTCGAGCATGACGTCGCCCAGCACTGCCACGCGCGGCCGCCGATGGCCGATGGCGGCCGCGACATGGGCGACGACGCTGCCCGCTTCGCGGCCGGATGAGCGTTGGCCAGGCTGCATGGTTCCCCCTGTCACGCGACCGTCTGTGACGGCATGGTACCGCGTCGCCTTTCAACGAGACTGCGGAATATTTCGGCGAAAGCCTCGGGCTTGCCTTGATAGAGCACCTTGTCCCAGCGCTCGGCGCGGAGGCGGGCGCCGAGATCGCTGCGCAACGCCTCGTCATCGACGAGCCGCACGACCGCCGCGACATAGTCCTCGATCGTACGGGCGATGGTCCAGTCCGGGAAGCTCATCCGGCGGAACATGCCCTCGTCGATATGGGCGTGGACTTCATCGCCGCTGAGGCAGACTCCCGGCAGACCGCAATAGACCGTGTCGACGATGCCATTGGTATTGCCGAAGGGAAATGGATTGGCGAACAGGTCGCACGCCGCGACATTGGCGAGATATTCCGGCACCGGCGCGGTCTTGTGCACGACGCAATCGGGCACCTGCGCGGTGATGGCTTTCTCGGCCCAGGCATGCATGAGGTCCGGACTGCCGCCCAGCAGGAAGTGAAACTCGACCTCCGTCCGCGCCGTTTCGACGATCTTGCGGCAGGCCGAGAGAAACACCGGATTGAGCTTCATCGCCGCGGCGGGGACGGCGATGCGCACCGGGCTTCCGGCCTTGCGCGGAGGCGGGTTGAGCTTGATGGCCGGTTCGAAATAGGGAAGCGCGTTCCTGGGAACGGGGACCACCGTCTCGCTGAACAGCGCCGGATCTCCCACATAGTCTTCCTCGACCACGACATAGTCGATCTTGTCGGAATGCGTTGTCGCCGGATGGCCGAGGGCGATCACCTGGGTGGGCGCCAGCCTGGCATTGACGAGATAGAGGCTGTGCAGCCCCATGCCGACCGAGGGATAATATGTCGCGATCGGCTGCTGGCGGTCCGCGGCGTCGACGACCTTCTTCAGGAAGCCGAGATCGGGCGAAACATCATCGAAATAGTGAAACTCGTCGAAGGCGCTCTGTCCCACCTCGTCGACCATGCCCTTGGGGCCGAAGCCCACGAGACGGTAATGATCGCGCAAGGTCTTCATCGAGATCGAATGGGTGCGCATGATCGAGTGGCTCTTGTGGAACCACTCCAGCATGACGAAGACGGTGGGCCGCGCCGCGGGGGCGGGGCGCTGGGCGACGTCGCGAATGCCGGCCGCCTCGATCTGCCGCCGGATGAGGGCATTGAGCGGCTTCTTCACATCGTGCTTGCCGCGTTCGAGCCCGTAGCTCGAATGCATCCACAGATCGACCAGGATGGCCTGCGGCAGCATGGCGATGCTGCCGAGGCGGGCGAGCGCCTCGGGCAGCCATTTCAGCAGTATTTCGCGCTTGCGGTGAGCAGTGGGTGTGGCCAGGAGCCGTCCGGAGAGCAGCGCCACCGCGAGCGAGCAGGCAAGTCCCGGCGCGCGCAGGAACATTTGCGAGAAGTCGAGCGGCAGCCGTGATTCGGGGCCGTAGAGAACCGCCATTTTGGCGATGTCCTGGAGCGGCGCCGCGGCCATCCATTCGGTGCTCGGAACAAGCCTGAGCCGCGCCAGCAGGTGGTCGGCATTGCCGAAGGAGCTTGCGGCGAAGCACATGGCGATCCAGCGCTGCAGCGCGATCAGTTCGCCGGTCTGGCGCTGGTCGAGCGCCAGGTCGGCGCGGCAGAAGAGCTCCGATATCGCGGCGGCGATGCGGGTCGCCGCTTCCTGGTCGCGGCAGCGCCCGAAGACGGGCTGGAGATCGATGCCCGGCGGCAGCCTTCCGGCCGAGCCGGAGAACCAGCGGAGGAGCTTGATAAGGCTTGCGAGGGCGGCGGCTGGCGGCGCGGTCGCGACCTTCCGCTCGAGATCCGCCAGCAGGTTGCTCTCAGCACTCGCCATGAGGATGCATTACAACAAAACCACTTTGCGCACTAGCTCGGATCGGGATGCGGCTGCCTTGGTCCATAAAAGAAAAAGCCCCGACGCCAGTCGGGGCTTTTCGCATTTCTGCCGGATCAGAACTTGTACTTGAAGTTCAGGTTGCCGGACACATCCGTGTAGTCTTCGCCGAAGGTGCCGTTCACGCCGGCGCCGATCGAGAGGGCGTCGGTGGTGTCGAAGTCGACATTCACCCCGGCGATCAGGCCGCTGAGACCGACATCATAGGTGGAGCCGAAGGTCTGGAGACCGGCGAAGCTGGCGTCGACATCCGCCTCGGCGTCGTCGACAAACTCCCTCCAGCCGGCCATGACGCTGACCGCCGCCGGGCCGGCGTCGATCTTGGCGCGGGCGCCCGCCTCGATATAGGCGTAGGTGTCGTCCATATCGTCCACCGTCAGAGCCGTGGCGCCGCCATCTTCGTCATAGCCGTCCGTCCACAGATAACCCAGGGCGCCGGCGATGAAGGGCGTGAAGGTGGCCACGTCCATATTCACATCCATGCCGAGCTCGAGCCGGCCGGCCGCCTGGCCGCCGTCGTAATCGGCATCGAGATCCTCACCCGCCGAGTGGTTGTGGCGGGTCTGGTCGATGTCGAAGTTGTAGGCGCCGGCCACGATGGCCGAGATGTACCAGGACGAGTCGCTCTGGAACTTGCCGTACACGGCCGGAAGGATGCTCTGCACCTCGAGGTCAGTGTCGTCGCCATTCACGTCGGTATAAGCGTAGCCGATGCCGCCGCCGATGGTGATGCCGTCGCCATAGGCCTGGACGCCCACGGAGATACCGGCCGTTCCGGTGTCGTAGCCATCGATGGCGCCGTCATCGGAGAGCGAGGCCGCGCCCGCGAGTCCGGCCATCCAGAGGAACACGCCGGCTTCCGGCTCGGCGACGATGTCGGCTGCCGGCACGGCACTGCTGCCGTTGCCCAGATCGGCGGCCTGGAGGCCGGCCGTCTGCACCTGGCCGTTGGTCGAGCCGGTCATGAGGCCGTTCAGCGTGTCGAACCACAGTTGCGTCACGGCCATGGAGGCGAAGGTCGCGCCACGGGCGCCCGACGGGCTGTGGTCGGCGATCACATCCTGGATCGCGCCGTCACTGCCCTGCTGATAGAGCAGGTCGATGAAGGCCTTGGCTTCCGGCGAGATGCTGTCGCCGTTTTCGAGATCCTCGATGAGCGAGCCGGCGAGCCCTGTGAGGCCGAGGCCGTCCGGACCGATCGAGTTGATGTCGCGCGTCGTGCTCGTGAGGATGAGGTCAGTGCCGTCGAGCGTGTCGATCGAGACATCGACGAGCGCCGAGGTGTCGAGGATGATCTGCCCCGGATCGCCATCCGAGGTGAGCGTCCCGTTCGCATGGAGCGCGGTCCAGGTCGTGCCGTCGGCGATGAAACCACGGACGACGGAGGTCACGGTTTTGCCGGAGATGTTGGCGTCGCCGTCGACCACCACGCCCTGGCCCGCAGTGTGGGTCAGGTTGCCGGCGAAATCACCGCCGATGAAGACATTCATGCCATCGACTGCGGCGGAGCTGATGTCACCGGTATTGACGAAGTCGCCGGCGAGATTGCTTGTGATGTAGACGCCGTACTCGCCGAGGGTCCCGGTGATATTGCCGGAGTTGATGAAGTCGCCGGCCACGTTGGAGTAGACGAGGACGCCATATACACCGCCGGTGATGTTGCCGGAATTGGTGAAGTTGCCGGTCACATCATCGCCGACATAGACGCCATAGTACTTGTTGCCGGAGATATTGCCGGAGTTGACGAAATTACCAGTCACATTGTCGTCGATGAAGACGCCATAGAACCCGCCGGTGATGTTACCGCTGTTCGTGAAGTTGCCGTTCATATCGTAGTAGATATAAACGCCATAGTACTTGTCGCCGGAGATATTGCCGGAGTTCAGGAATTCGCCGTTCAGGTCCGAGTAGACGATGACGCCGTACTTGCCGCCGGTGATGTTGCCGGTGTTCGTGAAGTTACCGTTCAGTTCGGAGCCGATGGTCACGCCGTAATAGCTGTTGCCGGCAATATTGCCGGAGTTAACAAAATCTCCGTTCAGATCGCTGTAGATATAGACGCCATAGAGGTCGCCGGTGATGTTGCCGGTATTCGTGAAGTTGCCGGTCAGGTTGTAACCGACATACATGCCGTAATCACCGCCGGTGATGTTGCCGCTATTGACGAAGTCGCCGGCCAGATTTCCGTAGACATAAAGGCCATAGACACCCGACCCGGTGATGTTGCCGGTATTGGTGAAATTGCCGTTGAGGTCCGAATAGACGATGACGCCGTAATTTCCGCCGGTGATATTGCCGGAATTGGCGAAGTTGCCGTCCAGGCCGGAAGAGATGTTGACGCCGTAGTACTTGTCGCCGGTAATATTGCCGGAGTTGGTGAAGTCACCGGTCATGGCGCTGTAGATGTAGACGCCGTAATGGCCGCCGGTGATGTTGCCGGAGTTGGTGAAGCTGCCGTTGAGGTCGTCGCCGACATAGACGCCGTAATAGCCGCCCGTGATGTTGCCGGAGTTGGCGAAGTTGCCGTTCAGCTCGCTGTCGATATAGACGCCATAGTACTTATCGCCGGAGATATTGCCGGAGTTGGTGAAATCGCCGTTCATCTCGTCGTCGATATAGACACCGTAACGGCTGCCGGTCATGTTGCCGGAGTTGTTGAAGTTGCCGTTCAGGTCGGAGCCGAGATAGATGCTGTAATAGCCGCCGACGATGTTGCCGGAATTGGTGAAGTTGCCGTTGAGCGTGCTATCGATCTGGACGCCGTAGTACTTCGTGCCGGTGATGTTGCCGGAGTTGGTGAAGTCTCCGGACATATTCTCGCCGATATAGACGCCGTAGAGACCGCCGGTGATGTTGCCGGAGTTGGTGAAGTTGCCGCTCAGCTCGCTGTCGATATAGACGCCGTAGTACTTATCGCCGGAGATGTTGCCGGAGTTGACGAAGTCACCGACCATTTCCGACTGGATGTAGATGCCGTAGAGGCCGCCTGAAATATTGCCGGAATTGTTGAAGTTACCGTTCAGGTCGGAGTTGAAGAGAACGCCGTAATAGCCGCCCGTGATGTTGCCGCTGTTGGTGAAGTTGCCGTTCAGCTCATAGCCGAAGGACACGCCATAATACTTGTCGCCGGAGATGTTCCCCGAGTTGGAGAAGTCGCCGTTCATGCTGCTGCCGACCCAGACGCCGTAGAAGGAGCCCGAGATATCACCGGTGTTATTGAAGTTGCCGTTCAGCTTGGAGCCGACATAGACGCCGTAATAGCCGCCCGAGATATTGCCATCGTTCGTGAAGTTGCCGTTCAGGTCGCTGCCAATCCGGACGCCGTAATACTTGTCGCCCGTGATGTTGCCGGTATTGCTGAAGTCGCCGGTGAGGGTCGAGCCGATGTTGACGCCGTAGAGGCCGCCGTCGATGTCGCCGGAGTTGGTGAAGTCTCCGCTCACCGAGGAGTAGACGTAGACGCCATAGTAGCCGCCGGTGATGTTGCCGGAATTGTTGAAGTTGCCGTTCAAGTCGCCGGCGAATGTCACACCGTAGTATTTGCTACCGGCGATATTGCCGGTATTGGTGAAATTGCCGTCCAGATCGGAATAGTAATACACCCCGTAGTGGCCGCCGGTGATGTTGCCGCTGTTCAGGAAGTTCCCGGTCACATTGTCCGAGAAGCGGACACCGTAGTTCCCGCCGCTGACATTGCCGCTGTTGGTGAAGTTGCCGGCCATATTGCCGTAGACGATGATGCCGTAATAGCCGGTGGCGCTGACATTGCCGGAATTCTGGAAGTTCCCGGTGATGTTGCCGTTGATGTAGATGCCATATCCGGTGGCGGAGATATTGCCGGCATTGGTGAAATTGCTGCCGACATTCCCTGTCTCGACGGCGTGGCCCGCCGGGTTGTTGATGGTGTAGCCGCCTGAATTATCGAAGAAATCCGTGTCGCCGGTGCTGACGCCGTCGAAGTCGTCCGCTGTTATGGTGGTGCCCGCCGCTTGGGCGCCCTGCGAGACGGCGAGAGCGAGGGCAAACAGAGAAACGCTCCGGTAGATGGCAGATGTCAGCTTCATCGTACTTCCCCTTGAAAAGGCCGCGCCCGCACGCAGTCCTCGCTTATAGGTTACATTCCTGTAATCTTACTCGCAGTAAATGCGCCTTGTTTTCGCCCAAGATGGGAACCCGGTCCAGCGACATTTTTGCGGTTTCGCGTTCTGTCGTTTAAAAGCTGCAAGATGTTGCCCAAAAGTCACAGTCTCGGATCGGGATTCTACCCTTAGGAGTGCCTTTTAGGCTACAATCAACCTTTGATTGCAGATTCCCGCTACACACTTTGTAGTACAAAGGCTACGATAGGCCGGGAATGCCGGCCAAAACCTTGCGGCTCGGCGCGAATCCAAGTCGCGCCCGAACCCGACCCGCCGGCACAGAACCGAACATGCAGGGGACGTCCGCCGCGACGATTCGCTCGGGGAATCAGGCACGGACGACGAAGAGCCGCGCTTCAGAAGATGGTGTAGATCAGCGGTGCGAGGGCGGAGCCCTTTGCCAGGAACATCAGGCCGCCGAGCAGCAGCATGATGGCGATGACGGGCAGCATCCAGAGCTTCTTGTTTTCCACCATGAATGCAAAGAGTTCGCGAACGATGGTCATGCCAAGTGTCTCACATGATTGAAGTTCTGCCTCAACCTGCACCGGCCGGTTCAATCCGGCCGACGTCTCGCCGGCGGCTGCGGTATCCGCGTCTATAATCAATCGCAGGCGATTTACGCAAGATAACAATTTTGGCTTCCCGCTCCACAGGCGATGGATTAGTGATGAAATTCGGCTGTGGCCCCATGGCTACGCCGCTCTCAGGGACGCATATGACGGACACCGTAATACTCGGCTTGTCGGCCTACTTTCATGACAGCGCGGCGGCCATATTGAGAAACGGCAAGATCATCGCCGCCGCATCGGAAGAGCGATTCTCCCGCGAGAAGGGCGATAGCGCCTTCCCTTCCCATGCCGTGGCCTACTGCCTGAAAGAGGCGGGGGTGACGATGGCGGATGTCACCGCCGTCGGCTTCTATGACAAGCCGATCCTCAAGTTCGACCGCATACTGATGACCTATATGTCGGTGGCGCCTAAGGGATTTTCGCAATTTCGCAAAGCGGGCCCGCTGTGGATCAAGGAGAAGCTGTGGATCGAAAGCGACATCCGCAAGGAGCTGCAGGGCTACAAAGGGCCGATGTTCTTCTCCGAGCATCACGAATCGCACGCGGCCAGCGCCTTCTTTCCCTCGCCCTTTCCCGAGGCCGCCATCCTCACCATCGACGGGGTGGGTGAATGGGCGACCTCCTCGCAGTCGGTGGGACGCGGCGCCGAGATCGAGATCCTTAAGGAAATGCGCTGGCCCGATTCGCTGGGCCTGCTCTATTCCGCGTTCACCTACTATACCGGCTTCAAGGTGAACTCCGGCGAATACAAGGTGATGGGCCTCGCCCCCTATGGCGAGCCCAAATACGTCAAGCTGATCTACGACAAGCTGATCGACCTGAAGGATGACGGCTCCTTCGTCATGAACCAGGACTATTTCGGCTATCTCGACGGCCTGACCATGACCACCGAGAAGTTCGACCAATTGATCGGCGGGCCGCCGCGGGTGCCCGAATCCAATCTCACCCAGCGCGAAATGGACCTTGCCCGCTCCGTCCAGGAAGTGTGCGAGGAGGTCATGCTGCGCATGGCCCGGTCGCTCCACCGCGAGACCGGACTACCCGATCTGTGCATGGCGGGCGGCGTGGCGCTGAATTGCGTGGGGAACGGCCGCATCCTGCGCGAGGGACCGTTCGAGCGCATCTGGGTGCAGCCGGCGGCGGGCGATGCGGGCGGCGCCTTAGGCGTGGCGCAGCTGATCTGGCATCGCGAATTCAACGGACCGCGCCAGGCCGACGGCAGGACAGATCAGATGCAGGGCGCCTATCTGGGTCCCTCCTTTACGGAGCAGGAGATCGAGAGCTATCTCAAGAGCGTCGGCGCCGATTACACCAGGCTCGGGCGGCAGGAGTTGCTGACCACCACGGCGCGCCTCCTGGCGGACGAGAAGATCGTCGGCTGGTTCAACGGCCGGATGGAATTCGGGCCACGCGCTTTGGGTGCGCGTTCGATCCTCGGCGATCCGCGCAGCCCGCGGATGCAGGCGCAGATGAACCTCAAGATAAAATTCCGCGAGGGCTTCCGGCCCTTCGCGCCCTCGGTACTGCGCGAGCGCGTGTCCGACTATTTCGAGCTCGACACCGATTCGCCCTATATGCTGCTGGTGGCGCCGGTGAAGAAGGAACGCTGCATCCCGCCAAAGGAAGGGGCGCAGAAATTGTGGGGCATCGACCAGCTGAACGAGCTGCGCTCGGACATTCCGGCGGTCACCCACATCGACTATTCGGCGCGCGTGCAGACGGTGAGCCGCGATGTGAGCCCCGACTATCACGACCTGATCAGCGAGTTCGATCGATTGACCGGCTGCCCCGTGCTCGTCAACACCTCGTTCAACGTGCGCGGCGAGCCGATCGTCTGCACGCCCCAGGACGCCTACACCTGCTTCATGCGCACCAATATAGACGCGCTGGTGATGGGTCCCTTCATCATGCACAAGGCCGACCAGACGGAATGGACGGAGACGGAGGACTGGAGATGGCAGTATCAGCTCGATTGACCCCCGCCCAGGGCCGGAAATTCGCCTTCACGCTCGGCATCGCGCTGCTTGTCCTCGGCGCTTTCTCGCTGTGGCGCGGGCACACGATCGTCCCCTATGTGCTGCTGGCGCCGGGAGCCGTGCTGCTCCTCGCCGGTCTCGTCATTCCACAGCATCTGGGCCCCATCGAGCGCGCCTGGATGGCGCTCGGGCACAAGCTCTCCGTCGTGATGACGCCTATCGTGATGTTCGTGCTCTTTTTCGGCACCATCACCAGCTTCGGCCTTCTGATGCGCGCTTTCGGAAAACGGCCCCTGACCGAAAATCATCAGCCCCGAACTGCCTGGGTCGATCGCAAGAAGCCCCGGAGCGACCTGAAGCGGCAGTTTTAGATCGACAATCCGTCAGGAAGGGAAGATCAGCGGCACGGCGGCAGGATCGCGTCCCAGGAACCGCCGCCTGGCGCGATGCACCATCAGCTTCATGCGGCCGATCTGCGGCAGCGTCGCGCGCACGCCGGACCATATGCGGTGCCACGTCTCGTCGAGATGGTGCGGGCCCTGGCGCTCGGTGAGCTGGTCCATATAGTGCTTGATCGCACTGGTCGCCCAGGCGGCATGGCCTGCCGTCACATTGTCCGCGGCGTTATGCGTGTCCACGAACAGGGTCGGATAGCGGAATCGGCGCAACGTGTCGCGCGCTTCCATGTAAGGGCCGCCGACGCCGGCGAGCTCGACGGCGAGATTGAGTCCCAGTATCTCCGGCATGAAATGCCGCGGGAAGCAGGATATCGCCAGCCACAGCGTCGCGATCTCGAAGGAGCTGTCCTGCAGCCTTTCCCAGTCGGCGAAAGCGCGGGAGTCGACCGGCGGCGCCGAAACTCCCATGGCGGTGAGCAGATCACGATAGATATTGGCGTGATGCTCCTTCGCTTTCCCCTCGCCGATCTCTTCGACGAAGACATGGAACATCATGCGGGCGACCGAAGTGTGGATGAGCGGTGGCGAGGCCATGCCTTGCAGCCAGGCGCCATCGATGAGGATGAGTGGCGCAAGCTGCACGGTCGTCTCGATGAAGGCATCCTTCGGCACGTCGGGCCGCGCCGCGGGCGGACGGTAGGAATCGACCTGCTCCCGGTGCTTTTTCGCCAGCCAGTCGTCGAGGGCGCGCGGGCTGTAGTGCCGTGACGGGATCGGGCGCTCGCCCTTCCAGATCATGGCGCGCGAGCGCTCCAGCCTGTCGCGCGCGAAACGCTCCGCGACGGGAAGAATCTCCGGGAAGAACTCAACATTGACCAGGTGATGATACAGGTCGCGGATCGAGCACTTGCCGAACATCGCCTCGCTGCGGCGGCGGAAATCCGCCGCGGCAAACATGCGGCCCTTGACCTTGGCTTCGGTCCGGACGGTGGGCGTCAGGCCCGGATCGGTCACCGCAAGGGCGGTGGCGCGGTCGCCCTCCGGACTATTGCGCTTCTCGCGCGGCGGCAGGCTGAGGATCCAGTTCCGGATGACCTGCTGTTCGGCCGGCGAGAAGACCGCGAGCATCGGGCCGCCGAAGCCGATGAGGCGGTTGAGGAACGGGCTCTTGTCCGGGTCGCCGGGGCGTATCCAGGGGGAGCTCGCCAGCGCATCGAGTAGCGCCGGGCCATTGAACTTCTCGATGTCGAAATATTCGTCGATCTTGCGGGCGCCGAGCGGCCGGTTCCCGTGATAGCCGCGCGCCGCGGCGGCCTTTCGCCACATCAGGTCGACCATTTCCTGCTGCGGGTTGGGCGGGCCGGCGGGCGCCGCCACGGTGGTCGCCTCCTCCCAGCTCCGCCAGAGGCGCAAGAGCGCCGCGGCTCCCTGCAGCAGTTTGTCGAAACCGGCTTCGCGCTCGCTTTCGGGCAGGTCCTCGAGCACGGACACCGCGGCCGCCTTGGCAAGCTCCCGGCCCTTTTCCGCATAGCCGTCGGCGAGCAGATCGTCACCGATGGCGGGAAGATCGAAATGGCGGCACCCTTGCGCGATGAGGTTCGGGCCGAAGGCCGAAAGGCCCAGCCACTGCCAGGCGAGATTGACGCCGACGATCTCGGCGAAGCGCGTGCGCGTGAACTGGCCGATGGCGAGGAGGAACACCGGCAAGGTGAAGCTCCCTTCGGCGAATTCCTGGTGCTTGGCGAAGGAATCGCTCGACACATCGTCCCCGGGCAGACCGAGCCGCGCGGCGATGAGGCGATAGTCGCCGGCAAAATGGCGGCCGGTATCGGCAACGAAGCCGCGCACCTGATGCTGATAGAGCCCGGTGATCGTGGCTCCGGCATGCGTATGGGCGGTGGAGACGCGGCATCCCGTCTGCAGCCAGCAGCCGTCGACGAGAGCGAGCGGCAGATACTGCGTCAGGACATGCTTAAGCCGTCGCCTGGAAACGTCGGCATCCGCCGCCTGCCAGTTGCGGTCGGGGCTGCCTGCCATCGTCGCCAAGGCGTCGGCCAGCGAGGCGACACGCTCCTCGACGGACGAGCCGATGATGTGGCGGGCAAGCCCTTCGCCTTGCCCATCCTGACATTCCCGCCGCACGAGATCATGCGCCATCGGAATGACCTCGGGATGCTCGTCGATATTCACGAGGAAATAGAACAGCTCCCGCTGCGGGATTGCCGTTTCCACCGGCGAATCGGGTAGGTCGCTCCGGTCGAAGGAGTAGTTCAGCGCTTCAGTGTTGAGGGCACGAAGATCCATCGGCATACGACACGATCACCTGGCTCAGCCCCTAAGTCGAAGATTTTTTGGAGCTTGCCGCCGCTCTATCAGGCTTGGGCCCCTGCCGCAACGATTTAGCCGAAGCGGCCCATGGGCGCGAGCATGAAGTCCTGGCCCGCCCAGGGATCGTTCGGGATCGTCCATAGGCGACTCGGTCGGAATGCTTGTGGCGGCGCCCGCACTTCCCTTACAACATTCGAATCGGGGCGCAGCGGGGAGGAAGCTTTGACGGTCCGCGGTTGCATGAAGGTGCTGACGGTCATCCTGTCGGTCGCCATCGCCTTGATACTGGGTGAAGTCCTGGTCCGGACATTCACGATCTATCCCAACACGCTCGCTTCCAACCGCGTCCCCGACGAGAATATCGGCTTCCGGGCGTCGCAGAAGATTCCGGAAGTGGATGCCGCGGGCTTCCGCAATCCTGACGGCATCCCCAAGGAGATCGTCGCCATCGGCGATTCCCAGACTTTCGGCTTCAACGTGCCCTCCGCCGCCTCCTGGCCCGCCCTTCTCTCCCAAGCCATTGGTAAACCTATCTATAATTTCGGCTCCGGCGGTTACGGCCTCATCGCCTATCATGGCCTCCTGAAGCTTTTCCTTGCACCCGGAACGCGCGTGGCCATCGTCACGCTCTATCCCGCCAACGACTTGGAGCAATACTACGCCTCGGATGCGGACTGCCTCGTCCTCGACAAGCCGAGCGCCTTCTGGAAAGCCGAGCGGGAACGGCTGAAGCTCGAATGGCCGGCATACCCGGTGGGCTGCCTGCACAATGACGACAATTCCGAAGCAGGCTTCTTCGGCAACCTCACCCGCCACATCGCGATGCTAGCCATGACGCGCGACGCGCTCGGCCTAGGCAGCACGGGGCCGGGTATCCCTGGCGGACCGGAAAAAGGCGTGATCGAGATTCCGGACGGATTGGGCACCCTCAACGTGTCGCGCGTCGAGATGCATGAACGCAGCACCGATCCCGCTGTCCCCGAAGTCGCCGCCATGATGAAGGACCTGCAGATCTTCCTGGCGGACTGGAGGAAGATGTCGGAGACCGGTCCCAGGATCGGCATCGTGGTGCTGCCTTCGCGCGAACGCGTCATCCACGATTACTTCGAGCGCAAGGGACGGCTCGGCGAGCTCGATCCGCGCATCGCGAACGGCATGACGAAGCAGATCGCCATGGAGCAGTTCGTGCGCGATTCGCTGGAGAAATCCGGCCTGCCCTTCGTCTTCGCCAATGAAGATCTCTATCGCCACCTCGAATTCGGGCTTCAGAAGGGCATTCCGCTCTATCCCAAGACCGACAACGGCCATCCGCTGGAGCTGGGCTACGCCGCCTATGCCAATGCCGCGCGCCGGCTGCTGATCAAGATGGGCCTTGTGACCGGCGCGTCAAATTAGAGCGCCGGACGCTCTCATTGAATCGCTCCGGCGTGCTCTATCTCATTGTTTTGCGCATCGGATTGCCGGAAAACGATGCGCTAGCTGTGGAGCCTCAATAGGTTGTCTTCGGTTAAGGTGAGGCGGCTGATGGGTGGTTTGTATTTTAGACTGCCATGAGGTCGGTGCCAATTGTAGCGATGAATCCAGATTGGCAGCTGTTCAGC
>JBMOOM010000115.1:0-2500 GCA_049323275.1 Pseudomonadota bacterium
ACCTGCTCCAGCCCCAGGATGTGATGAGCCGACATCGAGGTGCCAAACGATTCCGTCGATATGAGCTCTTGGGAATCATCAGCCTGTTATCCCCGGCGTACCTTTTATCCGTTGAGCGATGGCCCTCCTCACGTGGGGCCACCGGATCACTATGACCGTCTTTCGACTCTGCTCGACTTGTCAGTCTCGCAGTCAGGCAAGCTTATGCCATTGCACTCGACAGCTGATTTCCGACCAGCTTGAGCTTACCATCGCGCGCCTCCGTTACTCTTTGGGAGGCGACCGCCCCAGTCAAACTACCCACCATACACTGTCCCGGATCCCGATAAGGGACCGCGGTTAGACATCCATGTCAACAAGGGTGGTATTTCACATTTCGGCTCCACGAAAGCTAGCGCCTCCGCTTCAAAGCCTACCACCTATGCTACACATGCCAGCACGAATGCCAGTGTAAAGCTATAGTAAAGGTGCACGGGGTCTTTCCGTCTGACCGCAATTACCCCGCATCTTCACGGGGAATTCAATTTCACTGAGCCGATGCTGGAGACAGTGGGGAGATCGTTACGCCATTCGTGCAGGTCGGAACTTACCCGACAAGGAATTTCGCTACCTTAGGACCGTTATAGTTACGGCCGCCGTTTACCGGGGCTTCGATTCGGAGCTTGCACCCCTCCTCTTAACCTTCCGGCACCGGGCAGGCGTCAGGCCCTATACGTCATCTTAGGATTTCGCAGAGCCCTGTGTTTTTGTTAAACAGTCGCCACCCCCTAGCCTGTGCCCCCCGCCTATGGTTGCCCAAAGACGGGGCCCTCTTATCCCGAAGTTACGAGGGCAATTTGCCGAGTTCCTTCAGCATCGTTCTCTCAAGCGCCTTGGTATACTCTACCTGTCCACCTGTGTCGGTTTCGGGTACGGTCTGATGCAGGGGCTATTTCCTGGAACTCATTGACTGCCTTCTGAATCCGATAACTTCAGACAGCTTCTTGAATTCGTCACCACCTGCTGGCCCACGAATATTAACGTGGTTCCCATCGACTACGGCTTTCGCCCTCGCCTTAGGGGCCGGCTCACCCTGCGCAGATTAGCTTTACGCAGGAACCCTTGGACTTTCGGCGGGAGTGTTTCTCACACTCCTCTCGTTACTCATGTCAGCATTCGCTCTTCCGATACCTCCAGAGGCCCTCACGGGTCCTCCTTCACAGGCTTACGGAACGTTCCGCTACCGCGTATACTTGCGTACACACCCTAAGCTTCGGTACATGGCTTAATTCCCGATACATTTTCGGCGCAAAGACCCTTATTTAGACCAGTGAGCTGTTACGCTTTCTTTAAAGGATGGCTGCTTCTAAGCCAACCTCCTGGTTGTTTTGGGATCCTCACATCCTTCCTAACTTAGCCACGATTTGGGGACCTTAGCTGTAGGTCAGGGTTGTTTCCCTCTTCACGATGGACGTTAGCACCCACCGTGTGACTGCTGCACATTACTTCCAGGTATTCGGAGTTTGGTTAGGTTTGGTAATCCTATACGAACCCCTAGCCTATCCAGTGCTCTACCTCCTGGAGTATTCATGCAACGCGATACCTAAATATCTTTCGCGGAAAACCAGCTATCTCCAGCCTTGATTAGCCTTTCACCCCTAGCCACAACTCATCCGAGGCCTTTTCAACGGACACCGGTTCGGCCCTCCAGAGGGTGTTACCCCACCTTCAGCCTGGTCATGGCTAGATCGACTGGTTTCGGGTCTAATCCGACAAACTTGACGGCCTATTCAGCCTCGCTTTCACTACGCCTACACCTATCGGTTTAAGCTTGCTTGCCAGATTAAGTCGCTGACCCATAATACAAAAGGTACGTAGTCACCCTTGCGGGCTCCTACTGTTTGTAAGCATTCGGTTTCAGGTACTCTTTCACTCCCCTTGTCGGGGTTCTTTTCACCTTTCCCTCACGGTACTGGTTCACTATCGGTCGCTGAGGAGTACTTAGGCTTGGAAGGTGGTCCTCCCATGTTCAGACAGGATTGCACGTGTCCCGCCTTACTCGAGTCCATGAATGCTTTCTACTTGTACGGGGCTATCACCCTCTAAGGCCCGGCTTTCCTTCCGGTTCCAATTCTTACACTCATGGCACTGGCCTGTTCCGCGTTCGCTCGCCACTACTAGCGGAGTCTCTGTTGATGTCCTTTCCTCCGGGTACTTAGATGTTTCAGTTCTCCGGGTTTGCTTCCACACACTATGAATTCATGTGAGGATCTGGCCGAAGCCAGGGGTTTCCCCATTCGGAAATTTTCGGATCAAAGCTTGTTCGCAGCTCCCCGAAACTTATCGCAGCGTACCACGTCCTTCATCGCCTCTCAGCACCAAGGCATTCACCAAATGCTCTTAAGTCGCTTGATCGCTCTCATTACCAATACTCATCCTTGATTGCCGCAAACCGATTGAACTCGGCTGGTCCGCAGCGAATGAATATTGCAACAAAAAGACTAGTTGATTGTGCATGATT
>JBMOOM010000115.1:5000-34156 GCA_049323275.1 Pseudomonadota bacterium
TTGACCACTGGACTTTATCCACGGCCCCCTCTATTTTAGAAACCAATCGGTTTCTTTATGTGGGGAAGAGGGCTTCCGGATGCAAGAGGAAAGCGCCAGCGAGGGCCAAATACTGCGATTTCTCAAGTTTCGCGGCCCCCAAACCACAGATTCGATCGCGCGCCACCTCAAAATCACCCTGCCCGGGGCCCGCAAGCACCTGAATGCCCTCCTCGGTGCCCATTTGGTCGGTTACGCGGATGAAAGCGGCCAGGTCGGCCGCCCTAAGCGCAGCTGGCACCTGACGGCCGCCGCCGAAAGGCGTTTTCCCGACAGCCATTCGGTCCTCACCCTTGAAATGATCGGCGCCGTCCGCGCGGTTTTCGGCGAGGACGGCCTCGACCGGCTGATCGCGACGCGGGAGAGCGACACAGAGGCCCGCTATCGCCGGGCCCTCGAGAATCTCGACGACACGGGCAAGAAAGTGGCGAAACTGGCCGAATTACGCAGCGAGGAGGGCTATATGGCCGACTGGCAGGCCCTCCCTGACGGCAGCTTCCTCCTCGCGGAGAATCACTGCCCGATCTGCGCCGCGGCGCGAATCTGCCAGGGCTTCTGCCGTTCCGAGCTCAGCGTCTTCCGCACGGCCTTGGGTTCGGGCGTCTCGGTCGAGCGGGCCGAGCACATCCTCGCCGGCGCCCGGCGCTGCGCCTATGTGATCACCCCCCTGGCGGGACATCCATGACCGCGGAGGCGACGATCGGCGGCAAACTGCGGCGGTTCTTTCACCTGCCGCGGCCGGTCTACTGGCTGAGCGCCGCCGCCTTCTTCGCCAGCCTCGCCACCATGGCGATGAAGTTCCTGGCGCTCCACCTCGCCACCGATCTCGCTTACTCTGTCGAGGCGATCGGCCGGCTGCTCATGGCTTATGGCCTGGGCGCCATCATCGGCGCCTTCGCCGGCGGCTACCTGACCGATCGGCTGGGCAGCCGAACCGTACTCATCGCCAGCCTGGCGCTGCTCACCCCGCTGTTCACGATCTTCGCCTTCGTTCCCGCGCCGCTTCTGCCGATCGTCATCTTCGGGCTCGGCATGCTGCAGGCGGCCTTCCGTCCGGCCTATAACGGCGCCCTTCTGCATCTGTGCGCGGCCGACGAGCGCACCCGTTCCTATTCGGCCTATATCACCGCGGTGAATATCGGCGGATCGATCGCCGGCGCGCTCGGCGGCGTCCTCGCCGCGCAGGATTTCCGCCTGGTTCTCGCCGTCTCCGCCCTGCCGCCTCTGGCCGCCGCCCTCTGCGTCCGGCACGCGCTCATCGGCGGAACGATCGTCCCGCACCGGATGATTCCAACCGCTGCCGCAGCGCAACCGGAGGGCCGTTTCGCCATCCTGCGCGATCACCGCTTCATCGCCCTCTGCCTGATCGAGCTCGTCTGCGCCTTCATCATGGCGCAGCTCTTCAGCACCTATCCGATCTATCTCAAGGACGTCTATGGCTTCACGCCCGAGACCTTCGGCTATCTCCTCATGGTGAGCGGACTGCTCGTCGCGGCGCTCAGCCTTCCATTGACGACCTTCAGCCAACGCTATCGCGACGATCTCGTCACCATGCTGGCCATCATGCTGTTCGGCGGCGGCTTCGCCGTCCTGCCTTTGGGCGGCGGCGCCTGGTTCGCGATGACGACGGTGATCGTCTGGACGCTCGGCGAGATCCTGCTCTGGCCGATGCTCATGAAGCTGGCGATGCGCGCCGCCGAGCACAAATCCGGCGGCACCTATCTGGGTGTCTACCATTCGATCTTCTCGATATCGCAGATCGTTTCGCCGCTCGCCGGAACCTGGATCTATGCGGCGCTTGGCGGCCATGTCCTGTGGCTCGTCTGCGGCGGACTCAGCATTGTCGGCGCCATGATCCTGTGGGCTTTCGATCTCGGGCGCGCGCCCGCAACGCATTTCACTTCTCTCGAAAAGGCCCAAAAATGACTGAATCAGCAGGGCAGCGCGTCGACTGGATGCAACTGTGGCGGAGCGGCGACCTGGCGCGCTTCTGCTTCATCAGCCTCGGCATCATGTTGCATGCTACCAACGAGACGATGGTGATGACGGTCATGCCGGCGTTGCTGCGCGAGATCGACGGCGTCGAATTCGTCGGCTGGTCCTTCGCCGTCTATGAGATCGGCTCGATCGTGGCGGGCGCCGCCTCGGGCCGTCTCGTCAGCTTCGTTTCGCTGCGCGCCAATCTGGTGATCGCCGCCCTGCTCTTCATGGCGGGCTGCATCGTCTGCGCCTTCGCCACCTCCATGCCGTGGTTCCTGGTCGGCCGCCTGCTCGAGGGCTTCGGCGGCGGCGGGCTGGTGGCGCTGGCCTTCGTCTCGGTCGAAAGGCTGTTCCCGCGCGAGATCTGGCCGCAGCTCTTCGCCGTCATGTCGGTCATCTGGGGCGTGGCGGCCTTCTCCGGGCCTATGCTGGGGGCGCTCGCCGCCGAATACATCGATTGGCGCTGGGCCTTCGGCGTGTCGGCGGCCGGCGGCCTCGCGATGGCGGTGGCTTCTCTTGTGGTCCTGCGCGGCCGCGCCGCCAGCGCGACGGTCAAGCCCGCCGGCGACCGCCCGCCCGCTTTTCCCTTCGAGGTGCTGCTCTGTCTGGCGGTCAGCGTCATCCTCATCGCCTCGGCCGGGCTCGCCATCAGCCCGCTGCGCTCCTCGGCCCTGCTGATCGCCGGCCTTGCCGGCATCGGCCTCGTCTTCGTGCTCGACGCCAGGCGGCCCGAGTCGCGGCTCTTCCCGTCGCGCCCCTTCGACTGGAAGAGCCCCGTCGGCACCGGCATGACGATGATCGCCGCCTTTTCGGTGGCGACCTGCTCCTTCGGCCTTTATGCGCCCTTGATTCTCACCCGCCTGCATGACGTGCCGCTCCTCACCTCCGGCTACATCATCGCGTCCGAATCGATCTCCTGGTCGGTCCTGTCGATCCTCGTCGCCAACACCCCGCCGCATCGCGAGCGCCGTATCGTCACCACTGGCGCCTTGATGATCGCCGGCGGGGTCGTGGGCTTCGCCTATGCGGTGCCGGCCGGCAACCTGCCGCTGATTCTTCTCTGCGCCATCCTGCAGGGCGGCGGATTCGGCATGGCCTGGCCCTTCGTCACCCGGATGATCGTCGATGCCTCGCGCCTCAACGAGAAGACCATCGCCTCCTCGGCGGTGCCGACCATGCAGCGCATGGGTTATGCCGTGGGCGCCGCCATTGCCGGCATCATCGCCAATGCCGGCGGCTTCGCGCACGGCCTGACCGCCGAGACCGCCCAGGGGGCCGCCTCCTGGCTCTTCGTCGCCTTCCTGCCGCTCGCCGCGGTAGGCTGCCTGGCCGGATGGACAACGGCAAGACGCTGATAACTTTATTCAAAGTTACGTACCGCCCTTTTCCTGCCATTTTTTGTCACCAGTTTCGCCATCATCGGGGGCTTGGATCCATATTCGGGTTAAGACTTCGGAAACCGGATGTTGTCACAATCCTTAACCGGAATAATGCCTAAGCCCATGGCGTAATTGGCCTCTTTGACGCGGGGCAGCGTTAATGACGGTTGACTTGGGCAGGTCCGAAAGGCAAATTCCGCCCGTTGCTCTCCGGGGTGAGGCCTGAGAGCGGCATAGGCGCGATAGGTCTAGAAACAATTCACGCACCGAAGCGGGTCGGTGCAGAAGGTCCAACTGGCCGGCAATAGCGAACGGCACGATTAGGGGAAGCGGGTTTTTGATCGCGCGAGGGAATAAATATTCCGGAAATCTACCGGTCGCAGCGAAAGGCGTCAGCCAGCCCGTGCATGTCGAGCAATTCGACGCCGATTTCGATGATCCCTTCGCCGCCGAGCCCACCCGCCCGTCACACTGGCTTCTGACCACTTGCATCGCCGGCATTGCCGGAACCCTCGTCATCGGCGCCGCCATATTGGGTTTCGTCGGCTCGAGCGGCTACTCCACCGACGCCATGGCCTCGATCAGCGCCCGCGATACGCAGCGCAGCAATACGGCGAGCGGCGGTTTCTTCGAATCGGTGGCGCTGAAGCCCTTCGGCGAATCGAGCTTCGAAGACGAAGACACGCCGGAAGTCTCCGGCGAATTCGTGATTCCCCAGCGCGGCGTGACCGGCGAAGCGGTCTATCCCGGCATCAGCGCCGGCGATCTGCCCTATGGCGGCGGCCGCACCGTGGTGCTCGATGCCGAGCTCGCCGTCGCCTCGGTCAATGCCGAGAACATCACCACCATTTCCAAGACGCCGCCGCCCGAGCCGACCGACGAAACGATCAGGCTGGCCGCCGGCAGCACGCTGGTCGACGAGATCGTCAGCCGCGGCGTCACCCGCGAGGCGGCGCAGGCGCTGGTCGCTTCGATCGAGCCGATCTTCCCGACCAAGCAGTTCAAGGAAGGCACGGAATTCGAGCTCACCCTCGAGCAGCAGCAGGACTTCTACGGCCGCTATGTGATCTTCCCCGTGCGGCTCGCCTTCAAGCCCGGCCCGACCGAGAACATCCTGGTCGAAGCCGACGAAGACGGCCACTTCGCGGCCCGTATCGACGGCGAGAAGGAAGGCACGGCGTCGCGCTATGCCAATTACGATCACTTCCGCACCAAGGCGCGGGTCGGCTCGAGCCTTTATGCGACCGCCAAGGACTACAAGGTTCCCGATTACATCACCGCCGAGCTGACGCGCGTCTTCGCCTATGACGTCGACTTCCAGCGCCAGGTGAAGGCCTCCGACTCCTTCGAGGTCTTCTACGGCAACCCGCTCACCGGCTCGTCCAAGAAACGCAAGGTTCTGCACTATGCCCAGCTCACTCTGGGCGGCAAGACCAAGACCTATTACCGCTTCACCGACGCCGACGGGCAGACCGACTATTATGACGAGCAAGGCCGCTCGGCCACCAAGTCGCTGCTCAAGACGCCGGTCTCGGGCTTCAAGCTGACCTCGGGCTTCGGCATGCGCCGCCATCCGCTGCTCGGCTATAACAAGATGCATACCGGCATCGATTTCGGCGCCCCCTATGGCACGCCGATCCGCGCCGCGGGTAACGCCAAGGTCGAGGTCGCCGGCCGCTTCGGTTCCTACGGCATCGCCGTCAAGCTGAAGCACAACGGCAAATACGAGACGCTTTATGCCCATATGAGCCGCCTCGCCGACGGCATCCGTCCGGGCGGCAATGTCCGCCAGGGCCAGGTGATCGGCTATGTCGGCTCGACCGGCCGCTCCACCGGCCCGCATCTCCATTACGAAGTCCGGATGAACGATCGTCCGGTCAATCCGACCCGCATCAAGGCCTCGGGCGGCCGTCAACTCGCCGGCAAGGACATGAAGAACTTCCAGGCGCTCAAGACCCGGATCGTCGCCATGATGAAGGTCGCGCCCACCGGCACCCGCGTCGCACAGGTTCAGCAGTAGGTCGTCGGGCTCGACCCGACCATCCAGCAAAGAACCAAAGCAGCCAGACAAATGTCGATGGTCGGTTCAGGCCAGACCAATGCTCTTTTCGTTTGCGGGACGGTCTCCTCAAAGCGACGAATCTTTAGGTCGGATCAAGCCCGACCACGCAAAACGGCCGGACTTGAAATCCGGCCGTTTTGCTTTTCAAAATTGGAGGCGGATCAGTTCGCGCTCGAACCTCCGCCTTCCGGCGTCGGCTCGGAGCTGGCGGGCGCCACCACCGCCGCCACCGCAGCGACCGGGGCAGCGACAGCGCGCTTGATCCGGCTCACGGCTTTCCTGACGGCCTTTCTGACCGGACCCGCCTTCTTCTTGGCGGCTTTCTTCTTGGCTGCTTTCTTGGCCGGTCCCGGCGCCTTGGCGGCTTTGCTCGCCTTCCGGACTACGCCTTTCTTGGCCGCTTTCTTCGCCGGCCGTTTGGCGGCCTTCTTGGCTTTCTTCGCGGCTTTCTTCTTGACGACACGTCTAGCCATTTGACGTTTCCTTCTGATCAGCGGAGCTCGCTTCAGGAGCCCAACGCTGTTTGTTCATCTGGGTTCCAACGCACGATTCGGTCAAGGACCGACAAGCCAAACATTGTCACTTACGCTCAGCGCGCGTTCCGGCGTTTCAAATACAGCGCAACAACGTGCTGACGAAGGCAACTCTGCACATGAATTTGAGCCTGCGCAACGTCCGAACGCGCAATCGAGAAAAGTGCGCACTGGTTTTCCGCGAGAATCCCGCGCGGACTGCCGGAACCGGACAGGCTCCCGAGTTTGGCGGCTTCAAGTGAAGCCACGTGATCCTGCGGCGACACCAAAAAAGCGACGCGTGACTTTCAAAGTCACGCGCCGAAGCCCCCGAATCGAGCTGCATTGCTGGGGAGGAAGAGGATGGCTTGCAGCTTCCCGATCTTCGTTATATTCAATTGGATATAAGGACGTCAAGCAGTGAGGGCCCTATGCACGCCATTCGAAGAATTCTGTTGAGCGCCGCCATTCTGATCGGTTTCGTCGGCCCGGCCGCCGCCGACACGGTGAATGTCTTCGCCGCCGCCAGCCTCAAGAATGCGCTCGACGCCGTTTCCGAGGCCTGGAAGGCCGAGGCCGGCAAGGAAACCAGGAACACCTACGCCGCCTCCTCCGCGCTCGCCAGGCAGATCGAGCAAGGCGCGCCGGCCGATGTCTTCATCTCGGCCGATCTCGACTGGATGGACTATGTGGCCGGCAAGCAATTGATCAAGCCGGACACCCGCAAGGTGCTGCTCGGCAATCAGCTGGTCCTGGTCGCGGGCACGGATTCGGGACTGAAGCTCGAGCTCAAGGAAGGCGCCGATCTCGCCGGCGCGCTGGCGGGCGGCAAGCTCTCGGTCGGCGACGTGAAGGCCGTGCCGGCCGGCAAATATGCCAAGGCGGCCCTTGAGAAGCTGGGCCTCTGGGCCTCGGTCGAAAAGAGCCTGGCGATGAGCGAGAATGTCCGCGCCGCACTTGCCCTCGTCGCCCGTGGCGAGGCCAGGCTCGGCATTGTCTATGCGACCGACGCCAAGGCCGAAAAGGCCGTCGAGGTGGCGGGCGTATTTCCGGAGGACTCGCATCCCCCCATCGTCTATCCTGCGGCGGTGATCGATTCCTCCAAGAACGCGGATGCCGAAGCCTTTGTCACCTATCTCTCCTCCCCCAAGGCGCAAGAGATCTTCACCGCGCAGGGCTTCACGATCCTCAAGTGAGTTTGCCTGATGACGGGCCTCTCTGACGAGGATTGGACCGCCATCCTCCTGAGCCTCAGAGTAGCGAGCGTCGCGACACTCGCCTCTTTGCCGGTCGGTGTGGCGCTGGCCTACACATTGGCGCGATTCCGCTTTCCCGGCCGCACCTTGCTCGACGGCCTCATCCACCTGCCGCTGGTGATGCCGCCGGTGGTCACCGGCTATCTCCTGCTCCTCTCCTTCGGCCGCAAGGGCCCGATCGGCGCCTTTCTCGACGAATGCTGCGGCCTCGTCTTCTCCTTCCGCTGGACGGGTGCGGCGCTCGCCGCCGCCGTGATGGGCCTGCCCTTGATGGTGCGCGCCATCCGCCTCACCCTCGAGAGCCAGGATCGCCGGCTCGAGCAGGCAGCCGGCACGCTGGGGGCGCGGCCCTTCTTCGTCTTCGCCACGGTCACCTTGCCTTTGGCACTGCCGGGCATCCTGGCCGGGAGCATACTGAGCTTCGCCAAGGCGCTGGGCGAGTTCGGCGCGACGATCACCTTCGTCTCCAATATTCCGGGCGAGACCCAGACCATTCCGGCCGCGATCTACACCTTCACCCAGGTGCCGGGGGGCGACGCCAATGCGCTGCGCCTCACCGCCGTCTCGATAGTCATCTCGCTCCTGGCGCTCATCGCGTCTGAAATCCTGGCGCGCCGCCTCAATCGTCAGGTGGCGGGCTTCTCATGATCGAGATCGATGTCGGCCTGGCCCGCGCCAATTTCACGCTCGCCGTGAAGTTCTCGGCCGGTGAGGGCGTCACCGCCTTGTTCGGGGAATCGGGCGCCGGCAAATCGACGGTGCTGCATCTCGTCGCCGGCCTGCTCAAGCCCGACCGCGGCCGCATCGTCGTCGACGGCACGGTCTTCACCGACATCGAGGCCGGAATCATTCTCCCCGCCCATCGCCGCCGCATCGGTTATGTGTTCCAGGACGCGCTGCTGTTTCCGCATCTGAGCGTCCGGCAGAACCTCCTCTATGGCCGCTGGTTCACCGGGCGCGGCAGCGGCGACATCCCCCTGGCCCAGGTGACCGAGCTGCTCGGCGTCGGCGCCCTGCTCGACCGGCGCCCGACGACCCTGTCGGGCGGCGAGCGCCAGCGTGTCGCCATCGGCCGGGCGCTGCTCGCTTCACCGCATATCCTCCTGATGGACGAGCCGCTGGCCGCCCTCGACATCGACCGCAAGCGCGAAATCATTCCCTATATCCAGAGGCTGCGCGACGAACTGAAAGTGCCGATCCTCTATGTCTCGCATGCGATCGAGGAAGTGGCCCGGCTCGCCGACCGGGTCATCCTGATGGCGCAAGGGCAGGTGAAAAGCGACGGTCCGCCGCAGCAGGTGCTGAGCCCGAAGGCCGGCCCGGGCGACGACCGCTTCGCCCGCGCCTCGATCCTCACCACGACGAAACCCGTCTATGACCCCGACTATCAGCTCACCCAGGTGAGCCATCCATCGGGATCGATCACGCTGGCCGGTCGCCTCATCCCGCAGGAGGGGCCGATCCGCGTGGTGATTCGCGCCACGGACGTGACCATCGCCCTGTCGAAGCCGCGCGAATTGAGCATCCGCACGGCGCTGCGCGGCAAGGTCCGCGCCATTTCCGAACCGCTGGGGGCGGTGGTGATGGTGGAAGTGGAGCTCGAAGGCGGCGAGATCCTCGCCGCCGCGGTGACCCGCAAGGCCGTCGATGAATTGGGCCTCGGCGAAGGCGACCAGGTCCATTGCCTGGTCAAGTCGGTGTCGATCGACGACCGGCTGATGGCGATAGCGCGTGATTAGGAAAAGTGGATGCCGGTTTTCCGCCCGATCACGCGCCAACTTAGGATTCCGATCACGTTTATCACTTCAGGTCGGACCGACCTGAAGTGATCGTGATCTAGGGATTGAGCGGCGGTAAAGCGGGAGGAGTTGTCACCAAGGCTTCCCGCGCGAGCCACCTCCGCCGCGCGCCAGTGATTCCGCCAAGCAGCTTGCTCGCATCGAAGGCGTCCGACGCGCCGGCGAAGAGCCGCGCTTCGAGCCGCTCATAATCGCCAAGCACCGCGTCGCCCTTGAGCCAATCGCGCAACGGCGCCACCTTCGCGCGTCCCGCCCAAGATTGCAGCGCGGCATAGACGGCGTTGTCCTCGCCTCCCCGGCAGGCGGTCTCGAATTGCCGGAACGACCAGGCCTCCGATTGCTCGTACCGCAGGCGGCGCGCGTCGCGTCGCACGCTGAAGGCGTGCCACCCCCGCACCACCAGCCAGGCGAGGAAAACGAGCCCGACAACACCAGCGGCGATCAAGGCCAGGAGGCGGATATCGATCGGCTCCCGCGGCGCCGGCTCGACGGCTTCCGGCGGCCTGATCGCCGGCGTGAAGCCCGCCGCCGCGGCGACCGTCACGGCGATCTCGGGCGCCTGCGCCACCTCGTTCTTCTGCGTCCTGGGATCGTACCAGCCGATCTCGATGGCGGGCAGCCTGTAGCTGCCGGCTTTCTCGAAACCATAGGTGACGCGGTCGACGCGGGTGCCGCCGATCGCTCCTTCTGCCTGATCGAGCTTGTCGGTGAGCACCGGATCATGGGGGTAAATACGCACGCCTTCGGGCGCGGTGAAGTCGGGCACCGGGATCATCATCGCCTGCATGCCCTCGGCCGTGACGGTGACGGTCCGCACCAGCATGTCGCCGGCCTTGAGGCTTTTCGGATCGCGATCGAGATCCTGCGCGACGGTCACCTTCTGCGCCGCCGCAGCGCCACCCGCCGGCGCGCCGGCGACAGTGAATTTCTCGGGCGGCAATGTCACCGATCCTTGCGTACCCGGCTGACCCGGCACCGCGGCATAGGTGAAGGTGATGCCGGCCGGCGGCAAGATGAAGTCGCCGGCGACCTGCGGCGTCACCACATAGTTGCGTCGGACGCCGGCATAGCTTTCGCCATTAATGGTCTCGGTCAGGTTGACCGCCCGCTCGTCGGGCAAGGTCACCACCGCATCGGGTAGATCGAAGAGCGGGAGTTTCGGCGGCGACAGGAAGAAATTGGGCGCCAGCACATCGACCTGGATCTGCACCTGCTGGCCGGGAACGATCGGCGGCTGGGTGAGGAGCTTGATCCTGACGACCGGTTCGCCGGCCCACAGTCCCGTCGTCATCGCGAGCAGTAAGAACATCAGAATGAGGCAGCGCTGCATCATGGCTTCGCCCCCTGGACCTCGATGGCGAATTTGCGCGCCAGGAGATCGGTCGGCGTGATCTGAATGTTGCGCATCCACATGTCGGCCGTCTGCTGGGCGAGATCGACCTCGGCGGACTTGCCCTTTCCGCTCTTCTCGTCGAACTGGATCTGGTCCGGCTTGAGATTGGGTCCCTCGGCCGCCTCCTCTTCCTCCTCCTTGCGCTCCTTGATGAGTTTCTCGATGAGCGCCAGATTGGCCTTGGCCTCCGGCCAGTCGGGACGCATCTTCAGCGCCTCCTTATAGCTCGCCGCCGCATCGTCGAGCCGGTCGAGATGACCGAGCGCATTGCCCTGATTGTAGAAGCTCTCTGCATTGCGGAGCCGCGCGAACGCATCGAGGGCCGCGCCATAATGCCCGGCGCGGTAGAGCGCCACGCCGCGCCACATCGGGTCCTGGAAGTGCTCGGCCGCGCCGGCATAATCGCCTTTCTCGAAAGCGAGCCGGCCCTGCTGATCGGGCGTCAGCCACAGATCCATGAAGCTCTTATCCGCCGCCTCGGCCCGGCCCGGCAGCAGCAGCGCGCCCAGCAATGCCGCAGCGAAAACCCATTGCACCGACCAGCCGCGCCGGAACCAGAAGGCGCTCAGCAGGGTCAGCGGAAGGGTGAGCCACCAGCCGGCATCGCGCCAGCGCGTCTGGCCTTCGGCAAGCCGCGCCTGCAGATGGGTGCGGATGCGCTGGGCGATCCAGCGCACATCGCCGTCATCGGGCGTGATCGTCGCCACCGCGATGCCGGTGTCGCGGCCGAAGTCACGCAATTGCGCGACATCGAGCCTGGCCAGGACGCGCCCGCCGCCATCGCTCAGATATTGTCCCTCGCCGGTCTTCACCGGCCCGCCCGCCTCGGTGCCGACGCCCAGCACCAGGATCTCATTCTTGCCCGCAGGGCGCTTGAAGGCCTCGACGGCGGCGGGCTCGATGCCCTCGGTGAGGAACAGGATGGTACCGGGCGCATCCGCGCGCGCCAGTCCCTGCTCGGCCGCGGCCAGCGCCTTGGCGGTATTCTTGCCGGCGACCGGCATGATGCGGGTCTGGAGCGCGCCCACATAAGTGTTGACGAGCGCCGCATCGTCGGTGAGCGGCAGGACCATATGGGCGCTGCCGGCATAGACGAAGACGGCGGTGCGCGCACCCGGCCGCTGCTTCAGAAGATCCTGCACCTTGAGCTTCACGCGCTCGAGGCGCGACGGCGTGATGTCGATCGCATCCATGGTCGGGGACAGGTCGATGACGATGGCCAATGGCGCCTTGTCCTCGACGAAAGGCGGCTGCTGGCGCTGCCAGGCCGGTCCCGCGGCGGCGAGCCCGCCCAGCGCGATGACGAAAGCGACGAAATGCACCGGCTGCCAGCGCCGCCGGCTTTCCTGGTCGATGAGCAGGCGGTCGAGCAGATGCGGCGCGATGAGATCCTTCCAGCGCGTGCGCGCATCGCCCCTGCGGGTGACGAGGAGAACGAGCAGCCCGGCGGCAAGGATGGCGAGGAGCCACCAGGGCCTGAGGAAATGGAAATCGTCGATCATGACGCCGCCCGCGCCCGCCGGCCGATGCTCGCCACGAGCCACGCCGCGGCGTGATAGGCGAGCGCCAGGAGCAAGGCGGCGCCCAGCGGATAATGGAAAAGCTCGATCACCGGGCGCCAGGACAGGGTCTCCTGATTGGCCGGCGTGATCCGGTCGAGCGTCGCATAGATTTCGGCAAGCTGCGCCTGATCCTGCCCCAGGAAATAGCGCCCCCCGGTCGCCGCCGCGACCTTCTCCAGCACGGATGTGTCGAGCCGGTCCTCGCCCTCCCCTTGCGGATCGCCGATGCCGACCGTGTGGACCACGATGCCGTTGCGCTTGGCGATGTCGGCGGCGCGGTCGGGCGGCATCCGGCTCGCCGTGTCATTGCCGTCGGTCAGGACGATGAGCACCTTTTCCGGCGCCTTGCTGTCGGCGAACATCTTGATGGCGAGCCCGATGGAGTCGCCCAGCGCGGTGCGGGGTCCGGCCATGCCGGGCAGCGCATCGGCGATCATCATTTCCACCGTCGGATGGTCGAGCGTGAAGGGCACCAGCGGATAGGGCGCGTCGCCGAAGGCGATGAGGCCGATGCGGTCGCCCTGGCGCCTTCTGACGAAATCGCCGACCACCTGCTTCACCGCGGCGACCCGCGTCTCCATCTGGCCGCCGGGATCGCGGAAGTCGCGTGCGTCCATCGACTGGGAGAGATCGAGCGCCAGGAGAAGGTCGCGCTGCGGCTCGGTCTTGGTGATGGGCGGCTCGACAAATTGCGGGCGCGCCAGAGCCAGCACGATGAGCAGCCAGCACAGGGGGGCGACCAGCCACTGTCCCCAGTTGCGGCGGGGCACGATCGAGCCTTCGGTCGGCGTGACGCCGGCGGCCTGCGTGACCTCGTCGAAGAACGGAATGCGCAGGGCCGCAACGGTCTTGCGATAGGCGGGCACCAGCCACCAGACCAGGACCGGCAAAGGCAGCGCGGCCAGAAGCCAGGGCTGGTCAAGCTGATACATGGAACCTCTCGATCCAGCGCCGCGCGTCGCCGGCGAACTGGCGCGCATCGCCGTCGGCGAGATCGGCATCGCCATGATATTCGAGATCGTCGAGAAACAGCGCCGCGCTGTCGCTGGAGAAGCCCCGCTGCTTCAGGAAGTTCAGCCAGGCCGCACCCGACAGCGAAGCGGTGGCGGCGCGCGGCCAGGCATGCAGCGCCACGCGTTTCAGAAGCTCGGCGACGAGGCGCGCATCAAGCGTGCCCGGTGTCGCTTCGAGACGATCGAGCTCGGCCAGCGCTTCGCGGCGGTAGCGATTGGCGATATAGCGCCGATGCCGGCGCCACAGCGCGAAAGCGAGCAGCGCCGCGAGCAGCAGCGCCAGCGCCAGCCAGCCCCAGGTCTGCGGCAGCCAGGACACCGGCTGCGGCAGCACGATGTCGTTGAGCTTCTCGAGCGCCAGCTTGGTCAGGGGATCGGGATCGGGACCGGGAGGGGCTGCGGGTTCCATGGTCAGCGCCTTCTCTGCCGCCAGGCGAGCTGGCCGAGGATGCGGCGCAATTGCGGCGCGGTTTCCTCCGCCGCCGAGACGAGCAGCATCGGCAGGCCGAGCTCCTGCTGCCAGGCGAGCAGCGCATCGCCATGGCGCTTGGCGAAATCGGTGATGCCGCGCCTCACCTTGCCATGCCCCATCGTGAGCTCGGCCTGCAGATTGCCGCCCGAGACGACGATCTCGCCTTTCTCCGGCAGCTCCAGCATGAAAGGATCATAGACCAGCACCGCGATGACATCGTTGCTGACGGTGAGGCGCAGCAGGAGATCGCGGGTGCGCGGCCCATGACCGTCGAAATCGCTGATGACGATGACCAGATGATCGTGATGCGCCACCTGGGCCACCTTTTCGAGCGCCAGGTCGAGCTGGCCGGAGCCGCGTTCGACATCGAGATCGGCGGCGAGCTCGCCATTCTGCTTTGCCAGAGCGCCGGCGAAGCCGATGACGGCGGCGCGGCTCCTGTGCGGCGCCAGCTCGTCGATGCGGCTGTCATTGAAGATAAAGCCGCCGACCCGGTCGCCCAGCGCCATCACCCGCCAGGCGCACAGCGCCGCCGTTTCCGCGGCACTCACCGATTTCATCATCAGCCGGCTGCCGAAGAACATGTTCAGGCGCTGATCGACGACGATCAGCGCCGGCCGGTCGCGCTCCTCGTCATAGATGCGCACGAAGGGTTTGCCGCTGCGCGCCGTCACCCGCCAGTCGATGCTGCGGATATCGTCGCCCGGCAGGTAGTTGCGCAATTCCTCGAAAGCGAGGCCGCGCCCGCGCATATGCGACGCATGCCGCCCGGCCAGCAGGCGGTTGACCGGACGCTTGGCGAGGAAGCCGAAATCGCGCGCCTGGGCTTCGAGCGCCACCAGATCCTCGGCCGTCGCATGGACGCCCTTGTCGGGGCCTTCGCCCGCAAGCTTCGGGCGCGCAACGCCTTTGGAACGTCCCAATGCCGAAAGCGACAGAGCCATAGGGGGCTCCTCAATCACGATGAGTTTGGATCACGACGACCCAAACTCATCGTGATCGAGTTTAGTATTCTGGCGCGGGATTCTCGCGAAAAACCGGTATCCATTTCGCATCCCGCGCTAACTGACCGCGACGAGCTCGACGACGCGGTCGATGACCTTGTTGGCGCTCACCCCCGCCGCATGCGCCTCGTAAGAGAGGATCAGCCGGTGGCGGAACACGTCATGCACCACCGCCTTCACATCGTCCGGGCTCACATAGTCGCGCCCGTCGAGCCACGCCTTGGAGCGCGCCACCTTGTCGAGGCCGATCGAGCCGCGCGGGCTCACCCCCACCTCGATCCACTGGCCGAGATCCTTGTCGAGCTTCTTGGGCTCGCGCGTCGCATAGACGAGCGCCACGATGTAATTCTCGACCGGCTGGGCGATGGCGATCTTGCCGATCTCCTGGCGCGCCTGAAGCACCGTCTTGGGATCGAGCTTGGGCGCCGCCGCTTTTTTCTCTCCGCCCTCCTCCTTCGCGCTTTCCTCGCCGCGCACCAGCCGCATGATCTGCGCCTCCGCCTCGCGCGCCGGGTAATCGACCTGCACATGCATGAGGAAGCGGTCGAGCTGCGCCTCGGGCAAGGGATAGGTGCCTTCCTGCTCGATCGGATTCTGCGTCGCCATCACCAGGAACAGCTCCGGCAGGCCGTGGCTTTCGCCGCCCACCGTCACCTGGCGCTCCTCCATCGCCTCGAGCAGCGCCGACTGGACTTTGGCCGGCGCCCGGTTGATCTCGTCGGCCAGCACCAGATTGGCGAAGACCGGTCCCGGCTGGAATTTGAACTCGCCCTTGCCGCCTTCACTGAAATAGATCTCCGATCCGGTGATGTCGGCGGGCAGCAGATCGGGCGTGAACTGGACGCGCGACAGCTTGGCGTCGAGATTCTTGGCGAGACTCTTGATCGCCCGCGTCTTGGCGAGGCCTGGCAGGCCTTCGACCAGCAGATGCCCGTCGCTGAGCAGCCCGAGCAGCAGCCGCTCGACCATCGCTTCCTGGCCGATGATCGACTGGTTGATCTTCTGGCCGAGCGCCTGGATGTCGTCGCGTGCCGTCATTGCCCCTCTCCGCTGCCGAACCACTCGTAATAGGGATTGCCGCTCTGCGCGGATAACACCTTGCCCATCTGGATGCGCCAGCCCTCGCGGTCGCCCTCATAGGCATAGACGCCGGCCTGGTAGAAGGCATCAAGGAGCGCGCGCTCGCTTCGGAACGCCGTGTCGATGGCCGCATCCGTCCCGGTCACCGGCGGGTCATGGCGCAGGGCGAAGAGCTCGATGAGAACCGGCACGAAGGCATCGGGCCGGACCCAGGGCGCATATTCGATGCGCGGCCGGTCGTCGGTGACGGGCTCGGCAGCGCCGACGAAGCTGACCAGGCTGTCGCGGTCGGCGATCCAGGTGGCGAGCAGCGCGGCGGGCGACGCGATGCCGATCTCGGCCAGCGAGGATTTGATGGCGGGCTCGTTCAGGCGGCGCGCGATCATTTCGAGATCGAGCGGCATCGGCGCCATGGACCCGACGAGCAGCATTTCATGCAGCTCGGTCGTCCATAGCGTGGCATAGGGGAAGACGTCGATGAAGCTCTTCACCAGGGAGCGCGTATCCTCGCCATTCTGGGTCGGCAGCGGCAGCCATTGCGCGACCATGCCGCCGGATTCGAGCCGCGACGCCGCCAGCCGATAGAAATCGCTCGAATAGAGATTGGCGACGCCCGCCGCCGAGGGCGGCGGCGGCTCCAGCGTGATGAGGTCGTAGCGATCGGCGCTCGCCAGCAGCTCGCGGCGTCCGTCGCGCAAACGGATATCGAGGCGCGGGTCGCGCGCGGCATCGTAAGTGCCGGCGAAAAGCGTCGACGCCCGCTGGACCCCGGGCAGCAGCTCGGCCGCCACGCGACGATCGAGGCTCGGCACATTGAGCAGGGCGCCGGCGGTGATGCCGGTGCCGAGGCCGACGACCAGCGCCGATTTCGGCTCGCTCTTGCGGATGACGAGCGGCAGCAGCGCCTGCAGGCGCATATAGCGCCGCGACGGCAGCGAGTCGCCGGTGTTCGAGACGCCCTGGATATAGAGGCGGCGGAAGGTGCCTTTGCCGCCCTTCTGCTCGACCACCGCCACCGTGGCGCCGCGGCCTTCCTCGTAAAAGACGATGTCGCCCTTGCGCGCCGCCGGCAGCAGCGTGGCGAGCTTGTCGGAGGGAAGGATCACCGCCACGAGGCAGATGGCGATGGCGGCGGCGAGCGTCGCGGCCGCGATCCGTCTGCTTTCGCGCCGCCACAGGACGGCGATGAGACCGATGACGCCGGCAATGACGGCAAGGAGGGAAAGCGTACGCATCAGGCCCAATTGCGGCACCAGCACGAAACCGGTCAGCACCGTGCCGGCAATGCCGCCCAGCGTATTGAGCGCCGCTACCACGCCCACCCCCTGCCCGACATGGCCGTCGGCGACGATCAGGCGCAGCGCGGCCGGAAAAGCGGCGCCGAGGAAAAGCGTCGGCACGAAAACGACGGCGAGCGCCGCGACGGCGAAACGCGCGCACATGCGGGCGAGATCGTTTCCGGTCGCAGCCCAGGCGGCGCGTTCGGCCAGCGTCTGAAGGTAAAGCAGCCAGTCGCCGAGCAGCGCCATCTGGAGGAGCGCCGTCAGACCGGCGAGCGCGATGAGAAGGCCGAAGGCCCCCCAGGGATCGCGCAGGCGGTCGGCCCGGCGCGCGAACAGCGCCGCTCCCAGAGCAAGTCCCGCCAGATAGGTCGCGAGCACGACCGAAAAGGCGAAAGCCCGCGTGCTCATGAACTGCACGACCGCCTGCGACCAGACCACTTCGTAGCCGAGCGCCACGCCGCCCGCCAGCGCATAGAGAGCGATGGCGAGCTTCGCATCGCGCGGAAAGACGGCCGCCTTTTTCACGCTGGCAGGAGCGGCTGAGCTGCCGCGATCGGCGAGGACGGCGCCCAGAGCCGCGACGAGCCCGATGGCGGCGGCGGCATAGGCGCTGCCCGTGATACCGAGGCTCGGAATGAACAGGAAGGCGGACAGCAGCGCGCCGGTGATGGCACCCAAGGTATTGGCGGCATAAAGCCCGCCGCCCTTTCGGCCGATGGCGGCCGCGGACGACGTCAAGGCGCGCACCAGCACCGGCAGCGTGCCGCCCATCAGAAAGGCGGGAACGCCGACCAGGGCGAAGACCATCGACCAGGCGAGGACACCGGCCTGTTGCTCGAGCGCGGCGAACCAGGGCGGCGCGGCCGCCAGCAGGAAGGTCGCGGCGACGCCCAGCAGCGCGACGCCGGCTTCAAGGCCGGCATAGAAGAGAAAGGGGCGCGCGGTCCGATCGATCGCCGGCCCGAGCGCGAGACCACCCAGCGCCAGCCCGGCGAAGAAGGCGCTCACCCCCGCGGTGACCGCAAAGATGTCGATGCCGACCACGAGCGATAGCTGCTTGATCCACAGGATCTGGAAGGTGAGCGCGGCGAGACCGGAGCCGAAGAGCAGCAGCGCCGGCAGGAGCGCGCCGGAGCGCGAGACCCGCAGCTCGATCGCGCGATCAGATTTCCCGCTCATGATCGCAGCTTTCATGCCGGAACCTTCCGTCGTCAAGTCGGGGACGCACCGATTTGAAACCGGTGCGCCCCCGAGAACGCTCGTCTGGACTTCGCCTATTGCTTCTGGTCGAGCGATTTCGTCAACGCCTCCAGCATCTGATCGACACTGAAGCTCGCCGGCCGCTGGCTGGGCGGGAAATCCTTGAAGGTGGCGAGGAAAGGCGCGACCCGATAGACGCCATACTGGATCAGATAGGCATTCTTGGCTGTCCAGTCATAATATTGATCCGAGACGATGTCGGCGCGCTCATATGGATCCATGCGCAGGTTGAAAACCTTCGGCGCGCGCAACGGCGTGAACGGATTGGCCCATACCGAAAAGCCGCCGGGCAGGCGCTGCTCGGAGAAGACGATCTTCCAGTTCTTGTAGCGATAAGACACCAGATCGCCGTCATCGTTGAAGTAGTAGAAATCCTCGCGCGCCGACTTCGGCTGCTGCCCGGTGAGATAAGGCAGCTGGTTGTAGCCGTCGAGATGGACCTTGGCGTCCTTGTCGCCGAGCTTGGTGCCCTTCAGCAGCTTATCCTTGATATCCGCATCGCCGGCGGCCGCCACCAGCGTCGGGAACCAGTCGAGACCCGAGATCATCTCGTTCGAGACCGAGCCCGCCTTGATCTTGCCCGGCCAGCGGATCAGCGCAGGCACGCGGAAGGCGCCTTCCCAGTTGGTGTCCTTCTCGCTGCGGAACGGTGTCGTCGCCGCATCCGGCCATGACCATTGGTTGGGGCCGTTGTCGGTCGAGTAGACGACGATGGTATTGTCGGCGATCTTGAGATCGTCGAGCGCCTTAAGCAATTTGCCGACATCGCCGTCATGCTCGATCATGCCGTCGGCATACTCATTGCCGGGCATGCCGCTCTGCCCCTGCATGGATTCACGCACATGGGTGAAGGCATGCATGCGCGTGGTGTTCATCCAGGTGAAGAACGGCTTGCCGGCCTTTGCCTGCTTTTCCATGAAGGTGATGGCCGCCGCCGTCGTTTCGTCGTCGACGGTTTCCATCCGTTTGCGGTTCAGCGGGCCGGTATCCTCGATCTTGCCGTCGGCGAAGCTGTGCAGGACGCCGCGCGGCGAGTTGCTCTTCACGAAGGCCGCATCGTCCTTCGGATAATAGGGCCGTTCCGGCTCCTCTTCCGCATTGAGGTGATAGAGATTGCCGAAGAATTCATCAAAACCATGAGCGGTCGGCAGGAATTCGTCGCGATCGCCCAGATGGTTCTTGCCGAACTGGCCGGTCGCGTAACCCAGATTCTTCAACGCTTCGGCGATCGTCACATCGCGTGCCTGGAGGCCGACCGTGGCGCCCGGAATGCCGACCTTGCACAGGCCGGTGCGCAGGCAGACCTGCCCGGTGATGAACGTCGAGCGTCCCGCGGTGCAGCTGTTCTCACCGTAATAATCGGTGAACATCATGCCTTCCTGGGCGATCCGGTCGATATTG
Source organism: Pseudomonadota bacterium (assembly GCA_049323275.1). Classification (GTDB taxonomy): domain Bacteria; phylum Pseudomonadota; class Alphaproteobacteria; order Rhizobiales; family Aestuariivirgaceae; genus Taklimakanibacter. The sequence goes on from JBMOOM010000115.1 coordinate 24,496, forward strand.
GGCGTCCGGTAACCCATCACGCCGAAGGAATAGGCGCTGATATTGGTCTGACCGATATCGTCGCCGAAGATGACCAGGATATTCGGCTTGGCCGCATCCTGCGCCTGGGCCTCCGACACCGGCACCAGCGCCGACGAGCCCAGCATGGAGGAGACGAAAACGGCGCCGGCGAACAATCCGCCGGCGAGCCGACTTAGAATATTCGTTTTATCCGGCGAAGGGGCGGTTGGTTCAGGCGCTCGCTTTTGCATGATCAGCCTCCTGGTTACAAACGTTCTCACCCGCCCGCTCGACCGGCGGGCGGCATTTGTCTGATCATTCCCAGCTGAGGTGAAACATTCTAGTTGGACCTAGGGCCAACAGCCCGACATCGGTGCAAAAAGAAGACCGGGCCCCGCATTTCAAGCCGGGAGGGATTAGCCCGGACGGGGATGAGGGTCGGGGCCCGGACAAGGGCGCGGCCGGGGGAAGGACGGTGACCTGCCCTTGCTTTCCAGTTGCATGCCCTCACGTTTGCAGGCGACATGGGTCGGCGCAATTGCCCTTTGGTCCAACCCTGTACGGAGCGAGACTTGTCTCGAAAATGCTACGCCTTCCGGGCCTTGGCCCGGCCTTCCGGCCTGTCGCCGGCGCCGCGGGCGACATGACCCAGCACACGGCCGAGCCGCTTGGCCAGGATCTGGACGGAATCGGTCTCCACCGCGCGATAGGCGGCGATGAGGTTCTCGCCGAGCTCGGTGAGTTTGGCGCCGCCGCCATGGGCGCCGCCCGTCACCGCGGCGATGACCGGCTCCTTGAACATATGGTTCATCTCGTCGATGAGCAGCCAGGCGCGCCGGTACGACATGTCCATGCCGCGCGCCGCCGCCGAGATCGAGCCCGTCTCGGCGACGAGCTCGAGCAGGCGGATCTTGCCGGGGCCGATGCGCTGGTCGGGACCGAATTCGATGCGGAGCGAGGCTCTGGGATAGGTCATGTCCCGATAATAGACGAAGTCAGTTCATATTCCAGCCATGGCTGACCACGATCGACTGGCCGGTGAGCGCGCTGGTCTCGAAAGAAGCGAGCATCAGGGCCACCTCGGCGACGTCCTCGCCGGTGGTGAACAGCTGGTCGACCGTATTGCCGAGCATCACCTTCTTGACCACGTCGTCTTCCGAGATGCCGAGATCGCGCGCCTGCTCGGGGATCTGCTTCTCGACCAGCGGCGTGCGCACGAAGCCCGGGCAGATGACATTGCTGCGCACGCCATAGGGCCCGCCTTCCTTGGCGAGCGTGCGGGCGAGGCCCAATATGCCGTGCTTGGCCGCCACATAGGCCGATTTGAGGGGCGAGGCCTCCTTGGAATGGACCGACCCCATGAAGATGATGCTGCCCGACTTCTTCCTGTACATATGCGGCAGGCAGGCCTTGGCGGTGAGGAAGGCGCCGTCGAGATGGATGGAGATCAGCTTCTTCCATTCGGCGAAGGGAAAGTCCTCGATCCGGTGCACGATCTGGATGCCGGCATTGCTGACCAGGATGTCGACGCCGCCGAACTCGGCGACCACCTTGGCGACGCCCTCATTGACCTGCGCCTCGCTCGTCACATCCATGGCGATGCCGATGGCCTTGCCGGGCCCCTGCTTCGTGAGATCGGCGGCGGCCGCCTGGGCCGCATCTTCCTTCAGATCGGCGATGGCGACGATCGCCCCTTCCGCAACATAACGCCGGGCGATGGCGAGGCCGATGCCGCTGGCCGCACCGGTGACGATGGCGATCTTCCTGTCGAGCTTCATGAAGCGACTCCTTACGATTCTGCGGATGATGATTTTCTGGTGAGATCGAGCACGGTGACGCCGGGCTTCGGCGGCATGCAGCTTTTGAGCCGGTCATGCGCCAATGTCGTCAGCGCGTCCTTGCGTCCCTGCTCCCAATGCTCCTCGACCGACACGCGGGAAAACTCGTAGTCGCGCGCCTGCGTCTCATAACCGCGCTCGCGATAGATGAGATGGACGATGGTGACCGCCGGCTCCTCGCCGATCTCGGCCAGGAGCTGCGCATCGGCGTCGCCCTCGAGCGCCGCCGGCAGCTTGCGCAGCAGCCTCGCCAGGGCGGCGCGATACTCGATGCGCTTCGCCGCCATGTCGGTGTTGAAGCGTGTGCGGCTCGAATAGCGGATTTCCTTCTCGCGCTCGGCCGCCTCGAGGAGATTGCCCGGCACCACGCCCCGGGCGTTGAACAGATCGACCTGGAAAATGAACTTCTGCGGCGCCGAGGATTCATCCAGCACATATTGCAACGGCGTGTTGGAGACGAGGCCGCCATCCCAATAATAGTCGTGGCCGATCCTGACCGGCGGCAGGCCGGGCGGCAGCGCCCCCGACGCTATGATATGCTCCGGTCTCAGCTTTTCCTTGTCCTTGTCGAAGAACAGGAGATTGCCGGTGGCGATATTGACGGCGCCGACGCTGAGGCGCGGGCCGTCGCGGTTGAGATAGTCGAAATCGACGAGCTCGTTCAGCGTCTCCGCCAGCGGCTCGGTCGAATAATAGCTGACCGATGTCGGCCCGTCGGCCGCCATGAAGACCGGCGGCGGAAAGCGCGGGGTGAAGAAGCCGTTGACGCCGAAAGCGAGGCTCGACAGCGCGCTCGCCTCATTGAACAAAGTTCGGTGATGACCGTCGCCGACCAGGGGCACGCCGAGCAGACCCGAGGAGACGCGCTCCCAGAAGGCGCGCAGCCGCGCGATCCGGTTTTCCGGCCGGTTGCCGGCGATGATCGCCCCGTTGATGGCGCCGATCGAGATGCCGGCGATCCAGCCCGGCGTGAAGCCATGCTCGCTGAGCGCCTCGAAGACGCCCGCCTGATAGGCGCCGAGCGCGCCGCCGCCCTGCAGGACGAGGATGACATTGTCGCGCTCGAGTGAGGATGTCGTGGCCATGGCCGAGCCTAGCCCGGCTTCATGTTGCATTGCAACATGACCTCTGTGAATTCATCGTAAGGAGGGCTGGTGGAAGTTCCATTTTGCTGACAATCTGTTCGGAATCACAGGGAGACGGATCATTATGAAGAAGACTTTCGCCATCGCGGCCTTGGCGTTGGGCGCGACCATGGCCTTGAGCCAGGCCTCGATTGCCGGTGAGACGCTCGACCGGGTCATGAAGAACAAGATGATGGTCGAGACGACCGACCGCGCCTATCCGCCCTTTTCCTATATAGACGACAAGGGCGAGGTCATCGGCTTCGACATCGACGTCGCCAAGGAATTCGCCAAGCGCATCGGCGTCGACATGAAGACCGAGACGCCGTCCTGGGAGATCATCACGGCGGGCAACTGGAAGGGCCGCTGGGACATCTGCGTCTGCTCGATGACGCCGACCAAGGAGCGCGCCGAGGTGCTCGACTTCGTCCTCCAATATTATTCGGCCCCCGCCGTCGTGGTGGTGAACACCGACAACAACGACATCAAGGGCGCCGCCGATCTCAACGGCAAGAAGGTCGGCGCCCAGTCGGGCACCACCTACGAGAAATACATCATGAAGAACCTGGTCATCGACATTCCGGGCGCGGAAGCCGTGACCTATCCCTTCAACGAGCTCTCCCCGGTGCCCTATGATTCCGAGGACACCGCCTTCCAGGACCTGGCGCTCGGAACCGGCAAGCGGCTCGACGCCATCGTCAGCAACTATCTCACCGCCATCGAGCGCGTGAAGGCGGCGCCCGACAAGTTCAAGATCGTCGGCGACCCGGTCTTCGGCGAGCCGATCTGGATCTCGGTCGACAAGGGCGATCCCGAATGGCAGGCCAAGATCAAGGAAGTCTTCAAGGCGATGTCGGATGACGGCACGCTGAAGCAGATTTCCGAAAAGTGGGTCGGACGCGACATCACGACCAAGCAGTGAGCGACACGCAATCGCCTGAAGCCGGAGCCGGGACCATCCCGGCTTCGACCTTCCCCAAAAGCTCGGACGCGAATTTCCGGCTGCGCGTGGTCGCGGTATGGGCCGCGCTGTTCGTCCTGTTCGTCTTCTTTTTCCTGAGCTTCGATCTCAAATTCGACTTCATCGTCGAGAAGCTGCCTTTCCTCACCGGCCTCACCCTTACCCGCGACGGCTTCATCCAGGGCGCGGCGCTGACACTCTTCGTCTGCTTCTTCGCCATCATCGCCTCGATCGTCTTAGGCTTCGTCTCGGCGCTGGGACGGCTGTCGAAAAGCGCCGTCTTCTACGGCATATCGACCTTCTACACTTCGTTCTTCCGCGGCACGCCGCTGCTCGTCCAGATCTTCCTCATCTATCTGGGCCTGCCGCAGCTGGGCCCGGTGCCGGCGGCGGTGCCCTCCGGCATCATCGCCCTGTCGCTCAATTACGGCGCCTACTTGAGCGAGATATTCCGCTCCGGCATCATGTCGGTGCCCAAGGGCCAGCGCGAGGCCGGCGCCTCGCTGGGCCTGCATCAGTGGGTGGTGATGTGGCGCATCGTGCTGCCGCAGGCGATGCGGGTGGTGATTCCGCCGACCGGCTCGCAATTCATCTCGATGCTCAAGGACTCGTCCCTCATCTCGGTGATGGGCGTGTGGGAGATCATGTTCCTGGCACAGTCCTTCGGCCGCACCGCCTATCGTTATGTCGAGATGCTGGTCACCGCCGCGGTGATCTACTGGATCCTGTCGATCTGCTTCGAGATCATCCAGGCCCGCCTCGAGGCCCATTACGGCAAGGGCTTCAAGGAACGGCATTGATAACGGATAGAGGGACGATACAGGGTAAGATCGAGAATCTCGAGCCGAACGAGGAGATTTTTCCTATTTCACCCTCTCTCAAGGCTGCGCCAGCGCAGCGAGGCTCTCGCCGATGCCGCTCACCTGGATCGAGAAGGTGATCGCCTTGCCGGCCGGCGTCTCGATGGTGAGCTTCACGATTTTGGCCTGGCGCAGCTCGCCGAGCATCTGTTCCGTCGGCGTGATGCGCGTGAGGCACCCTAAGGCGGCGCAGGACAGATAGGGCAGGCTCTGCGCCGCGCCGTCGCCGATGGCCATCTTCAAGCCGGGCGCGATGAGAACATCCACGGGCGTGGTGATCTCCATCAGCAGCTGCCTGTCCTTGTTGTAGCCGATCAGCCAGTTGATCACCGTTATGTTGCGGTTCTTGTCGCGGATCATCAGCCGCGCCACGCAATTCTTCGGGGTCCCTTCCGGCACCTCGGCGCAGGAATAGACCCAGGCGCCGAATTGCTGCGGCGCGCCTTTCTTCGCCGCGGCTTGCGTGTCGGCGACCTGCACATCCGGGCCGGACGCCGCTCCAGCCTCCGGTTCCGCCCCGGATTTGAGATCGCCGGGCGCCAGCGTGGCGGTCCGATCAGTCTGATCGGCCTGTGCCGCGGGTGAAAACTGCCCGGACATATAGCCGGCGGCCAGACCCAGGCTCGCCGCGGCGATGACCGCGGCGCAGGCTATCGGGATGATCAGTCTCATGGCGGCTTACATTCCACGCGAGGGGCTGGCACGTTTTCCGTTACCCGGTTCGGGATAAATGGAAAGGGGTACCGTTATCCACGATACCCCCGATTCCTAGCACGATTCCCTTAACGGGATCGCTTACCAGTAGAAGGCGAAGCCACCCGAGGCGTTCGGCTTGGTCACGTCGTCGCTGAACAGGATGCCGCCCTTCAGGTAGACCGTGGCGCTGGTCGACAGATTGACGTCGATCTGGCCGCTGACATCGCCATAGACGCCTTCCATGCCGTCATCCGTGATGCCGAGCGGCACGTCGGCCAGGACATCGACCTCGTTGTCGGTCGAGAACACGTCCCAGACGCGGGCCGTCGCCGAAGCCCGGAACGTGTCGTCGCTGTAGCCGGCCCGCACGCCCGCGCCGCCGCGGAAGCTCTCATTGGTGCCGGCATCGATATCCACACCGCCGATCGTGAACTCGTCGATCTTGGTCGAGATGCCATCCAGCGAGAGCATCGGCTCGACGAACAGGCTGTCGCCGAAGCGGTAGCCGAGGTCGCCGCGGACACCCCAGGTGGTGACATTGGCGTCGTCATTGTCGTCCTCCGCCAGCGAGCCCACCGTGTAGTCCATATTGAGCAGGTCGGCCTTGACCAGGACGGTGGCGAAGAAGCCGCCGCTCATGAGGGCCGCATAGGCGCCGACCGTGCCGCCATTGGTGTCGATGCTGGTCGAGCTTTCGTCGAAGTTGAGCTTCGAGTCGACATAGCCGCCCATGACACCGAACAGCATGCTGGTGTCGCCGCCCATGTCGGCGCGGAAGTCGGCGCCGCCGACCACACCATAAATGTCCTGCTGGTAGCTGGTGTCGAATTCGAAGCTGCCATTCAGGATCGAGAAGGACGCATCATTATCCCGCTCCGCCCAGCTGCCGAGCGCGCTCACCCACAGCGAGCCCATCGGCCTGTCATCCTCGACCACGGCCGGATCGGCAACGCCCGTCACCACCTGGCGGGTGGCCAGCACGTCGCGCAGATTTTCCTGGCGGGTCGACCAGGCGTCCGCCGATTCACGCCAGATCTCCTGGCTGCTCGACACCGCCGCCAGCGTCTCGAAGACCTCGCGGTCGGGAAGGCCCACGAGCAGATGGTCGCCATTCGCCGCATCGAACAGGAGGTCGTAGAAGAACAGGCCCTTGTCGATCGGCCCGTTGGCGAGCACGAAGTTGTCGGCGCTGGTGGTGCCGTCCACATGCGCCACCAGGATGCCGTCCGGATTGTAGCCGCCCGGTCCGGCATTGGTGTCGTTGACGAAGATCGCGGTCGTGCCGGTGGCGTTGCCGCCGATCGAGAGCACGTCGGCCACCGATCCCGCACCGCCCAGGAAGGCATCGACCCCGAGCTCTCCGCCCAATCCGTTGTAGTTGCCGGACGTTCTGAGCACGTCGGAGATATTGCTGCCGTCTCCGGCCCCCTGGTCCGTCATCTGGATGACGCCCGAGGTGTTGTTGTTCAGGTTCTCCAGACCGTTGAAGGTCGTCGTCTCGGCCACCCCGCTCTGATTGCCGGCGAAGATGTAGTAGCTGTTGTTCACCGCGTCATTGGCGCCGGCGCCGAAGTCGCTGATGCCGTTCGTGAACCAGAAGAAGGAGTTGTTCAGCGTATCGTCGCTTACGCCGGTCTCTACGCGCCCGATGATGCCGCCGCCGACATTGTTGTCGATGGTTGTCGGACCGCCGGCCGTTCGGATCGCCAGATCGGTTTCCAGATTGGAGAGATTCGCAATCACCCTGGTGTTGGTGATCTGGATGGCACCGGTGCCGCTGCTCGCATCGATACCCGCGACCGAACCCTTCGTGAAGGTGTCGTTGATGATCGTCACGGTGCCGGTCCCCGTGGCGGCGGCGAGAATGCCCGCGCCGGCCGTGCCGTTGACGACGGTTGCCGGAGTGACCGGGTCGGACAGGCTCGTCGTCACCTGGACATTGCCTCCCGCGGAGCTCTGCGCATTGATGCCGTTACCGCCGGTGCCGATGACGTCGCCCTTGGTCGCGACCGTCGCATTGCCGGAAGCCGTCGCCTGGATGCCGTCGCCGGCATTGCCGGCAACATTATTGCCCGTATCCGTGGTGACCTCTACGGTGCCCGAATCCGCATTAGCGTCGATGCCGATGGTGCTGCCGGTGACGGCGGTGTGGATTTCGACATCGGTATTGCCGGTGCCGTCCGCATTGGCGAAGATGCCGGCGCCCGCCGTGCCGCTGATCAGTGTGCCGGCGGCGCCGTTCGTCGTCACATTCACATTGCCGTTGGTGCCGGACACCGCATTGATGCCGATGCCGTTGCCGGTGACATTGCCGCCCGTGCTCACCGTGACGAGGCCCGACGCCGTCGCGTCGATGCCGGCGCCGAACTGGCCGGTGACGGCATATTGGTCAGTGGTGACCTCGACGGTGCCCGAGTCCGCATTGGCGTCGATGCCGATGGTGCTGCCGGTGACGGCGGTGTGGACCTCGACATCGGTATTGCCGGTGCCGTCCGCATTGGCGAAGATGCCGGCGCCGGCCGTGCCGCTGATCAGCGTGCCGGCGGCGCCGTTCGTCGTCACATTGACATTGCCGCTGGTGGTGGACACCGCATTGATGCCAATGCCGCCGGTGCCGGTGACATTGCCGCCGGTGCCGACCGTCACGGCATTGGCGCCCACGGCGCTGATGCCGTGGCCGGCCTGGCCGTTGACCGCATACTGGTCCGTGGTGACCTCGACGGAACCGTTGTTCGAAAGGGCATTGATGCCGATGGTGCTGCCGGTGACAGCCGTGTGGACTTCCACATCGACAGTGGCGGCGGCGCCGGAGGAGGTGGCGTTGATGCCGGCCCCGCTCGTGCCGCTGATCAGCGTGCCGGCGGCGCCATTCGTCGTGACGGAGACATTGCCGGCGCTGGACACCGCATTGATGCCGATCCCGCCGGTACCGGTGACGTTGCCGCCCGTTCCGACGGTTACCGAGGTGGTTCCCGTCGCATCGATGCCGTGACCGGCCTGGCCGAGAATGGCCGCCGTGCCTGTGGTGACCTGGATCGAGCCCGAGAGCGTGCTGGCGTCGATGCCGATGGTGCTGCCGGTGACCTGGCTGTTCGCGGTCACGGTGACATTGCCCGCCAAGGTCGCGCTGGCGGAGATGCCGGCGCCGCCGGTGCCCTGAACCAGCGTGCCCGCTTCCGTCGTCACCTGGACAGCGCCGTTCGTGGCCGTCGCGAGAATGCCGTTGCCGCCCGTGCCGGTGACATTGCCATTCACATCGACGGTGGTGCCGGTGCCGCTCGTGGCCTGGATGCCGTCGCCGCCATTGCCGGTGACCGCGAAGCCGGCGCCGGTGGTGACGCTCACCGTGCCGCCGGCATTGGCGTCGATGCCGATGACACTGCCGGTCACCGCGGTATTGGCCTCCACGACGACATTGCCGGCCGGCGCATCGGCATTGATGCCGTCGCCGTTCGCGCCGCTGACCAGCGTTCCGGCGGCGCCGCTTGTCGTCACTTGGACGCTGCCATTGCCGGTCGAGACGGCGTTGATGCCGTTGCCGACGGTGCCGGTGATGTTGCCGCCGGTGCCAACCGTGACGTTGCCGGAAGCCGTGGCATCGATGCCCGACCCGTTCGTGCCGGTGACCGCACCCGCGCCCGTGGTGACATCGACCGTGCCGCCCGCCGCAACGGCGACAATGCCGTTGCCACCGGTGCCGGTCACCACGCCTTGCGCATCGATGACTACATTGCCGAGCGTGCTCGCATTGGCCATGATGCCGTTACCAGATTCGCCGACGACCGGAGTCCCCGCCTCGGTGGTGATCTTGATATTGCCGCCCGCGGCGCCGCCGCTGTTGGCCACGATGCCGCTGACGGAGCCCGTCACCGAGCTCGAGTCTTCGATGATGATCTCGGTGTTGCTGTCGGTAGCCGAGGATGTGATGCCGTTACCGCCATTGCCGTCGACATCGCTGTCGCCGGTCAGATTGATGAAGCCGTCACCGCCGGTGACGCCATTGAAAGTGATGCCGTCCGCAGCCCCGTTGACATCATGATTCTGCAGAGTCAGCGAAAAATTACCGTTTACGTAGGTGCCGTTGCTGCCCACATAAGTGAGGGTATTGGGGGTCGCGCCGACGAAGCACACCGTGCCGTTGGCCCCGTCGAGGGCGCCCACCCCAACCGCGGGCAAGGGAGT
>JBMOOM010000116.1:0-33971 GCA_049323275.1 Pseudomonadota bacterium
CGCCTCGGCCATCCTGCTCGGCGAGGAGGCGCGCTTCCTGCGCCATCAAATCGGCGAAACGCTCGCGCAATTCGCGATGCACGGCGCGGGCCTGCGTATCGTCGAGCGTCACCAGCCGGTCACCGACGGCGACGACGTCACCTTCATGGACATGGATCGCCTGCACGATGCCGCCTTCGAAATGCTGGATCGTCTTGCGGTGGCCGTCCGGGCTGACCACGGCGGGGGCCAATGTGGCGCTGGCCAGCTCGGCAACCGTCGCCCACCAGGAGAGCGCGCCCAGAAAGACGAGCGCCGCCCCATACCCTAGAAACCGCGGCCGGCGCGTGACACGGGCGAGCTCCGCCCGCATCACCGCCGATCGCCGTCGTGCACGCTGCAGCAACCGCACCAAAAGAAAGCCGATCGCGAGAACCATCATGGACGCAAGGATGAGGAGAGCCCGGCGCGATGCCGGATCCTCGGCGCCCAACACATGGATGAGCTCATCGAGGCGGCCGGAGAGGGCCCGGCTGATCGTATTCAACTGATCCTGGAGCTGCTGCCAGGCTGGAAATTCCAGGGGCTGCTCGGACATCGCCATGTCATGTCACTCCATCTGCGGCAAAGCCTGGGCGCGCAACGCCGCGATCGACTTGCCGGAAGCCTTGCCCGCCATGCCGATCTGCTGCGGCAGGACTTCCAGGGGCTTCAGCACCTCGTCACGATCGCCGAAGCGGACGACCATACCGCCATGCAAAACGAGGATCTTGTCGGCGGTCTGCAGCGCCGCCGGCCGGTGCGTCACGAGCACGATCGTGCGCCCGCGCTGCTTGAGCTCGGCGAGTGCCCGCATGAGCGCCGCGTCGCCGTCGCTGTCGAGATTGGAATTCGGTTCATCGAGCACCAGCACCGCCGGGTCGTCATAGACGGCGCGCGCCAGGCCGAGGCGCTGGCGCTGGCCCAGCGAGATGCGCCGGTCATGCAGGCCGACATCGGTCTCATAGCCTTGCGGCAGCTTGAGGATCATCTCATGGACGCCGGCGAGCTTCGCCGCGGCAACGAGCTTGTCGCTGTCGATGGCGCCGAACCGCCCGATATTCTCGGCGACGGTGCCGGGAAACAGCTCGATCTGCTGCGGCATGAAGCCGATATAGCGGCCGAGATCGTCGGCCGCCCAGGCGAAGGCATCGGCGCCGTCGATCCGCACATGCCCATGATGCGGCCTCCAGGCGCCGACCAGCAGACGGCAAAGGCTCGACTTGCCGGATCCCGAAGGCCCGACGACGGCGCAGGTCTGTCCCGGCTCGAGCATGAAGGTGATGTTGGTCAGGATGGCGTCGCGCGTCGCCGGCGCCAGGCAATGGGCGTTCTCGACGCCGAGCCGGCCCACAGGCCTCGGCAGCCTGACCGCATCGGTTTCCGCCGGCGCGCCGGCGAAAAGCGCCTTCAGATTGCGATGCGCGGTGCGCGCGGCGGTGCAGCGATGCCAGGCGCCGATCGACTTCTCGACCGGGGCCAGCGCGCGGGCCAGGATGATCGAGGCCGCGATCATGGCGCCGCCGGTCAACTCGCCGGCCAGCACATAATACGCGCCGATGGCGAGCACCAGGATCTGCAGCGCCAGGCGCAGCATGCGCGACAGGCTCATGATCATCGCGGTGCGCTCGCCGACCCGCTCCTGCTCGGCGAGTGCCTCGGTCTCGCGCGCCTGCCACCTGCCGATGAGCGCCGAGGCCATGCCGAGCGGAGAGATCGTCTCGCCGCTGTCGATATAGCGCAGGGCCGCCTCATGGCTGCCGCGCAAGGTGGCGCCGGCGCGGCGCTGATGGAGGCGGGTCACCAGGTCATTGGCGAGGGCCATGCAGAAAAGCAGGAGCGCGCCTACCGTCGCCAGGAGTCCGAGCGCCGGATGCAACTGCCAGATGAAGGCGATGAAGATCAAGGTCCAGGGCGCGTCGAGAAAAGCCAGCATGCCGTCGCCGCTCAGGAAGTTGCGCAGATCCGCCACGTCCTTGGGACCCGCCTCGCAGGCGGTACCGGCGAGGCGCGCTTCCATGGCGAGGCGCATCACCGGTGCGGCGAGCCGTGCATTCAGCCAGGCGCCGATGCGCAGCAGCATGCTGCGGCGCGCCTGCTCGATGAGGCCGTAGATGACAATGGCGGCGAGCGCGCCGACGGTCAGCCACAGCAAGGTGTCGAGCGAGCCGGTCGCCAGCACGCGGTCGTAGACCTGCAGCATATAGAGCACGGAAACGAGGAGCAGGATGTTGACGATGCAGCTGAACAGAAAGAGGGAGGGCACCTGCCGCTTGATCGAGGTCAGCACCGTCTCATAAAGCGTGTGTCGCATAGGGAGAACCGGGGTTGTGCTTCGCGCGTGGTAATCCGCCGGCCGGTCCTGTCTCCGGCCGGCGGACATTTTCTTGCGGGGACTGGAGCGCCGGACATCCGGTTGGACCAGCGCCGGCGCTCTATCTCATTTTTTGCACATCGGATTATCCGAAAACCGGTCCGATGCTTCAGACGATATTGATGGACCCGTCATGATTGCCATCGATGCCAATCGAGAACGTGTCCTCCTCCACATCACCGTCGAAGTCGGTGACCGCGACGGTGAAGTCGAGCTCTTTATCGGGCGTCGGCGTCGGCTCCGATATGCCGAAAAGGCCGATATCGAACTTTCCGGCGACGCCCTCGACGAGCGACTGATTGTGCTCGCCATCGGTTTCCCATTCGACCTTGTAGCCGGCATCGAGACCGGCGACCCGCACGGTCGGATCGCCGAGCCCGGTCACGGCGACCGTCGCATCGTTGAAATGGGCGAGATCGCCCGTGTCTTCGATCAGGTTGCCATTCTCGTCATAAACCTTGACGCGAATGATGTCCGGCGAGGCGCCGTTGCCGAGATTGTCGACGAAATCGACGCCGGTCTCGGCGGTGCCCAGGAAGTAGGTCGTGATGTCGGCGGTCGCCAGGTCATTGCCCTGGAGCTGCGAGATCACGAAGAACGCGCTGGTGACGTCGACGGTGCCGCCCGTATATTGGATATTGTCGGCATCATCGGCCTCGTTCTGGTCGAGCCCGCCGGGAGCACCCGACAGGAAGTTCGCGACCGGGTTGTCGACATAGCTGAAATAGGCGCCTTCACCCGGATCGAACATCTGATTGTTGACGCCGATGGTCGTCGGGCCGCCACCTTGCGACGTGTTGATCGTGTCGCTGCTGTTGTCGAATGTTCCGTCGGCCTTGAGCACGATATCGCGGCCGATGACGATGATCGCCGGATCGGTCGAGGAGGCGCCGACCGTGCCGAACAGATTCTGTCCGGACGGCAAAGCGCTGAAGTCGAACTCGATCGAGGCCGGCGGCGCGTCCTGATGCACCGTGAAAGTGTAATCCCAGGTCGCCGCGTCGGCATTGCCGTCATCGATGGCGAGCGTGAAGAACTTCACGTCGATCCCGTCATCGAAAGAGCCGACCGCGCCGCCGACGTCCTGGAAGTAGATCACCGATTTTTCCTCGCCCGACAATTCACCGAGCAAGGTACCGAAATCATAGGTGACGCTCGGGGTGAAGTCGGTGATCTTGGCCGACGCGCCATCGGCGCCTTCGACCGCGCCCAGCAGGTTGGTGGCGGAGGAGCCGGTGACGAAATCGACCAGGTCGTCGCTGATCGGTCCGACCGCCGGGCCGTCATCCCTGAACTCGAAGGCGGCGCTGATGTCGACGGTCGCCGTATCGGTGTCGCCGTCGCCATCGGTGATCGTCGCCGTCAAGGTGACCAGGTCGGCGGCATTGAACACCGCCGGCGATGAGGCCTCGTCCGGATCGCTCGGATCGTCATGGACGACCGCCCGGCTCTGGTCGAGCGTCACATTGCCCGAAGAGTCGACCGTGATACGGAAGACTTCGAGGCCGGTCGTCTCGGTGGTGCCGATGATATCGCTGCCGACCTTGTTGAGCACGACCGCCTCGCCGGTCAGCGTATCGAAGATGCCGCAGGCTGGGCCGGAGCCGTTGACGTCGAGCGCATAGGTGATGGCGTCGGCGTCGGGCACATCGTTGTTGTCGCCATCCTTCGGACCGTCGGCGCCGAAGACGGGCGCCCAGAACAGAGCGGCGAAGGACAGGGTCGCATTGGTGACGAGGTCGCTGTCATCGACCGTCAGCGTCGGGACCGGCTCGTCCGCCGGGTCGATGGCCGGACCGTCATCCTTGAACTGGAAGGCATCGCCGATATCGGCCGTCACCGCATCGGCATCGCCGTCACCATCGGTGATCGTCGCCGTCAAGGTGACGAGACTCGCCGCGGCGAGCACCGCCGGGGTTGAGGATTCGTCCGGATCGAGCGGGTCGTCATGGACGACCGCCCGGCTCTGATCGAGCGTCACAGTGCCCGAGGCATCGACCGTGACGCGGAAGACCTCGAGACCGGTGGTCTCCGTGGTTCCGATCACGTCCGTGCCGACGAGATTCAACACGACTTTCTCATTGGTCAGCGTATCGATGAGTCCGCTGTCGGCGTCGGGGCCGCTGACGTCCAGCGCGTAAGTGATGGCATCGGCGTCCGCCACGTCGTCGTTGTCGGCATCCTTCGGGCCGTCGGCGCCGAAATCCGGGGTGAACAGGCCGGCGAAGGAGGCGGAATCATCCGTCCCGAAATCGCTGTCATCCACCGTGAGGACAGGTACCGGATCGGCCGAACGGACGATGGACGGGCCGTCATCCTTGAACTGGAAGGCGTCGCCGATATCGGCCGTCGCCGCGTCGGTATCGCCGTCCCCGTCGGTGACGGTCGCGGTGAGAGTGACCAGGCTCGCCGAGCTCAGCACCGCCGGGCTCGCGGCCTCGTCCGGGTCGAGCGGATCGTCATGGACGACCGCCCGGCTCTGATCCAGCGTCACATTGCCGGAGGCATCGACCGTGATGCGGAACACTTCCAGGCCGCCCGTCTCCGTGGTGCCGATCACATCGGTACCGACCAGATTGAGCACGACCTTTTCATTGGTCAACGTATCGACGAGACCGCTGTCGGCGTCAGGATCGCTGACGCCCAGCGCATAGGCGACGGCGTCGGCATCGGCCACGTCATTGTTGTCGGCGTCCTTCGGACCGTCGGCGCCGAAATCGGGCGCGGTGAACAGACCGGCGAAGGAGGCGGAATCATCCGTTCCGAAGTCGCTGTCATCCACCGTCAGCGCCGGCACCGGATCCTCCGAACGGTCGATGGCCGGGCCATCATCCTTGAACTGGAAGGCATCGCCGATATCGGCGGTCGCCGCATCGGTGTCGCCGTCACCATCGGTGACCGTCGCCGTCAGGGTGACGAGGCTCGCCGCCGCCAGCACGGCGGGCGAAGAAGCCTCATCCGGATCGAGCGGATCGTCATGGACGACCGCCCGGCTCTGATCCAGCGTCACATTGCCAGAGGCATCGACAGCGATGCGGAACACTTCCAGACTGCCCGTCTCCGTGGTGCCGATCACATCGGTACCGACCAGATTGAGCACGACCTTTTCATTGGTCAATGTATCGACGAGGCCGCTGTCGGCGTCGGGACCGCTGACGCCCAGCGTGTAGGCGACGGCGTCGGTGTCGGCGACATCGTTGTTGTCGGCATCCTTCGGGCCGTCGGCGCCGAAAGTGGGCGCGGTGAACAGGCCGGCGAAGGAGGCGGAATCGTCCGTGCCGAAGTCGCTGTCATCCACCGTCAGAGTCGGCACGGCTTCTTCCGAGCGGTCGATGGCGGGGCCGTCATCCTTGAACTCGAAGGCATCGCCGATATCGGCCGTCTGCGCGTCGGTGTCGCCGTCATCGTCGGTGACGGTGGCGGTCAGCGTGACGAGGCTCGCTGCCGCGAGTGTCGCGGGCGACGCGGCCTCGTCCGGATCGAGCGGATCGCCATGGACGACAGCCCGGCTCTGATCGAGCGTGACATTGCCCGTGGCGTCGACCGTGATGCGGAAGACTTCGAGATCGGTCGTCTCCGTCGTTCCGATCACGACGCCGCCGACCAGATTGAGAACGACCTTCTCGTTGGTCAGCGTATCGACGAGGCCGCTGTCGGCGTCGGGACCGCTGACGCCCAGCGCATAGGTGGTGGCGTCGGCGTCGGGAGTGCCGTCATTATTGGAATCCTTCTCACCGTCGGTGCCGAAATTCGCGGTGAAGAGGCTGGCGAAGGAGGCTTGTGCGTTGGTCACGAAGTCGCTGTCGTCGACCGTCAAGGTCGGTACGGGATCGGCCGAGCGGACGACCGTCGGGCCGTCATCCTCGAAGATCAGCTTGTCACCGACCGGAACGGAGGTGACATCACCTTCCGAAATGCCGAAGGCGCCGATGTCGAACTTGCCGGCGACATCCTTGATCAGCACCTGATTATGGTCGCCGTCTGTGACCCATTCGACCTTGTAGCCAGCGCCGAGCCCCGAAACCCGCGCGGTCGGCGTATCGAGCCCGGTCACATTGACGGTGGGCGAATTGAAATGAGCGAGATCGCCGGTATCCTCGATGAGGGTTCCGGCGGCATTATAGACCTTGACCCGGACAATGTCCGGCGAAGCGCCATCGCCCAGGCTGTTGACGAAGTTGCGGCCGGTGTCGCCCGCGGCCAGATAGGTGGTGATGTCCGTGGTGGCGAGGCTGTTGCCCTGAATCTGCGAGATGACGAAAAAAGCGCCCGTCACATCATGCGTGCCGCCAGTATATTGGATGTTGTCGGCGTCATCGGCCTCGTTCTGATTGAGGCCGCCCGGGGCGCCCGAGAGGAAATTCGCGACCGGGTTGTTGACATAGCTGAAATAGGCGCCTTCGCCCGGGTTGAACATCTGGTTGTTGACGCCGATGGTGGTCGGCCCGCCGCCTTGCGACGTGTTGATCGTATTGCTGTTATTGGCGAAGGTGCCGTCCGCCTTCAGATGGATATCCTTGCCGATCACGATGATGGCCGGAGCGGTCGCCGAGGCTCCCACCATGCCGAACAGATTCTGCCCGGATGGCAGGGCGTTGAAATTGAAGGACAACGGGGTCGCCGCACCGACATTGAGGAGGCCCGACAGGTCGACCGGGTCGTCCGGGTCGCCGGCATCCGGATTGCTGATGGGCTCGAACTGCACCATCCAGATATCGGCGCTGGTGGCACCTGGATTGAGGAAGGCGGCGAAGACGACGCTGCCATTGGCATCGACGCCCATGACCATCATGTCGCCGAGACCGCTGTCCTGATCGATGAAGAGATAGATCTTCTCGCCATCGAGCGTGGTGAAGCTCGTCTCGACGCCAGTGGTGGGATCGGTCACGCCGCTTTGAAAGGCGAGCAGCGGGTTGTCGCTGCCATCGAGGAAGCCGGTGATGGTGGTGCCGCCGGAGATATTGATGACGGTCTCGACGGCAACACCCTTGTCCTGCGCGAAACTGTTGTCGAGGGCCAGGCCGCCGGAGATGACGGGGTTGAACAAGCGCGCGGCAAAGGTGGAGTGCAGGGTGGCGAATCCGACATCGTCGTCATTATTGTCTTCTGTGGATGTCGGGATGCCTGAATTCTGCAGGCCGGATGATTCGTCCAATACCAGCGTGTCGCCAGTCAGCGTGATAGACATGATGTCCTCCCATGCGAAACCGAGTTCGCATTCTCGCCCCCGGATGGTTGCTCCGGTCGGATGTGAACAAGACCGCTCCACCGCTGCCGACTGCACGGCAAACGCATCATGGGCGGGATGTGCGGATGTTCACAGGTTCACGTCAGACCCAGCATCCGTGGCGAGCGACAGGACATGCTGCTGCCGGGTCAATGCACGACTAGAGGGACGGATTTCGGTCCACTTCACCTCCCCCGCGTTTACGCGCGGCACCAACTAACTGCGAAAATACGATAACAATTCCGTTAAACATGTAAAGTTAATATTGACGAAGCGGAAAATGTGATCTCGCAGTGCATGATAGACTGTCCGCATGCGGAATTTTTTTGGCGACAGCCCGCTGAGGGATACTCTTTCTCACCAATCGGAGACGGACTGTAGCGGCACGCTTTGCCGTCCCAAGCGCTGACGAGGCCGTGTCGAGCATGTTTCACGTCGCCGCCGCACACCCTGTTTTAATCTCAACACGTTTCCGGAAAAATAACTCTTGCAGGCCCGGACTAAAGACTCATAGAGGGGATGCCGCTTCAATGTCGCCGCCCGCAAGGACCGGCCCTGGATGAGGAGAAGTGGCGTGCCCCCGATCCGTTATGTCAGCCTTGCCGATCTCACGCCCTGGCCCGGCGCCGCGCGCATCCATTCCAAACAACAGATCCGCCAGATCGCCGAAAGCATCCGGAGGTTCGGCTTCATCAATCCGATCGTCATCGACGAGGACCGGCAGATCCTGGCCGGCCATGGCCGCGTGGCAGCGGCACGCAGCATGGGATTGGAGGAAGTGCCCGCGATCCGCGTGGACACGATGAGCGAATCCGAGAAGCGCGCTTATGTGATAACCGACAATAAACTGGCATTGAATTCCGGCTGGGACCGCAGGATTCTAGGCGATGAGCTGGAGAGGCTGCTGGCCGAGGATATTCATTTCGTGATCGGAACCACCGGCTTCACCATTGCCGAGACAATGAAGCTGATCGATGGGCCAGCTGGATCCATAAAGCGAATATCGCGGATGATGAAATAACAGGCATCCTCCCATTGCGAATGCCCCACAACCCTCTGGACTCCCCTCTCATTTCCCATATTGTATGATAAACTTCCGGGCCGGGCTCATTCTCGGGGCTTCTCGGCGGAATGGCTTTGATCGCCCGGAGACAAGAAGTCGACCTTTAGAACTTCGCTCAATGGGAGGATTGCATGAAGCTTGGATCGTTGCTGGCCGGCGTTTCGGCCTTTTGCGCAGCCGCCGTCGTGTCCTTTGGGGCACAGGCGCAGGACAAGCCGTTCGAAGGGGTGACCGTCAATGTCATCACCCAGACCGGCGCCATCCAGGAGCCGCTGCAGCGCCGCGCGCCGGATTTCGAGAAGCTGACCGGCGCCAAGATCAACGTCATCGCGGTGCCGTTCTCGGACCTCTATCAGAAAGTGCTGACCGACTGGGCCAGCGGCACCAATTCGGTCGATGCCGCGGTCTTCGCGCCGCAATGGATGGTCGATTATATCGCCGGCGGCTATCTCGAGGACCTGACGCCCCGGGTCGATGCCGACAAGGATATCCAGCAGGACGATGTCGGCGCCTTCTTCCGCGACTTCTCGGAGAAGTATAACGGCAAGACCTATATGATCACCCTCGATGGCGACTTCCACATGATGTACTACCGCAAGGATGTGCTGGAAGCCGCCGGCCTGAAAGTGCCGACCACCTGGGACGAATATCTGGCGGTCGCCAAGGCCACCCACGGCAAGGACATGAATGGCGACGGCACGCCGGATTTCGGCTCGTGCATCGCCAAGAAGCGCAATGCCCAGAGCTACTGGTTCGTGATGGACGTGGTCGGCGCCATGACGCAGTCGAAGGGCACCAATCAGGGCACCTTCTTCAACACCAAGGACATGACGCCGCTCGTCGACAACGAGGCCTTCCGCAAGGCGCTCGACTTCCTGAAGGAGTCGACCCAATACGGGCCGCCGGACGAGCTCAATCTCGACGTCTCCGACACCCGCCCGCTCTTCGCCTCGGGACGCTGCGCCCTCAACCTCGACTGGGGTGACGTCGGCACCATCGCCATCGACGCCAAGCAGTCGAAAGTCATGGGCAAATGGGGCGCGGCCATCATGCCGGGCTCGAAAGAGGTGCTGAACTGGGATACCGGCAAGCTCGAAGCCTGCTCGGCCGAGACCTGCCCGCATGCCGTCGACGGCGTCAATCACGCGCCCTTCGCGGCCTTCGGCGGCTGGGGCGGCGGCATCAACGCCAAGGCGCAGGACAAGGTCAAGGACGCGGCCTATGCCTATTTCTCCTATATGACGCAGCCGGCGCAGTCGAATTCCGACGTGACCATCGGCGGCACCGGCTTCAATCCCTACCGCACGTCGCAGCTCTCCTATAGCGACCTGTGGAAGAATGCCGGCATGAGCGAGGACGAAGCGAAGATCTATCTCGGCGCCATCAATCAGAGCATGAGCAGCCCGAACATGATCCTCGATCTGCGCGTGCCGCAGAACCAGAAATACCAGCAGGTGATCCTCGACGAGGCGGTGTCGCGCTTCCTCGCCGGCGAGATCGACAAGGAGGCGACGGTGAAGGCGGTCGCCGACGGCTGGAGCGAGCTCAATGACGAGATCGGCAAGGACCAGCAGCTCGAATTCTACAAAGCGACGATCGGCGCGAAGTAGGACGCGCGGAAATCGGACCCGGCGCGGCGGATGCGGCGCCGGGTTTTTCGTCACCGGTTCATGCCATCCCTCTCATCCGTCATCCCGGCGAAAGCCGGGATCCATTCAGGTCGGGGTCATCCCGACAGCTCTGCCCGCGGCTCGAGATTTGATGGATCCCGGCTTTCGCCGGGATGACGAAAATGAGGGGATGACGAAGGAGGGGAAGGCGGGTGACGAAGGTCGGAAAGCGTGAGAGACTGGTCGGAGAGGGGAAACATTGACCGCCATCGCTGAAACGGCATCTCCCAAAGCCAGCGGCTGGGCCGAGTGGCTCGACCGGCATTGCGGGCCGGTGATGGTGCTGCCGGCGGTCATCGTGCTGCTCTGCTTCGCCATCTTCCCGCTCATCATCTCGGCCTATCTGGCGCTGTCGCGCTTCGCGCTCGCCCAGGGCGGCTTCACCTTGCGCTTTGTCGGCCTCGCCAATTTCAGAAAGCTCGTCACCGGGTCGCAGCAATATCACCTGCTCGGCACCTTCGGGAGCCTGAGCGTCCTGCACTGGCTGCTGCTGGCGCTCGTCGCCGCCCTTCTGCTGTACGGTTTCTTCCGCTATTTCAGCCGCGGCAAGCCGTCGGTCATGGGCATGATCGGGCGGCTCATCACCGCCGCCATGGTGATGGGCCTCGCCACGCTCGCCATCCTCACCAGCGCCACGGGCGGCGTGCCCGGCACCATCGTCAACACGCTGCTTTATGTGGCGGTCGGCGTGTCGGTGCAGTTCGCGCTGGGCCTCGGCCTGGCGCTGCTCTGCGGCCAGCCGATCCGCGGGCGCAATTTCTTCCGGGTGCTGTTCTTCATTCCGCTGATGGTCACGCCGGTCGGCATCGCCTATACGTTCCGCATGCTGGCCGACATGCAGAAGGGTCCCTTCGCGCCGGTCACGCAGTTTCTCGGCATCACCGAATGGTCCTGGGCGACGGAGGCCTGGTCGGCCCGCCTCATGGTGCTGGTCGGCGACACCTGGCAATGGACGCCCTTCATGTTCATCGTGCTGCTGGCGGCGATCGAGAACCAGCCGCGCGACCAGGTCGAGGCGGCGCGTCTCGACGGCGCCAACGCCTTGCAGATCTTCCGCGACATCACCTGGCCGGCCATCGCCCCCGTCGCCGCCACCATCGTGCTGATCCGCCTCATCGAGGCCTTCAAGATCATCGACCTGCCGAATGTGCTGACCGGCGGCGGCCCCGGCCTCGCCACCGAATCGCTCACGCTTCATTCCTTCATCGCCTGGCGCACCCAGGATCTCGGCGGCTCCGCGGCGGTCGGCTATACGCTGCTCTTCATCTCGACCGTCATCTGCGTCTCCTTCTTCAATTTCGTGGTGCGGCCGGCGCGGAGATTCGAAGCATGAGCAGCGCTCCCTCGAGATCATTGCTGCGGCGCCTGTTCGAGCCGCCCTCGCTCGAGCGGCAGTCGCCGGCCGGGCGTCTTATCACCTATGCGCTGCTGGCGCTGTGGTCGCTGGTCGTGCTGGTGCCGCTCTATTGGGTGCTGATCACCTCCTTCAAGGGACCGGGCGAGGTCGATAACGGGCCGTTCTACATTCCCTTCGTCGACTTCCAGCCCTCGCTCGCCGCCTGGGACTTCATGCTGCTGCAGAACTACACGCTCGGGCCCTATCTCAATTCCGTCGTGGTGGCGCTGGCGAGCACCGTGCTGGCGGTGACGATCGGAGCGCTCGCCGCCTATGCGCTGGTGCGCATCCGCTTCGAGGTGAAGCTCGCCGCCGTCGCCCTCTTCATCCTGCTGCTCGTCGCCCTCATCATCGCGGTGACGAGCTTCGGCGTCGGCTGGCTCACGGCGGCGAGCGTGGCGCTGGCGCTGTTCGTCATCGCGCTGTTCACCCTGCGCGGCCGCACGAAAGCCGCGGTCGGCAACAGCGACATCGAATTCTGGATCATCTCCAACCGCATCATGCCGCCGATCGTGGCGGTGCTGCCGATCTATGTGATGTTCCAGCAATTGCGCCTCCTCGACACGCAGGCGGCGCTGATCGCCACCTATATGGCGGTCAACCTGCCGATCGTGGTGTGGCTGACGCGCGACTTCTTCGCCGCCATCCCGATCGATCTCGAGGAGAGCGCCGAGATCGACGGCGCCTCGAAGCTGCGCGTCTTCCTGACCATCGCGCTGCCCTTGGTGCGCTCCGGCCTCGTGGCGACGTTCCTGCTGGTGCTGATCCTCGCCTGGAACGAATATCTGCTGGCGCTGTTCCTCTCCAACGCCAAGGCGCAGACCATGCCGGTGCTGGTCTCGGCGCAGAACACGACACGGGGGCCGCAATGGTGGAACATGTCGGTGCTGATCGTGGTGATGATCGCGCCGGTCATCGTCATCGCGAGCGTGCTGCAGAAGCACATTGCGCGCGGGCTGCTGGTCGGCGCGGTGAAGGGGTGATGGGGATGGGTGAGGCATGGCTCTCAAACATCTCCCTCCGCCGCCGTAGGCGGGGAGGGTGGCGCGCGGAACGCGCGACGGGTGGGGTCTCTCCGCAACGGAAGCCCATCAGATCAATTGATGAATACTTTTCGACGGAGAGACCCCACCCGTCCGCCCTTCGGGCGTCCACCCTCCCCGCGCTTCGCGCGGCGGAGGGAGACTTCGAGGGCATGGAGACCACCCCATGAAAGTCACCCTCTCCCAGATCCACAAATCCTTCGGGCCGGTTCAGGTCGTCAAAGGTCTCGATCTCGAAATCGCCGACGGCGAGTTCCTGGTGCTGCTGGGCCCCTCGGGCTGCGGCAAGACCACCGCCTTGCGCATGGTGGCGGGGCTCGAGACGGTGACCTCGGGGCGCATATTGATCGGCGCGAGCGACGTGACCGAGGTGCTGCCGAAATACCGCGACATCGCCATGGTGTTCCAATCCTATGCGCTCTATCCGCATATGACGGTCGCCGACAATATCGGCTATCCGCTCAAGATGCGCAAAGTGCCGGACGCCGAGCGCCGGGCGGCGATCGCAACGGCGGCGCAGAAGGTGCATCTCGAGGATTATCTCGACCGCTATCCGCGCCAGCTGTCGGGCGGCCAGCGCCAGCGCGTGGCGCTCGCCCGCGCCATGGTCCGGCGGCCCTCGGTGTTCCTGATGGACGAGCCGCTGTCCAATCTCGACGCCAAGCTCCGGGGCGCCATGCGCTCGGAGCTGAAGCGCCTGCAGGCCGAGCTCGGCGTCACCACCATCTATGTCACCCATGACCAGATCGAGGCGATGACGCTCGCCCATCGCGTCGCCATCATGAACAAGGGCGTGGTGCAGCAGATCGCCGAGCCCCGGCGCATCTATGACGACCCGGCCAATCTGTTCGTCGCGGGCTTCATCGGCTCGCCGCCGATGAACTTCCTCGAAGGCGAGCTCAGCCAGGGCGATTTCGTCTGGCCGGAAGGACGGTTCAAGACCGCGACGCCTGGGAGCCGGCCCAAGGTGACGGCGGGGTGGCGGCCGGAAGACTGCCAGGTGACGGCGCCGGACAAGGGGCGAATCGCCGCGCGCGTCCATACTCTGGAGCTCATCGGCGACCACACGCTCATCATGTGCCAGGTGGGGGAGCGCACCCTCACCGTGAAGGCCGACAAGTCGGCGTCCTACCGGATGGACGAGCCGATCGGCATCGACTTCGCCGACAAGGCCGTGTTCCTGTTCGACACCGAGTCGGGGGCGAGGATCAGGGAGCGGTAGCCCTTCACGCTTCGCCCTACACCTCGTTTCCCCTTCTCCCGCAAGCGCATGGCTGTTCGGGGAAACTCATCGAAGCGCGCACCTCTTGCCTGGTTTCCCCCTCTCCCGTCCGCAGGATGGGAGAGGGTGGCCGAAGGCCGGGTGAGGGCTCTTTGCTGAAGCTTTGAATTTGTTGCAGAAGAGCCCTCATCCGCCCTTCGGGCACCTTCTCCCATTGCTTCGCAACGGGAGAAGGGGAAATGAAGGTCAATTCTGAGACTCATTTTTGAGGACGTGTCTCCAACGCGATTCTGTAAGGATATCTCCGACACCTAATAGTCTCCCCCGGAAGGCCCTGACGCTTGCGGGAGAAGGGGACTCCAGGACGGACTGAACCGGTGCTGAACAACTGGTTCATGATTGCGACAGCCGGAATCGCCTAACGTCTTCATCATTGCAGTGATCCCTCTAGGTTTGAAGCACTCCTTCCAAGATGCTCCGCACCGCTGGGTAGCGGCGGTCCTGCAGGAAACAGATCTTGGAAAGGAATGAACCATGGCCGCACAGGCTAAAATGCTGAGCTCGTGGATCCACGTCGCCAATCCCAGCCGTTCGACCCGGGATGTGCTCAATCTCACGGTCGGCGGAACGATCATGCTGAATCAGGAGGCGGTGAATGCCGTCGCCGGCCGCCTGATGGGCGTCACCGTCAGGGTGATGGACAGCGATACCGCCGATGACGACCTGCTTTTGACCGATACGAGCTTCCAGATCGGCGTGCATGACACCGCGCCGCGGCCGTTCGTCCTGAGCGTGATCGTGCCGGCGTCCAAGCTCAATAATTGCGAGCCCTTCTATGAAAGCCGCGCCGAGATCTACTGCAAGGTGTCGGCGCGCTCCGGCACGGTGCAGACCAATGCGGCGAATACGTCGACGGTGAGTGTCGCGATCGATTGAGGAAGAGCAATAATCTCTCCCTCTCTCATGTTTTTCCCCTCTCCCGTCCGCGGGATGGGAGAGGGTGCCCGAAGGAGAAATGTGGGACGGCCTCCCACAAGGGGCCGAAAGGAAGCTGCTACTTCACCTGCCCCTTGCGGCGCGCCTCAGCCATCAGCACGGCGAGCGCTGCGGACAGAAGGCGGCAGCGCGGACCGTCGGCGCGGCTCGTCAGCATGATCGGCACGCGGGCGCCGAGCACGATGCCGGCGGCGTCGGCTCCCGACAGGAACACCAGCTGCTTGGCCAGCATGTTGCCGGATTCGATGTCGGGCACGAGCAGGATGTCGGCGTCGCCCGCGACCTCGGATATGATGCCCTTCTCGCGCGCCGCCTTGGCGCTGATAGCGTTGTCGAAAGCGAGCGGGCCGTCGATGACCGCATCGGCGATCTGGCCGCGATCGGCCATCTTGCACAAAGCGGCGGCGTCGAGCGTCGCCTGCATCTTCGGATTGACGGTCTCGACCGCCGCCAGCACGCCGACCTTCGGCAGCTTGTCGAAGCCGAAGACGACGCGCCACAGATTGACGGCGTTCTGCACGATGTCGGCCTTGGCGGCGAGGTCCGGCTCGATATTGACCGCCGCGTCGGTGATGATGAAGGGCTTGGGATAATTGGCGATGCTCATCAGGAAGGCATGCGAGATGCGCCTTTCGGTCCTGAGCCCCGAGGCGGCGCGCACCACCGCGCCCAGCAACTCATCGGTATGGAGCGCGCCCTTCGTGATGGCGCCGGCCTTGCCCGAAGCGGCGAGCTCGGCGGCGCGGGCGGCGGCCTCATGGCTGTGCTCGGTGTCGACGAGCTCGTAACCGGCGATATCGACACCCGCTTCCGCAGCGGCGGCTTCGATGCGGGCGCGCGGGCCGACCAGCAACGGGACGATGAGCTTCTCCTTCACCGCTTCGGCCACCGCCTCGAGAACATTGGCCTTCACCGGATGGACCACGGCGGTCGGCACCGGCGGCAGGCCGCGGCAGAGGTCCAGGATGGCGCTATAGGGATCGGCGGGCATGGGAACATCCTCGAAAACGGCTTGTCCGACCTTCTAGCGCGGGGTGCGAAAAAGTGGATACCGGTTTTTCGCGAGAATCCCGCGCCAAATACAGGAATCGATCACGTTTATGAGTTTGGATCGATTCGATCCAAACTCATCGTGATCTAGCGCGGGGCCCGCGGTCTTGCACGTTGTGGTTTGATCGGGGTGAATGATATGCTGCCTTTTCAGGGTTCCCGCTGTGGAGAGCTGGCTTGGTCGAAGTCGATACTGAACGCCGTCTGGCGGCGATCATGGCGGCGGATGTCGTCGGCTATAGCCGGCTCATGGAAGCCAATGAGGAGCGCACCCTCGCCTCATTGCGCCAGTTGCGCCGCGAATTCTTCGATCCGGCGGTCGCCCGGCACCGGGGGCGCATCTTCAAGACCATCGGCGACGGCTTCCTGGTCGAATTCGGCAGCGTGATCGACGCGGCGCGCTGCGCCATGGAAGTGCAGGCCGGCATGCCCCAACGCAACGAGACACTGCCGGAGGACCGCCATATCCGGTTCCGCGTCGGCCTTCATGTCGGCGACATGATCGTCGATGGCGACGATATCTATGGCGACGGCGTCAATATCGCCGCCCGCCTCGAAGGGCTGGCGACGCCCGGCGGCATCGCCTGCTCGGCGGCGGTGCGCGACCATATCGGCCACAAGCTCGATATCGATTTCATCGACCAGGGCGAAAAGGCGGTCAAGAACATCGCCCAGAAGCTGCATGTCTATTTCGTCGGCCTCGGCCGGACCGCCGCCGATCCCGCCGCACCACCGGCCAGGCCGCCGGCGGCCCATGCGCAGGGCGGCAAGCCGTCGGTCGCCATCCTGCCCTTCGCCAATATGAGCTCGGACGCCGAGCAGGAATTCTTCAGCGACGGCATCACCGAAGACCTGATCACCGACCTGTCGAAAGTCTCGGGCCTCCAGGTGCTGAGCCGGAACACCGTCTTCACCTTGAAGGGCAAGGCGCAGAACCTGCAGCAGACGGCGCGCCAGCTCGGCGTCGAATATCTGGTCGAAGGCAGCGTGCGCAAGGCCGGCGGCAAAGTCAGGATCACGGCGCAGCTGATCGAGGGCGCGAGCGACCATCATCTCTGGGCCGAGCGCTACGACCGCGACCTGACCGACATCTTCGCGGTGCAGGACGAAATCACCAAGACCATCGTGGCGCAACTGCGCGTCAGGCTCCTGCCCGACGAACGCGCCGCGATCGAGGGGGCGCCCACGCGGAATGTCGAGGCCTATACCGCCTTTCTCAAGGGCAAGCAGATCTTCAGGGTCGGGACCCGCCAGTCGCTGGTCCAGGCGCGCCAGATGTATGCGCGCGCCCTGGAGCTCGACCCTTCCTACGCCAAGGCCTATGTCGGCCTCGCCAATTGCGCCTCCTATCTCAAATCCTTCCATGGCTTCGACATCACCATCGACGAGATCCTGGCGACGATCGACAAGGCGCTGCGCGTCAACGCCGATCTGGCCGAGGCCCATGCCGCGCGCGGCATCGCCTTCGCCATCGACGACCGGCGCCAGGAGAGCGTCGCCGCCTTCCGCAAGGCGCTGGAGATCGAGCCGGACAACTGGGAGGCGCTCTATCATTTCGGCCGCTATTTTTTCACCATCGGCGACTTCGAGTCCGCCCTGGATCTGTTCATGCGGGCGATGGAGCTGCAGCCGGAGGACTACGAATCGGTGACCTTCCTGGCGCTGGCGCTGGAGGCGCTGGGGCGCTCGGCGGAGGGCGTCACCTATGCGCAGATCGCCCTGAAACGCGCCAGGCAGGCGCTGAGCCAGACACCCGAAAATCCCCGGCCGGCCCAGCTCATGGCGAATCTCCATGCCTATCTGGGCGAACATCACCATGCCGAGGAATGGATCAAGCGGGCCTTCGAGATCGATCCCGACGACAATCATGTCCGCTATAACGCGGCCTGCGTCTATGCCATGCTGGGCGAGCTCGACAAGGCCTTCGATCTGCTCGACCTCTGGGTCCATCAGGCGGCGCGCGATTCCAGACTCTGGTTCCTCAGCGATCCGGACTTCACGGCGTTGAGGCAGCATCCACGCTATCAGGGATTGCTCACGCGGATCGAAAGCGACGATTGCCGATAATGCCAACAGTCCTCTATTTCGCCTATGGCTCGAACATGATGACGGCCCGGCTTCAGGCCCGCTGCCCGAGCGCCAGGCCGGCCGGCGTCGCTTTTGCCGAGAATCACCGGCTGACCTTCTGGAAGAAGGGACGCGACGGGTCGGGCAAGGGCCATCTCACCAGCAGCGCCGGCACGCGGCAGCCGGGCGTGCTGTTCACGCTCGCCGCTCAAGATCTCATCGCGCTCGATGGTTTCGAAGGAGCGGGAAGCGGCTATCGGCGCGTGGACGATTTTACGATTCGCCGGCGGGACGACGACCGGCTCATGCAGGCAGCGACCTATCTGGCGACCGATCTCGACGAGCACCTTCGGCCCTTCGACTGGTATCTGGGCCTGATCCTCGCCGGCGCCCGCGAGCATGCCTTCGATTACCGGATGCTCCGGGAGCTCGCCGCCGTGGCCTGGCGCGAAGATCCGGAGCCGGCGCGCGCCACACGGCATGAGGCGATCGGCCTGTTCGCCAAAGCCGGGCTCAGCGTCGCCAATCTGCTCCGCCCGCTCTAACACGCTTCGCATTCTTACGGATCATGAGCTAGGAATTTAACCTCAGCCGCATGACGTTATTGGTCCTTGGTCCAACTCGATTCCGGCAGGCTCCCTGAGCAAGGTTGCGGGCGGGGGCTGGGGAGGGAACCATGCGTGGTTCTCAAGGATTGACAACAACCTCTTGCACCGGAGAAGCCGCTGGTCCGGCCCGAAAGCCGGACATTCCGCCCGACGCGCCGCGCGGCCCGGGCGGCCGCCATCTTTCCCGCCATAGGCTCGCCGAAAGGGGCCTCTGCGCCTGGCTGATCGCGCTCATGCTGCTGCTCGGCGCGACCGGCGCCGGCGCGGTAGAGCACAAGCAGGTGATGCTGCTTTTCTCCTTCGGCCAGGAATTCAGGCCCTGGAGCGAATATGCGCGCAGCATCCGTGCCGAGCTCGACCGGCGCTCGCCCTGGCCCCTGGATTTCACCGACCATTCGCTGATATCGGCGCGCCTCGGCGACGAAGGCAGCGAAGCCGCGTTCCTCGCTTATCTGCGCACGCTCTACAGCAAGAACCAGCCCGACCTGATCGTCGCCGTCGGGGCGCCGGCCGCCGGCTTCATCCAGCAACACCGGCGGGAGCTGTTCCCCGCGTCGCCGATGCTGCTCACGGCCATAGAGCAGCGGCGCGTCCAGTTTTCCAAGCTCACCGAAAACGACGCCGCCGTCACCATGCATATCGATTATCTGAAAGCGATGGAGAACATATTGCAGGTGATGCCCGACACCCGGCACGTGGCCGTGGTGGTCGGGACGTCTCCCATCGAGAAATTCTGGCGCGCCGAAATCGCGCGGGAAATAAAACCTCTGGAAGGCCGGGTCACCTTCACATGGTTCGACACGCTTTCCTTCGAGGACATACTGAAGACGTCCGCGGCGCTGCCGCCGCAATCGGCCATCTTCTGGGAGCTCATGCTGGTCGACGCCGCCGGCGTCGTGCATGAGGGCAACACCGCGCTGACGAGGCTCCATGCCGTCGCCAATGCGCCCATCTTCTCCTATGACGACTCCTTCTTCGGCAACGAGATCGTCGGTGGTCCGCTCCTGTCGGTCCGCGAAGGCAGCCGCCAGACGGCCGAGGCGGCCATCCGCATTCTCGGCGGCGAGAAGCCCGGCGCCCTGAAGATACCACCCGTCGAATTCGCACCACCCAAATTCGACTGGCGGGAAATGCAGCGCTGGGGCATCAGCGAAAGCCGTCTTCTGCTCGGCAGCGAAATCGCATTCCGCGAGCCGACGCTCTTCGAGCGCCACCGGATGCAGATCGTCGGCATTGCCGCGGTGATTCTTCTGCAAGCGGCGCTGATCTCCTGGCTGCTCTACGAACAGGCGGAACGGCGCAGATCGGAAGCCGACGCGCGCGAGCTGAGCCGGCGGCTCATCAATGCGCAGGAGGAAGAATGCGCCCGCCTGGCGCGCGAGCTGCACGATGACGTCACGCAGCGCCTGGCGATGCTGGCGATCACCGCGGCGCGCCAGAAACGCGAGACCGGAGCCGTGAACGGAAATTCGTCCTTGCAATCGATGCATGACGGGCTGGTCCGCCTCAGCGAAGACGTGCATGCCCTCTCCTACCGCCTGCATCCCTCGATCCTCACGGATCTCGGCCTGATCGAAGCCCTGCGATCCGAATGCGAGACCTTCACGCAATCTCCGATCCGGCTGAAGCTCGACGCCAAGGACATTCCCCGCAATGTGGCGCAGGACATCGCCCTGTGCCTTTACCGCATCGCGCAGGAGAGCTTGCGCAATGTCGCCCGCCATTCCGGCGCCACCCGGACGGAAGTCAGCCTGCAGCGCGTCGACGGCGGACTGCAGCTCGCCGTTCGCGACAACGGCGTCGGCTTCGACGTCAGGAAAAGACGGGCGGGCATGAGCCTCGGCCTCGCCAGCATGCGGCAGAGGATCATGTCGCTCGACGGACGCCTCGCCATCGAAAGCCGGCCTGGCCGCGGAACGAGCATCGTGGCCTGGATAAAGCTGAGAGAGCCCGACGCCGCTCCGTCCGAGCGGGCGAGCGCATGAGAGCCGGCGGCAATCGGATGAATTGCGAAACACGAAGGGGAGACGGGACATGTCAAACGCCAATGCTTCACTGAGCCTGTGGGCGGAGCGCGCCGTGGGGCTTCTGGCGATCGCCATCATCGTCATCGCCTGCTTCTGGATCACGCTGCCGCTTCTCGGCGTGCTGGTCTGGGGCGCGCTGATCGCGATTTCCCTCTCTCCCCTCCATCGGATGCTCGCCGATGCCGGCGGAGACCGTCCGAAGGCCGTGGCGGCGCTCATCGTCATTGTCCTCCTGACCGTCATCGTATTTCCGCTGTCCTTTCTGCCCGGATCGGTCGAGCGCGCGGTGGAGGGGCTTGCCAAGGCCACCAACAACTGGACGGAACTCAACCTGCCGCCGCCGCCGGACTGGGTCACCAATTTTCCCCTGCTCGGCGCGACGATCGGCAGGAAATGGGCCGCCCTGGCCGGCAATTCAGGGGAGCTCCTGGCCAGCGTCAGGCCGCTGGCGGGCCCGGCCGTCCAATGGCTGGCGGGCCAGGGCGCAGCCCTCGGCCTCGCTTTCCTCGAAATCTTCGTCGCGGTGATCCTCGCCGGCATATTCCTCGTCCGGCAGGCGGACACGACGACCGCGCTGCATCGGATCGCGCATCGGCTGGGCGGCGTGTCGGGCGAGAACCTGCTCGAGCTCGCGGTCCGCACGGTGCGCAACGTCGCACTCGGCGTGATCGGCACGGCCCTCATTCAGGGCGCCTTGTCGGGCGTCGGCTTCATCATCGCCGGCGTCCCCTTCGCGGTGGCGCTCGGCGCGCTGAGCTTCGGCACGGCGATGCTGCAGATCGGCACCTGGCTGGTCTGGATACCCTCCGCCCTGTGGCTCACCTATCAGGGCGAGACCGGTTGGGCGCTGTTCACCGCCGTGCTCGGCGTCGTCATCAATGTCATCGACAATATCATCAAGCCGGTGCTGATCGGGCGCGGCGCCGGCGTTCCGCTGTGGATCATCTTCATCGGCGTGATCGGCGGCATATTGACGATCGGCTTCATGGGCATCTTCATCGGGCCGCTCATCCTGGCGGCCGGCTATTCGATCATCACCGGATGGCTCGCCGATGAATCGCGGCATGCGAGAAGCACGGAGTGAGCACGACGCGCTAGCGGGCCGCCGCCGCCATGTGATGCGCGAAGGCGACACGGGCATCGTCGAGGCTTTCGAAGATCATCCCATAGCCGAGCCGGCTCAATGTTCCCGCCCGCTCCAGCAAGGCCCGCGGCTCATTGTGCAGCTCGGCGATCCCGAGGGCGATGCCGCGCGCGGCCAGCCGGGACCGCAGCTCATCGAGCATCGCCGCCGCGGTGCTGTCGATCTGGACGATGGCGCTCGCATCGAGAACGAGCCATTGCGGTCCCGCCGGCAGCCCTTGGGCGATCTTCTCGATGCGGCTCTTGACATGATCGACATTGAAGAAGAGCAGGCTCCCCTGAAGGAGGCAGATCGCGAGGCCGGGAATCGGCTTCGCCTCCGGGTGCCGGTGAAGCTTGTAGAAACCCTCGCGCCCGGGAATCCGGCCCAGCATGGCGTCGCGCGGCCTGAGACCCTTGATCAGCAGATAAAGCAGCGTGGCGGCCACCGCGATGACGACGCCGCGCAGCACGCCAAGCCCGACGGCGCCCGACATGCCGATCAGGGCGAACAGGAACTCGATCCGGCTCACCCGCCATAACTCGGCGAAGGCCCGCACATCGATCAGGCTGATGGCGGCGGAAGCGAGAATGGCGCCGAGCGCCGCCTTCGGCAGGAACCGCAAGGCGTCGGTCAGGAACAGCACGGCGACCGCGAGCGTCACCGCCGCGACGATGCCCGCGAGCTGCGACTTGCCGCCCATCGAGGTGTTGATGGCGGTGCGCGAATCGGAAGCGCTCACGGGAATGCCGCCGAACAGGCCGGCGGCCATGTTGGCGGCCCCGAAGCCGATGAGCTCGCGATTGGCGTCGACGGCTTCGCCGCTCCGCGCCGCGAAGCTGCGCGCCGTCACGATGCCCGCGCCGAAGCTCACCAGCAGGATGGCGCCCGCCCCGAGAAGCAGGTCCTGAAGCGATATGCCGGAGGGCACCGGCAGGACCGGCACGGGCAGCTTCGACGGGATGTCTCCGACGACGGCGATGCCGAGGGATTCGAAATCGAGCCCGACGGACAGGCCGATGGCGACGACGATGGCGACCAGCGGGCCGGGTATGGCCGGCCACCAGGCCGCGATGATGCGCAGCAGGGCGAACAGAAATGCGGCAAGGATCAAGGTCGGCCAGCTGATGAGATCGGACTTGCGCACGAGCTCCACCAGTGGTCCGACGAGGCCGTCGCTGTCGATCCTGACGCCGGTGAAGCGGTTGATCTGGCCGATGAGGATCGACAATGAAATACCCGCCATGAAGCCGAACAGGACCGGGCGGGAGAGGAAATTGGCGACGAAGCCGAGCCTGAGCCAGCTTGCCAGGACGCACAGGACGCCGACGAGCGCGGCAATCGCCGCCGCCAGGGTGACGGCTTCATTCGACGAAGCCGGCGCGAGCGCCATGAGGACGGCGGCGAGCACGATCATCGTGCCGGCATCGGGCCCGACGATGAGGCTGCGGGACGGGCCGAACAGCGCATAGGCGATGAGCGGCAGGATGCTGGAATAGATCCCCACTTCGGGCGGCAGGCCGGCGATCGCCGGATAGGCGATCGCGCTCGGCAGCCCGACGGCGGCGATGGCGAGGCCGGCCATCAGGTCATAGCGGAACCACTCAGAGCGATAACCCCGGAATCTCGCGAGGGGCGACAGCAGAAGAGCGCGTCCGTTCATCGGCGGCGAGGCTCAGTATTTCTCAGGGATCCAGCGGCGGCGGAGCATCGTCGCATCGTCGTCATAGGCATGCTTCTTCGAGCGTTTCGGCAGCTTCACCTTGGTGCGCGAGACGCGCTCATAGGGAATGCGCGAGAGGAAATCGGTGATGCAGTTGAGCCGCGCCCGCCGCTTGTCGTCGGACCGCACGATATGCCAGGGGGAGATCTCGGTGTCGGTGGCATCGAGCATGCGGTCGCGGGCGCGCGAATAGTCATACCAGCGCTCGCGCGAGGGAAGGTCCATATTGGAGAGCTTCCATTGCCGCATGGGGTCGTCGATGCGCGCCTCGAAACGCCGCTTCTGCTCATCGCTGCTGACCTCGAGCCAATATTTGACCAGGGTGATGCCGTCATCGATGAGCTGCCTTTCGACCGCGGTGACGAGCTTGAGAAACTTGTCACGCTGCTCCTCGGTGCAGAAACCCATCACATATTCGACGCCGGCGCGGTTGTACCAGCTGCGGTCGAAGATGACGACCTCGCCCGCGGCGGGAAATCGGGTGAGGTACCGCTGGATGTAGAGCTGGCTCTTCTCGCGGTCGGAGGGTGCGGGGAGCGCGACCACCGTGAATATGCGGGCGCTCACGCGCTCGGTGAGCGCGCGGATCAGTCCGCCCTTGCCGGCGGCATCGCGTCCCTCGAAGACGATGACGATGCGCTGTCCGGTCTCCCTGACCCAGTCCTGGAGAATGACGAGCTCCGTCTGGAGCTTGCGCAGCTCGGCCATGTAGTCCTTGCGCGAAAGCCCGGTCTTGCCGCCGTCAGCGTCCGCCGCCGTCTTTTCCGGCGCCGATTGGGCCGGGGCCTCCTCATTCGCCGCTTGCGTCTCGGACTTGTCCTTGCTCATGCCGGTCTTGGCTTTCTTCATGGCTCTCTCTCCGATCATTGTGGTGGCGTGCGGGACGGGAAAAACGCCAGCCCGGCTATCCCCATCTCAGCGTGATGCCCACATCTCCAGGCACCCCGTCCGGAAATTCGACGATCTGGGCGTAGAGCTTGTATCCGCTCGGCTGCAGCTGCCGTTTCCAGAAGTCGTAGATCTCCTTCGGCACGCCGGTCAGCGTATTCTCCCAGCCCCGCTCCTGCTGATTGATGGCGCGGCCATTGTCGGTGCACAGCGTGTTCGGAAAGCGATGGACCTGGACCTCGGTGAGGCCGTTGCTGACGGCGCGCTGGATGATGACCGCGACGCGCCTGAGCGCCTCCTCATCGGAAACGCCGGATGGCCCTTTCAGACGATCGATGAGCGCCTGCTTCTCAGCCGCCGTGGCGGCCTCGCGCCGCATCGCCTCCGCCGCCCTGTCGGCCTCCGCCTGCGCGACCTTCTGCATCATTTGCTCCGCCGTCGGCAGGGCGATCGACGGATTATCAGACTTGCTAACCATGACTGGCTACCTCCCGAGTGATTGATTTCATAACCGGACCAACTCAAAGCTCCTCGTTTCGCGGCACCCCCGACCATTGTGCGGCGAGCACGATGTCGATGACATCCATGAGCTCCGTCGCAATCGCATGCTTGACGACGAAGCCGTCCGCACCCGCCTCGATCACGGAACGGCCGACACTGGGATGGTCGTGAAGGCTGATGCTGACGATCCTCATATGGGGAAATCGCTGGCGCAGCCGGCGCACCAGATCGGGCGCGTTCCCACGCGACAGCGCGGTATCCACCACCGCCAGGGCGCTCTGCATCCGGCCGGCGACCTCCACCAGGGAAACCTCGTCGGCGACCATGACGACGGCGTCGAACTTGGTCGCAAGCAGCCCGCGAATGCCCTCGCTCATCCCGTGATGGGGGTCCGCCAGCAATACGCAACGCGTTCCGGATTCACTCATGCGCCCGCACACCTGACGCGATCCGCGTCTTCTGACGACAAGCCTACAGCGGCGAAGACGATGTGAGACCTCGTAAGATTGCGAGGTGCCGGCACGAAAATTACTTGCCCTCGGCGCATGGCGCAGAGACCATGCATTCAAGGTCATCATGCGAGTTTCGGACCGCCGAATGCGACCGGATAGGTTTCGCGCATGCATAGGGCGATGATGAAGGCGATACATATGCCGGCCAGCAATGGTGTGGCAGCATATTGCGCGAGCTCGAAGGACTGTGGCGTGATGCCCGCTTCCAAGCCGAGTCCGATGCGGACGCCAGGCCGGCTGATCATCACTCCGCCGATGATGAACATCGTGCCGTTGACGATGGCCGCCGCCGTCCCAATCGAGCGCGGCTCAACCGTGTCGCTGGCGGTGCTGAAGGCCAGCATATGCGCCGAATTGCCGAAACCGAACAGGAAACAGAGAACAATGTCACCAGCGGCTCCGATCGGGCTGGAGGCCAGGAGCGATGCCAGGGCCACGATCTGGAGAGCGATCCCGGCGAGGATCGGCAGCTTGCGCCGCTGCATCCGGTCGGAAATCCACGGCGCGATGAAACACCCCGCGGCGAGGCCCAGCCAGAGAAATGACGTCGCCAGGTTGGCCGCGCCCGGATCGAGGCCGCGTGCCATAAGAAGTTTTGGCGCCCAGACAACGCCCAGGGCCAGCATCACGCCGAAGCAGAGCGCGCCGAAAGCGGCGGCGAGCCAGATATGCGGAATACGCGCCACCTCACCTATGGATTTAAAGACCTCGCCGAGAAAAACCGCGAAACTCTGTCCAGCGGGCGCCGCGACGGGTGCCGGGTCACGCAGATACAAGACGGCGAGGAGCAGGAGAACAAGGCCGAAAATCCCGACATAATTGAACAATTGCTGCCAATGCAGGACCGTCAGCGCATAGCTGAGGAAATTCTGACCGAAGGCGGAGAATAACGAGGCACAGAATTGCACCAGCCCGAACATGAAGCTGAACTTCGCCATACCGAACCATTTGCCGCCCACATAGCCGGCGCCGACAAATCCGGTGCAGGCGCCGATGGCGATGAGCGCCTGCGACAGCAGAAGCATCGCGAAGCTATTGGCATTGGCGAAGGCAAATACGCCGAGCGCGACCAGCAGTATCGCCGGCAGCAGGATCCGCTGTGCTCCCATCCGATCGAGCAAGGCCCCGCTCAGAAACTGGCAGAGGGCGAATACCCAGGTGTAGATCGCAGCTATGGCGCCAACCTGAGCGATCGACAGCCCGATGTCCTTCTGGACATTCGGATTGACGATCGCATAGCCAGTCTGGAAACTGAAATAATACACGACGAACGTAACGGCGATGATCCAGACGAGCCACGCCCTTGGCCCGCCGAGCCGGCTTCCGTGTGCCTGGTCCAAGGCCCGCCTCCTAGTGACCGGCAGTGGCGGCCGGATAAGTCTCCTTCATGATGAACGACACCACTGCCGCCATTACGAGAGCCACCACAAGCGGCAAGGCGGCAAATTGAGCGAGCTCCAGCGAGGCCGGCGCGATGCCTTCTTCCAGCCCGATCCCAATGCGCACGCCAGGGCGGCTGATCAGGATGCCGCCGAAGATGAACATGATACCATTGA
Organism: Pseudomonadota bacterium; assembly: GCA_049323275.1. Taxonomy (GTDB): domain Bacteria; phylum Pseudomonadota; class Alphaproteobacteria; order Rhizobiales; family Aestuariivirgaceae; genus Taklimakanibacter. Next base: position 27,065 of record JBMOOM010000116.1, read on the forward strand.
CGATGGCCGCCGATGTCCCGATCTGATAGGGCTGAACCACGTCAGCCGCAGTGCTGAAGGCCAGCATGTGTGAGGCGTTGGCGAAGCCGAAGATGAAGCACAGGACGATGGCCGCGGCCGCGCCCAGATTGGGGATATAGAGCAGGCCCAGCATGGCCAGGAGCTGCACTATGCTGCCAAGAATGATCGGGAGCTTGCGGCGGCGTATCTTGTCTGACCAGTGCGGGACCACCGCGCTGCCCGCCGCGAGCCCCAGCCAGAGCATTGAGGCTCCGAGATTGGCGCTGGTTTCGCTCAAGCCGTGCACCATGAGCAGCTTCGGCGCCCACACCACGCCGAGCGCCAGCAGAGCGCCGAAAAGAAGTGCGCCGACGATCGAGGCGATCCACACGTGACCTATCTTGGCGACCTCGACCAGAGACCTGATGACGGAGGCGAAGAAATTTTCTTCATCCTTGTGGCTCGCGACAGGAACCGGATCCTTGATATAGATCGCGCCGAGGACAAGCAGGATAATACCGAGCACCGCCGTTGCGTTGAAGAGGTAGCGCCAGGACATGGAAGACAGCGCCACGCCGATCAGATTCTGTGAGAAAGCCGATGTCAGCGCGGCGACGACCTGAACCAAGCCGAACATGAAACTGAACTTGGCCATGCCGAACCATTTGCCGCCGATATAGCCCGCACCGACGAAGCCCGTGCAGGATCCGATGGCGACGACCACCTGCGAGAGCAGCAGCATGCCGAAGCTGTTCGCATTGGCAAACAGGAATATGCCGATGGTCACGAGCGCGATCGAGATGGGCAGGACCTTGCGCGACCCGAGGCGGTCGAGCAGCGCGCCGCCGAAGAACTGACAAATGGCAAATGCCCAGGTGTAGACGGCTGCAATGGTGCCCACCTGGGAGACGGTGAGACCGATGTCCTGCTGGACATTTGAATTCACGATCGCGTAGCCGGTCTGGAAACTGAAGAGAAAGACTACGAAGATGACGGCGAGCGCCCAGATCCACCATGCCATCGGACTTCCGAGCACATGCTCTGTTTCGGCTTTCGGTCCCGCGACTGTCGTGTTGGCCATGATACACACCCTCTCCTTCCACGAGCTCAAACGTGATCCGCCCGTCAAGCGGCGGCTCTGCTGTAGCGCAGCTCACCGGCGACATAGGTTGCCTGGACCGCCCGGTCGTCACCGAGCGTCATCTGTATGAACAGCGTCTCCATGAAGTCTTTCGCGAACTCCATCCGATATTTGATGATCGGCGTCGATTTCATGTCGAGCACCACGATATCCGCCTCCATGCCGGGGGCGATGCTGCCGACTTTGTCGTCGATATACATGGCGTTGGCCGTCCCGCGGGTCGCCATGTAGTAGGCATGGCCGGCGGTCAGAGCGTAGTTGTTCAGCTGCGCTGCCTTATAGGCCTCGTTGAGCGTGGCGAGGATCGAGAAAGACGTTCCAGCGCCGAGGTCGGTGCCCAGCCCGACACGCACGGGCCGCTCTTTAGCCGTGGCGCGAGCCACATTGAAGAAGCCGCTGCCCAGGAAGAAGTTCGAAGTCGGGCAATGCGAGATCGCGGACCCGGTTCGTTGCATACAAGACATCTCGTCGTCGGTCAGATGGATGCCGTGACCGAACACCGCTCGCGGTCGGCACAATTTGTGATGGTCGTAGACATCGAGGTAACCCTTGCGGTCGGGGAAGAGCTCCCTCACCCAGGCAACCTCGGCTTTGTTCTCCGAAACATGGGTCTGCATGTAGCAGTCCGGGTGCTCGGTACAGAGAGTGCCGGCCGCATCGAGCTGATCGGGCGTGCTGGTCGGCGCGAAACGCGGCGTGATGGCGTACATCAGGCGATCACGGCCATGCCACTTGCGGATCAGCGCCTTTGAATCGTCATAGCTCGACTGGGTGGTGTCCAGGAGATAGTCCGGCGCATTGCGATTCATCATGACCTTGCCGGCGGCGATCCGCATGCCCAATCGTTGAGCTTCCTCGAACAAGGCATCCACCGATTGCGGAAAAACCGTGCAGTAGACGCAACTCGTCGTAATGCCGTTGCGAAGACATTCCTGCAGGAAGACCTTGGCAACGGAGTCGGCGAAGGCCTTGTCGGCATATTTGCGTTCCGTGGGAAACGTGTAGGTGTTCAGCCAATCGAGGAGCTGCGCGCCAAAGGCGGCGATCATCGGCGTCTGCGGAAAGTGAACATGGCTGTCGAGAAATCCCGCCGAGATGAGCGCATCGGGACCATAGTTCCTGACTCTCAGACCAGCCGGCAGCTGCGGAGCGATCGTGCTCGCGGGTCCGAAATGCGTGATTATGCCATCACCGAAGGCGACGATGGCGTCGCTTTCGTAAACCATCACACTTTCGAGACCGCTCCTGAAGGGATCACCGGTAAAGGTCAGAACCGGGCCACGGATGGCGACGGTCGGAGCGCGATTTTCAACCTCTGTCGGTTTCAGGGCCATTGCGTGCCTTCCTTGCTGCAATTGTCGAGCCGGTGGGCTTGGTGTTGACGGCCTTCATACCAGGCCTCGCCCTTTCGATTGAGAGAGAGCACACGCCTCAGAAGTGATACTTCAACAGCAAGCTCACCGCCTTCTGGTTCGTGTCGAATTCTTTCGTGTCCTCGATCTGGTATTTGTTCCACCAGTAGTCGAGCTCCACGCCGGCATAGAATTTCTCCGGCGCTCCCCAGTAATTGCCGATATCCAGCTTCACCTGGGGATTGAGATGGAAGCTTTGCGTCTCGTCGCCAAGGCCAAGCACCCAGTCGAAATAGCCGTCGATGAGGAAGCGCGAGGCGCCCATTTCGAATGGGTATCCCGCCACCATCGTGACCTGCATATCCCGGAAGCCACTGGGCGCGGTGTCGGTCAGCTCGGCTCGCGCATAGAGATTCAGCTGGACATATTTGAACTTCCCGAGAAAGCCGATGAGACCCGCCTCGCGCACGTCGAGATCGAAACCGATACCGATCAGAACCGCCTCGGCCGCATCCGGGTCTTCACCCCGTTCATATTGCGCCGCGATCAGGACGTCCTTGAACTCGAACAGGCTACGGCGAAACAGGGTGAATGAGAGATCTTCGTCAAGGATTTTGCCCAGGCTCAGGCGCGGGCTGAATTCGCCATACCAGGAGAATTTCGCGTCATCGCCCAGCTCGTCATCGACGCCATGAAACCAGGTGGCGTCGACGAAGAAGAACAGGTCGCCGATCGCCGATTCATGGGTATGCTCGAAGGTGAGGGTCGTCTGTTCCTCAGGATCGACAGCAAAGTCCCATCCGTAAGGCAGGACGGAGATGCTGTTGTCCATCCAGTAAAAGAATGGCTTGTCCTGCCCTTCGACATCGGCGGCAGTTGCGGTCGTTGCCCCCCATGCCAGCAAAGCGAGCATGAAGAGGCTGCGGGCCTTCAGCAGCCCCGCCACCAGTGCCAATCCCCGCAATAAGTGAAGCAACCTATACGACATTCGACGATTCCCCCGCCGAACCCCCATACCGGACCTGCTGGTGCGAGCGAGAACGTACACGGGCCGCGGCATCGTGAGACCTCGTAAGATTGCGAGGCACCGGCATGAATTATTACGGATAGGCGGGGCCCATCCCGGCAATTCTGCAACCGGACGTGGGTAGTGTCCGGACTCATAAAGCATCTTTGCACGTGGCCAGGCGGACTCGTCGAAAGCTGTCTCGGAGTGTGCTAGAATGGTTCAACCGGGGGACGTTCAGGAGAATTTCGAATGAACCGTCCGCGCGTTCTGCTGGCCGATGATCACCGCATCGTCAGCGAGGGGCTGAAAGGGCTCCTCGCCGAAGATTTCGAGCTGGTCGGGATCGTCGAGGACGGGCGCGCACTCGTCACCGCAGCCAGGGAGATCAAGCCCGACGTCATCGTGGCGGATATCGCGATGCCGCATCTCAACGGGATCGATGCCGTGGCGCAGCTCAAGAAGGACAACCCGCAAATCAAGGTCGTCATTCTCACCATGCATCAGGATCCCGCCTATGCCCGCCGCGCCCTGGATGCCGGCGCCCAGGGCTTCGTGGTGAAGCACTCCGCCACAGCGGAGCTGGTCATGGCCATTCAGGCGGTGCTCAAGGGCCAGATCTTCATAACGCCTGCGCTCACGCGCGATATGCTGCAACAAGCACACGAGCCGGCGCGGGCAGCCGGGCCGGCGCTGACGGCCCGCCAGCGCGAGATCCTCCGCCTCCTGGCGGAAGGCCGCTCAGCCAAGGAGATCGCCGCGACACTCGCGATTTCGCCGCGCACCGTGGAGTTTCACAAGTACCAGCTGATGGATGCGCATGGACTCCACAGCAATGCCGAGCTCATCCATTTCGCGATCAAGCACGGCGTCGTGACGATCTAGAGTGCCGGACGCTCTCACGTAATCACTCCGGCGCTCTATCTCATTGTTTGGCGCATCGGATTGCCGGAAGACCGCTGCGCACTTTTCGGTCCGATGCGCTAGAGTAGGACAATCTATTCATTGTCGGACGTGACGCATTCCGTATCCCAGGTCGCGGTCGGGTATTTCTCCTGGAACTCGGTCCTCGCCATCTGGCATTGCTCGTCGTTCTCGAACGGCATCGGCGTCGTCACCAGCCCGCCATCGGCATCGAAAACCACGAAATACCAGAGCGCTGCGGCAATGATGGCCATGACGAGCTTCCTTTTCTTTTCACACGAAAGACAGAGTGAGGATATTCGGCAAAATTCTGGCGGGATCAACCGCTTTCGCCATACGTAACATCCGAGTTACAAAAGACACATGTTGTTACGGGATCGCCGCTTTGATCTTGCGCACCGCGTCGAGCTGCCCGTCGAGATAGCTCTTCCAGTTGGCGCCGTTCGGATCGGCGGCCGCGAGCCGCGCCGCCGTCTCACAGGCCGCAATCGCCTCATCGGCCATCACCCTGTCCGCCGCCTTCTTCGCCTGGAAGGAAACGATCGAGCACAACGTGTCATAAGCGAGGGCCGCGTTGAGCGGTTCGGCAAGCCCGCCATAAAGCGCCAAGGCGCGGCGCGCATGCGCCGCCGCCGCGGCGACCGCCGCGTCATCGGATTCGTGCGCCGCGCGGAAGGCCGCATCGGCCATCATTCTTTCGCGTTTCGCCGTCGCCGATTTGTCCGTCGCCGCCGTCATGGCGAGCGCCGTCTCGGCGAGCCCCACCATTTCGGCCGCGAGCGCATCCTGATCGGCGGCCAGCGCGCTGAAGGAGGTGAGCCTGTCGACGACGAAGTCGGCGAGCTCCATCCAATTGGCGCCGATCTTGTCGGACGGCGTTCCGGTGAGCGCCAGGCGCAGATGCCGGGCGGCAGTGATGAGCGTCGTCATGTCCTGGGCCGCCGGGTCGCCGGCGTCCACGGCGGCCTGGAAACGCGTGGCGAGAAGAAAGCCCAGATCGACACGCAGCGGTGCGAGCTTGTCCGCGCCGAGGGCGCTTTCATCGGCAAAGGCCGCATCGCCCGCCGCGAGCAGCGGCGCCATCGAGGCGGACTTGGGATCGAGCATGGCGGCGCCCGCCAGGCTCTCGGCAAAGCCGAGCCGCATGCGGGCACGGTCGAGCGGCGCCACGCCGGCGAAACTCGCATCGAGCGCCGAGCGGAAGGTGAAGGCCGCATCGCTCCAGCGCGCCGCCGTCTGATCCACGCGCGCCTGCTCGATGCGCTCGTTCCCCGATCGGAGCCGGCTTTCCGCCCAGGTCCCGGCCTCAGTCTCGAAACGCGCCCTGATCGCACCGTCGGCCGCAAGTGACGGCGCACCGGCGGCGGCGAGCCGCGCTTCGGTCTCGCGCAGCGCCGCTTCGAGCGCCGGCACTTCAGCCGCCCGCTCCGGCAGACCGCGGGCCATCTCGACGGCATTGCGGCGCGCTTCGACAGCGAGCGCCAGACGCGAGGCCTTGCCGTCGAGCGCGGCCAGATCCTCGAGAGCCGCGGCGATGCGGACCGAATTGTCGATGAAGCGCGGCAGATCCTTCGCTTCGCCCACGCGCCGGAACAGGAAGAAGGCTTCGTTGAAGGAAGCGACCGCATCGGCGGCGTCAGCGGCGTCCTTGCTGCGGGCCGCCAAAGCCTGGAAGGTCAGGCCCCGCGCGATCACGCTGTCGGTCCAGCGGCTGTTCTCGTAATCGGAGGTCCTGTCGGCGAGAGCTTCCTGATGGAGCTTCAGCGCTTCCGAAAGCGCAACGGTCCCCTCTTCCAGGACGCCGAGCTCGCGCAGAGTCTCGGCAAGAGCGAAGAGCATGTCATTGTGCTGACGCGGCATCTTCTCCCTGGACCGCAAAGCGAGCGCGGCGCGATAGTGTCCTGCCGCCGCCGCGAGAGCCGCCTTGTCGCGGCGCAGGACACCAAGCGTGTGCCTGACCTCGCCGAGCGCGTCCTGCGCCGCGGCCCATTCGAGGGGCGCGCCCTGTGGGGACAGGCCGGCCAGCTGGGCCTCGAGAAGCGCGGCCCCGCGGGTGATCGGATCCGCCGCGCCGCGCAGGCTTCCCAGGCGCGCCAGCGCCGTCGCCAGGCCACGCTCGACACCCAGGCGCTGCGCCTTGTCGCCATCGGCGGGGAAAAGCGACAAGGCCTGCTCCAGCAGATCGACGGCCTCCGCAACCGATGCGTCCCTGCCGGTCAGCTTGCCGAGCGCCAGCTGCAGGGCGCCCAGCCGCCGGCGCGTCTCGATCCGCTGCGCCGGCGTGCCGGCGCGATCCATGACCGGCAATATCCCGGCGAAGATCGCCCTCGCCTCCTCGATCTGGGGAACGTTCCGCACCACCTCGCCATTGAGATAGAGTAGATAAGCGAGATCCGACTTGAGATCCGCCGTTTCGATCTCTTCATACTTGCCCTGCGAATGATCGAGCGTCTCTTGGGCGAGATCATAGCCGGCAACCTGCTC
>JBMOOM010000117.1:0-32198 GCA_049323275.1 Pseudomonadota bacterium
GCGCCGCCAATTATCTCACGGTCGGCCAGATCTATCTGCTCGACAATCCGCTGCTGCGCGACCCGCTCGGCCTCGAGCATATTAAACCGAGGCTGCTGGGACATTGGGGCACCTCTCCCGGCCTCAATTTCATCTATGCGCATCTCAATCGGATCATCCGGCACAGGGACATCGATATGATCTATGTGTGCGGACCCGGGCATGGCGGCCCGGCAATGGTCGCCAATAGCTATCTCGAAGGAACTTACAGCGAGCTCAATCTCGAAGTCCCGCGCGACGAGAGGGGAATGCGACGGCTATTCCGTCAATTCTCCTTTCCCGGCGGCATACCGAGCCATGCGGCGCCTGACGTTCCAGGCTCGATTCACGAAGGCGGCGAACTCGGCTACGCACTATCGCATGCCTTTGGTGCTGCTTTCGATAATCCTGAGCTCGTTGTCGCATGTGTCATTGGCGACGGTGAAGCGGAAACCGGCCCGCTGGCGGCCGCGTGGCATTCCAACAAATTTCTGAACCCAAGGCGGGATGGAGCGGTGCTGCCCATTCTTCATCTCAACGGCTACAAGATCGCCAATCCGACCATACTCGCGCGCATTCCGCCTGACGAGCTGCATTCGCTCCTTTCAGGCTATGGCTACGAGCCGTTGTTTGTCGAAGGTAGCGATCCGCACCTGATGCACAGACGGATGGCATTTGTTCTCGATCAGGCATTTGATCGCATCCGGACTATACAGGTGCGGGCCTGCCAGCCAGAAAGCGAATTCCGGTCGCGTCCGAAATGGCCGATGATAGTTCTGAGAAGTCCGAAGGGCTGGACTGGCCCCAAGCAAGTGGACGGGCTCATGACCGAGGGCTTCTGGCGCTCGCATCAGGTGCCACTGTCGGGCCTGGCGGAGAATCCCGAGCATGTGCGGCAGCTCGAAGCATGGCTGCAAAGTTACCGGCCGGAGGAGCTCTTCGACGCGAAAGGCTCGCCTTTGGAGGCGGTTACCGCCGCAGCCCCGCGCGGCCGCCGGCGTATGAGCGCCAACCCGCATGCCAATGGCGGACTCCGCAAGCCGCTGATCCTCCCCGCTCTTCGTGATCATGCCGTGATGACCGGGCGGCCCGGCTCGGTAAAGGCTGAATCTACACGAGTGATGGGCCGGTTCCTGCGCGACGTGCTGGAAGCAAACTCGGCCGAGAAGAATTTTCGTATCGTTGGGCCTGACGAGACAGCGTCGAACCGACTTCAAGACGTCTTCGAGGTAACCGACCGCGCCTGGATGGAGCGGATTCTCCCTGAGGATGTAAGCCTCGGGCATGAGGGCAGGGTCCTAGAAATTCTCTCTGAACACACCTGCCAGGGGTGGCTCGAAGGCTACATACTGACTGGACGCCATGGCCTGTTTTCGTGCTACGAGGCCTTCATTCACATCGTCGACTCGATGTTCAACCAGCACGCAAAGTGGCTTGATGCCTGCCGTTCGATCGGCTGGCGGCAGCCGATCGCATCGCTTAACTATTTGCTGTCGAGTCATGTCTGGCACCAGGAGCATAACGGTTTCAGCCACCAGGATCCCGGTTTCATCGACGTCGCCTTGAACAAGAAGCCGGATATCGTCCGTGTCTATCTGCCGCCGGACGCCAATACGTTGCTGTGCGTCACAGATCATGTCCTGCATACCTGGAACAGGATCAACATCATCGTGGCGGGCAAGCCTCCCGCGTGGCAATGGCTGTCGATCGACGAGGCGATCGCCCATTTTCGGGCCGGTATAGGCGTATGGGATTGGGCGTCGAGCGACCATGGCGATGAGCCCGACGTGGTGATGGCTTGCGCGGGTGACGCCCCCACGCTCGAAACGCTCGCCGCCGTCCAGATACTCCGTGAATTTGCCCCGGAATTGCGGGTGCGCGTCGTCAATGTGATCGATCTGATGACCTTGCTACCGAAGGATGTCCATCCGCATGGATTGTCCGACGAACAGTTCGACACCGTCTTCACCACCGGCAAGCCCGTCGTATTCGCCTATCACGGCTATCCGATGACAATCCACAGATTGACCTATCGGCGCCACAATCACTCCAACATTCATGTAAGGGGCTACAACGAGGAAGGGACGACCACGACGCCCTTTGACATGACCGTACTTAACGGACTGGATCGGTTTCATCTCGTCCTGAGTGTCCTGCGGTGGATTCCAGGTGCCGAGAGCGCCCTGGCGGCGTTGGCGCAGCTCATGACAGCAAAGCTTAAGGAGCATCACGATTATATCCGCAGATATGGTCAGGACATGCCGGAGATTCGCGATTGGCGCTGGAACTTGTAGTAACCTTTAGCCGACAATTCCGCATGCCATCGACATGATGGAGTTTAGAATGCCGATATGTATTCATAGGAAGGGCGCTGCGCTTTTGTCGCTGTTGCTTGCATCCCACGTCTTCGGGGCCGCTCCCGCCGGTGGCACGGAGCCGTCGGCGGAAGCCGATTTCCGTTTCTCCTGCTCCTCCTGTCACGGCGAGGATGGGCGGGGGGCGGGGGCCAAGACTTTCGGCCTTAGCGTCGCGCCACCGGACCTGACCATGTTAAGTGCACGTAACAACGGCAGGTTTCCGAGGGAAAAGTTGCGGCGTGTTATCGATGGCCGGGAGGATATCCGAAATCATGTCGATCGCGAAATGCCTGTATGGGGACTAATATTCCAGATGGATACCGACGAAGGATTTGGCGGTGCCGACGCTGTTAGCTCAACCGTGCGGCAACGGATAGAACGTCTGATCGATTTCATCGAGACGCTCCAGAGATAGGCCATCGCGCGGCGTCCGGACCCGTTTACCGAGGTGGTTATCGCCGTGGCACGAGAATACGTCGCAATGTTCCGTCTTTGAGCCAGAACTGGTGATAAAGCGCGGCGACCGCATGCAATGAAATCAGCACGATGAGAGCCGGCTTACCCAGTTCATGAGCCTCGCCAAAGAGCCCACCTAGATAGAAGGCCAAAAGTCCACTTACCGGCATCAGGATCAGCACAATATAGAATGTCGCATGGCTGACTCTGCCAGCAAGTCCAACCCAGCCTCCTTGCGCCACAGGCGGAGCGCCCCGGGATGCCCGAAGCCATAAACGCAACGCCATGAGCGCCAGGACTGCAATTCCCACCCAATAATGGAGATCGGCAAGAAAGCGGTCGGCAGAAGTGGGCATAGTATCTCTTGCGCCCGCGTCCACGACCTTACCGATCGTCTCGCCAAAGACAAGCTGCAGGATGACGAAAACGGCGATCAGCCAATGCAGAATGAGCTGAAGCGCTGTATAACCGGTAACGTTCTTCGTCCCCATGATGGCCTCTCTGAGCACATGGCCTGGGGCGCAAGATGCGGCTCGCGTCCCAGGGGATGCTTATGTTCCTGCCGCGCCTTCAGGCAGCCTTTATCTCAATCTTCTTGGCGGGCTTCACCGCCTCCGCTGTTTTGGGCAGGACGACGGTCAGTACGCCATCTTTCAGAGCCGCCTCGATCTTTCCAGAGTCCACTCCGTCGGGAACACGGAAATTCCGTTCAAACGCCCCATAATGGCGCTCCGACAGATGACTGCCGCCCTCTGTCTCCTCGCGGCTCTCCTTCTTCTCACCCTTGATCACCAAGTGATTGTCGACCAGCTTGACCTCGAGATTCTCGGCTGCCATGCCGGGCACCTCGGCCGTTACTTCGTACGAAGTGTGTTTATCGACGATATCGACGGCGGGCGATGACCATGAGGCTTCCATTCTTGCCACCGGAACCCAATCGACTGAGCGCTGGACGAACGGTCGCCAATTGCGATCAAACTGATCGAAGATCTGGTTGATCTCACGCTGAAGGCTGAGCAATGGCCGCCACGGCGCCGGCGCGGGAGAAGTCTTTTCCTCCTTGGTGATGGGCAGTCTGGTAACGGATTGTGTCATGCTATCCTCCTTTCAGTAGGGACCGACATCATGCCCGTTCGATCTGTCCGGGGTCCTTGATCTCGGTCAAGCTTGAGCGCCCCGGGGAGACGAATTTCGAATCTCATATGGCATTTCGTCGATACGCGCGGCGGCGATACGCCGATACAGCTGGCGTCTGCGGACCAGAGGCCACCAATCATAGAGGAATATGTCGAGCGGACGCCAGTTGGCGACCCAGCCGAGGATCAGGAAGCTCTCCTCGATCAGTTTCCTGAAGGGCGCCTCCTGCAAGAGCTCCGCCGCCAGCTGCGCCAGGAACAGGCAGGTAATCAGGGTCGCCACCCCGATGAGGAGCGATAGTCGTCCGATGCGAAAAAGCTCATTGAGCTCGCGCTGGGTGGCGAGTGAGCGTGCCTCGAAATAACCTGCTATGGCTTTGCGGAGCGCGGAAAAGGCAACTCGTTGCTGCGCCGTGTCGGGATGGTGAACGATGATACGTAGAGGCTGCTTCACCGACAGCTCGCCCGCCCATCCCACGATGTATTCCTCGGCGTCGCGGTTGAGGTCCCGCTCCGGAAAAGGGTAGGGGTCGAGGGTGTCGAACAATTGAGCTATATCGTCGACCCTCAGCTCGATTGCATTCCCTGCAGATACAGCCATGGCTTCTTCCTGATCGGGGCAGCATAGGCACATTGCCTGGGGCGCGGTTGATCCTGGTCAAATCCCTCCGCGTGCGACAGCGCTATTCTTGCGCGATCCATTGCTGAGGAGGACGTCCAATGTCCGTGAGCGATACCGCATTCCCTGTGCCGGCGGCGGAAAAATCCGCGAAAAAGGTGCGTCTGGGCGCTCTGACGGCGCTGGTCATTGGATCCATGGTGGGATCTGGTGTCTTCAGCCTGCCACAGAACATGGCGGCCGGTGCCGGGCCCTTGGCCATCATCATCGGCTGGGCGATAACGGCTGTAGGGATGCTGGCCCTGGTGTTCGTCTACCAGTCGCTGGCGACGCGCAAGCCCGAACTCGAGGCTGGACCTTACGCATATGCCAAGGCGGGATTCGGCTCGTTCATTGGATTCAACAGCGCCTGGGGTTATTGGCTCAGCGCCTGGCTTGGGAATGTCTCCTATGCCGTCGTGGTGTTCAGCGCCCTCTCCTATTTCTTTCCGTCTTTTGGAGAGGGGAATACGTGGCAGGCCGTTGTGGCGGCATCGATACTGCTCTGGATCGTGCATTTCATCATTCTGACGGGAATCCGTGAAGCCACGATCGTCAATCTGATCGTTACTGTCGCCAAGATCGCGCCGATCGTGTTGTTCATCGGAGTCGTGGCGGTTGCCTTCAAGGTTGATGTCTTCTCCATGGACTTTACCGGCTTGGGTAATGCCGGTTTCGGCTCTATCACTGCCCAGGTGAAGAGCACCATGCTGGTGACCCTCTGGGTATTCATCGGAATAGAAGGGGCCAGTGTCTTTTCCGCCCGGGCGGAACGACGCCGTGACATCGCGATCGCCACTGTTGCCGGCTTCTTCACCTGTCTGGCTCTTTACGCTCTGGTCTCACTGCTTTCGCTTGGCGTCCTCTCGCAGCCTGAGCTTGCGGCGCTCAAGAATCCCTCCATGGCCGGCGTGCTGGAGAAGGTGGTGGGACCCTGGGGAGCCATCATGATCAATATCGCTCTGGTCGTATCCGTCGCGGGTGCCTTCCTGAGCTGGACTCTCTTGGCAGCGGAAATCCCATTTGCCGCAGCCAAAGACGGCACGATGCCGAAGCTCTTCGCCGAGCACAACGACGTGGGTGTGCCGTCGCTTTCGCTGCTCATCACCAATCTGCTTGTCCAGCTGTTCCTCATCATCACTTTGTTTGCGCAGAGCACCTACCAGGCTTTGTTCTTCATCGCTTCGACGGCAATCCTGGTGCCTTACGTGTTTTCGGGCGCTTATGCCGCGAAGCTGGCAGCGACTGGTGAGGCATACCAGCCGGAAGAGTCGCGCTGGATTCCTCTGCTCACCGGCTTGCTCGCCACCGCTTATGGCCTCTGGCTGGTCTATGCTGCTGGTCCGACATATCTCTTCATGTGCGCCGCGCTCTATGCGCCTGGGATCCTTGTTTATGTCTGGGCGCGACGCGAGGCCGGCGGTCGTGTCTTCTCGGCGGCGGAGGCGTGTCTCGCGGTCGCTTTGGTACTCGCCGCCTTGCTCGCGGCCTATGAAATGTGGGCCGGTGTCATCAGCCCGCTCTGAAAGAGGCAACAATGCATAAGCTCGGTGTACATTCTGAAGTCGGACAGCTTCGCGAAGTGATCGTTCACAGGCCGGATCTTGGGTTGCGCCGCCTCACGCCGGAGAATTGCCGATCCCTGCTTTTCGACGATGTGCTTTGGGTCAAACGGGCGCGCCAGGAGCATGACATGTTCGTCGATGCGCTGCGCGAGCGCGGAGTCAAGGTGCATGATCTGGGGGAGCTTCTCGCCGAAACCCTGCTCGACCCGCAGGCGCGTCACTGGCTGCTCGACTGCCGGCTGGAATCCGGCACCGTCGGTTGCGACATGATGGACGAGCTCAGGGCTTGGCTAAAGGAGATGGCTGCGGACGAGCTCGCGGTGCGTCTCATCGGCGGTGTAACACGCGCGGAGCTTCCCTTTCATCCGCGGGGATTGGTCGGCCTCACCCTGGCGCCGGACGATTTCGTTCTGCCGCCTTTGCCGAACCAGCTTTTTACCCGTGACACGTCATGCTGGATCTATGACCGAGTTGCACTCGGGGCGATGTACTGGCCGGCCCGCCGCCCCGAGGCAGCGAATATCGAGGCAATCTATCGCTATCATCCGCGGTTTAGTACGGACAAGGTGTCATTTCTCTCGGCCATGAGAGCACCCGCGAGCCTTGAGGGTGGTGACGTCATGCCGGTTGGCGGCAAGACGGTGCTCATCGGTATGGGTGAGCGCACGACGCCCGGCGCAGTGAGCGCTCTCGCCAGGGAGCTCTTCGCGACAGGCTCTGCCGAACACGTGATCGCGGCTCTGATGCCGCGTGACAGGTCCTACATGCATCTCGATACGATTTTTACCTTCTGCGACCGCGACCTGGTCACCATGTATCCACCCGTGGTCGGGCGCCTGCGCAGCTTTTCGCTTCGCCCTGGGTCCGTCGGAAATATCGAGGTGACCGAGGAGGACAAACCCTTCGTTGATGTGGTTGCAAGGGCCCTGGGATTGAAGTCTCTGCGTGTCGTCGCCACGGGAGGTGACAGATACGAGGCCGAACGTGAGCAATGGGACGATGGCAACAATGTAGTCGCCATCGAGCCTGGTGTCGTCATCGGCTACGATCGCAATGTCTATACGAACACATTGTTGCGCCGGGCCGGCATCGAGGTCATCACCATAGAAGGCGCGGAGCTGAGCCGTGGCCGCGGCGGTGGGCATTGCATGACATGCCCGCTGATCCGCGACCCGGCTTGAATATCCGACTCAAGGCAAATCGGGTGACAAGGCCGATGCGGCTGGTGCGTTAGTGCGAGAACAGCACCGGGCAATTCATGCCATCGAGGACAGATCGAGTCGCTCCGCCGAGGATGAGCTCGCTCAGGCGCGAATGTCCGTAGGCACCCATCACCAAGAGGCCAGCGCCGCTATCCGATATCTTGGTCAGCAGAGCTTCGCCGGCTTCTCTCCCGCCAGTGGAAAGAGGTTCGATTGACACCTTGATGCCGTGCCGTGACAAGGTCGTGGCCAAGTCGGCGCCGGGCAGGCTGCCCGGGTTGGAGCGTTCCTTCTCGGGATCGACCCAGACCACCCTGACCTCATCGGCGCAAGTCAGCAGCGGGATGCTGTCGAAGGCCGCCCGCGCCGATTCTCGCCGTCCGCTCCATCCGATGATCACGAGATCGGCGGCGAAGTCCGTTCGGGTTTTTCTGGGCAGAACGAGGGTTGGCCTTCCGGTTGCCAGCAGCATACGCTCGACAAAACCGCGGTCGGTGACGGACAATCCATCTTTATCCGGGGCCTGGTTTATGATGGTTATGTCGGAGCGGCGGGCGTAATCGACGACATGGTCCGTTATGCTGGGACTGTTCGAGTCGACCACAACGAAGTCGTTTCGGATGCCAGCTACCTGCACGATCGAATCGAATAGGTCTCGCACGGACTTCTGGGCCTTCTGATAGGTCTCTCGATTGCCTTCGAAGACAACCGGCATTCCGAAATCCGCTGCCGGGTAGACTTCAATCGCGGGAATGACGTAGAGGCCGCGGAGATGGGAGTCGAATCTGCGCGCGAGCTCGGCCGCGCTTGTGATAAGATCTTCATTGCGCTCGAGATCGTTGAGGCTCACCAGGAGTGTCTTGTATGTCATGATATTTTCCTCGCGTCGGATGTTCGGTGTGCGAGGATACTCGCGGACTCCACAGGGGCATTGACCGAAGTCAAGGATCACGCAACGAGATGATCGACGCCGCAGTCATGCAATCCAAGATAACTCATGGCCGCGCGGTGCATCTCGCCGGCAGGCCTGGATGCGTCTACGCAAAACCACGCCGCCGGCACCTGAGTGGTGGGGGGCTGCGCGCGGAGTACTTCAGGAGTCGCGTCCGACGCATCGCCGGTCCGGAGTGCCAGGCGGCGCATCAGGAGCCCCGTTGGCGCATCGAGCCAGATGCCCCGGAAGTCGGCATTGGTGCACTTTGCCACTTTGGCGATCGAGTTAGCCTCAAAGCCAGCGAGGAATGTTGCATCCACGATGACGCTATGGCCTGAGCGCAAGGCGACGGCAGCCTGCTTCTCGAGGGTTTCATAGACACCTGCGGTGACTTCCGCGCTATAGGCCGCGGGTGGCAGCCGCGTCGTCTCGGCCGTATTGAATTGCCGTTTCCGTTCAATATCGCTTCGCAGATGAATGGCGCCCGGGGGCCGGCCGATAAAGGGGGCGAGATTCGCGGCGAGCGTGCTCTTGCCGGTGCCCGACCGACCGCCGATGGCGATCAGCAATGGCCGGCGAGGTTTCAGGAAATCACGGGCGGTCTCGAAATACTGCCGTGCGGCGGTGATCCGTTGACCCGCCCTGAAAGAGGCATCAAGCGCCTCGATCTTAGCCCTTATCGCGGCTCTGAGGCTCAGGAACAAAGGCAGCGCGGCGATGCCGCAAAGCGCGTCTGTCATATCCTCGGATCGCCAAAGATAGCGGTTCAGGAGCAAATTCGCTTCGACTTTAAGGCCTTTCCCCCACAGATCCATGAGGAGGAAGGCAAGGTCATAAAAGATGTCGGTTGTCGCTATGGCTTCATCGAATTCGATCGCGTCGAATAGAGAGACCTTGCCATCGAGCTTGACGATATTGCGCAAATGCAGATCGCCGTGGCAACGGCGCACATGGCCGGTCGCTTCGCGGATCATGAGAAGTCCACGAGATTCGTGGAATGACGCGCGCATGCCGTGGCTGAACTCGGTCACTCTGGCCGGAGAGAAGATGTGGGGAGCGTGAGCGAGCTCGTTGAGTGTTTCCTCTAGAACGTCGTTCAGCGCTTCAGTGGCATGTCCGTTTCTCACGGTTTTCGCTTCGGCATGCGTTCTTGAAACGACGGCGGCTAGGTCTCGAATGATCTCCGGAGCAAGCTTTCCGGCCTGGGCCAGCTTGTCCAAAGTCGCATTCTCATCAAAACGCCGCAGATGCACCGCCCACTCGACGGGGTCGCCGGGGCCGCCGATTGAAAAGCCGTGGCCAGAGCGAGTTATCGCGACAACACCTTTATAGAGATCGGGCGCAAGCCGTCGGTTGATCGCATATTCAAGCTCGCAGAAATGTTTACGCTTCTCGATGCTGGAATAATCGAGGAAAGGAAACTTGACCGCCTTCTTGACCTTGTAGACATTCGCGCCGGCCAGAAAGACCACCGAACAATGCGTGTCGATCCTGCGCGGTGTCTCTGACATGCCATGGGCCACAGCGCTGCCCAGATACTTCAGCACTTCCTCCTGCAGGCGATCGTCAACGATAGGTTCCATGACGGATATCCGGCAATTGTCTCTTCGGATAAATCCTTAGAACGAGGTCAGTTCCCTGCCATGATCCAGATCAATCCCGGCCTCACAGATCAAGCCCGGCACGGGCTTTCACCGTCCGTATAAAATGCCCTCATGGAGCGTTGAAATGCGGGTGCCGGCCTCTCCGGAAAGAATTCTGTCCAGATCAGTCAGGGCGCCGATCGCCGCGAATCCCCCGGTCTCGGTCGCGAAGGCTATCCCGGCCTTGACTTTCGGCCCCATCGACCCGGCATCGAAGGACAGGGATGAGAGGGCGGCTGGGTGGGCGCTCCGGATATTGCGTGCATGGGGCGTGCCGTAGCCACTCTTGACCGCATCGACATCGGTCAGCATGATCAGACCGTCCGCCCGCATGAGCTTCGCGATGAGTTCGGACGCCCAATCCTTGTCGATGACGGCTTCGACCCCGGCAAACGTTCCGTTCGGCTCCCGTGCCACGGGGATTCCGCCGCCGCCGGCGCAGATCAGCGTCACTCCCGTCTGGACGAGCACTTCGACGGCCTTGCGCTCCATCAAGGCGACAGGCGCCGGAGAAGGCACGACCCGGCGCAGCTTCGCCCCGTCTTGGACCATCTGCCATCCGAACCGGTCCTTGACGGCTTCTGCCTCGTCCGCTGAATAGACCGGACCGATCGGCTTGGTCGGATGAAGAAATGCCGGATCTCGCGGGTCGACTTCCATCTGCGTCAGCAAAGTCGCAAGCGGAACGGAAGGACCTAGCAGATTGGAAAGTTCCTGTTCGAGCAGATAGCCGATCATGCCTTCGCTCTCGGCGCCCAGGACGTCGAGAGGGTAGCTCGGAACCGAAGTGAACGCAGCGGCTTGCAGCGCGAGCAATCCCACCTGAGGCCCGTTGCCATGGGTCACGATGACGCTGTGAGCCCTGATCACCGGTGCAAGGGCAACAGAGGCGGCGCGGATGTTCCGGCGTTGCACCTCCACGGACATCGGTTCCCCGCGTTTCAGCAAGGCGTTCCCGCCAAGTGCAATGACAAGGCGCATGGCCGTCAGCCGTCGATCGTCGCGACGAGCAGCGCCTTTATGGTATGCATCCGGTTCTCCGCCTGGTCAAAAACAATAGATGCCTTGGATTCGAAAACAGCATCGCTCACCTCCATCTCCCCGATACCGAATTCGGAGGCGATCTCCGCGCCGACTGCCGTTTCGGTGTCATGGAAGGCCGGCAGGCAATGCATGAACTTCGTATGCGGCTTGCCACTTTCGAACATGACCTGTGGTGTGACGCGATATGGCGACAGCTCCTCGATCCGCTCCTTCCAGAGCGCCTTCGGTTCGCCCATCGAGAGCCAGACATCCGTGTAAATGAAGTCGCTGCCGCGTACGCCTTCGGAAACGTCCGCAGTAATGGTCAGCCTGCCGCCGGTCTCGCAGCTGATTTCGCCAAGATGTGCGAGGAAGGCTGTGTCCGGGCGCAGAGCATCGGGGCCGCAAAGCCGCATGTCGATGCCCATCTTTACCGCACCCAGAGCGAGGGCCCGCGCGACGTTGTTCCGGGTGTCGCCCATGAATGTGACCGTCAGATCGGAGAGGTGAAGATGCGTGAATTCGCGCATGGTGAGGAAGTCGGCGAGGATCTGGGTCGGGTGGTCCTCGCTGGTCAGGCCGTTATAGACCGGCACGCCGGCATGGCGGGCAAGCTCCAACGCCTTCTCAGCCTTGTCGCCGCGGTATTCGATGCCGTCATAGAGGCGACCCAGAACCCGCGCCGTATCCTTCATGCTCTCCTTGTGTCCGATCTGACTTCCAGTTGGTCCGATGTAAGTAACATTGGCGCCCTGGTCATAGGCGGCGACTTCGAATCCGGTCCTCGTCCTGGTCGAATCCTTCTCGAAGATCAGCGCGATATTGCGGCGCAGGAGCCGCTGGCGTTCGGTCCCGGCCAGCTTGGCCGATTTGAGCTCGGCGGCGAGGCGCAGAAGAAATCTGATCTCATCCGGGCTGAAGCTGTCGAGGCTGAGTACGTTTCGTCCCTTCAGATTGACGGGCATGGATTTGGCTCCGCATGGCTTTTCAGGAGGATCAACAATGACCTCCGTGAGGCCATGACCGCTTTGATTCATGTCAAGGGAGGGCGTCGGGCGCGCCGTTCGAGAGAGCCAAATGATCGATGACCGACTTGACGCCCGGTACGGACTCGGCTGCGGCCATCAATCCCTGCCTCTGCGCATCGCTGGAGACACTGCCGACAAGCTCGACGGTGCCGTTCCGTACTCGAATGTCGATGCTGGCCAGTGGCGCCCAGGATTCGCGCGTGTAGACCGCAAAGAGTCTTCTCCTGATCTCACTGTCGTCGCAGAACTCTTGGGTGAACTGTCGAGCGGTCTTGGCGAAGGCGCGCAGAATGTCCGTGCGGCTCACCAGCCCGACCAGCTTCCCCTGCCGGATCACAGGCACCCGCTTCACATCATGTCGATCCATCATGTCGACGATTTCCGTTATGGGTGCATCCGCGTCGACCGTGTGCAACGCCGTTGTCATGACGTGGCCAACTTGTTTGCCGTGAGCCCGCGCGTAATCGGCCGCGACGCGCTCGTGGCCGGCCTGGAAATCGGCAAATCCGCCGCGGTGCGCCTCCGTTCCGATTTCTGTCCGGCGCAAGAGATCGCCGGACGTTATCATGCCGACGAGAGTGCCCGAAGCGTCCACTACGGGAAGTCCGCTCACCCGGTGTTGGAGCATGAGCTCCGCCGCTTCGACGACCGAGGCGTCGGGCGAGACGGTTACGAGGTCGGCGGTCATAAGATTTTCTGCGCGCATGCGGGTAATTCCTTGTTGTCGTCTCCTGCGTCCAGATCGTGTACTTGGACAGACCCCCGGCAACTGCGCAGCAAGGTGCGCGTGGCAACGCGTTCATCCTCCATGCTCGCTAGTTCCACCAGAAGAAGAAGCTCGCCGGCGGCGACAGCCTGGGTCAGACGCCGGGCATGCGCCGGAATCAGCCAGCGGGCCAACAGGCCTTCGAATGCCGCGATATTGCGGGAAATGGCCTTCGGAAGATCAGATCCATAGGCAAGCGCCACAATTGCGTTCGAGCCGCATTGGAGTTCGAGGAGCTTGTCGGAGTCATCAGATATCTCCCGGCCGCGCTTGAAACTCGTCTCTTCCCCGATGATGGAAGTCAGTCGAGGTGGGATGCCATTGCGCCGTAATTGCTGTATGGCATGCAGGGCATCGTCGACACCGCCGACAACCGCGACCGCAAACCTTTTGTGTGCCGCAGTCTCCATGGAATTCCTACCATTCCTCGCCATCGCCCGCCGCCAGCGCTTCCAGGCGGTCCATATCGAGAATGACGAGTTCGTGAATCTCCGGGAGCTGGATAATGCGTTTGACCTTCAGCTTGGTGAGATTACGGCTCACGGTTTCGATCGTGAGGCCGAGAAAATCGGCAATATCGGACCTGCTGAGGTCAAGGCGAATTGTGTGGGATTCGTTCTGGCGGCGGTGAAGCTCAAGAATGAAGGCCGATAGCTTCTCGATCGCGGAGCGACGGTTGAGGACGGCAATCTGGCTTCTGGCATTCTCGAGCTCGCGCGACAGAAGGCTGACGAACTGCGGCGCGAGGGCCGGCTCGTCGCGCAATTTCCGATACGCGCAGCTCTGATCCAGGCTCCTGAATTTCACGTGAGTGATCGCTTCGGCGCTGCAATGCCTCTCCGAGGCACTTTCAAGTCCTAGGACGTCGCCGGCGAAACGCAAGGAGATGATTTGGCGGCGGCCATCGCTCAGGATGCGGTAGAGCCGCACGAGGCCGAATTCGATCTTGTAGATCTTCCTGTCGTCATCCCCTTGATGAAACAGATGCTGATGCGGATCGAGTTTGCGCAGCATCTCGCATGACAGCATTTCGTCGAATGTTCGCAGGTGCTTGGAAGGCTCCTGCAGACCCATGACGGGCGGCAGCGAGATGGGCTTGTGTTCCGGATGTGCGGCCAGTGCAAGCATATTACCCTCCTGAACAAGTGACTTTGTTGAGGGGGATTAGGCACGCGTCCCGTCGCAGGTCTTTGCCGCGATTGTGCCGGTTTGTGGCAATTCGTGCCGGTCGGCTTTCTGGGAGAAGGCTTTACACTTGACGCGGATCAATCCGCGGAGCGGCGAATTGCCTATCGTGCGGAGGGATCCAACCCGGCCCCGTGCGGCGCCGAAGAGAGAGCAAGAGCCATGAAGTCGATTTGGCGCGGTCGCCTTGTCAGGAAAACACTTTGGGTGATTTTCTTCGGGATTGCTATTCTTTATGCCCATTTCTTCTGGAGCAGCCAGCGCTGGAGCGGTTTCGATGCCGATTATCCGGACAACTTGGTGGCTACAACGGCCACTTCTGCCGCCGCCGGCGCACCAACGAACGGATCAGGTAGTGCTCCACCGAAGGCTTGTCGGCGCTCCGCCATTGTCGATGTGACGGCCGAACTTGTCGATTTCAACGTCAATCAGAACGATTGGGTGTCATCGATGCTTCTCTACAAGCTCGGCTTGTTCGGTATCGAGTGGGACTCGACCCCTTTCTTCGACAACAAGGCGGCTTTTCAGAGAGGGGTGAATCAGGCGGTGCGCCGCGTGACCATAGAGCTTGTCGACACGCTGGGACGCGTGCGCGGCACTTCGCAAATGGACCAGCAACTGCAGGACGCCAGAGGAAATCTGCAGTTTGACGAGTATACTTGGTTCTTCGGAATCCATCCCTTCGGGCCCAAGACCCCGACACCCAGCTTCTATCGCTCATCGATCAAGGATTTGCGCGCTTTCAACGATCGGCTCGAAAAATGCCAAGCGGTGTTTGACCCGCGGGCCGACAATCTTCTTCAATTCATCGACCGCATTGCAAACGATATCGGCGCGACGTCGGCTGTTTTGCGCGATCGCGCGGAGCGGCACAATAACGGCTGGTTCGACACCCGTGCTGATGACAATTTCTGGTTCGCCTACGGTCAACTCTATGCCTACTACGGCATACTGGCGGCGGCTCATGTCGACTTCCAGGAAGTCATCGCCCAGCGGGATTTGACGCAGCTCTGGCAGACCGCCGAACAGCAGATGCGGGCTAGCCTGGATATCCAGCCCTTCATCGTTTCCAATGGCTCGGAATCCGGCTGGCTGATGCCGTCCCACCTGACCACGCTAGGCTTCTACGTTCTACGCTCGCGCTCCAACCTGGTGGAGATCAGGCTCGTACTGGCTCAGTGATCCAGAGGGCCGAAAATGCCATATGCCGGAAACACTGATTTGCCCGATGTGGTCAGGAACCATCTCCCGGAGCATGCCCAGGACATCTTTCGGGACGCCTTCAATCATGCCTTCGCTGCCCATGCTGGCGCCCCTCGGCGGGAAGCGGCCGCTTATCGTATTGCCTGGGCAGCGGTCAGGCGCTCCTATATCAAGGCAGCTACCGGATGGATGCGGAGACCGGCACTGGCCGGCTGATGAGCCGCGCGCATTTGCATCAATTTCGCCTCTATGATACCACCGGCCACCGAACGTTGCGCGTGTGCCCTTGACTCAGGCTCCCATTCATATTGCCGTTGTTGACGACGAGCCGCCCATCCGGACTCTATTGCGGAATTGCTTCGAAGCGGAGGGCTACAGGGTCAGCGAGGCGGCATCCGGCGATGATCTGTTCAGGCTCGTTCAGAGCACTCATATCGACCTCATAACGCTCGATCTGACCCTCGGAATGGAAAGCGGCCTGGAGATCGCCCGGAAGTTGCGGGCGGAGTTGGAAGTCCCGATCATCATGGTGACCGGCAAGGGCGACCTGATCGACCGGGTTGTCGGTCTCGAGCTCGGCGCTGACGACTACATCGCCAAGCCGTTTCATCTGCGCGAGATGCTCGCTCGGGTGCGAACCGTCTTGCGCCGAACCCAGGGATCCAGGCGGGCATCGGTCACGCCTCTTTCCGAAAGCGAGGCAAGATTTCGATTTGACGAATGGGAACTCAATCTGACAAAACGCGATCTGCGAGCTCCGGATGGAACGCCTTGTCACCTGACGACCGCCGAGTTCGACCTCTTGGCCGTGTTCATCAAGCGACCCGGACATGTCCTTTCACGCGAGGCGATCATGGATCAGCTCAAGGGGCATGACTGGGCCGCCAATGACCGGGCCATAGACAGCCAGATATCGCGGCTGCGCAAGCGGCTCGGCGGGGATGCCGAAAGCCTCATCAAGACGATAAGGGGAGTCGGCTACAGCTTTTCTGTCAAAGTCAGCAAGATTTCCACCTGATGTGCGCGTGAACCTGAAATGGGGACACCAGCTGGTCAATGGATAACGTCTTCAGTGGAGCAGGAATACCGGCCGCACGTTGTCATCGAGTACAGACTGGGTGCATCCTCCAAAAATGAACTCCTTGATGCGTGAACGGCTGAATCCTCCCATAACGACAAGATCCGCGCCTTCGATTAAAGTTGATGTCCATAGCCGCCGGATTGTTGATCTGTGGTCACGTTCATGAACTTGCGTGACCGTTTCGATACCATTCCAAGCGAGCTGCTCTTTCAGATCATCGAGTGAACTTGCGGCTGAATCGGTGCTTTCGGCGACGCTTAGAACGACAACGCGTTCGGCGGCGTTGAGCAGCGGCATGGCCGCGGTCAGCGCCCGCGCCGCTGCCGCATGATCCTTCCACCAAACGGCAACCGTATCGAACGTCATCTCCCGGCAACCCGGGGGTACAATCAGAATGGGCCGCCCAGTTTGCGTCGCCAATGCCTCGAGAAGGTTTTGTGACCAGCTGCGGCCGGTGGCGGAGCGGCCGACAATGGTGAGGTCATGGGTCCGAGCAGCTTTGATCAATCCGTCGACGCTCATCGTTACCGGGTCAGTGCTCCAACTGGCGGTCACCCGGTCTTTGGCTGCTGGAAGGGAGACAATCGCTATTTCTTTCTTTTTGCAATAGCGGGTGACATGCGCGTGAGCGCGTGTAACCGCATCCTCCGCGTTGGCAAGCTCTTCACGGAGGGCGAAATCCACGGCGCTGCCTCGGGCAAAATCGATATGAGGATTATAGTCCGCCGGATCCACCTTATCGATCGGGATATGAAAAAAATGAAGATGGGCATTCAGCGGCCTCGCCACGGCGTAGGCGGCCTCGAGCACCGCGTCATCGGACTTTGTCCCGCTGAGAGCGACCAGAATGGATTTCATCGTCGGCACCTTCCCAAATCTAGTGCCAGACTAGTTGAATGCTGTCAGAGGTGTTTGATCTAAATCAACTCGGCCTTACGGCGGATCGTTGAACACGGCGTCCAACGCACTTTTCAGATCGGCCAGCCGATAGGGCTTGCGAAGCAATTTGATGCTGCCGAGATTTTCCGTCCGCAACAGATCCTCGGCATAGCCCGATGTTAGCAAAACCCGAATACCGGTATTGATCTCCTTGGCCTTTCGGGCGACGTCGTATCCCGTGAGCCCACCGGGCATCACCAGGTCGCTGAACAGCAAATCCACCTCGAGGCCGCTTTCAAGTAATCTGATTGCGCTTGCTCCATCCGAGGATTCATGAATCTTAAATCCGAGCGTTGCCAGGCGCGTTACTGTAAGATTGCGGACGCTGTCGTCGTCCTCGACGACGAGGATGGTCTCGTTGCGCTGCTCGGTCGCCGACGGATGACCAGAGGCGGCTTCGGCTTCGACCATGCCATCTGCACGTGGCAAGTAGATGTTGATCGTGGTTCCATGACCAAGTTCACTGTAGATCGTTACATGGCCGCCGGACTGCTTGGCAAAACCGTAAACCATGCTGAGGCCGAGACCGGTGCCATGCCCGCGAGTCTTGGTTGTGAAGAACGGCTCGAAAGCCCGATCCTTGACTTCCGCCGGCATGCCGGTGCCGGTGTCGGAGACGGATATCTGAACGTAGTCGCCATGCGGCAGTTCCGTCGTGTCGCCGCTTTTGAGTTCATCCAGACGGGTATTTCGTGTCTCGAAAACAAGCTTTCCGCCGTGGGGCATGGCGTCACGCGCATTGATGGCGAGATTGACGAGTGAGCTTTCCGCTTGGGCGGGATCGACCTTCACCTGCCAGAGATCCGGCGCAAGAACGGTCGACAGGGAGATATGTTCGCCGAGAGTGCGGCGAAGCATGCTGGTTACATTCACGACCAATTCGTTGGTCTCGAGATACTCGGGTTCGAGATGACTTCTCCTGGCGAATGCGAGAAGCCGAGCTGTCAGCTTGGCGGCAAGGTCGGCCGCGTCCTGGGCATCTTTCAGCATCTTCTGCAGACGTTCACCCTGTAAGCTCATCTCGATGAGTTCGAGGTTTCCCGTGATCACGGTCAGAAGATTGTTGAAGTCATGAGCAATTCCACCTGTCAGCTGGCCGATCGCTTCCAGTCTTTGCGCCTGAGCCAGCTTGCGTTCACTTTCCAGCAACGCCTCCTCAACCCGCTTGCGGTCGCTGAGATTGGTGATGATGCCGGCAAAATAGCGCTTGCCGCCCGCTACGAACTCACTCACCGACAGATCGAGAGGGAAGGTCGTCCCGTCTTTTCGCTTGCCCATCACCTCCCGGCCAATGCCGATGATCTTTCGCCGTCCGGTGGCGAGGTAATTCGAAATATAGCCGTCATGTTCGCTATGAAAGGGTTCGGGCATCAATATGTGGACATTCTGACCGATCAATTCGCCCGCCTTATAGCCGAATATGCGCTCGGTCGCCGGATTTACCGAATCGATCAGGCCTCGATTATCAATGGTGATTATTGCCGCCACAGCGGAGTTAAGGATGGCCTCGAGTTTCGAGACCTCCGGACCGTCATTTGCTATTTGCTGTTGCATGTTCCATGCCGGATCTGTCTTCCCACGGGCAGTCTAGCACTGGAATCCACTGCCGGAACAGAGGCTCGGCTGGTGTCAATGGGATAGGAACAGCGGCACGTTGCAGCTTTTCAGCATTGCTTGGGTCACGCCACCGAGAATGAGCTGCCTGATCCGTGAGTGCGCAAAGCCTCCCATGATGATGATATCCACATTCGACTGCTCGGCATATTGCCTGAGTGTCCGGGCCACATCGCCATCATCCGCCAGGATATTCTTAGCGGTGATCTTGACCCCGTGAGAAAGCAGATGGGACACCAGCATCGAACCAGGGAGAGCTCCGGAAAGATCCTTTTCACCCTCGACTTGGATCACTTCGACTGTATCAGCAGCCCGCAGGATCGGAAGCGCGTCGAACAGGGCGCGCGCCGCCTTGCTGCTGCCGTCCCAGGCGACCGCGACATGGCGCGCGCGGAATGAGGGAAAGCCGGGGGGCACGATAATGACCGGGCGCCCGCTGTCCAACAGGGCCGCCTCGATCAGGTCTCGATCGATATCCATCGTGTCGGATTCACTATCGAGCACGCATAGATCGTGCAAGCGCGTCTCCTTGGCAAAACCCTCCACCAGCTTCAAGCGCCTGAGCTGAGGCGAGCTGATTGACGCCGAAACGCCCGCGGCCCGGGCCTGTTCGCCGATCCGGTCGATCACCGTCCGCGCCAGCTCCTTGAGGTGGCGGTTTTCTTCGGCCACGATGCCCGACACGACGCCGCTGATATATGAATGAGGCAAGGTGAGCTTCACCGAAGGAGCATAGATTGTGACTTGCGCTCCGGCCTCTTTCGCGAGAGTGAGCCCGTAGCTGACCGCAGCGGTAGGCTCGTTTTTGCTCTCCACCGACAAGCCAATGAGAATATTCTCAATATGCCGAAGTTTATGCATGAAATGGTTCCTTCCTTTTGCAATCTGTGACCCAGTCAGGACTCGCGGGCTTTGATTCAGCTCAAAAGAGGTGCCATGACCCACAACGGAGCGGCCTATCGGTCTCCGCTTGCGGCTTGGCTTTGCATGATTTCGATCTGGAGTTCCTGAATCTCCGATAAGCGCTGCCATTGATTGTAGAGGAGATGATCGATCTTCTCGTGCAGATGGCGAATCTCGAGCTCCGCCTTCAGATTGACCCGATAGTCATTGAGCGACCTCATCCGATCCTTAGCCTCTTGTCGACGTTGGCTCATCATGATGATGGGAGCCTGAACTGCGGCAATGCACGACAGGACAAGGTTGAGCAGGATGAACGGGTAAGGGTCGAAACTTTTGGTGCCTAAGACATTGACCAGAATCCAAATACCCAGGCTGAACATGAAGAAGATCAGGAAACGCCAGCTGCCGCCGAAATTGGCCAGATCATCCGATGCGCGTTCCGCCAGCGTACGGCGAATACTGAAGCCGGTCTCGATATCTGTCGTGATCAGGTCGCCCTCGGCCAGGCTACGGGCAACCTGCTTCTCCAACGTCGAGAGCTCGCCACGCTCGGCCCTTAAAAGGTCCTCGACATAGGCGCTACGGTAGCGATTGACCTCTTGACGGCTGATTACCGCATCGGCGGCGAGTCCAGGATGATCCTTTTTAATTCTCTCGGAGATTGCATGCCTGAGCAATTCCAGCGGAATCAACTCCGAGGGATTATGTGCGATGCCGGTGATCGCGCATTTTTGCTGTATAGCCTGACTTCGTTTGCCCATTTGGGTTTGCTCAGACAGTCAACACCGCCGCCCCGACAACTCGTTCCGAGCGCACATCTGCCAGGGCCTGGTTTGCCTCGGTCAACGGGTAAGTGGAAACCTGCGTTTCTATCCCGATCTGTGGCAATATCCGGAAGAAGCTATCGCCATCTGCCCTTGTCAGATTGGCGACCGAGACAATTTGGCGCTCCTCCCACAGCAGTTTGTAGGGAAAGCTTGGGATGTCGCTCATGTGGATGCCCGCGCATACCACCCGGCCACCTTTACGGACCACTTTGAGCGCTTGCGGCACAAGAGCGCCGACGGGAGCGAAAATGATGGCCGCATCGAGTGGCTCTGGTGGCGCCTCATCGGAAGAGCCCGCCCATTCTGCTCCAAGCCGGCGGGCGAATGACTGGCTTTCTCCATCGCCGGTACGAGTGAAGGCGAAAACGCGCCTATGCTCCCATAGCGCAACCTGCGTTACGATGTGGGCAGCGGCGCCGAAGCCGAAAAGCCCGAGGCGCTTCGCATCTTGTGCCATCCGCAGGGAACGCCATCCGATCAAGCCGGCGCAGAGCAGGGGCGCCAGAGCGGCGTCGGTCTTTGCTTCCGGCAGTGCAAAGACATAATGCGCGTCAGCGACGACATGCGTGGCATAGCCGCCGTCTCGCGTGTAACCGGTGAACAAGGGATGGTCACAGAGGTTTTCGAGGCCAGACCCACAATAGGCGCATTTTCCGCACGTGTATCCCAGCCAGGGCACGCCGACCCGCTGTCCCAATGAGAAGTCATTAACGTCAGGCCCCAGCACGTCAACATAACCCACTATCTCATGTCCAGGAACGAGGGGAAGCGGGACTTTGGGCAACTCGCCATCGACCACGTGAAGATCGGTCCGGCAAACGCCGCAGGCACTTACACGGAGACGAATTTCGCCATGCTGCGGCACCGGCATCGTGCGATCACGCATCACCAGCGGGCGGCCATACTCGGTCAGCATCATGGCGCGAGAAGGTGTCATAGCGCCTCGACGGTGATCACGCGGTAGGTATGTGGTGCACCATCTTCGATAACCGAAACATATTCACCGACGACAAAGCGCTCGTGAGTGAAGTTATGACCCTCCGCATCGGTGTCGTTGCCCCTTATGTCGAAGTGAAACACCCACTGGCCGCCGGGACGGCGGATCATGTGACCAACGTCATGTTCTTCATCGGATCGGTAATGGACGACGCGACAGAGTTCGCGATGCGCCTTCCACAGACTACTGTCGATCCGGCCATCCGTGCTGAGCGGAACCACAAGATCATAGCCGTATTCCTGGCTTCCTTGTGGATGCTCATGCTCGCGCGCAAGACGGAGCCTCACTTTGGCGAAGCCCATCGGGAAACCCTTTGTGACGGGAATATCTGATCTTGTCATAGGCTGAAAACCTTGGATGTTTGCGAGGTATCAACTGTCAGTTGGTGGAGCGTGCGACGAGAAGATCCGGCAGATGCCGTCCCAGATCCGCGTCGGAGACTTTGGTCAGATCCTTGTCGATGCTTTTGATCAGCTTGGCGGCGAGCGCCGGAGACAGTGAAGTGGAGATAACTTTCTGCAATCTCGCCGGAGCGACGATGACCAGATTGTCGTAACGGTCGAGAGCGTTGTTCTTGTGCAGATCGTCGGCGATCGATTGAACAAATGCACTTTCAACTTTGTCTCGCGGATCCTGCTTCTCCGCTATCGTATGTCTGGCACTCGTGGCACTCTCATGAACACGAGCCGGCTTGCGCCGGGTGAGCGCCGACGATTTGTCGTGAATGTGCGCTGAGATGAAACTCTGCAATGTCGTGAAATGCCCGGGGGCAGTGCGCTCAATGTAGCGGGCACGCCCACCGTCTGCGATGATATAAAGCGTTTTTGGTACGCGCATGACAGTTTCTCCTTCATGTTCATATCTAGCGACCCCGAGGCGGGAAGCTTTGATTTGCGTCAACTGATGGGAGTATGCGAACCCTGGTCGTACCGGTTTAGCGGGCTTGACCTGGATCAAATCTCGTCCGGCCGGGCACGGTAAGTTCTCCCGGAATCTCACCGCGCCGGCGTAGCAAGAGCATGAACAGGAAGTCGCAGGAAATGGACCATCTCCACCGTTGTCAGCGCTGCGTGGTGCGAAAGTTGGCCGTTTGTGGGGCCATGAGCGATGAGCAGCTCAATTGCCTCAATGAGATAGCTCATTATAAGAAATATGCGGCGGGCCAGACGATCATATCCAGCGACCAGCCTGTCACTCTCTTTGCAAATATAGTTTCCGGAACCATAAAGCTGACCAAGGTCACGGCTGACGGGCGTGAGCAGATCGTTGGGCTTTTGTTTGCATCGGATTTTCTCGGCCGTACCTTTGGCCGGACTAATCGCTATTTCGCCATGGCCGCGACCGACGTCGAGCTCTGTATCTTTCCCAGTGACGCCTTCGAACGGTTGATCGCCACATTTCCCGATCTCAAGCAATGTCTGTTCGAGCGTACGCTCGATGATCTTGATGCTGCGCGGGATTGGATGCTGCTGCTCGGGCGCAAGAGCGCGGCTGAAAGGGTAGCAAGCTTCCTCCTCCTTCTTGCGCGCAGATTTGCCAGATCACCGCAGCAGGCTGGTGCCCAGTTCGACATGCCATTGAAGCGGGCGGACATGGCTGACTATCTGGGGCTCACGGTTGAAACGGTGAGCCGGCAGATGACTAGGCTGAAAGCCACGGGCATAATCGAGATAAAGGGCACGCGAGGCATCAAGCTGTTCTCTACGGCGCGCTTGGCCGATGCCGCCGGACAATCGCCAGGTGACTGACGCTACAAAAGCGCCGCGGCGTACGGCACGTGTGACAATCGGGGTTTGGAGTGAGCCATGTCTTATCGGACTATTCTGGTAAATCTCAATGAAACCGCCAATATTGAAGCGATTCTGGCATCCGCAGCCGGGCTTGCTACCGAATTCGAGGCACAGCTGACGGGTCTTTATGTGATACCCGCGGTTCGAATCTATCCATCGGCCGTCTATGAGCCCATTCCGGACATGTTCGAGGCACACAGGGAATATTTCGATCGTCGTGAGGCGAAGATCAGGGCGGCATTTTCCAAGGCTCTTTCTGCCGCCGGAATTGGTAATGATCTCCGAATTGAGCGTTCCGCCAGTCCGCTCATCTGCGACGCCGTTATAGATCGGGGGCGGGCGTGCGATCTTGTCATGGTGAGCCAGACAGAAAGCATGTCCAAGGCCGGCGTGGAGTTGGACTTCGTGCCCCGTGTTCTGGTGGCAGCCGGCCGGCCGGTAATTGTTGTTCCATTCGATCTGCCGATGCAGCCCGCCTCCGCCACAGTGGTCATTGGCTGGAATGGCTCGCGCGAAGCCGCGCGGGCCGCGTTTGACAGCCTCCCGATCCTCAGGCGAGCGAGAGAAGTCTACATAATCCGCGTTGATCCTCCCAGCGATCCCGGCCCGGATTCTTCGTTGGCGGGCGAGGATATCGCGGCGTCCCTGCGTCGCCACGGAGTAAATGCGCTGCTCAGTCCCCTCATCACCCGGGGCCAGGATGCCGGCGAGGCGCTGCTGGACAAGGCGAAGGAACTTGGCGCGGGACTGTTGGTGATCGGGGCCTATGGGCATTCCCGGCTACATGAGCTCGTCCTCGGAGGTGTCACCCGAACGGTGCTGCGTAAGATGACTTGCCCGGTGCTTTTGTCGCACTGAGGCATATTTGGCGTCGAAGTGGGTTCGGGCCGACCCTAACGGCGATGGCGAGCCATAGCCTTGCCGAGCTCTATGAGGTCAGATGCCGTGAGGCGCTCCCGCGCCAGCGGGATAACAATCGTGTTTTCCCACGCAATATGCCGCCGATAGCTCTCGAAGAAGCTCCGCAGCATATACCCGACCATCTCGGGGTTGTTCAGTCTTCTTCCTGCGCTCAGATGCTCCAGGCTCTCGAGCAGTTCGGATGCAAAGCTCTCATCGGTTGCGTGTTCGAGAGCCAGTCGTGCCAGAATGTCGTGGATATTGTCGACTGGCAAGGCGCGCTTCTCAATCAATGGAAACAGGCCAAGTTCTTCGTCGCGATGATGAAGAGGCATTTCATGCTGCAGCGACCTGATGGTTGATCGGCATAAGGCCTGATCGACATTGCTGGGCAATCCATCAGCTATGAGTTCCAACGAGTCACAAAGTCGCGCCTGGAGATGATGGGCGCTCTCGATTAGGTCAAGCGGGCTTTGCTGCCCACCTGTATGGCGCGAATGACCGGTCGACATGAATACCAAATGCCGTCTGGCCAAAATCTTCGCATTGATTCAGATCAAGATTGGCTCAGGGAAGAATGCCCATGATGGCCGGTGCTTGACGCAAGTCAATGGCCTCGTAAGTCGTTCGTGATTGACTGGCAGCATCTCAGAAGGGAGATGAATAGATGTCCTATAAGACCATTCTCGCCAGCCTGAATGAAATTTCGCAGCTTGACTGCATCTTGCGAGCTGCCACGTCAATCGCAAAGACGGAAGGAGCCCATATTGTCGGATTGTACGTAATTCCCGGGATCGAGCTCAAATTAGCCTCCGAAATCGAGACGCTTCCGATCGAAGACGACACGCTTCAGAAACACTATACTCAGCAGGAAAAGAGCGTGAGATCCACTTTCGAGGAAGCGGTAAAGGAAGCCGGTGTCCAAGGAGAGTTTCAGGTCCTGGTTGCTCCATGGCCGCATATTTCGAGGACAGTCGTCGAAGAGGCGCGTCAAGCGGATTTAGTGATCGTCGGTTGCTCGTCGTCCGAGAGCAATCGCGCGCTGGGAACAGGTTTTTCCGAGGAGGTTCTTTTCGGGTCAGGCCGACCAACGCTGGTCATGCCCCCGACTGGCCACTCCGGATTCCCGATTGATCGGATAATGATCGGCTGGAACGGCTCAAGAGAGGCCACCCGCGCTATCTTCGATGCCATTCCGCTCCTCAAACAAGCCGACGATGTCCTGATCGCAGCGGAGGAATCCGACACGGCGCTTGGCGAAACGCGCATGGATGCGCGTAAGAATGCGTTGATCAGGACCCTCCTCCGGCAAGGGATCAAGGCACGCATAATTGGTCTGGATGGCTCTCATGATGTGGGCGAAGCTCTTTTGACAAAGGCGGAAAGCCGCCGCGCCGATCTACTGGTCATGGGCGCCTATGGTCACGCTCGCCTAAGGGAGTTTCTACTCGGCGGTGCGACCCGTTCGGTACTCAAGGGAATGAAGTGCGGCGTCTTGTTCTCTCATTGAGGGGGCATCATCCAGTGAACGGCCAGGGGCGCGACGCCGATGGGAAGTGAGAGACGGAATGTTGACCCGCTGATGTCGCTGGCAACCAATATGAGATCGCCACCTCGACGCTCATGTCATGTGACCCTTTGCCCTCAAATCGCTCGCGCATGACGGGGACCGGATTCGCTATTGGCGATGTACTGATCAAAGCTTGCGCAGATCGTCCGAAGAAATGGACGGCCCAGTCGTGTCACTGCCAGGGTGGACCCCTTGCGGCGTACAAGCCCGTCACTCTCCAATCCGCGAAGTCTGGCGAGCGCCGACATTAGGAGAGTGGCCGGCATGCCCCATTTGAGCAGGAGTTGTGTGAAATCGACTTCGAGATTGCACATGAGGTTTTGAATGATGTCCGACCGAAACCGGTCTTCGTCGGCAAGGACCACGCCGCGGCTGGTTGCGAACCGTCCTTTGCCGATGGCATCGCGCCATTTGCCGGTATCCGACGTATTCTGGACGAACCCCTGGTCGAAGCTACCGATCGAGGAGGCGCCAAGACCGATCACGGTCGCGGCCTGATCGCTTGTGTAACCTTGGAAGTTCCGTCTGAGCAGGCCGTTATCCGCCATAATGGCAAGGTCGTCGGTCGGCAGGGTGAAATGATCGAGCCCGACATGGACGTAACCTGCTTCCTCCAGCTTGCCGGCGGCTGCGAGCTGCTGCCGGTAACGTTGTTGCGCATCCGGGAGGTCTTCATCCTTGATAAGCCTTTGCCTCGGCATCATCCACGGAACATGAGCGTAGCCAAAAAGCGCTATGCGGTCGGGCGCGAGATCGACGATCTGTTCGATCGTCCTCGTCAGCCCATGAGCCGTCTGGCGGGGCAGGCCATAGACGAGGTCGAGATTGATCGAGCCGACACCTTCGCGGCGTAAGGCATCGACAGAGGATTCGACCATGTCGAGTGATTGAATTCGGTTGATGGTGGCCTGGACGACAGGGTCGGTATCCTGGACGCCGAGGCTTGCGCGGTTCAGGCCGAGATCCGCGGCGGCCTTGATCCATTCGGAATTCAGCGTGCGGGGATCGAGCTCGGCGGCAATCGTCGCCCCCTGGTCGAAAGCAAAATTGTCGCGAAGACATGTGAAGAGCGAAGCCAGATCGGAGGGCGAGAGCATGTTGGGCGAACCGCCGCCCAGATGCAGCGCGGCAAGTCGCGGGCGATGCGGAATGGCCGCGCTGACGAGCCTGATCTCCTGCATGAGGGTTTGCAGGTAAGCGGCAATCGGCTTGCGCCCGCGCGAGACGCCGGTGTGGCAGCCGCAATACCAGCACAGGCTATGGCAGAAGGGGATGTGGATGTAGATCGACAGAGGTTGATCCACGGCGAGCGCGGCAAGCCAGCTCTGATAACGATCCGGACCGATCTCGGGATGGAAACTGGCCGCGGTCGGATAGCTTGTGTAGCGCGGCACGCGCGCATCATATTTGTCGACGAGATCGGCCGAGCGCGGATCGCCTTTGGGATCGCATGCCTGCTTCAGATCGCGCTTGCTGTCGCGTCGGTCGTCCATAAGCGCGATGTGCGGTATTTCCGGTCCCGGCGCCTTGATCTCGATCAAGGTCGGTGCCCTGAGCACACGGCGACGCCGCGCGGTCTGGATCTAGTCTATGCGGCCTGGTCGTGCCGAGCGTCGAGGCACCAGTCGGCGATGGAAGCGGCATCCGGCGCCAGTTTCAGGGCCATTCCGTCTGCAAAGGCAAGGAAAGCCGGCAAATTCAGCCCATTGACACCTACCAGCACCGGCAGGCCCCGCTCGAGAGCATCGGCGATCGCTCCGCTCAGCCCCTTGCCCTCGGCCTCCTGCTTGCCGAATTTGTTGACGACCAGGAGTTCGGATCTTGCCAGTGTATCCGACACCCATAGCGCCGATTGCTCCAGCACGCCGGCATCCAGCCGGCAGCCGCGCGCTTCGGGGCCGCGATCGACACTGATACGGACTACCGGCCCATCGGGCAGCATGCGCAAGTCCATATCGCAGAGCAGGCGATCATCCCGGTGGGCATTCGTCTGTACTGTCCCGGCCAGCGCGACACCGTGCGTTTCAAGCCGTTCCACCACGTCAGCGAGCAGAAGATCGACCCGGCCGCGGCCTGGCAGCATGACATATCCCAGCTTCATCGTGACTTTCCCTTTGCTCCAAGCATCTTGCCCGCGGGCAACGCCATTGCACGGCTGATCTCGTCACTCATCCCAGAAGGGCAGGAACTCCAACATGTCGCCGCGCAAAATCCGTTCCATCTCGGCCGGGATCAGCAGCAGGCCGTCGGCCCCTGCCAGCAGGGCCACCCGGTGCGATACCGCAGCGGATGCGATATTCGCCGCTCGCGTCCCGCGGCCGTCATAGTCGCTGAGGCGGGCGGGCAGGAATTCGCAGCGCCCGGGACGGCGGGAACGCTCAAAGCCCGCCCGCACGATGATACGGCGCGGTGCTGCGTCGCTGATCCCCGCCAGCGCTTCCGCGATGCGCGCGCCGATCACGCGCCATGTCACGAAGGCCGACACTGGATTGCCGGGAAGGCCGAGATAGATCGCGCCGCCGATACAGCCAATAACTAGCGGTTTGCCGGGCTTTATCGCCACCTTCATGGCATGCGCCCTACCACCCGCGGCATGCAGCATTGCCGGCATATGATCCTCGTCACCAACAGATACGCCGCCGGTGGTGACGACGATATCGGCATCGCGCGCCGCCTGTTTCAGCGCCTGCAACAGAAAATTGGGCTCGTCCGGGACATTGCCCAAATCGCGCTGTTCGACCCAGGGAAGGGCGAGGGAGCCCGCGAGATGATAGCGATTGGCGTTCCAGATCTGTCCGCGGGCCAACGGTCTGCCGGGAGACCGCAGTTCGGATCCGGTGCTGAAGAATGCCACTTTGATGCGACGCCTGACGACGACCTCGCCGCATCCCGCCGAGGCAAGCAGCATTGCCGCGCGCGGCCCTATGCGGCGTCCCGCCGATAGCAGCTCTGTACCTGCGATGAGATCCTCACCGGCGCGCCTGATATTCTCGCCAGGCTCGGGACGCCGGTCTATCTGGACGACGCGCCCCTGCAGCTGCGTCATTTCCTGCATGACCACGGCGTCGCAGCCGGGCGGGATTGGCGCGCCAGTGAAGATGCGCAGGGCCGCGCCCCGTGGCAGCGGCTCGTCACCTGTATCGCCCGCCGCCACACGGCCGGCGACAGGCAGACGCCAGGGCCCTTCGCCCGCAAGATCGGCAAGCCGGATCGCATAGCCGTCCATGGCCGAGTTGTCGAAATGTGGAAGCACCACGCCGGACCGCACTGCTTTCGCCAGCACCCGTCCATGCGCCTGGTCGAGCGGCAGGCACTCCACCTCCTGCACCGGCCGGGCAAGGGACAGGCCTCGGCGGAGAGCGGCATCTACGGAAATCAACCCATCGGATTCCGGCTCGGTTTCGCAGCCGCAATAAAAGGGGGTGGACATAGCCAAAGATGCGCTCATGCGGATATCCTCACTTCGGTCCAGGGCGTTTCAGCCAGGTTAATGCCGGTCACGCAGGCCCGGGCCGCCAGCTCTTCGACATAGGCGCGGCTGGCATGTACCCAGGCCGCCTTCTCCTGCGCCTCGCGCAAATGCGGCAGCACCGCCGCAAAAGGCAGGACCGCGCCGCGCGCCCGCGCATCCAGCCGGATCAGATGGAAGCCGTAGCGGCTCTCGACCGGCTCCGGGGAGATGGCGCCTTCCTCCATGCCCAGAAGAGCCGCCTCGAATTCCGGCACCGTGTCACCCGAGGCGAGCTGCCCCAGAAGGCCGCCATTGGCCCGCGACGGACAGGCGCTGTATTCAGACGCCAGCGCGGCGAAGCGGCGCGGATCGCCTTGCAGCTCAGCCAGAACCTTCCCGGCGCGCTCGCGCGCGGCGGCGCGGGCGGGCGCATCGCCGGGGGGTGCTGAGAAGAGGATATGCGCCGCCTCGAACAGCGACGGGCCGCGAAACCGATCTGGCGCATTCTCATAGATCGCGCGCAGCTTCAGCTCATCGACAGGCGCCGGCGCAATGACGCTTTCGAGAAGCTGGCGGATCAGCGCCTCTTCCTCGGTCTCCCATTGCCCTTCGAGGAGTTCTGTCGGATGAGGGAGGATCTGGCATGCTTTCGCCTCCTGCAGCAGCACCTCGCGCAGCGCCAGGGCACGCGCCGCCGCTCCCCATGCCCATCCGGGCTGGCCTTTTGGCACGGGATGATTCTGCGCCTCTGCGGCGATCGCCTCGGCGGAGATGACGACGCCGTTGACGATGACGGGCTCCGGCGGCGGGGAGTTCCGTTTCGGCGGGAGACCCGTGCGCTTCACTCCGCCGGCGACGTTGTGCGGGGCAATGTTCAGACTACGTTTCAGAGGGAGTTCCATGAGCTTCACTCCGCCGGCTCTCGGCTTGTCCGAGGCAATGGCACGAGCCCCGTCGCCGCCGGCTTGGCGCCGCGCCGCGAACGCACGATCTGGTAGCCCGGCCGCCACAGATAGCGGGCCGGGGCCGAGAACATGTGGACGAGGCGGGTGAAGGGGAACAGCAGGAAGATGGTGAGGCCGAGAAGGATATGCACCTTGAAGAGCCAATGCACATCCACGATATGATCCGCCGCTCCGGCGCGCAGATAGATGATGCCCTGCGCCCAGTTCATGAACTTCACCATTTCCTCGCCGTCGAGATGGCCCAGCGAAACGACGATCGTCGCAAGGCCCAGCAGCAATTGCGCCATCAGGAGCACCATGATGCCGGTATCGGCCAGCGTCGAATTGGCGCGGATGCGCGGATCGAACAGCCGCCGGTGCAGGAGCAGCATGCCGCCCACCAGCGCCATGAGTCCGGCCACGCCGCCGGCGACGATGGCGAGGAGCTGCTTCGTCGCATGGCCGACGCTCAGCATGTCGAAGATCTGGATCGGGGTCAGAAGTCCCACAAGGTGTCCGGCGAAGATCATCAGCACGCCCACATGGAAGAGAACCGAACCGGCGACGAACTGCTTCTTGCGCAGAAGCTGGCTCGACTTCGACTTCCAGGTGAACGGGTCGCGCTCATAGCGGGCGATGCTCGCGATCACCATCACGGTGATGGCGATATAGGGATAGATACCGAAGAGGAAATTGTGCATCACGGTTCCCTGTTCATTGTGCGGCCGGCGCGGGCGCCGGTCCCATGCGGGCGAGAATGTCCCGGCTGACCGGACAACCGGCATTCGGATCGGGACCGAAGGTGACCTGCGCCTCCGCCCAGACTGCATCGAGCGCGGCGAGGTCTTCGGGATTGTCGTCCTGCTGCGAGAGCAGCGCCTGCGCTTCCTCGGCCGCCGCATCCGCCATGGCGAACGCCGCCAGCGCCTCGAGAACAGCGGCATAGACCGTTTCGCGGCGGGCCAGCCGCTCGGCCAGCGCGGCGAGGATATGGCCGGCGTCGGCAAGCATCGCCCGGGCCTCGTCGAGGGGGCGGGTGGAGACAAATTCGAGAAGCACCGGCAAGTGGTCCGGCAATTCCGGGCCGGCAAGCTCGAAGCCGCCGGCGCGATAGGTTTCGAGCAGATCGACCATGGCGCCGCCGCGGTCGCGGCTCTCGCCATGGATATGCTCGAAGAGGTTCAGCGACAGCGTCCGCGAGCGGTCGAACAGGAGCACGTAGCGCTCCTGCAGGTCATAGAGATCGCCTGTCGCCAGCGAAGAGAGCAACGGCTCCAGTTTTCTCACGGCGGACGGCGGCAGCACGCCTTCGGCGAGAATATTGCGGATCGCCGGGATCGCCTGCTGCAGCTCGTCGCTCGGATAGGCCAGCAGCGCTGAAAGAGCCTTGAAGGTTTTCATGCGATGAACTCCTGAGGGCTGCGGAATTTCTTGCCGCCGAAGAGCGAGGCGCGCGAATGGCCGGTCGAGCAGCCATTGCCGTCGGTGAAGCCGCAGCCGCCCTTTAGGTCATAGGCGTCCTCGACCAGCTCGCGATGGGTAGTCGGGATGACGAAGCGGTCTTCGTAATTGGCGATGGCGAGCAGCTGATACATTTCGTCGATCTGCTGCGGCGTCAGGTCAACGCGCTTGGCCACGCCGAGATTTATAACTCCGTCGACCGACTTCGAGCGCATATAGGCGCGCATGGCGAGCATGCGCTCCAGCGCCGAGACGACAGGGGCCTCGTCGCCGGCGGTCAGCATGTTGGCGAGATAGCGCACCGGAATGCGCAAGGAGTGGACATCTGGCATGTTGTCCTCAGCGGCGATCCGTCCGGCTTCGAGCGCATTCTGGATCGGCGAGAGCGGCGGGACATACCAGACCATCGGCAGGGTGCGATATTCGGGATGCAGCGGGAAGGCGATCTTCCACTCCATCGCCATCTTCCAGATCGGCGAGTTCCGGGCGCCCTTGATCCAGTCCTCGGGGATGCCTTCGGCGCGCGCGGCCGCGATCACTTCCGGAT